>JAZUPI010000043.1:0-23136 GCA_045605085.1 Acutalibacteraceae bacterium
GGCAAACCCGTTTTCCAGAGACTTGTTCTTGACCAAGGCTTCTATCCTGACGGAATTTACACTGCTCCCTCTGCAGAAGCTCTTAAAAACGATATTCTGCTATCAATGGAGGTTGGTTTTAATGGTGCAAGACTTCACCAGAAGATTTTCGAGCCATTATTCCTTCACTACTGCGACGAGTTAGGCTATATTGTATGGGGTGAGCATGGCAACTGGGGACTTGATTGGTCACAATTTGAGTCAATAAGATATTTCCTTCTTGAATTAGAAGAAGAAATTGAAAGAGATTTCAACCACCCTGCACTTATCGGCTGGTGCCCATATAACGAAACATGGGACATAGACGGAAGAAAGCAGGATGATGATACCTTAAAAGTTGTTTACCGTACAATTAAATGCATCGACAAAACACGTCCTTGTATTGACACAAGCGGTAACTACCACGTTGAAACAGATATTTTCGACGTTCACGATTACGAGCAGGATTATAAGTTGTTCAAAGAGCATTATGATGCACTCGTTACAGAAAACACACTCTTTGACAACCACAAGCATCGTCAGACATGGAAGGGCGAGCCTGTATTTATGAGTGAGTATGGTGGAATAAGAGTTGAGCTTCGTGAGTTTGACGAAAACGACAGAGAAAAGGCATGGGGCTACGGCAATGCTGCAACTTCTCTTGAAGAATTTTACGAGAGATACGATGGACTTACAACTGCACTTATTGATAATCCAAAAATGCTGGGCTTCTGCTACACACAGCTTACAGACGTTGAGCAGGAATTGAACGGCATTTACCGTTACGATCGCACACCAAAATTCGATTCTGCAATCCTTCGCAAAATAAATATGAAAAAAGCAGCAATAGAGAAATAAAAGCATCGGCTCCATTTGGAGCCGATGCTTTTATTTCACTTAGGAGTGAGGGGTTTCGGAACGCTGTCGCGAAGCTTGAAACTTACTGAGAAGTAATAATTTTCGAGATTTTGATGAAGAACGCAGTTTTGATACCCGAAGCTGTATTAAGATACAGCGACTATGACAAAACCACGTCGTTACCATAATACTCTCTGAGAGGTAATAATTTACGAGATTTTGATGCATGGCGAAGATTTAAAATTCGACGGCGTATGTGATACGCTGAGAATAAAAAATCAAGCCAGGCGCAAAATATCGTAAATTATTTAAGTATTTTTTCGCCATCAAATACAATTATTCCGTGTCCGTGACCTGTTTTATTGCCGTCAAGAACAAATTTCTTGAATGCTCGGCGCATTGATGTATCTTCAGGCCACTTCTTTGGATTTCTGTAGCCCCATTTTGCAAAGATACGCCAAGCATCGTTAAACTTATCTTTTGGTTCACTGCTTACAATTTCAAAGTCGTTAATAAATTTAACTGTATTTGAATTTTCAGGAAGGAAGGTTTTGTAATCTTCATAAATAAGCCATGAGCCACATTCGAAAATCATAAGACCGTCTTCTCTTCTTTGTTCCTTGAAGAACTCGTATGCCTTCTTATAAGCGTCAAGACGAACCTCATCTGTAAGCGGCACACCTGATGAAGGAATGTGGAAACCAACTGTTTTGTCACCTTTTTTAACTGTTACACCTGATGAAGAAGTGTAATCGTCACCACCCCAGGTTGTGTATTCAAACTGGAATCTGCCAAGAGCAAAACGGTTAAGGCAAATAAAGCCTGAGTTCCAGCCTGCAACGAAGGTACCGAAACATTCCTTACACTCAACACATTCTTTGAATTTGTACTTAAGGTCCATTACAGATGCCCAGTAAATATCTTCTGAAATACCCTTTTCTCTGTACCTTGCAAGCACGTCCTCTGTAAGGCTAAGAAGGAAAACCATATGAAGAGAATAGTTCTTTATACCGTAAAGAACTGCAAGCTTATCCAACTTTTTCAAGGCAGGGTCAAGTCTACCGTTTTCGTGCTCAAGCACAAGCTTTTTTGCTTCTTCAAACTTTGCAGTAAAGAACTGGCTTCCGTCAATTCTTTTTGCAATTTTCTCGAAAAGAGCTACTGCCTCTTTTGGAAATTCTAATCTCTTTTCCGCCTCTTTAAAATGTTCTGTTAAAACCATAATCTATACCCCCGAAATATCCTAATTAGTTTTTAAGACTGTTAAGTGGTGCAGGGATTCTGCCCCCACGGTTTATAAAATCTGCACTACCCTCATTGTGAACAGGCATTACAGGTGCTGTACCTAAAAGTCCACCCATTTCAATGGAGTCACCAACTTTTTTGCCGGGTGCAGGAATAATTCTTACTGCAGTTGTTTTATTGTTAATCATACCGATTGCTGCTTCGTCTGCAATAATTGCAGAAATTGTTTCAGCTGTTGTGTCACCGGGTACAGCAATCATATCAAGACCAACAGAGCAAACACAAGTCATTGCCTCAAGCTTATCAAGAGTCAACACGCCTTTTTCAGCAGCTGCAATCATACCCTCATCCTCTGAAACAGGAATAAACGCACCTGAAAGACCACCAACGTGTGAGGATGCCATAACACCACCCTTTTTAACTGCATCGTTAAGCATTGCAAGTGCTGCAGTTGTACCGTGTGTACCACAAACCTCTACACCGATTTCTTCAAGAATTCGCGCTACAGAGTCACCTGTTGCAGGTGTTGGTGCAAGGCTTAAGTCAACAATACCAAACTCTGCACCAAGTCTTTTTGACGCTTCACTTGCCATAAGCTGACCCATTCTTGTAATTTTGAAGGCAGTCTTTTTAATTGTTTCTGCAACAACATCAAAGGACTGACCTTTAACATCTTTAAGTGCATTGTAAACAACACCTGGTCCTGAAACACCAACGTTAATTGCACACTCAGGCTCACCTACACCATGGAAGGCACCTGCCATAAACGGATTATCTTCAACTGCATTACAGAAAACAACAAGCTTTGCACAACCGAAACCATCTCTGTCCTCGGTAATGTGTGCAGTCTTTTTAATCACCTGTCCCATAAGCTTAACGGCATCCATATTGATACCTGCCCTTGTTGAGCCTATGTTTACTGAAGAGCAAACAAAATCGGTTGTTGCAAGTGCTTCAGGAATTGACTTGATAAGGCGCCTGTCACCTATTGTAAAGCCCTTTTGCACAAGTGCAGAAAAGCCACCTATAAAGTTAACACCACATTCCTTTGCAGCATTATCCATCGCTTTTGCGAAAATTGAATAATCTTCGGTTTCACAGCTTTCTGCAGCAATAGCAATAGGAGTTACGGAAATACGCTTGTTGATTATGGGGATACCCATTTCTCTTTCAAGATCTTCACCTGTTTTAACAAGGTTTTCTGCGTATTTTGTTATTTTATCATACATCTTCTGTGCGCAGATTTTAGCATCGGGATGAGCACAGTTTCTTAAAGAAATACCCATAGTAATGGTACGGATATCAAGATGCTGATTATCTATCATATTAAGGGTTTCTAAAATTTCTCTTTGATTTAACATAATTCACCTCTAAGGGTTAAACTCAGATTTTGTGCATAGCGTCAAAAATTTCTTCACGCTGAATTCTGATGCTGACGCCTAAATTGTCACCACAAGCAGAAAGAGCATCAACAATTTTATCGTACTCTACGTTTGCTTTTGAAATATCTACAAGCATATTCATAGTGAATATATCGTTGTGAAGAACAGTCTGACTAATGTCAAGAATATTAACATTAAGCTTCTGAAGCTCAACGCAAACGCCTGCCATAATGCCAACCTTATCTTTACCAACAACCGTAATTATAGCATTCATAACATGTACCTCTTTTAAAAATATTTAATTCATTTTACCATATACATTATAATATTACAACGATTTTACAAAATAAAAAGAGCTGAAAAAACTTACCGTTTTTTCAGCCCTTAAGTAACTGTTTGATTAGTTGAGCATTACCCAAAGATATTTGAAGAGAGGAAGCTCTGCGAGGAACCTTACAAGTGTATCAGGAATGAAGCTTGCAAGCATCCAGAGGTCAGGAGAATCTGTTTTGTTTTCAGCAACAGGAGCATCATCATAATCAAGAAGGAATGCCTGAGTATATGTAATACCACCCTTACCGAAAATCTCAGCTCTTACATAGCTGCCGATTTTATCGCTGAACTTGTCGAGGTCAATAGTTTTGCCCCAAGCAACTGTCTTACCATTAGAAATCCAACGAACGCACCATTCACCTGATGTTTTAAGAGTAATTGTATCGTTCTTTTCGTCAACAGCAACGCCCTTTACGTATGGAGCATCTGTTACATAGTCTGCTTCATACTTTGCGTCGTAGTCTTCCTTCTGTCTTTCAAGAACGTCCTTCATTGCTGCCTTTGCTTCTTCAGAGCCGTACTTGAGAAGGTAGTTTGCGTATGTAACAAGCTCGTCGTGGTTGCCTAAGCATCTGCTTGCTGCGAAGAATTCGCCATTCTTCATACAAGCTTTAAGAGCGTCTGCTGTGTTTACAGGCATAAGCATTCTTGTGTAGCCTGTGTACAATGCAGTTGTTCTGTGAGCATCACTTGTAGCAATAGCTAAAACATTTCTGCCTGCAGGAGCAAGGTCCATAAGCATAATATCCCAAAGCTTTCTGTCGAAACGAGTTCTTGAGTCACCCTTTGAGTTAATATCGATACCTATGCAGGAAGGATATTTTAAAAGAAGGTTTTCAAACTTGTTGATGTAGTAGCTGTAGCCGTAGCTGCTGTCGTAAGCATCCTCTGTGTACTTTTCGTCACGTGCGTTTGTGTACTCACCCGGATGGTTAATAACAGAAAGTCCACCTAATTCGTCAACAGCTTTAATAGGTGTTTCGTAATCACTTGTACCACCAACAAGACCATGACCATAGTCTACAAACCATGAGTTTACGTGTGCATTGTTAAGTGAGGTCGGATTGTTTTCAATACCATATGGTACTCTGAGCATTTTGTGACCTATTTTACCATTTTTAACCTGGTAGTAATAGTCGTTACCCTTTTCAGTTATAACGTTGTATGTGTCGCCCTCGAAGGTTAAGCCTGACTTGTCAAGCACAACGATTTCTGTGCCCGGCTTTCTCATATCAACAAAAAATTTAAGACCGTAAATAACGTCCTGACCATCTGTCCAGCTTCTGCTTGTAAGACCATGGTCTGTAACAGCATAAACGTCAAAGCCATAACCGTAGCTTGTTTCAAGCATATCCTTAAGGCTGTCTTCACCGTCAGATGCTGTTGTGTGTGTATGAAGATCTGCCTTGTACTGCTTCCAAGACCAATTAACGTTCTCGTATGGATTGTCGATTGCATAATCTTCATCATTTACAGCAAATGTCATTGTTGAGAAAATACCAACCATAATAGCAAGAGCTAAAAGCATTGATAAAATCTTTTTGGTTCTTTTCATTATGCATCTTCCTTTCTTATTTTATAGTTGCGAAAAGAACCACCATAACGGCAATTCTTTTCGACTGTAATAAAATTTATTATACTATTTTATTTATGCAATCTTGCCAAGAAGATCCTGGAATGCACCAACTAACGTTGAACCGGCTGTTGTGCTGATAACGTTAACCTCTTCATTTTCTGAAAGAAGTGAGTGGTATTCATTATCTCTGAGAATGTAACCTGCCTGGTCGTTACAAAGACCTGTAACCATAACGTTTTTGCATTTGGTTAACTCTTTAAGTGCAGGAAGATTCCATTCGCCACCTGTCCAAGCAGCGTCACCTGATTTAGCTCCACCATAAACGATGAGAGGATCAACCTCACCAGGGCAAAGGAACATAGCTACTGAGTTACCCATTTCTACGTAACCGATTTCAGTAACAAGCTGGTATCTGCTACCATTTTTAACAATAACTGAGTTAAGAACGTCTTCACGTGCAGCAAGTGTAAGAATTTCGTTTGTAACGTTAAGTCTTACCTCCTGCATAGCAAAGTTAAGAACAGGAGAGAGCTTTGTATTTGTCTTAATACCACAAAGTACTTTAGCAAGTGTCTTACCGTATGACAATGCTGTTTCGTTATCGCGACCTGACTCGCTGATTGTGTTCCAACGGTCAACTGTCTTAACGTAATCCTTAGCGTCTGCCTTTGTAAACGCACTACAAATAGATGTTTTAAGGCAACCCTTAGGACAAGCAATTGAATATGTACCACCTACTGTTGCAGGCTTAGTAATTGTAGGAACTGAGCCACACTTTGCGCAAAGGTCAACAGTTCTCATACCGATAGCAAGCTCAGCGCCCTGAATGTAAACAAGGTTAGCACCTTTTTCTTCTTTAAGTGTTCTTTCAAGGTAAATTGGGAAGTCACCTGAAAGCACGTCGCCACCTGCACCATAGCTCATAAGGTGGATACCTGCTTCAACAATCCATGTTTCTGCTGATTTATCATCAGGAATGAAACGAAGTCTGTGGATGTTACCATCGAAGCCCTGTGGGTCACGCTTATCTCTGATGTAGTCAGAAATGTCTGCTGTGCCATAGTAGAGGTTACCTGTCTTCATATTTGTAACAGCCTTCTTCATGCTGTAAACAGTCTTTGTGAAAAGGTTGTTCATAAACTTCTGGTTGAGCTGAACCTTCTGACCTTCAAGCTTACCGTTTGTAACAACGTTGCTTGTATTGAAGATAAGAGCCTGTGCAAGAGGAACATTCATACCGAGAGTATCAATACAAGAGTGCTGGTGAAGAACAGAAACGTTTACCGCTGTAACGTTGTTTCTCTTTGCGAAATCTTCAAACTGAGCACGGATTGTCTGAACGTCGCCACGAGCAAGACCAAAGCCGTCAATAACAGCGTGAACCATTGTTCCGCCTGAGCCGTCTGACATAGCGTAAACGCGAACTCTCTGGTCATCTTCAACCCTTGAAGGAACACGACCTGCGATTGGTTCAAGGGAACCTGCAAGATAAAAGTCACCGTTCATTGGTGCAATGCCGTCAAGAAGGGACGCGCTTGCATAACCAACCTTCCACTTTGCGCCTTTTGCGGCTGTTTTATCGAACTTGGTATTCCCTTTGTAGAAGTTTTGTGGAACGTAACTGTCTGTTGTGTCCCAACCACCCTCATAACCGGGCCATACCATATTAAGATATTTGAGTACGAGTGTAATAAGCTTATCGAGAACGAGGTTCATAATGTTTTCCCCGTTTACTGCTGCTGTTGCAAACTCAACATCTGCAGCGCCAACCGGCACAGCAACAATCGAAAAAGCAATGATAAGTGACAGTATAACTGCCATAATCTTTTTGGACATAGGATACTCCTCCTTTTAATTATACAGCATAATTATATATGTATTTCCGGCAATAATCAATACATATTTATATATTAAAGAGTTATTTGGTATTATTGCCCAATTATTCTGTGAACATTTTGTTAATATTGTTATTTCCTCTATGTCTGTAAGGATAAATCTTAAGAATAATATACATTATCAAAGCTCCGATTGCATTAAGAATTGTGTCTGCCATGGTATCCATAATAGCAAAACGTGCTTCAAGACGCTCTGCATCTAACGGAATAAGCATAAACACATTCTCTATTCCACCTGCTTCTTCAATAGCTTTTTGAAGATCCCAATGCTGAGCGTCTCCACCAAACCATTGGTCAAAAACGAATTCAAAAACTTCCCAGCCTGTAGAGAAAATGAACGCTATACCCACTGCCGCAAGCACAGCAACATTTGGTGGGCACTGCTGTTTGTCACGAAGCTGCATAGCACATACAAGCTCGTAACCCATAAAAACAGCAACCATACATCCTAACATATGTAAAACCTTGTCATACATTGGGATAGTGTAGTAGAAATTGAGAAACGCTCCACCAAATGACGCAAGAAAAAAGCTCATAATGGTAAAATTCTGGAAGTTTGAGGAGAATTTACGGAAAAGTGTATTCTCAGGGAAAACCTGGAAAATTTCAAAAGCAAACATACCGACCAGGTTAGCTGCCATCTGAAGTGGCTGGTACATTCCGAGAGAGTCAGCTTCAAACAGACGAAGTATAATTCCACCGATCATTAATAATCTTAATATCCACCAATATACAAGCTGCCATGGCTTAGACATGCTTGTTACACGTTTAAAGTAATTTTTTACCATATCTATTCTCCTATCTTGTTTTAGCATACCAATGTACATATTATCACAGAAAAGCAAAATTGTTTTTCTTTTTTAGAAAATTAACCAAGTCTTAACATGCGCTTTATCGCTCCTTGTGTTTATTTTAGTAAATCATATTGAAAATTCTGCAAGTTATATGTATAATGTATTGTGGAAGTAAAGGAGTGTTGTATATGGCAAAAAGAAGCGACTACATCTCTTGGGATGAATTCTTTATGGGTGCTGCTATGCTTT
Organism: Acutalibacteraceae bacterium; assembly: GCA_045605085.1. Classification (GTDB taxonomy): domain Bacteria; phylum Bacillota; class Clostridia; order Oscillospirales; family Acutalibacteraceae; genus DTU089. The sequence goes on from JAZUPI010000043.1 coordinate 8,351, forward strand.
GTGCAAAACGAAGCAAGGACCCTAACACACAGGTAGGCGCCTGCATAGTCAACAGTGAAAACAGAATTTTGTCCGTTGGCTACAATGGTTTTCCTGCAGGCTGTGACGACGACGTTTTCCCATGGGAAAGAAGCGCTGACGATTCATACGACACAAAATATCCTTACGTTTGCCACGCAGAGTTAAACGCAATTCTCAACTGCAGAGGCAGAAGCCTTGCAGGAAGTCGCATTTACGTTGCGCTTTTCCCTTGCAACGAATGTGCAAAGGCTATTATTCAAAGTGGTATTAAAGAGGTTGTTTACCTTTCCGACAAATATGCAGCCACCGCTTCCACAAGGTCATCAAAGCGTATGTTTGACGCTGCAGGAGTTAAATACACACAACTTCACCCTGAAAAAAACGAAATTGTGCTTGATTTAAGAGAAGAAAACGTGTAATTCAATCAGGAATCAGGAGTTAGGGACTACGCCGTTATTATAAGCTTCGCGAAGCAACCGCTGTTTGCTATCTGCTATTCACTAACTGCTAATGAAATTTGTTTTAAATAAAAATTTTTATATAGGAGTGTTTAAAATGCCTTTAGTTAATGCAAAAGACATGCTCACAAAAGCAAAAGCAGGCCACTATGCTGTTGGTCAGTTCAACATCAACAACCTTGAGTGGACAAAATGTATCCTTCTTACAGCTCAGGAAATGAATTCACCTGTTATTCTTGGTGTTTCAGAGGGTGCAGGTAAGTATATGTGCGGCTTCAAAACAGTTGCAGATATGGTTAAGGCTATGATCGAAGACCTTAAAATTACTGTTCCTGTAGCACTTCACCTTGACCACGGTTCATACGAAGGTGCAAAGGCTTGTATCGAAGCAGGCTTCTCATCAATTATGTTCGACGGTTCACACTACCCAATCGAAGAGAACATCGCAAAGACAAAAGAGCTCGTTGCTACTTGCGAAGAACTCGGTCTCTCTATTGAAGCTGAAGTTGGCTCAATCGGTGGCGAAGAAGACGGTGTTGTTGGTGCTGGTGAATGTGCAAATCCTGACGAATGCAAAATGATTGCTGACCTTGGCGTTACAATGCTTGCAGCAGGTATCGGTAACATCCATGGTAAATATCCTGAAAACTGGGCAGGTCTTTCATTCGAAACTCTTGCAGCTGTTCAGGAAAAGACAGGCACAATGCCTCTCGTTCTTCACGGTGGTACAGGTATCCCTGCAGAAATGGTTAAGAAAGCTATCACTCTTGGCGTTTCAAAAATCAACGTTAATACAGAGTGTCAGCTTGCATTCCAGGAAGCAACAAGAAAGTACATCGAAGCAGGTAAAGACCTTGAAGGTAAAGGCTTTGACCCAAGAAAGCTTCTTGCACCTGGTTGCGAAGCAATTAAAGAAACTGTTCGCGAGAAAATTGAACTCTTCGGTTCAAAAGATAAAGCGTAAAAATTTTTTGAGCCACACAGATTGTGTGGCTCTTTATTTTGGCTGGTAAATTTTGTTATGTTAAAACCGGAATTGAAATTAACTGAAAACACAAGAAAAGTCGTGCATATACTTTCAGGTATTGTTTCGGCTCTTTCTCTCGTGGCATTAATTTCATTTTCACCTGTGGGACAGAATTTTCTGAACAATGTTAACAATACCCCTCAAGAGCAACCCGTTGAAACACAAAATGTAAACCCTCAAAAGCCACACTTTTTGGGAAAACGGTACACGTTTTTTCTTGATACGCGCACCTTTACAAGCACCGAAAACGGTAACGTTACCATCCTTATTGCCAAGGATAACGACAACGTGAAAATGACCATTACCCCTTTGCGTGGCACAAGCTACACTCAGCTTTGTACCGATACAGAGCAGTACGCATCTCCACTTGAAGAGATTTGTGAGCTTAACGTTATGACAATTTATTCTGCGTACCAAACGCAAGCAGACGGCATTGTTACAACCGTTTATTGTGTCGACGATGGCGTTGGTTCGAGTATAGAAATAAAGTACACCGTACCCGAAAACGAAATAAACTTCACTAAAGATTTTGAACTTCTGCTGTCAATGTTTAAGCTGCTATGATTTCATAGTAGCTTTTTTAAATCAGGAGTGAGGATTTAGGAGTTGAGGGACCTGCGGTCGTCAATTATAAGCTGTCGTGAGAAATAAAAAAAACAAAATTTCGGAACGGTATGCGTTCCGAAATTCCTGATTCCTTATTTTTTCGCGACAGCTCTGGCATCTGGCAACCGGCGACTAACACCTTCGCAGTCCCGACATTTTATACTTTGAATTTTGCTTGCGCCTGTTTTTAACCAACAAATTTATTATATCACACCGAAAAAAGATTGTCAATAATTTAACACAATGTTTTTGGTGCCACAATTCAATTTCTCCCTTTTGAATAATTGGGGCGTTTTATCTTTGTGAAAGTTTGGGAATAGATTTCTCTTGAATCCTGTGCTACTATATAGGTGAAGAAAGGGTGAGACCAATGTACAGGTAAAAACCTAACAAACTAAAAAGAAAGTGTGGTTCCGATGTACAGGTAAAAAACCAAATCTTAAAAAATCTGTAAAAGGATGGGTGATTCCCGGTGTTCTGAGTAAGACCGAAGACTTAGGGTAAAAAAGTCAAAGTTGAAAAGCTTTAAATAAAGAACTTGGTAAATAAATAAAAAGAAACAATCAGTTACCGACTTCGTAGAAAATAAAGCACTTCAGCTTAAACAATGAAAGAGAGGTAAATAAAAAGATGTTAGATATTAAAATAGAACAGTAACCCTTAACTGAGTAAATGAAAACCAGTTAAGGGTTACTTTTTTACTTGGTTTTGGCTTTTGCCGATTTTTATATTCTCATTTCTTCCGTTTCTTTTAAAGTCTTGCCATCAAAAACAAGTGTTTTTGCTTCAAATGGAACAAAATCGAGCGTAATGATTTCAGAATTCATCTTGAATTCTGTTTTTTGCTTTTCCGGCGAGTTATTTAAAAATCTTAAAATATACTCATCTGTGCCTACTGCCTTTTTAAAAGTAGTAAGGGCAATGTTTTTATTTTTGATATCTATAAAGAAATTATTTATATCAAGCTTTCTTTCAATAGGGAAAATGTTGCAGGCGTATGGTGGAGTGGTAAATTCCCCTGCAAGGCGTTCAAGCTCGTTTTCCTTCGCAACACAAAGTCGGAAGTGGAAATTTCTTTCCTCTACGTCGATTTTCTGAGTATAACGGTCAAGTGGAATAAGCTGTCTGTCGCATATAGGGTGAGCACAATATGTAGCTGTTCTCAGAAGTGACATTTCCATAGTGCCGTCAAGGAATTTCGACCCGTATGTACCCTTATTGAAAAGTGCAAGGCAATCCGTTTCACCTTTGATGTAAACAAAGCGTTGTGCAACACACTCTCTGCCATTCATGTAAAGTGGTTGTGTGCCAAAGGCAGTCTGACCTCTGTACTCGCCACTTATTGCTACAGGCACTGCAAGACGAAACATTTTGTTTATTTCACCTGCAAAAAGATCTACCTTAACGTCTAACCCACCTGTAGTTTTGTGAATTACATATTCTACTCTTGCTCTTGAATTATCAAGCTTGAAAAAGCCTTCCACGCAAAGACGCAAAGCACCGTTTTCAATAACCTGCACACTATCCATTCCTTCGAAAACACCATCGGGCTTTTCCATAAGAGTAAATCTTTTTGGGTTATTTCCCAACGCCTCAAGCTGAAAATCGCCCATACCCCAGGGGTCAGCGTTATCGTCATATTGGCAAAGGTAAAATGCCTCGCTTTTAATATACTCCGTACCATTTACCTTGTATGATTTCAAAAGACCTGTCTTTTTGCTTATTTCAATGTATATTTTTTCGTCCTGGAAAATAATATTACCGTTAAAATTCTCTTTTTCAGCTGACTTTTTATCCACAAAATCAACATAAACAGAAAAACGTGAAATTGCCATAGGGGCTAACTTTGCCTTAAAAACAACACGTTTTCTCCAATCAAGGTTAAGATGACTATCTTCTTTTATAAACTGTGCAGGAATCTCATTCCCGTTACTGTCAAGCACACGGAAGGATGAAACAATATCATCCTCCCAATTCTGGTCTGCAAGCATAAACTCGCACTCAACCTCTGTTTCCCATTCGTATGGGTTAGGGTTAAATACAAGGAAAGGATATTCCCCTTCCCTTGCCTTTGATTCTGCAGACGCAAGGGCAAAATATGCTTTTGCACGAAGCTTATTAAGAATATTTTTTCCGTGGGAAAGAATCATCAAGCCGTTTTCTTCACCGGATTTTACACTTGACCCTGGCAAAACGTCGTGAAACTCTGCCGTCAACAAATCCTCCGTTGCTTCGTTCAACTCTTTTTCAGGGTAATCAATAAGTCCTTTAAGAGCAGCAACTGAACAGATTTTTTCGGTCATATAAAGATTATCTTCATAATCTGCGTGAGCCTGCTTTATTTTTGAAACACTTGTGTAGCAACCGGGCATACTGATTGTGAAAGAGTTTTTGTGAACGTGCTCAGGCTCAATTTCCTCAAAAAAGTCGTCAGGTGTTGAGTGACAGATTTCAACGTCACTTTCTTCAATAAGCATCTTTATATCACTTAAGTCTTTTCGTGAAGGTCCCCCACCGTGGTTGCCAACACCCCACATTATGCACTCTGTTTCGTGCTCGGCTTCCTGGGTGAGTCTGTTTATTTTTTCTGTTGCCTTACCAAGCCCCGAGTTGTAGCCTTTAAGAGCTGCAAGCTTAACCTGACTACCGTCAAAGCCTTCCCAGATAAGATGTCTGTCAGGCACAGGGTCGTCGCCCTTACGTACAATAACGCAATTTTCCTGACCACATTTTTTCATAATCTGCACAAGACCTGCTGTGTGACCGAAGGCATCTACATTATATGCAGTTTTTGGCTCTACACCGAATTTTTTACGGAAATAGTTCTTACCAAACTGAATTTGTCTTATAAAGCTTTCACCACAAGGCATATTGCAGTCGGGCTGCAAATACCATCCACCGATTATTTTCCACTTACCCTCTTTTATATGGCGCTTAATATCCTCAAATAAATCGGGAGCGTATTCTTCAATGTATTTATAAAGTGTAACCTCGTTGTGACAAAAAATATAATCAAATTCATCGCACAAATCTGAGGCAGATTTAAAGGTTGAAAGCGCTGATGCAGCACCCTCTTCCCACTCCCACTGCCATATTGGGTCAATATGAGCATTACAAACAAGGTGAATTTTCTTTGGCATACTATTACTTCCTTAATTAAAATACGATTGTACTGATTTTATCATATCTGATTTTTTAAGTAAACAGGTTTTTATTGTGTGGCAACAATCGTGGTATACTCACATTTTACACATTTCAGATGTAAATGCCGATACACATTTTAGATGTATTGTAATATATTTATGGTGATGAATTATGTACTATAAAAGAATCCGAGAACTTAGGGAAGACAACGATAAAACACAAGCAGAAATTGCAAAAATTTTAAGCACTACCCAACAGCACTACAGCCGTATTGAAAAAGGGCAAACAGAAATCTCAGCAGACCGGGTTGTTATTCTCGCAAAATACTACAATGTTTCTACCGATTATATTTTAGATTTATCTGAATAATTGATACTAAATTTGAGGCACGTTATCCCAAGTGGACGTGCCTCATTTTTTTCGTATTACAAAACTTATTTATACTTGTGTTTTCATTTTTACAAACTTAATGCTTTTAAGCCAGTCCTCACGGCTATAGTAGTGAAGTCCCTTTCGCATATGAAATCCAACGTCGCCATCAAAAAATTCGTCGTCAATTTCAGGCATTTTCTCTTCATAACAGAATCCATTTTTAAAAGCGTCACCTGCCGCAACACAAGAAAGATATTGTGAAACAGGGTCTGCCCACGCATCCTGCGATGCACTGCCAAGATGAACGTGCCTTGGCGCAATTGATGCAATTAAATAGTGCTGGTCGAAGGGCATATTCTGTTCGCTATTTGCGTACTTTTTGTAATTTTCGCAAAACCAATACGGGAAGTTTTTACAAATATCCTTTATTTTTTCACCGTTTGTACCCCTTGCCAGAGCATCGCCTGAACAGCCTGCATCGTTTGAATAAGCAAATGCAAAACGCTCGTCTGTTGCTGCTGTAAGAAGTGCCGTTTTACCAAGTCTTGAATGACCACAAACTACAGAGCGTGTAAGGTCAAGCTTGTCACCAAGAAGCTGTGCGTAATCCATTACTCTCTGATTTGCCCATGCCCACATAGCAATTTTGCCACTATCCTCGGCTCCCCTTTTACCGTCGGGGAAAAGCACCCCTGCAAAACCGTTTGTGAAGTCTGCATCGTCACTTGTAACGTCTTTGTAATATACAGAAAAAACTGCAAAGCCGTTGTCGATTATTTCCTCTGTGGGCATATATCTGTCCGGGTTGTCAGGACGAAAATTCATATGAATAAAAAACGGAAGCTTTTCCCCGTCTACAGGAAGTGTAGCAAGAAACGGGAATGAAAACTCCTTGCCGTTTACAACACACTTCGCCACAACCCTACTGCAATACGCCTTGCCTGCACAAAAGTTAGGAATTACACCTTCCTCTGTTTCAAAGGAAATACTTTCAGGAAGTGGTGGCATTTTTCCGTATTCTTCCTTTAAAAGAACCTCTAACATTTCTTCCCTTGGGAGAAGTGGTGGTAAATTTCTCTCTTTTATCATTTCGGAAATCATAATATCAACTCCGTAATTTACAATACTATATTATTTATTATAATCAAAATCGCAATGCTTCAAAAATTCCCTTGCCATAAGTGTTGCGCCAACCTGATTTGGATGAATTCTATCCCAGGCAATGTATGATGAATGGCGGATTTTGCAATAATTCTCGTACATTTTCTGGAAGTCAACAAAAACACAACCGTATTTTTCCGCTAATTTTCTGCAAACGTCAACGTATTCGTCCATTCTTGCTCTCATCATATCTTCTCTGTTAGGCTCAATTATGTATGGCGAAAGTATGAAAATGCCTTTGACAGAAGCTTTTACTTTAAGAATCATTTCTTCAAGATTTTTTTCATATTCATCAGGCATTACCTGTACGTCTGTCATGGCCGGACAATCAAATTGACGCCACACGTCGTTAATTCCTATGCATATTGAAACCCATTGTGGATTCAAATTAACAACGTCCCTGTCAAATCTTGCAAGAAGGTCTCGGCTTGTGTTACCCGAAACACCTGAGTTTGTAACTCTGATTTTTATTTCAGGATAGTAAACAGCCAACATATTTTCCAAAACCCTTACATAGCCTCTGCCTACGTTATCAAAAAGGCCCTCACCAACAGGATTTTCGCTACCCATATCTGTTACAGAGTCACCTGCAAAAACAATTCTGTCGAAATTTTCAAAAATCATACAAACACCCTCTGTTTCCTCATTCAAAAATACTATTACATACTATACTATGATTTTTTCCGGAGTTCAAGGGAGGAAATTAGTAATCAGGAGTTGAGGAACTGCGGTTCAATTGTAATTAAGTTAAAACTGTTGCAAATCTTTAACTTTTTTATAATGAACGCATAGCGTCCCGAAATTTTAATTTTTCAAATTTTAATTTGCAACCTGTGTCATTGCGTAGCCGTACCATTGACCTAATTTAAGCATAGAGTCACCACAGTAGTGTGCGCCGTCATACTCATCGTTTTCGTTGTCTGCTTCATATTTGGAACGCAAGGTTGAGGTATCTACCCAAATTGAGTTATTAATTTTCGTGGACGCGCTGTTTGTATAAAGACCTGCCGTGGTCTTGTTTATAATATTTTTGTTTGTATTTACAGGCACGTACCACATATCTGCAAGCTGTGTTTTTTGTGTATTAACGGTATCTGAATATACCCAGCTGTTGTAGGTCTGCATTGCATCTGCATTAGGATTGTAGAACATATTGGAATTATATGCCGCAATACCACCATCAACAAAGCCGATATTAGCGTCGGCATCTCTACCCTGAAAGGCTGCACGCACTTTATTAACAAGTATTTTCTGTAAAGCACCGTACTGATTTGCCCATTGTTCAACACAGGCGTCGCTTTCACCCTGATGCCACATAAATGCCCTGATATTAATTTTGTCTGCACTATGGATATATGAAATCTCGTCAAGGGCTGTATTTACATACGATACCATTCCGTCTGCGAGATAAGTGCCAAGATCCTTGTAAATATTTTCTGACGTTACTGCATTCTGATAGCCGGCATCATAAATCCAGTTACCACCAAGGTATGTCCCTGCTGCCGTATATTTAATAATGTACCACAGTTCATCCTTAGTCTGCTCGTTTGTTGCAAGGTAATAGGAAAGACCAAGCTCAGGACCAAACCAAAGCTCTGCCTGACCACCTATACCCGGACGGAAGGTTTCAAAGGAATTGTTGAAAAAGCGTGTTTTCCAGTTGTTAGTTCCGTCGTCGCTGTTAATATTGTTATATTTAATCTTAACATTTGAAAAATCCACGTCAGAAACAGTAGCCTTTACCTGATCTGTGAAGGGACTTGCACCATAGGCGTTTGACTGTCCTGAAATTATAATAACATTTGCTGTTCTTGTTCTGTTAATAACCTTTTCTGTCATATCAATATAAATCGTTTTAAAGCTTGTTTGTGTATTTTCTTCAAGAGCCTGTTTGTCTTTTACGTCAAGAGTGCCGTCACGGTTAATGTCACAAGCATATTTCTGCCAGGTTGACAAGGTGTCTTGATTTATAAGACCTCTTTTGATTTCAGTAACATCGATTTCTGTAAACTCACTACCGTCAAAGTCGAAGTCACCTGTCTTGTAGACGTATATGCCGTCGTGCAATCCATTTGAAAGAAGCGCCATTTCGTAACAATCAAGGGCGTCAACGTGTCCGTCACCATTAAGGTCTATACGCATGAGTTCCCTGAAGCCGTCATACTGCTGATTTTGTGACAACGAAATGTTCACCATTTCCTGATAGTCAAAAATGTCAACGTCACCGTCATCCTGAGCGTCACCCACATAAACAATTGAGTAGCTGTCAGCATTGTCAATCATATTAACCTTGAATTCGCCTGTATAATCGTGAACAGGTGAAGAATTTTCGGAATTGCTTGCCTGACCCCATACCTGATTGGAGTTATATTTCTGAAGAAGATAAGCAACCTCACCTGAATAGAACTCTTCAAGAGACTTTGCTTCTGTTTGTAAAGGATCGTCTGTTACGGCACTATCCGAAGTAGTTCCCACACCATTTTGTATGGTGCCCGATGTGTTAATTGCACTCTTCGCAAGGTAATATGAGTTATTAATTGTACCGGTATTTCCACCACACATTGCACCAACGCTTGTGTTTGCAGAAACAGAAGCCGTGCTGTAGTTTGTCTGAACAGTTCCCTTGTTTAAGCCTGCAATACCACCTGCATAGGTGTTTGCGTTAACAATTGTTCTTGTACAATATGCATTGAGAATCAAGCCTGCATTGTTACCAACCACACTACCTGCATAGGCATTTGCAGTAAAGTATGAATCTGTTATTCCAAACAAGCCCACCATTGCAGAGGAAGAGGTGTAACCAAAGAGACCTGCACAGCTTGCAGAGGAATCGTTGTAATAAAGACCACTTATGGTGTGACCTCTACCATCGAAAATGCCACTGTATGGCATAAGCTGTGTGCCTATTGGGTACCACGTGTTCACAATATTTTCAGATATTGGTGTTCCTGATTCGTGAAGAAGATTTTCATTAAACACGATATCGTCTGTAAGCACTGCGTTAGCGCCGGTGTTTCCGTTATTTACGTAATCTCTGAAGGAAAGGAGCTGACCTGCATTTCCGATTTCGTACACGCTGTCCATGGAACCGTTAAGATCTATATCATACTTGTTTGTAGTAAGTGTTGCTTTCTGATACCTTCCACACATATCACAGAAGCCGTTTGTGTATGTACCATTACACATATCCTCGTCTGACTGTGCAATGACCTTGAAGGTGTTTCTTATTGTTTCTGTATTACCTGTTGTAATGTAGTAGCAGTAAGAAATCGGGTTGTAGCTCTGGAAATAGAAGCTGTCGAAAACACCGATATATGACGTAGCATCACACAATGCTGTAGGAGTGGTTAATGAAGTTATGGTGTCGCGATTGAAAACACCTGAGTTCATATGTGTCTGACCAGGCGCATAGATACCAATACCATAACCACTTGTAGTATCACCTACAAAAGCACCCCAGTTTTCGTTACAGGTATATTGTTGCTTAGCAGCATATTCCGCATCTCCCCAGAATTGTAAATCTGTAACGGAAGTTGCTGTATTGCTGTCACTCCAAGCTTCGCCACCGGAATAGTAAACAAAAGTCTTGAGAGGTTCAACACAGTAGAAAGCCGGAAATTCCTGAGTAGTTGTAATTGATGGATAGCCTGAGAAGTCAACGAATCTGCAGGTTGCTCTCATTACACCACTTTCAAGGGTATACCATGCTTCCATATATGAAGGAGTAATGTACTCTGCCTCTTTTGCCCAGTCAAGAGGACGACATTTGATATAGATTTCGTTTTCAGAAACCTTAAGGTCAACAATTTTACTTGCTTCATTGAAAAGGTTACCACCCTGAACAGGGTTGTATGGCCACGAAACCGTCTGATAGTTACCCGGAACGTATGAAGAGTCACCTGTTCCGTAATATGACTGCTGGACAAGACGGCCTGTATCGTGACAGTTAATTAAGTTTACGTTTCCTTGTGTTGTATATTTTGTTCCTAAAAAGCTTGATGACGATTTAAAGTCGGAGGAAAGCCCAACCTGAACAAGCTCTGTTGAGGTGCCACCAAAGATTTTCTGTTTTTGTGCTTCAACAACGTCATTCTTCAAATCTTCAAGGTATGTAAGTGCACCACCCCAGGCAAGGTTGATACCAATTTTATAGTCGTCACTTGACAGGTAAACCATATTATCGGGAATAGTATTATTTGAAAGGTTGAGATTGAAAAAGGTGAAATCCATATGCTTCTTGTTAAGAGGCAAAAACTGGATATGGGAAATTGATGATTGTGTAGTACCTGCAAGGAAGCCATCTATATATCCACTGAAGGTTCCGTTTGTTGCAGGCTCTAGGAAAAATTCTTCAACAGTAGCATTTGAGAAGGTCATTAAACCTTTTACGTACGCGTCTGAAGAATATGTAAGCTCGTATTTATTGAACTCTGAAAAAGAGGTGTTTTTAAATGTGTAAGTGTCATTTGCATGCTCTACTGCAACAGTTGAGCTGTTAACAACTATGCTTTCATCAGCAAATCTTTTAACGTTAACCTCAAAGGTTGTGGAACCACTGCCGTAAGTAACGGTTACTGTCTGCCTGCCTGTCTCGTTAAGAACCTCAGGTGAACAGGTTAAGCCCTCGTCAATGTTTTCAACCCTTCCGTCAGGGTAAGCAACTGATACCACAAGTCCTGCTGTATTAAGCTTTTCGCCAAGGCAATATTCTGTTTTAACAGGTGCAGAAACCAGTCTTAAATCTCCAACAATAATCGGATCCCACTTAGAGTAAAGAGAGTAGCTTGTAGCAGACATAACTGTATCTGCCGTAATTTTTTCACCTGTTCCGTCCGGTCCTGTATACCAGCCTGCAAACACAATGCCCTCTCGACTAAGCTCAGGAAGCTCACCATAGGTTACACCCTGTGAATAGGTAAAGATTTTACGAAAATCAAGGTCCTTTGTATATTCATAGGTTTCTGTTTCGCAAAGCCTTATTTTTGAAACAGTAGCATAGGAGCCTGCAGAGTTGTTATCAAAACGAAGCTGTGCAAATTCAGCATCTTCAGGTGTTGTAAATGTCCATTCGTTAAGGTTATAGTTTATAGCAAAACGGTTTATATGTGAGGTGTAATTTCCTGTTCCATTAAAGAAGAACATAAATGATTCAAAGTTTGTAACTGAACCAACAACGTCGTAAGAAAGTGTATAGGACGTGTTTGGCTCAATATCCATAAAATAGTAGCCCGTAAGCGTACCCATAGAGTGTGCGGTATAGGTTTCCGTACCTTCGGTGCCTGTGTGTGTAAGTGTAAAGCTACCGGCAGAAATATCTTTTGTGAGAGTACCGGGAGTACTAGGCGCAGCAATACCTGAGTTCGCATTGTTTGCCCATTGCTCAAACACAAAAAGATTTTCGAAGGTAAGCTCATAAATATCGGATGCCGCAAAACAAATAGGAGTAAAAATGCTTGTACACAACATAGTTATACAAACCACAACTCCCATTATACGATAAAAAGCTTTTTTCATACTAACAAAAACCTCTTTCATTTAACTTTAATTTCGTTCATTATATACTATACTATAAGAGTTTTAAAAAAACAATAAAAATCATCACGGAAACCCACCTTCATTTCACACATATTTTCCAAGAAATTTATATTGGTTTTTCACAAACATGAACTCGTCAGACAACGCGATAAGTTAAAGTGAAAAGCCGTAATAGTTTCTATAAAAAACCAAATAAAAAATTTTATAAAAAAATGCTTGACAGATAATTTCTTTTGTGATATATTATTTGAGCGTTGAGACGCTGGTGTAGCTCAGTTGGTAGAGCAGCTGATTTGTAATCAGCAGGTCGGGGGTTCGAGTCCGTCCACCAGCTCCAATTTTTTTATTCACAACTGAATAGGAAAATTTATGTGGGAGTGTTCCCGAGTGGCCAAAGGGGGCAGACTGTAAATCTGTTGTCAACGACTTCGGTGGTTCGAATCCACCCGCTCCCACCAAGAAAAGCAGACATCCAAAAGGATGTCTGTTTTTCTTTTGTTTGAATAATGTATATGGTGGATTCGAACCACACTCGCCGAAGGCGAACACAATCGGGGCAGCGAGCTTGCGAGCGCGAAGGGCAGAGCCCTTCGAATCCACCCGCTCCCACCAAAAAAGAACTAAGCGAAAGCTTAGTTCTTTTTTTATCCAAGCCGCAGGCTTGGTATATCATCACCGCACGAAGTGTGGTGCATATCATCAGCCCCTATGGGGCTGTATCTCATCACGCGTTAGCGTGTATTTCCCTGCGGCTTGATGAAATACAACACTATGTGTTGATGATATACCGCAACAAGTTGCGGATGATATACAACGCTTCGCGTTGATTTATTTGTGGAGTAGTGCTATACTCATTTCAAAGGATGTGAAATCAATGCCTAAGAATTATTTGCTTATTTATTCAGAACAACTCGCAACTGATATCGCATTGTTGTGTCAAAGCATTAAAGCACCAAGCAACACTATTTTCCAAATTCAAAAAAGTTCAAGCAGTGTTTACGCAAATATTCGTGAAGCAAATTATGGTCAAAGTAAGGCAGATATGCTTTCTAAATTCGAAATAGCACTAAAAGAATGTAGCGAAACGGAAGGTTGGCTACAATTATTATTTAATACCAACGCTATTGATGAAGATACATATAAAAAACATAGAAATCTTTGTGGCAGAATCAGACGAATGCTGATTTCAAGTTGTAAAACGTTAAAAGAAAAGATTTAATTTTTAACTAAAGGTGGTGAGGCTTTGTTTAGTTTTTTTAGAAAAACAAGAGAAAAAATAACGCCCATAGACTTAAATAATCCTGATGCAGTAGTAACTGTTATCAACTGTCGACACTCTAAAAATCCTTTTAGTAAGAACTATCGTGGCTGTTGTGAAATTCAAGAAAAATATTTTACTTCAGTTTGTTTTCAGACGATTGATGGGAATGATATGATTTACGAACAACCTCACCGATGCTTTGTGAATTTTTTAACTCCGGAAGCATATCCATATTCGTTATGGGTTGGTCGAAAAATAGAACTCTACGAGGGCAAGTATCATGTCGGCACAATGGTTATAGAGGAAATTATGAATAAAAACCTTGACCGAAACACTGAATTTGAAAACGACAAAGATGTATTGCTGAATCCTGATATTATAAATATTGCTTTGAAGCTCTCTCTTGAATGGGGTAAAGGTTTTGTAAAACCACTAGATATTAAGCTGATGAAAGCATTGCCCTATCTGTCAGGAACAGATATTGAAAAAATATCTGAATATGTTATTCAGGTACGAGATGATGTTCTTTGGGAAATATATTGTCCGAATTGGGATGTAGAAGAAGGAGCTTTGAAAATTGATGCTCAAAAAGCAACAATTAAAAAATATCCTTGGATTAATAAAGATAATTTAGCTTCATTAGATTCTCAAGGGAAGTATTATGCTTGGCACGGTTAAATAATTCTCTGGACTTATAACCTTTAATGTGCATAATTGTTGTTACCAAAAAAGAAAGGTGGCAATAATATGAGCACAGAAGAATTACAGAAAGAAATTTGGTTTTTATACGGACTTTGGTATAGGTATTATCTTCTCTATACTTTTCTTAGAGAGAACAAAAGAGAATTAGAGTTAGTATCAAAACTGCAGAAAAAACAAGAGGAGCTTTTACGGCTTATTGATTTTGCAAAAGACCAACTTTAAGTCGGCATCCAAATTGTCCTAACAGCCAAAACAAAGAAGATAGCCAATAGAGTCGTACTCTAAAGGACAAAAAGAGTTAATGTAGCAAAAACTACATTAACTCTTACTTTTTTCACTGTCACTAAAAGTGGTGAGTAAGTGCGCCTTTAGCTTTAAGTGATATTCTTTCCTTCGGAAAGAGTGATATTATGCACTTTTCGGCATAGTGATATTGAAATCTTCGATTTCAGTGTTATTTTATTCGCATAAAACTGTCCGAAGGACAATATCACAATGC
>JAZUPI010000044.1:0-45157 GCA_045605085.1 Acutalibacteraceae bacterium
AGTCATATTTTTTCTGTATCGTCTAATGGAACGCATAAATTCAAAATTAAATCCATAAAAAAAGTAACTGATTATGGTGAGTTTTATTTTATTGAATTTTCAAAATTTTTGGCAGTTGAAGATATTGTTTGTCAAAAAAATTTGCTTACAAAAGGCACTTTGGAAGAGTTTGAAGCGTTGTTTGAAGGTAAACTTGTTAGGAATTAGGTAACACAGGGGACGGTTCTCTGTGTTCACAAGAAAGATAGTTAAACCAAGTCTCGAAGGGCGATTTGTTCGCATTTCGCCCTTCGGGGTAACCCAATAAAACGGCACAAGGAACCGTCCCCCGGTGCTATGATATCTTTATATGGGGTAGGTGCAGAATGTGTTTTTTAATAAATATCGTAAATTTATTGTTTTTTGTATAATGCTATTGTCTGTAACAACTCTATGTTCTTGTGGAAACTTAAAAACGGATATACATATGTTTTCTACAATGCAAGAGTGTCAAGACATTGTTAGTTTAATGACGGATAGTGTAGATGTGAAAGTTTACTGTCCCGAAGATAAAAACGATGAGTATTTGAGTGATTTGACATTTGAACAATTCTTTGGTTGTTATTATATTTCTGATGATTTATCATTTGAAATTTTTGCTTATACGTTTCCTAGCGAGCAATATGCTGTGAATTATTTTGCGTATGTAACCGGCAAAAACAATGTTCCAAACCCTTCGTTTTCGGACAATACCGGATTGAAATCTTTCCGTCGAATTGTTGTTTGTGAAAACAAGGCGTATGCTTTGTATTGCCAAAAGGCAGATAAAGAAAAAGCGGTTGATTTTATAAACGGTATATTTTCCGATAAAATCCTATAGAATAACACAGACTAAAACCAATCAGACTAACTATTAAAAGTCAATAGTAAAAAGTAAAAAATGTTGTACAACACAGGGGATGGTTCTCTGTGTTCACGAGAAAGATAGTTAAACCAATTCTCAAAGGGCGATTTTTTGAATTTCGCCCTTCGGGGTAACCCAATAAAACGACACAAGGAACCGTCCCCTGTGCTATGCCGTGGTGTATTAAAGGAGTTGTTATTTTGAAGAAAAAAAATATTTTTTTAGCTATAATTACTGTTGTCTTTTTTTCCCTATCCATCCTTATGTTTGTATTTAATTATGCTATCAAATCAGGCTCAGATAATGCTATAGTTAAAAAGAGCATTTTGAAAGTATCTGAAATTAAATACAATGTCAAGCCTAATATTGAAAATTTATATTCATTATGCGATAATTTGCAATTATCTAAAGAATATGAAAAGGTCATAAAATACTATCCTCAATTGCTTGAATCACAAGAGTTGCCTGATTACCTTGAATATATATGTGGAGAGGTTAAAACTCAAAATGAATGTTATGACCTTTTCCTTATTAATTATCTAATATCTGAAACGATGACAGGTGATTTTGATGCAAAGTTATTTGCTGAGAATATGAGAAAACACAAATCAGATGAATTTTATAATAAAATGTATCTATATGCAATATTACAATTTGATAAAGACCCAAAGGGTTTATCTTTATTCAATAGTAAGCTTGATATGGCAATAGATTATTTAACAGATGATGAAAAAGTTGTTATTTTGACTATGCAATCTAATATATATAACGAATTAGGTGAATTTTCATTATCCGACAAGAAAATGGATGATGCATATTTAAACCAATCAGGGAACGGTTCGAAACCACTGAAAAACTGATGTTTGGGGTAACACAGAGAACCGTTCCCTGTGTTAGATTAAAGGGGGCATATTCATAAATGGTAGATAACATCAATAAAGTTCCTCGCTCTGTTGGATACAGTGATATGGTTATTACGCAAATGTGTTTTGCTTTTTTACAATTCAGCGTTTTGGGATTTGCCCAAAGCCTATTTTTAATCGTACCACTCTTGATTAATTTAAGTTTTCAAATTATATATCTTTTTGTGCTTAAAATACGTGCCGAAAAATTAAAACAAAAATATAATTTTCATGCTTCAGTTTTATATTTATTTAGTTCGCTTGGCTTTTTTTTGGTGTTCGCATACACTATTGATTCAACAATAAAGTTGAAAACGCTTGTTTTTATTGTATTGTTATTTGTTTCGGCTTTGATTATATTATTGGTTAAAATAATTTCAATAAAGAAAACTGTTGGTTCAAAAAAACAAAAAAGTTCAAAAAAAGTGGTTCTTTTGAACCAAAAAGTTATGCGTATTGCAATTTTACCAGCCATATTATTTTGCTCTATAGGTATTATAGATGTTTCATTGTTTTTGAGATTTTGTTCACTGATACTTGGACTTTTATTCGTATTTCCTTTTGGTTATCAGATTTGTAACAGAAACAACCTGGGCAGGACAGAAAAGTAACACAGGTGACGGTTCTGTGTGCTATCTTATCTTTGGGGTGAACAAGGAGGATTAACATGCAACGAATTTTTATAAGGATTTCCTGGCGAAAACGAAGATATAGATAATTACACCTTCTTAGCTATGTGGGATGTTGCGTCTTAAGGAGAGGTTAGCGTGTTATATAATTATTATTTAAAACTAATAACAATAGTATTTTTAGTTATTTCTTTAGTTGGTTGCACAAATATGAATAGGGAGATTTATATTCAAACTAAAAATGATTATACAACTCTTCTTCAAAATTCAAATGAGGATTTAGTTATTAATAATGACTGGACCCTGTTCATTTTAGGCGAAAAAACCAATATTCCAGTTTTCATTGCAGAGGATTATAACAATACATTCGAATGTGCTC
Organism: Acutalibacteraceae bacterium; assembly: GCA_045605085.1. Classification (GTDB taxonomy): domain Bacteria; phylum Bacillota; class Clostridia; order Oscillospirales; family Acutalibacteraceae; genus DTU089. The sequence goes on from JAZUPI010000044.1 coordinate 2,794, forward strand.
CAATTTTGCCTGTGTTAAATTATCTGGGCATTAAAATTGTTGATAAAAATGGTGTGTATGAACTTAAGGGTAGCAGAGAGAAATTATATATCAATTTTGATGAACAGACAATTCAAGCAAAAAATAGTGATTTTAATCTTTTGCAATTGGCAACGGGTGGTAAGATATATTATGAATTTGTTGGTGCTGATGTAATTACTTCCACTCCTGTTCTTTCAGGTATTTTGTTTTCTTTAGATTTGGATTTAGTTTGTCACATAAACAAGAGTGATAAAAAAATTGAAATAAAAAATATAACATAGGTGACAGGACAGACTAACTATCAGGAACAGGACAGGAGACGGTAACAATCAGACTTACTATTAAAAGTCAATAGTAAAAAATGTTGTATGTAACACAAGGAACCGTCCCCTGTGCTATGGATTTATTTTGGTGAAGGTGAAAAAATGGCAATTTGGCAAGTTTCAATTATATTAGTCAGAAAAGAAAAAACTAAAAAATATTTGGATGCAAATCTTTGGATAATTCCAGAAGAATTGATGAAATTTTTCCCAGAAGAAAAAAGTTGGAGTCATTCAATTAGACAATATGGCGACCTTGATTCTACATGTATAGAGATATACGCAGAAGATGATGAGCTTTCGTTGAGAATTGATTTGAGGAATATTACCAAAGAACAGTTGGAAATAATAAATAAATTTGCTGTTTCCAATGAGTTGAAAATAAAATATAAAAGTGAAGTGATAGAGCCAACCCTTAGTAATTTTATTAATATCATTAAGGAATCGAATGCTTATCAGTTTATGGTCAACCCGAAGGAATATCTAAAAGGATGTAACACAGGGGATGGTTCTCTGTGTTCGCAAGAAAAAGATAGTTAAACCAAGTCTCGAAGGGCGATTTTTTGAATTTCGCCCTTTGGGTAATCCAATAAACCGACACAAGGAACCGTCCCCCTGTGCTATTACCTTATCGTGGGATTGTCCAGCATTTAAGTTGGATGCAAACGGTAATCTTGTTGAAGCGGGTGTAACAAAGGATTGTTATGGTAAAGGAATACGGTATATTGCAGTATCTAATTGAGGTAGGGAACAATATATGAAAAAATCAACAATAATTTTGTGTGTAGTAGCAATTAGCTGTATAATTTTATTTTTAATTTTCAATGATTTTAGTGATTGTAAAAAAAATATATATTCTTTGTCAAATTTCAACGGGATAATTTTAGATGAATCAACATTGTACGATATTGTGGCAATTGCACCTGATACAGTTTTTAACGCTGTAGGTAAGGGTTCAACCTGCAGTATTCTTTTGGATGATGGCAATGAACTGTACATTGAATTTTTAGGTCCGGATATGATAGTCTCAAAAATAGAAATTGTACAGGGGACAAAAGATAAGAACCAATCAGACTAACTATTAAAAGTCAATAGCAAAAAGTGAAAAAATTGTGGAAAACAAGATGGTAAAAAAGGGCACAACAAAACAGACGTCAAGGACGCCGGATTAGCAGGACAGGGGACGGTATAGTCTTGCTCTGAAAAATATTGAAAAAGCCGTTATAATTAAGGCTTTCGACTCCTGTTCTTGCATTTAAGCAAAATGAAAAACTGACTTCGTGTAAAACGAAGTCAGTTTTGTTTTGTTTAAGTTTCGTTACCCTTATTCAAAAATAGTGCTTCTTATTTTAGGCATTACTTTTGCTGAAATCTTTTTGCAGGTAGTTACAACTATTTCTGCAGTTATAGCTAAAACAACAGAAAGACCAATAAATACAAATAAGGTCTGTGCATAGCCTATGTTTGGCAAAAAGTGGTTTATTATACGTGTTACAACTCTGTGGTTAAGGTAAATCAAAAGTGAGCATTTACCTAAAAATGAACAAAGCGTTGCAGGTAAAATCTTTTGTACGTCTGTAAGACCACTGAAAACAATAAGGCTAATAAAGAAGCATATTATTATAGCAATAAAGTCGAATTTGTTTTTACCTTCAAACTGCATAATAGCAAGCAAAAGTGCAAATAAAACCATTTCAACAAGGTATAAAAGAATTTTACCCGTCTTTTTAAGTGATACGTTATTTTTCTGCATTCTTTCCACAAGTGCATAAATAAAGCAACCAAGGCTTACGCCTGCAACAGCTCTGATTATTGCCATTGTTGTCCAACCAATCCAGTCAACATTGTTTATAGTGTGCTTTTCCTGGAATGCGATGGCATACATAAATACGGCAACCAAAAGTGAGCCGACGTTTAAGAACCAATCTCTGTGCTTAAGTAAAATAGGGAAAATAATCGCCATTGCAAAAAGCATAGCGCCTATGTACCATGTAGGTCCGTTGTAGGATTTACCGAAGTCAATACCGTTTTTCATAAGTAAGAGTGCTTCACCTGAGGATGCAAGCACGTCTTTGAAAAAGCCGATTACAGTCTGTGTGCCTTCACGGAAAATAATTATCTGACGTGCGAAGAACGCTACAAGGAAAGAGTAGAAGAAGTATGGGTAAATAACCTTGATTTTACCAAGAATAAAATCAAAGGTGCTTTTCCCTGTTGCTGATGCATCGAATTTAAGAGAGGATTTTGCCATTAAATATCCTGATACCATAAAGAAAAATTCTACAGCAGTAAAGCCGTACGGCAAAATATACGGTCCCTTTGCAATGGTATTGATTGTTATGCTGTGGAACAACATTACAATAACAGAAAAGAAAAACTTTACTAAGTCAATTTCAGGGTTAAATTTCTTTTTGCTCATATTGCCCTCCAAATATAAATATAGGTTCATTTTACTCTATATGTCACAAATTGTCAATTTTGTGTGGTGACAATAAAAAAATACTTGCTTTTTACATTTTTTACAAGAAATATTTTTGAATGAAGAAATCATAATAATAGAGCAAACGCAAAAATTTCGTTTGTGAAGGAGTGTAAAGGAAATGAAAAACAGTAATATGCCATCAGATACAAAGGCTAGTGCGAAGGCAGCTCTTAACAAGATTAAGATGGAAGCCGCTTCTGAAGTAGGTGTAGACCTTAAGCAGGGTTACAACGGTGACCTCACTTCTCGTCAGGCCGGTTCTATCGGCGGCCAGATGGTTAAGAAGATGATTCAGGCTTACGAAGAAGGTAACAAATAACTTTTCTTAAAAAGCGAAAGGGAGGAGACCACCATAGGTGGAATCCTCTTTTTTGCTTGTAATAATATTGCATTTTATACTTTTGGTGTGATAAAATATAGATGAATTGAGAGGAGTTTTTTTATGACGAAAACTATGCAGAAAAAATATGCACGACTTATTGCAAGAGTTGGTGCGAACATAAAAAAAGGTCAACCTGTAAGGATTTATGCTGAAGCAGACCAGCACGAGTTTGTTACAATACTTGTTGGCGAATGCTACAAGGCAGGGGCATCAAGAGTTGAGGTTGATTTTGCTTTTCAGGAAATTACAAAGCTTAACTACCGTTACAGAACCTTGAAGTCTTTAAGTCACGTTCCTGCTTGGCAGGAGGAAAGACTTAAGCTTATGGTTGAGGAGGTTCCTTGCCGTATTTACATTGAAAGTGAAGATCCTGACGGACTTGCAGGTATAAATCGCGAAAAAATGCAGAAGTCACAGATGGCACGCTATAAAGTTACTAAAAAATACAGCGATGCATTGGAAAATAAAGACCAGTGGTGTATTGCTGCAGTTCCATCATATGCGTGGGCGAAAAAGGTTTTTCCCGGTGAAACCAAAAACAAGGCATACAATATGCTTTGGGACGCTATTTTAAAGACGGTTTACGTAACTAAAGATAACGATCCCGAAGAAGCCTGGAAACAGCATAATGCAGATTTAAAATCAAGAACTGCATACCTTACCGAGAAAAAGTTTGATTATTTAGAGTACAAAAGCTCAAATGGTACAGATTTTAAGGCTTCTCTTATTCCGGAAAGCCACTGGTGTGGTGGTGGAGAAAACACGCTTTCAGGTAACTTCTTCAACCCGAATTTGCCTACCGAAGAGGTTTTTATTTCTCCTAAAAAAGGCTTTGCAGAGGGCAAGGTTGTTTCCACAAAACCACTTTCATACCAGGGTCAGATTATTGACAAATTCTACATCACCTTTAAGGATGGCATGGCGGTAGAGTGGGATGCAGAGGTTGGCAAGGATTTACTTGACAAAATGCTTTCTATGGATGATGGTGCAAAATATTTAGGCGAGCTTGCACTTATCCCTCATGACAGTCCTATTGCAAATACAGGAATTCTTTTCTACAATACTCTTTTTGATGAGAATGCAAGCTGTCACGTTGCCCTTGGCAGAGGCTTCTGCGACACAATAGATGGATTTGAAACAAAAAGCCTTGAAGAGTGTCACCAGCTCGGCGTTAACGACAGCATGATCCATGTTGATTTTATGATTGGCGCACCTGACTTGCAAATTACAGGCTATAAGGACGGAAAAGCGTACAAGATTTTTGAAAATGGAAATTGGGCGTTTTAGTATAGTGTTGGTCACAGCGACATAAATCCTTGCGTCTTTGCTATATATCTTACGATGCGATATACCATAGGTACGATATGTGCCTACGACACGAGGAAAAATTGGAGGATGAATATTTATGGCACAGGGTTACCCTAAAAAATGGAAAACAGACAAATTTAAAAGAACAACACCTGCACCACTTAAGTTTGGTGCAGATGGTAAGTTCAGAATTTTACATATTACAGACATTCACGACGTTGAACCAATTATGGACGATGACGAAAATCGTGAAATTCCTGAAAACAAAGACAAAGAAACCATAAACGTTATTGAAACACTTGTTGAAAAAACTAATCCTGATTTAGTTGTTTTCGGAGGCGATAACATAAGCGGTTATTGGGAAGAATTTACCTACGATTACGTAAAAAGCACAATTGACAGAATAACTGCACCAATCCGTAAGCGCAACATTCCTTTGGGTATTGTTTTCGGTAACCACGACGGTGAAGAGGGCTTCCACACAGAGTACCAGATGCTTATGTATATGGAGTACGAAAACTTCAGGTCAAACCTTAACGATGCTGACGTGTATGGCTGTGGCAACTGCTGTCTTACAATTAAAGACAGTAAGGGCGAAAAGGATGCTTTTGCTATCTGGCTTATAGATTCTAATGACTATGAAAGACGAGAGGATGGCGAAAACTTCGGCTATGACCACGTTCACGATGACCAGATTGCCTGGTATGAAAGCAAAGCCGAGGAATTGAAAATCGCAAACGGTGGAGAGCCTCTTCCTGCAATTTTGTTCCAGCACATACCTGTTCAGCAGGAGCTTATTGGCTACAAGGAAGTAACCAAGGATGATGAATATACCTTCGAAAGAAATGGTAACTACCATTACCTTGCAAACGAAATTCTTGAGGGTAGGGTAAGGGAGGTTCCTTGTCCACCTAATATGGAAAAGGACTACTCAGCACAGTTCGAAAGCTGGAAAAAAACAGGGGATATTTTTGCTGCTTTCTTCGGTCATGACCACGTAAACGATTTCCGTATGAACGTTGACGGAATTGATTTGTATCAGACTTTGGGAGCAGGCTATTTCACCTATGGTGATGAAAGAGGGGGCAGACTTATTGTTCTTGACGAAAATAATCCTCGTAAACTATATACAGAGTCAATCGAAGTGCCGAGAATAACAAAAACTGAATTTTGATAACCAAAAAGGAAACCTTGTTTCTCAAGGTTTCCTTTAGTTGTTAATAAATGTTAATAAATTCCTAACATAATTGTAATCTATTGCAATTTGAAGCGTGGTATTGTATAATAAAACATCAATAGTGGAGGTTTGTTTCTCTGGGCTAATTGACTATTAAGGAAGGTGGTTTTATGAACAGAAAGTTGAAGGTAATTTTCACGGTTTTATTGGCACTGGTATTGGTGTACCTTTCTGTTACACCTTTCAGCGCCATTGAAATCAAGCGTAGCTTTGGCGATATAGACAACGACGGTTATGTAACCACCGTAGATGCCCGAATTGCTTTACTTGTTGCAGCAGGTATATATAACAGAACGCTTGTCGGTCTTGACTTTGCTGCTGCAGATATGAATGACGACGGCAAAATTACGACAACCGACGCCCGTACAATATTAAGAACTGCTGCAGGTCAGCTTGTACAGGATTATATGGAAGGCTACCAATTCAGCGAAAACCACGCTGCATTTATTAAAATAATCAACGATTATCGATTTGACAAAGACCATAAGTTAATAAAGCTTACCATGTCTAAAGAGCTTAACGAGGTTGCGAAGCTCGCAGCACAGGAATATGCACTTAAAACAGGTACGGCTTTTGTTCGTGAAGATGGCTCGTATTTCTACAAGCTTTTGAACGAAAAGGGCATAGCCTATAGCTACGTCGATAAAATTGTTATAAATTCAGGCTTTGGTTACGTTCAGGCAGCAGAAGCCATGCTTGAAAATTTACAGGCAGAAAAAACACTTACAAGCAAGAATTTTTCGAAAATAGGTGTTGGCGCATATTCAACAGATGGTCGCACGTTCTATTGGTGCGTATTTGTTATAAGATAACTTGGGGGTAAAAAAATGAGCGATTACAGAATAGAAACTAAATGTGTACAAGGTGGCTACACACCGGGCAATGGTGAACCTCGTCAGATTCCTATTGTACAGAGTACAACATTTAAATATGACACAAGTGAGGATATGGGTAAGCTTTTCGACCTTGAAGCTAGTGGCTATTTTTACACAAGACTTCAGAACCCTACAAACGATTACGTAGCAGCAAAAATTGCCGAAATGGAAGGTGGTACAGCAGCAATGCTTACTTCTTCAGGTCAGGCAGCAAACTTCTACGCTGTTTTCAATATTGCAAACTGTGGTGACCACGTTGTTTCTTGTTCAACTATTTATGGTGGTACCTACAACCTTTTTGCAGTTACAATGAAAAAGATGGGTATTGATTTCACCTTCGTTTCACCTGACTGTACAGATGAGGAGCTTGAAGCAGCTTTCAGACCAAATACAAAAGCAGTTTTCGGTGAAACAATTGCAAACCCTGCACTTACCGTGCTTGATATTGAAAAGTTTGCAAAGGCTGCTCATTCTCATGGTGTGCCACTTATTATAGACAACACCTTTGCAACCCCTGTCGGTTGCAGACCAATTGAGTGGGGTGCAGACATTGTTACACACTCTACAACAAAATACATGGACGGTCACGGTGCAGCAGTTGGTGGTTGTATTGTTGATTCAGGTAAGTTCGATTGGCTAGCTTATGCCGACAAATTCCCTGGTCTTTGCACGCCTGATGATAGCTACCACGGAATTACTTATGCTGAAAAATTCGGCAAAGAGGGTGCATTCATCACAAAGTGTACTGCTCAGCTTATGAGAGACTTTGGCTCAATTCAGTCACCACAGCATGCTTTCTACCTTAATCTTGGTCTTGAAAGCCTCCACGTGAGAATGGCAAGACACTGCCAAAACGCTCTTGCAGTTGCAAAATTCTTACAGGAAAGTGACAAAATTGAGTGGGTAACATACGCAGACCTTCCAGGTGACAAATACCACGAGGTTGCAAAGAAATATTGTCCTGACGGTACCTGTGGCGTTGTTTCCTTCGGTGTCAAGGGTGGCAGGAAAGCGGCAGAAGAGTTTATGAAAAAGCTTAAACTTATTGCAATCGAAACTCACGTTGCAGATGCTCGTAGCTGTTGCTTGCACCCTGCAAGCGCAACCCACCGTCAGATGAATGATGAAGAGCTTATTGCATGTGGAATCACAAATAACCTTGTTCGTCTTTCATGTGGACTTGAAAGTGCAGAGGATCTTATTGATGATTTAAAGCAGGCTCTCAACTAATTTCCCATATATGGCGCCTGACTTGCTTTTCATTTTCGGCGTATCGCATACGCCTTCGAATTTCAAACCTTAAATAAATTGCAAAAGGCACATTTTACGCGAAGCCTTATAATATTCGGGGAAGCTGAGCTTCCCCGAAACTCCTAATTCCTGATTTCAGAAAGTGTGGTGTGAAAATGCCGATTAAATTACCTGATGAATTACCTGCAGTAAAAACCCTTGAAGAAGAAAATATATTTGTTATGACAGACACAAGGGCAATAACACAGGATATTCGTCCCTTGAAAATTCTTGTTCTTAATCTTATGCCTAACAAAACGGTAACAGAAACGCAGCTTTCAAGGCTTTTGGGAAACTCTCCTTTACAGGTTGAGTTTGAACTGATTCACACAAAATCTCACGTGCCGAAGCACACACCAAAAGAATATTTGTTGGCTTTCTACAAAACCTTTGATGATGTAAAACACAGAAAGTTTGACGGACTTATTATTACAGGTGCGCCTGTTGAAAAAATGGAATTCGAGGACGTAACCTATTGGCGAGAGCTTTGCGAAATAATGGAATGGTCTAAAACCCATGTTACAAGCACCTTCCACATTTGTTGGGGTGCACAGGCAGGCCTTTATTACCACTATGGTATAAAGAAGTATCCTCTTCCTGAAAAGCTTTCCGGTGTGTATACCCATACAGCCGACTATAAGCAATCCATTCTTCTTCGTGGCTTCAGTGATGAGTTTACGGTGCCTCACTCACGTTACACAACAGTTAAGCGTGAGGATATTGAAAAGGTGCCCGAGCTTAAAATTCTCGCCTCATCAGAAGAAGCAGGCATATACATTGTCAGTTCCGAAAACGGAAAGCAGATTTTCGTTACAGGTCATTCCGAGTACGATACAGAAACACTCAAGAACGAATATCTTCGTGACAGAGATGCAGGCATCAGTATTAAGATGCCGAAGAACTATTTCCCAAATGACGACATAACAAAGGCTCCCCGTAACACCTGGAGAGCTCATGCAAATCTTCTTTATTCCAACTGGCTTAACTACTTTGTTTACCAGACAACACCTTATGATATTGAAGAAATTTAAAAAGAAGTCTGTTTCTTTCCGAAACAGACTTCTTTCTTATAAATCACCATAATCAATCTTTAAATCTTTATAATAATACTCTTTATCGTGGTCGCTTATTTCTCGCAACACCTTGCAAGGGTTACCTACTGCCACAACGTTTGCAGGAATGTCTTTTGTAACTACACTACCGGCACCAATGACCGTGTTATCACCGATTGTAACACCCGGCATTATAAGTGCGCCTGCTCCAATCCAGCAATTTCTGCCGATATGTACAGGCATATTGAATTGGTAAGCCTGAGCGCGAAGCTCCGGATTTATTGGATGCCCTGCTGTAGCAACTACCACATTAGGCCCAAACATTGTGCAGTCACCAACGTAAATGTGGGTGTCGTCAACCATGGTAAGACCGAAATTTGCATAAACATTGTTGCCGAAATGAACATGGTGGCCACCCCAGTTTGCGTGGAATGGTGGCTCTATATAACAATTTTCACCGATTTCAGCAAACATCTCTTTGAGCATTTTCTCACGAAGAGGTAGCTCAGATGGTCTTGTCATATTGAAATCGTAGAGTTTATCAAGGTAACCTAACTGCTCTGTCATAATCTCTTCAGAGCTTGGGTAGTAAACCTTGCCTGAGTGAAGTTTTTCATTTTCTGTCATTATATTCAGACATCCTTTTAAAAGATAAAATTATAAAATTATTATAAATCAGTCACCTGTCTTTGTCAATTTGTGAAACACTTGTAACTTGTGTGTTGAAATGGTATAATTACCCCAAGGTGAGTTTTATGGAATTTGTTTTATTATTATTTTTAATATTTATTGCTATTCTTGTTATCAAAGCTGTTTTAGTCAAGGCTAAATCCCGGAAATTAGGTGATGAAATATCCCACTACACAGCAGATGAACAGGTTGCATATGCTACCGCTTTAGGTGAGATGATTCGTTGCAAAACAGTTTCACACGAAGGCAGTTTTGATAGTAAAGAATTTGAGAAGCTTCGCAGTGTGATGGAAAAGCTTTTTCCCGTTTTACATAGTAAAGCACAGCTTCAGATTTTCGGTGACGATTGCTGGATATACAAAATAGAGGGAAAAGATAAAAGTCGTAATATAATGCTTATGAGCCACCACGACGTTGTGGATGTTTCGGGTGACTGGAAGTACGACGGCTTTTGTGGAGAAATTCACGAGGGCGCAATATGGGGAAGAGGTACGGTAGATACAAAAACCTCTCTTTTTGCAGAGTTTCAGGCAATTGAAGAGCTTCTTCGTGAAGGGTTTGTGCCTGAGTGCAATGTTTATATTGGTTCGTCGCATAATGAGGAAATTGGTGGTGACGGAATCCCGCTGGCACTTCAATATTTTAAAGAAAATGACATTGAGTTTGAAACTGTTCTGGATGAAGGTGGTGCAATAATTGACCCACCACTTGCAGGGATGAAATGTAAATGTGCCATGCTTGCGGTTCACGAGAAGGGCAGACGCAGAATAATCTGTACAGCAAACGAAGAAACATCCCACGCAGGGCTTTCGGGTAACGTAAATACACCTGTTGCAAGAATGTCTGCATTTATAAATGAGATAAATTCAAAGAATATTTTTATTAAAAGGCTTTATCCTCAAGTGAAAGCAATGTTTGAAGATTTATGTCCATACACACCATTTCCTATGCGAATGCTTTTTTCAAACCTTTGGTGTTTCGGTTGGTTACTTAAAAAGGTTGTTCCAAAAGTCAATGCACAGGCAGGAGCAATGTTAGGTACTTCCTGTACCTTCTTTGAGGTGCACGGTACGTACGAAAGCAGAGAATGTGTTGCGAAAGCCACTTTGCGTTGTGTGGATTATGACGACCAGGAACAAGACCTGGCAGAAATCAAAAAAATTGCAGAGAAGTATAACGTAACCGTCACAGATGGTGATTATAATGAATATCATAAGCCTGCAGATATGAGTAAAGAGGCCTTTAACTACACTAAAAAATGTATTGCAGAAATATTTCCTCACGTGGCAAGTGCAGCTTACGTGCTTCCTGCAGGTACAGATGCAAGGCACCTGAGCGAAATCTGCCCTTGCGTAATACGCTTTGCACCAATAGAAATGGATGCACAACAGTTTGCAAGTGTACATAGTGAAAATGAAAATATTTCACTTAAGGCAGTAGGTAACGCAGTTGCATTCTATAAGAACTATATAAAAAAATACAGATAAATGAGTGATTGATTTGGGTGAGAGATTTAAAAAAGCAATAGGCGTTGAAGGTAAGTTTACCGAGACTGTCTGGCCAATGATTCAATATTGCTTTGCCAATATTTTTATGGGTGGCGGTGGCTACATTATAAGTATGTACTTTACAGCATACCTTACAGACGTTGTTGGTATGAATTTGAAGTACGCAACATTTATTGTTATGATTGCAACTGTATGGGATGGTATAAACGATCCTATTATGGGTATTATAACCGACCGTACAAGGTCAAAATACGGCAGACACAGAAGGTACCTTTTGTGGAGTATACCGCTTATTATGGTTTCCTACACAATGTTGTGGAATTCTTTCGGTCTTGATGCAACTAAAAATCCAACAATATGCGTATGCTACTATGCTTTTGCATATATCCTTTATAAAACAGCATACACAATGGTAGACGTGCCACACGTTGCAATGCTTCCTACACTTGCACCGGAATATAATAAGCGCACACAGTACACGTCTGTAAGCTACATTTTCAATTCCGTCGGTATGGTGCCGTCATACATAATTCTTCTTATATGCCTTTCAGCCTTTGGGTCATCAGGTGAGCTTTCACAAAACTCAAAAATGCCGTTTTTTGTTACGGGTGTTGTTCTTTCCGTAGTTTATGGTTGTGCAGTTTTTGCAACCTTCAAAAGTGTTAAAGAACCAAGCTCACTTAACGATGTTAATCCGAAGCTTGACCTTAAATTTGCCATAAACGAATATATCCAGGTTTTCAGAAATAAGTCTTTCCGCGACTATTTTGTAATGTCCTTTTTCTGGCAGATGGCGAGAAGCTTTTATTCCACAACAAGCATTTATTTTATAACGTACCTTGCGAATCTTTATAAATATTACCCAATATACAACACCTTTGCAGGTGTCTTCGAATCACTGGCATTCCCATTGAACTATGCTCTGACAATGAAAAAAGGCAAAAGTAAATGTGGTGCTGTGGTAACGCCTTTAATGGTTATTGGTCTTGGCATACTTCTGTTTGTTAAAAAAGGTAATGCTCAGGGTGGGGCAGGTATACTTCCACTTGTGCTTATGATTTTAGGCGGCGCAGTACTTTACCCATTTGGTATGAGTGGCTTGGGTTTTGTAGGTAACAACGTGCTTCCTGACCTTACAGATGTAGACGAATTAATTACAGGTCGTCGTCGCGAAGGCGTTATAAGCACCTTTAACACAATGGTTAAGCAAATTGTGGGTGGTATAATGACCTTTGCTGTTGGTACAATACTTGATTCCTTCGGTCTTGTAACAGGTAATAAGGGTATTTATATTGAACAGACCGAAACGGCTCTTGTTGGTATTCGTATTTGTGTTTCTGTTCTGCCTATGATTAGTGCGCTAATTGCGTGGTTTATGCTTAAGCGCTTCAAAATGACAAAGGACGACCACACAATGATTCGCGCAGCAATTGCTACAAAGCACAAATACGGAAGTGTAACACTTACAGATTACGAAAGAGAAAGATGCGAACTGCTTTCAGGCTACAAGCTTAGTAATACGTGGCTTGGTAAGAGTGACAACGGTGCACAGGCACACGCGCTCGAAAAGGATGAGTATGGTAATTATTTGATTCTTCTCCAAAAAGAAGCTGAAAATAGAAAACAGATTGCAGAAACGGAGTGAGATTATGGAAGATATTAAAAACGTAGACATAAGTGTAACTCAGCCAAAATCAAAGGGAAACGCATTTAAAGATTTTCTGTTTTATCTCATACAATGGACTTGGGGACTTCCTGTAAACGTTGTTGGTGGAATAGCATACCTTGTATGCACTAAGGTTTTAAAATATCGTCACCAGAAATTCGGCTATGCAAACATTGTGTATATGCCATGGAATGCAGGTGGTCTTTCTATGGGACTGTTTATATTTATGAAGGACAGAGGTGAGGAGCCCAATCCATGGAGCTACAATACTCGCATTCACGAGTATGGCCACACATGGCAGTGCCTTCTTTTAGGCCCTTTGTATTATGTTGTTATTGCAATACCTTCTATGGTGTGGTGCAACTGTTTTGCAAAGTACAGAGAGAAAAATAACGTTTCATATTATTGGCTTTATTGTGAAAGCTGGGCAAACAGTTGGGGTCAGAAAGGCTCAAAATTAAAAATGGTTAATACGGGAAAATAAGAAAATTGGTTGAGAAAAATCTCAACCAATTTTTTATACTATAAATTTTATGTATGCTCTGTCATCAAAGGAAACGTTGCCTTTTTGAAGGCCTTTTGTGGACTTGTAGCCCTTGTAACACAAGGGGTTTTCCTTTAACTCTTTTTGAAGTAATAATTCGCTTTCTTCTAAAGTGTTGCATAAAAATGGGTAACCGTCACTTGCAAGTATTATAGTATCTCCTGTTTCTACCTTGTAGGTTTCAATCATTTTTGGGGGAATTTCAGTACCATAAAAAACAGGGTAGGCATATTCACCATCACCGTTTGCAAGCTTGTGCTGTTCCTTTAATTGAGAAAGAATTGCTTCTCTGCCTACGTCCATTGCGAAAAGCTCTTCTTCAGTCATTCCGTTTTTTAACGCCTCGTTAATAACATCCGCCCTTTTCTTTGATAACAGCCTGTCTATTTCTTTTTCGTGACTAAAAAGAGAGTCGTTAATAATGCATTGACAGTCACCGATATTCCATATTTCTTTATGATGCGCACTGTAGATTATTGCACAGGCAGCAATCCAACCCTTTTCTTCACAAGGGGAGTAAAGCGTTGCTATAGCATCTGTAAGATGTTTTACTGCATCATATACTGTTACGTCTTCAGGGAGCTTTTGAATAGTGTCGAAAAGTACGTCAGCACCTAGCTTGCCACCTGTTTTACCGTTAATAGTGTTGGAGCTTTTAGCTGTAACTCCGTCAATTACGGCAATAAAGTTGTTTGTAACAAGAAGCCTGTCTTCGCACAAATCCTGATTTTCTTTTTTACCTTTAATGAATTGTTCAATTATTTTCATTGTTTTTCTCTTTTTCAAGAACTTTTTTGTAAGGCATAAGCATACCTTCGTTCATCATATTTCCTGACTTGGCTTTCAGCTTTTCGTTTGACATAAGTGCGCCAACAAGGTGCATTGCAATCATAGTACCCCGTTTTTGCTGTGGAAAATCGTATTGCTTATGTTCTTTGTAGAACTTGTGGTCGGCTTTCATTATCCCACGCATAAGCCAGATTAAATCTCTGAATATTTTCATTCCACCAATTCCGTAAAAGTTCTGTGGTGGTACGTATTTGTTTTTTATAGCGTACTCAAGCTTTTGTGAAAGCTCGTCTATTTCCTTGTCAGGGTTAAACTCATCTGTTGCCACACCTGCGAGGAAGTTGGAACCTACCTGTGCTCTGCCTTCAATAATCATCTGAAGATTTGTTTCCGTACTGTAGCTGCCACTTACAAGGTAACCTACAGGCATACCCATAGTTACAGTTCTGTGTCCGTTACAGAAAAGTCGGTCGTCGTATAGCTTGAAGCTTGCACCCATAGAATGGTCTTTGATTGTGAATGCGTAAATGGTAGCCTCTGCAGTCTGAATAGTGTTTCTTAAATACTCGTCAAAGCCATCTTTATATACACATTTACCTGAGGTTGCACAGTTAAGACAACCAAGGCAACCACCCTTGAATGGGTACTCATGCACGTTAATAACACGTGTTTTACGTCTGCATACTGTTTGGAAACGGCTTATCATATTTATAAGTTGGGTATCGTCAGGGTGTGCAGTTGTAAGGATTACAATGTCACCATCTTTTTCTGCACTTGTTTTCTGTGGTATGGTTGCAAGAAATCCATGTGAAGCCGGCGTTGACACAGAGGACTTTTCATATAGATCGTTTTCCACAGAGAAAAGCACGTAGTCAAAAAAGTCGGTTGCTTGCTTCTGTCCTGCAGGTTTTAATAAATCCTCCATATCGGCAGAAAGGCCTTTAATATACTTAAGCTGTAGGTCGCAACAGTTATCCTGAATATAACGATGTGCGGTTACGTCGTAAAAGTGCTTTGATGTAGATATCTGTGTGCAGAATTTATCTTTTAAATTCACGTTGTTTTCTTTTATTAATTCAATAAATCTATGAAGCTGATATGGTGCAATAAACGTGTAAACAGGGTATGCAAATATAATTAAATCAGCTTCTTCAAGAGCTTGCTTTGCAGAACTGAAATCTCTTTCATAAGCCTTTATTCTTTGCCCTACGTGAAGAATATTAAAATTGTTTTCTGAATAAAGCAGCTTTAAAAATTCTATCGTCTGCAGAGTTACACTGTTTTCACCCTTAGGACTACCATTAAGCACAAGTATATTCATATTGACCTCCGATAAATAAGTTAAGCACATTATATCATATAGCAATTCAATTGCAAAATAATTTTTAATTATTATTGCCCACGTGGTTATGAAATGATATAATGAAAAAAATTTTGAAATAAAAGAGGTATACATATGAAAACATACGGAACTTTTTTTCAGAATGATACAAAAGAACCAATTAAATATGCACAAATAAATCTCATAAACCCACCTCGTCAAAGGTTGAGGGGTGAACCACTTCTTGAGGGCGTAGAGGCCTTCCCTGTTTTTCAGGGCTTTTGTGGTACTGATTTCGAGTTAATGAAAATGGGTAGAGAAGGCAAGCTGAATGCTAAATTCCCCAAAGGCGAAACACGACTTATAAACGGTCACGAGGGTGTTGTGTGGGTACCATCTGAAAATAGATTTGCCATTGTGCTTATTCGTGGTGGTGATAGCTACGATCCTACAAGATATACGGAGGACGAAACGTATTTTGAGTATGGTTGCGATGGTGCAGACGGACTCTTTTGTGACAAAAACTATTTTAATCCACATATGCTTTTGAAGCTACCTGAGCAGTACAATGGATTAGAAAAGCTTCCGTTATCCGTTGCAAAACGCCTTTCCTTTGCAGACCCATATGCCTGTGCAGTTTTCCAGCTTGAAAGAATGGAAGATATGGGCGAGGCACAAAACTTCAGGGTAGAAATAGCAAAAAACAAATGCACCGAGGCAGAGGCTCGAGCATTGGCAAAGAAAAATATATTCTCAAAAACAGTTGTTTTTGGTTTGGGTATGACAGGACTTTTTATTGCTGACCAGATAAAAAGAAATTATCCCGATGCTGAAATTCTTCTTGTTGCAAGAAGTGAGGAAAGCAGTAATAAGGTTCAGTTTTCAAAGGAAGTAACAGGTGCAAAGTATCTTTGTAATTCAGGGCTTTCCGAGAAAGAAACTGCTCAGAAGATTATAGAGATGCTTGGTGGCAGAGCAACAATGTTTGTTGGTACAAGTGGTACAAACGTTGAACATAAGGTTGCTTTCGAGCATAAGGTGTTAGGCTGTAACGGTATTTACAACAGCTTTTCATTAGGTCCCAAGGTGCAGTATGATACAATGCCATTCGGTTTTGAAAACCATGTGATTTTTGCATCAATCAATTTCAGGCAAGAGCATATGGAAAAGGCGATCGATATTCTTGTGGACAGTCAATACGACCGTGTTGTTGAGCTTGTGGAAAAAGAGGAGTTTATAAAAGACCCATTGTTCTTCTACGAAAACAAAATCTTCTGCAAGGGCGCACCACTTAAAACAGGCGTTATCTGGAACAAAAAATACATAGACGAGGATAAATGATTATGAAAGCAATTGTTATATCAGAGCCAAATAAAATTGAAATAAGAGAAGTACCAATGCCTGAGGTTAAACAGGGCGAGGCACTCCTTAAAGTGAAATATGTAGGTATATGTGGTGCAGACGTTGCCTCCTTTACAGGTAACCAACCTTTTACAACCTATCCAAGAATACCTGGTCACGAATTTTCTGCAGAAATTGTGGAGATTCCTGAAAATAACAAAGGCTTGAAAAAAGGTGATATTGTTACCTGTAACCCATATTTTAACTGTGGTAGCTGTTATTCTTGTGAAAGAGGCTTTGTGAACTGTTGCACAGACAACCAGACAATGGGCGTACAACGTGATGGAGCATTTTGTGAGTATGTTTCAATGCCTGTTGAAAGAATTTTCCCCGGCAAGGGTCTTTCTGCTCAGCAGCTTGCGTTAATTGAACCCTTTTCAATTTCACAGCACGCAGTTTCAAGGGCGCAAATAAAAGAAACAGATACTGTGCTTGTAGTAGGTGCAGGTCCTATTGGACTATTTGCTTTACTTGCTGCAAAAAATAAATGCAAAAAAATAGCAGTTGCAGATATTCTTGACAGCAGATTAGATATTGCTTTGTCTTATGGTGCAGATGGTGTTGTTAATACAAAAAACAAATCACTTGAAGAATTTACGGCAGAGTTTACAGATGGAAGAGGCTTTGACGTGTGCATAGAGGCTTGTGGTGCACCTGAAACGTTTTTAGGCTGTATTGATAGTGCTGCATTTGCTGCTAACGTTATTCTTATTGGTAACGGAAAAAGAGAAACGAGCTTTATTCACTCTGTTATTCTTAAAAAAGAGCTTAATATTTTCGGCAGCAGAAACGCTTTAAATAAAGATTTTATCAACAACATCAAAGCAGTAGCAAATAAAGAAGCTGACGTTATGAAAATGGTGAGTGGTGTTTATTCTATGGATAACGCTCTTGATGCATTCAAGGCACTTGCAAACAATGACGGTACGTTGGCAAAACTTCTTATAAACATTGGTGATTGATATGAAAGAAACTGTTATACAATTCGGTGAGGGTAATTTCTTAAGAGGCTTTTTCGATTGGTTTCTTGATGGTCTTAATAAAAAAGGTCTTTATGATGGTAAGGCTGTTGTTGTACAGCCACGAGCAGGTGGTAAGGTAGCTTTACTTAATGCACAGGATTGTAAATATAACTTATATCTTCGTGGTATAGATAATGGTGAAATTAAAGACGAGCATTACTATATTGAGTCCATATCAAGGTGTGTTGACCCTTACAAAAATTATGAGGATTATATTGCGCTTGCAGACAACCCGGATTTCCGTTTTATAGTTTCAAATACAACGGAAGCAGGTATAGTCTTTGATGACACTTGTAGTTTTGAGGATAAGCCTTGCAAATCCTTCCCCGGCAAGCTGACACAGCTTTTGTACAGAAGGTATTGCAATGGTATGAAAGGCTTTGTTTTTCTTCCTTGTGAGCTTATTGACAAAAATGGTGACGAGCTTAAAGCTTGCATAACAAAGTATGCTCAGCTTTGGAATTTAGAAGATGGCTTTCTTCAGTGGTTGGAAATGGAAAGCGCTTTTGCAAACACTCTTGTTGACAGAATTGTAACAGGCTACCCTGACGACGAAACAGCAACACTTCACTCACAAGATAAATATCTTGATGCAGGCGAATTGTTCCATTTGTGGGTAATTGAAGGTGATTTCGAAAATGAATTGCCTCTCAGAAAAGCAGGGTATAACGTTGTGTGGACACAGGACGTAACCCCGTACAAAAAAATAAAGGTAAGAATTCTCAATGGTGCACATACGTCTATGGTAACAGGTGCAATACTTTGTGGTGTTGAAACGGTTGGCGAATGTATCGGTGATGCTACAATTAACGCATATCTTCACAAATGTGTTTATGAGGAAATTCTTAAAACTATTGGTGAAAATGAAGAAAGCACAGCCTTTGCAAAAGCAGTTTTTGAACGCTTTGCAAACCCATATATAAAGCATAGGCTGCGTTCAATTGCATTGAATTCTGTCAGTAAATTTTCCGTAAGAGTTCTTCCTACGTTGTTAGAATATAAAAATAAATTTGGTGTGTTGCCTGTAGGTCTTACGCTTTCATTAGCGTACCTTATTTATTTCTACAAAAACGACACACCTGACGATTCTGCAGAAGTTATGGAAGCAATGAAAAACGCAACATTGGCAGAAATTTTAAGTGACGAATCACTTTGGGGTGTTAATATATCAGCTTTGCTCAGTGACGTTACCAGATATTATGAAAAGATAGAAAACTCTGGTGCAAGGAGTGTAATGGAATGGATTATTTCACAATAAATGAACTCGATAACGTCTGTGTTGATATGTCTACAGGACACAAGGTTGCACTCAGGAATATCCGCAAAGGTGAGGACGTTGTTAAATATGGATATCCTATAGGTGAAGCAACCTGTAATATAAAAGCTGGTGAAAGAGTTCATACCCAGAATATGAAAACAAAGCTTCACGATATTCTTTCTTATGAGTATGATCCACAAACCTACCAATTGCCTTGTGTGTCTGAGTACGAAATTCAGGCGTACCTCCGCAAAAATGGTGGTGTGGGGATAAGAAATGATGTATGGATTATACCAACTGTAGGGTGTGTAAACAGCACTGCAAAAGCCATTGCTGAAAAAACAGGTGCATTGTACTACAGTCATCCATATGGTTGCAGTCAGCTTGGTGGTGATATAAAAACAACACAGTTGATTTTACGTGGACTCATAAAGCATCCTAATGCAGGTGGTGTACTTGTTTTAGGACTTGGGTGCGAGAATAACAATATTGATGAAATGAAAAAGGTTCTTGGTAATGTTGACGGTGAAAGAATAAGATTCCTTCCGGTGCAGGACGTTTCTGATGAAATGGCAGAGGGTGTAAGGATAGTAGAAGAGTTGAAGGCCATTGCTCTTGCCGATAAAAAAACTAACCTGCCCTTGTCAAAGTTGAAAATCGGTCTTAAATGTGGTGGCTCTGACGGCTTTTCGGGTATAACTGCAAATGCAGTTGTAGGCAAGGTTACGGATATGCTTTGCTCAGCAGGTGCATCTGCAGTGCTTACAGAGGTTCCTGAAATGTTTGGGGCAGAAGAGATTCTTTTCAAAAGATGCATAAATGAAGATGTTTTCAAGAAAGCAGTTAATCTTATAAACAATTTCAAGCAGTATTTTAAAAGCTACAATCAGCCTATTTATGAAAACCCGTCACCAGGTAATAAAGAAGGTGGCATAACAACTCTCGAGGAAAAATCCTTGGGTTGTGTTCAAAAGGGTGGTAAAGCACCTGTTGTAGACGTTTTGGACTACGGAGACACTATAGAAAAAAGTGGACTTCATTTGCTGAATGGTCCCGGTAACGATATTGTTTCAGTTACAAATCTTACTGCCTGTGGATGTCATATGGTGCTTTTTACAACAGGTAGAGGCACACCATTGGGTGGTGCAGTGCCTACTCTGAAAATAGCCTCTAACACTGTGTTGGCAGAAAAAAAGCCACATTGGATAGACTTTGATGCGTTCGGTCCTGACGTGCAAGCCAAGGCAGATGAGCTTTTGAGGTTGGTTATTGAAGTTGCTAACGGTAAGGAAACTAAGAATGAAATAAATGGTTGCAGAGAAATTGCAATATTTAAAAATGGAGTAACGTTATGATTATTGATGCACACGCTCATTTGTGGGCTAAACAACAAGGCATTGTAGACGGAAAGCCTGTCTATGATTTAGGTGGTGGCAGAAGTAACTTCGGTGGTGAAGTACGTCAGATGATGCCTGCTTACATGACAGATGGCGCAAACTCTGCAGAACGCTTTGTTGCAAATATGGACTATGCACGTGTAAGTGCAGGTGTAATAACACAGGAGTATATTGATGGTAATCAGGACGAATATCTTGCAGAGTGTAAAAGGATTTTTCCGACACGCTTGAAAATATGCGCCCTTTACCAAGAGAAGTCCTTAGGTGATTTGAGTGCTTTTGACGGCATAAAAATCTGTGCTTCAAGACTTAAGGATAGAAATCTTC
This sequence comes from Acutalibacteraceae bacterium, assembly GCA_045605085.1. Lineage (GTDB taxonomy): Bacteria > Bacillota > Clostridia > Oscillospirales > Acutalibacteraceae > DTU089. Next base: position 23,684 of record JAZUPI010000044.1, read on the forward strand.
TCAACCATACGTTGCCTTTCGAATATGCTGCCAAGAATGGTAAGTTTATTTCAATTGACCTTGCAGATGGAAACGAGCAGGTAGGGCAGATGCAGGAAATCATCGGAACCTTCCCTGACTTGAAAATTGCCATAGGTCACTTTGGTATGGTTACAAGAGAAAATTGGCAGGAGCAAATCAAGCTTGCGCGAAACAAGAACGTGTTCATTGAAAGTGGTGGCATTACATGGCTTTTCAACGAAGAATTTTATCCGTATCCGTCAGGGGTGAAGGCAATTAAAGAGGCAGCAGACCTTGTAGGCTTCAATAAGCTTATGTGGGGAAGTGACTATCCTCGTACAATGACTGCCATTACATACAAAATGAGTTATGACTTCATTACTAAAACCAATGAAATATCAGAAAAAGACAAAAGCTTATTCCTTGGTTTGAATGCTAAAGAATTTTACGGCTTTGAGGATTTATATATTCCAGAAGCTATAAAAAATATGGTTGAATAAAAAAACCTCGACTATTTTCATAGTCGAGGTTTTTATATAGCATTAATTAGCCGAGTGCAACGTAGTGGTGCTGTGTTGTAACGTGACCCTCAGAGTTAACTGAAAGAGTTGTACCACCTGTCATACCATCTTCGAAGTAGCAGCCTTCACCAAGCTTTAAGCCGTAAGTCAGTCTGATGCCATCGTAAACGATTGAAGAAGAGTTAACGTGGTCGTGACCAACAATCATATTTTTTGTGCTACCTAACTCTTTGCAAAGATCAAAGAAACCGTTGTCTACAGGAGCGCTACATACCCACTCACTGTTTTTACCGAAAGAGGTTTCAGCATATTCAGGCTTGTATGCCTGTTTCTTTTCATTCCAAGCTTCAGTCCATGCATATCTGTACTGAATAACAGGAATGTGCATAAATACAGTACTTTCAACAGTTTTTCCTTCCATATCAGCAATGCCGTTTACAGCCCATCTGTACCATTTCATCTGAGCTGGCCAGAGGTGGTCGTATTCGTCTTCAAGAACAGTGCCATCCTCTAACTTGTAGTTTCTGGTGTTGTGAGTATCCATCATAAAGAGTGTGTGGATAATTTTACCATTTTCTGTGATGTTAAGGATGTAGTTACCATAACCCATATCTTCAGGACCAAACTCGAACAAGCAGTTTTTTGCTTGTGCAAACTGTTCTGCACACCAGAACTCACTTACACAACCTTGTCCGTCGTGGTTACCCATAACAGGTGCCCAAGGAATATTGAAAGAATCAATGTATTTAATTAATTCCATATAAGCAACTGTACCCCATGCGTTGTCACCTGTAAGTGTGATAAGGTCAGGCTTTGTCTGGTCGATAAGGCTAGCAATCATATTGTTGCTGCGTGTACCCATATCAGCAAAAACCTCATCATCGCCAAGCTGAACGTCTGCGATGTTGAGAATAACGAAATCTTTTTCAGGGGATTTCTCTAATACGGTGTAAGCTGTCTCTGTGAATTTGTCGTCTTTAGACCATTTGGTGAAATATGCTTCTTCTCCACCAGCCTCAATAAAACCATTAATAGGTCCAAGGAACTGTGAGAATGAAAGCAAAAATACAAGAATCATTCTGATAATTGCCATTTTTTATCGCTCCGTTTCCAAAAATTTACTTTCGGTCAGTATATCATATTATACCCAAAAATTCAAGTGTTTAGAAATAGTGTATGGTTATGATATCTCATTGTAATCTATCTTCATGATTTTGGTGCTGTTAAGGCAGCAATCGGTGTTGTTGCTGTGGTAGTAGGCTACTAAAAAACAATTGTAGCAATCTAAAACTGCAGGATAGCAGTAGCCGTTACTTAAATCATCTTCAAGAAAATATAAATCGTTTTGCAAAAAAGTCTTACCATTGTCTTTGCTTACTGCCAGAACGTATGGTGTTCTGCCCCAGAATTCTTTTTCATCATCTCTTAGTATATGCTCAGGTATGGGATTGAATATGGCGATTGTTAAATCACCACATTTTTTAATAAGCATCGGTGAGCAAGAGGACGAGAAAAATATATTAGGCTCAGGTGCAGACCAAGTCATACCAAGGTCGGTTGAATAGCTTTGATATTGAAAGCCTAATCCTGTTCTTATGTAACACCAAAGGATGCCATCGTCCATTTCAAAAATTCCCGGCTCCTGTAAACCGTTTTTATCATTCGGGAAAGGACATTTAATCGTGTCAGGAGCTTTTTTCCACGTTTTTCCGTCATCATCAGAATAAACAAAGCAAAGCTCACCTGCAGAAAAGTCATCGCTTTGCATATGTATGGAGTGACGTGCAATAGGAAGAATTATTCTGCCGTTGCGTATCATAACGGCTCTGTCATTATTGATAACGTAGTAGTCGTCATCTAAAACGTTTTGTGTACAGCTTATTGGTACGCTCCAGGTTTTGCCATTGTCTGCAGAGCGCGTTAACACAATTTCGTCTGTACCGTCAACGTGCTTTATTATGTAGAATGCACCAATGTCGCCGTCTGCCATTTTCAAAAAAGACAGACTCATAATATTGAGTGCGTTTTCTGGCTTTTCAAAAAGAGTGTGTGGTTGTGACCAGGTTTCACCCTCGTCAGTGGAGAATATGGCAGAAATTTGTGCAACGTCCTCGTCCTCTCTGCCGTTACTTATGAATTCTGTGAAGCCAAAGAGAATAGTACCATTGTTAAGACGCACAAAAGATCCTTCACCAATTCTTGAACTGCTTTTTGTAGCTGCAATAAAATGTACTTGTCTGCCTATTTTTTTGAAATCCATTTCAATCCGTTCCTTGATGTGATATTATATGATTAAATGATATCACATTTTTCGTTTGCTGTAAATTTAATTTGCGTGATATTTTCTTTAAGGGTGATTTTATGAGATTTTCTGTAGACCACGATTTTCATATTCATTCAACAGTATCGCCTTGTTGTCATGATGTAAATCAGACCCCTGAGGCAATACTCCGATATGCAGTGAAAAATAATTATAAAAAAATATGCCTTACAAATCATTTGTGGGACGAAAACGTGCAAAGTGAAGCTGAATGGCACGAAGGACAGAGGTTTTCATGTGTTTCTTCCGTTTTGCCATTACCGCAGGCTGATGGGGTGGATTTTCTTTTCGGTGCTGAGGCAGATATGGACTACAACTTCGTTTTAGGTGTAAGTGATGAAAATTTGAAAAAATTCGATTTCGTTACTATTCCCACTACACATATGCACCTTGCAGGTAACACAGTAAGGACGCCTATAGAAACTCCACAGGAGGCAGCAGAAATATGGCTTGTAAGATTGCAGGAGCTTTTAGAGAAGGATTTGCCGTGGCATAAAATAGGTATAGCACATCTTACTTGTGGTCACATTTTTAAAAAAAGAACTGCAGAAGTAATAAAACTGCTTTCTGAAAAAGACCTTTATAAAGTGTTTGACGATTGTGCGAAAAAAGGCGTTGGAATTGAGCTTAATATGAAAACGCTTTCAATGACACAAGAGGAAAAGGATATTTTATTGCATCCATATTACATAGCAAAGGATTGTGGGTGTAAATTCTACCTTGGCAGTGATTCTCATAAGGTGGATGCATTTAAAGATGCTAAAGAAAATTTCGAAGATATCGTTTCAGTTCTTGATCTGAAAGAATCTGACAAATTTCCGTTTGTCAAAAGTGAATAAAAGTTGCCTTATTGATCACAATATTTGCTGATTAGTAATATAATAAAAGTGTTGACAAATAAAGTTTTTTTGGTATAATTGGTAGCGTGAGAATGGAAGAACACCTCACTTGCGAAGACTCGGCTTTTTTGGAAAGTCTGTCAGGGAGAATGCGTCACCGACTGAAAGCGCGTTTGAGATGAGTAGTAAGCTTGGGAACACTTCGTTGAATATTATAATTTTATATTAAAAGAGGATGTCTTTTGACATCAATGCGGGTGGCACCGCGGGTATTTTCAGTTTACTCGTCCCGGGAATATTTTTATATTCCCGGGACATATTTTTTTAGTTAGGTAATTTTTAACATATGTATATTGAACTAGGAGGCGTTTAATATGTACAGAACGTTATATTGTAACGACATCTGTGACAAGCATATAGGTCAGACCGTTCAGCTTGCAGGCTGGGTTGACGTTGTGCGTGACCATGGTGGCGTTATCTTTGTGGACCTTCGTGACTACACAGGCGTAACACAGGTTGTTATTCACAATGAAGAGCTTTTAAAGGACGTTAACAGAGAAACAGTTATTTCAGTAAGTGGCGTTGTTGAAAAACGTGACCCTGACACAGTTAATACAAAAATCGCAACAGGTTACGTTGAACTTCTTGCAGACAGTCTTCAGGTGCTCGGTAAAAGCCAGAATATGTTACCTTTCGAGGTTAGGGCATCAAGACAGAGCAAGGATGAGCTTCGTCTTAAATATCGTTACCTTGACCTTCGTAACCCTAAAAATCATGAGAACCTTGTTATCCGTTCAAGAATTATTCGCCATTTAAGAAATAAAATGGAAGATAAGGGCTTCCTCGATATGCAGACACCTATTCTTACTGCATCATCACCTGAGGGTGCTCGTGACTTCCTTGTACCAAGCCGTAAGCATCCGGGTAAATTCTATGCACTGCCACAGGCACCACAGCAGTTTAAACAGCTTCTTATGGTGTCAGGCTTTGACAGATATTTCCAGGTTGCACCTTGCTTCCGTGATGAGGATGCTCGTGCAGACCGTTCACCAGGTGAGTTCTATCAGCTTGACTTTGAAATGGCTTTTGCAACCCAGGAAGAGGTTCTTGACGTTTGTGAAGATGTAATTTACGATACTTTCAAAACATTTTCGGATAAAAAGGTAACAGAAAAACCCTTCCGTAGAATCACATATGCAGATGCTATGATGACTTACGGTTCAGATAAGCCTGACCTCAGAAACCCACTTGTTATCTGTGATTTGACAGACTTCTTTGCAGGTGTTAACTTCCCTGCGTTCAAGGGCAGACCAGTAAGAGGTATTGTTGCAAACTGTGCAGGTAAATCAAACAAGTTCTTTGAGGATTCCCTTAAATACGCTACTTCTGCAGAAGTTGGTCTCGGTGGATTAGGTTATATTACACTCAAAGATGGTGTGTTCTTAGGCCCTATTGCTAAGTTCCTTACAGATGCACAGAAGGAAGAAATTACAACACTTACAGGTGTTAAAGAGGGCGAAACACTTTTCTTTATTTGTGACGACAAAAAGAATGTTACAGAGAAAAAGGCTGGTATGATCCGTACCTGGCTTGCAAGAAAAGAGCAGCTTGACCTTATTCGTGACGATGCATTTGAATTCTGCTTCGTTGTAGATTTCCCAATGTACGAAAACGATGAGGAAACAGGCGAAACAATATTTACTCATAACCCATTCTCGATGCCACAGGGTGGTATGGAAGCTTTACAGACAAAGGATCCAACAGAGGTTCTTGCTTACCAGTACGACCTCGTTTGTAACGGCATTGAGTTGGCTTCAGGTGCTGTTCGTAACCATGATATTGAAATAATGAAAAAGGCTTTCGAAATCGCAGGTTACGATGAAGCAGAGCTTAAAAAACGTTTCAATGCATTGTATACAGCATTCCAGTACGGTGCTCCACCACATGCGGGTATGGCACCGGGTATTGACAGAATGGTAATGCTTTTAACAGATGAAGAAAAAATTCTTGACGTTATTGCATTTCCACTTAACGGTAATGCACAGGATTTACTTCTTGGTGCTCCCGGCGAGGTTACAAACCAGCAGCTTGAAGACGTTCACCTTTTAGGTAGTGGTAGTGCTTTAGCACAGCGTTCAGCAGCTACAGGTGCTTCTGCAGGAAAACAGTCACAGGGTAAGCGTTCAACCTTCTCAAATGCACAGCAGCTTAACCAGATTTCTCTTACAGATGAAGAAGAATCAGTTGTACAGGGCATTTTCTCAATGATGGCTGATAGCGAAAAAGCTCTTCAGTCTTGCGACACAGAGGGTGTTGAAGAAATGGTACACGTTATGCCTATGACTAACGTTTTACGTGATGATGTACGTAATCAGCCATTTACAAGAGATAGTCTTCTTGAAGGTGCTCCTGAACGTAGTGATGACAGCTGGCAAGTGCCAAGACTTGTGAAGTGAGGTGTATAGTATGAAGTATTATTCAGCACAGATGTGCGATAAAGGAAACATTGCGGTTGACGATACAATCCTTGTAAAAGACGTTCAGTCAGCAGCAGGTTCCCGTATATTAGAGGGCTTCAAGCCTTTATTCAGTGCCGAAGCAGTAACACGCCTTGAATCTAAAGGCTATTCTGTTGCAGGTAAAGCTCACGTGGGCGAGTTCGGTTTAGACCTTGTTGGTGAATTTTCATACTATGATTCACAAGAGGGTAAACTTGAAGGCGCAGCAGCATCACTTGTTGCGCAGGGTCAGGTTAAAGCAGCTCTAGGTGTAGATATGAATGGTTCAACAAGACGTTCTGCAGCTATTGCAAGTGTTGATTTCCTTAAACCAACTTATGGTACAGTTTCCCGTTATGGTGTGATTTCTTGTGCTGCTTCAGGTGAGCAGGTAGGCGTATATGCACAGAATGCAGAAGCCATTAAAGAAATTATGAGTGTCATTGCCGGTCATGACAGTAAGGATGGCACAAGCTTACCAAACGAAAGCTATGAATATTCTGTTGATGAAGCAGTTTCAGGTAAAAAGGTTTGTATTGTAAAGCAATTACTTCAGTTGGCAGATGAAGAAACACAGAAAAAGGTTGATGCATATGCAGAGTCACTTAAAGCTAACGGTGTAACAGTTGAAGAAATTTCAGCAGACTTTTTCGGAACTGCAAACACTGCATGGCAGATTCTTATGTGTGCTGAAACCTGTAACAACGTTTCCCGTTACGACGGTGTAAAGTATGGTCACAGAGCAGAGCAGTACAGAAACATTGATGAGTTATACGTAAACTCAAGAACAGAGGGCTTCAACTTCCTTACAAAGGCAGTAATCCTTTATGGTTCTGACGTTTTATCTAAAAATCGTTATAAAGATTGCTACGACAAATCGCTCAAGGTACGTCGTGTAGTAAAAGAAAGTGTAGAAAAGCTTCTCGAAGGTTACGATGCAATTCTTACTCCTGTTTGCAGTGCAACAGAATATGACTCATATGATATTTATGATGCTTTCAAAAAGGTTTTTGATGAAAGCATATTTACAGCAACAGCAAACCTTATTGGTGTACCTGCACTTGTAAGTGGTGGTGTTCAGCTTTTAGGTAAGGCGTTTTCAGAAAGTACACTTTTAAGTCTTGCACATAGCGTTGAAAGGAAAGGTGAATGAATATGAAATATGAAATCGTCATCGGCCTTGAAACTCATGTGGAGTTAAGCACAGAGTCAAAAATATTCTGTTCTTGTGGAGGTCACTCTGCAGCTAACGAGCCAAACGATTGTGTTTGTCCTGCTTGTAGTGGTATGCCGGGTATGCTTCCTGTTATGAATAAGCGTGTAGTTGAGCTTGCAGTTACAGCAGGTATTATGCTTAATTGTAATATCAGTCGCTACACAACTTTTGATAAGAAAAACTACTATTATCCTGACCTTCCTTGCGCGTACCAGATTACACAGCTTAACCATCCTATTTGTACAGATGGTTGCGTTACTGTAAAAACAAGCGAGGGCGCAAGAGATATCCGCATTAAACAGATTCATATGGAAGAGGATGCAGGTAAGCTTGTTCACAGTGGTAACTCATCTTTCGTTGACTTTAACCGTACCAGCGTTCCTCTTATTGAAATTGTTACGCAGCCTGACTTCCGTAGTGCAGAGGAAGTTCTTGCATATCTCGGTAAATTGAAATCTATGTTCCGTTCGGGTGGCATATCTGAATGTGAAGAGGGCGCAATGCGTTGCGACGTTAACATTTCTGTTCGTCCTGAGGGTAGCACGGAGTTCGGTGTCCGTACCGAGATTAAAAATATGAGCTCCTTTGAAGCGATTGAAAAGGCTATCCGTTATGAGTCACAGCGTCATATTGATGCTCTTGAGTTTGACCTTGAAGAGCTTGTTCAGGAAACAAGACGTTTTGATGATGCTACAGGCAAAACAATGGCTATGAGAAATAAGGAAACAGAAGCAGACTACCGTTATTTCCCTGATGCTAACCTTATGCCAATTATCATTGACGACGAATGGCTTGAACAGATTAAGGCAAACAAGCCTGTTGCAGTAGACGAAAAGGCTGAAGAGTACAGAGAAGCAGGAATTTCTGAAAAAGAAATAGAAATGCTTATTTCTAACCACAAAGTAAGTAAGCTTCTTGACGATACAATTGCACTCGGCTGTAATCCAAAGGATACTGCTGCCTGGATTCTTACCGATTGTGCAGGTGTTCTACGTAAGGATGGTAAAACACTTAATGACCTTACAATGACAGCAGATACACTTGCAGCAATCATTAAAATGGTTGATGAAGGTAAGATTAACCGTAACGCAGGTAAAAAGGTTCTTATTGCAGTTGTTGAAGATGGTGTTGACCCTGTTGCATACTGCAAGGAACAGGGCCTTGACAGAAAGGTTGACTCTTCTGCAATTGAAAGCGTAATTGATAAGGTAATTGCTGAAAACAGCCAAGCAGTTGAAGACTTTAAAAACGGTAAGGTTAAAGCAATGCAGGCCCTCTTTGGTGCTTGTATGAAGGAGCTTCGTGGTGCAGGTGACCCTGCTATGATTAAAGAGCTTCTCGAAAATAAATTGAAATAATAAATGAATTATATCGGAAGTAAAAGCTACTTCCGATATAATTTTAGGTGTGTTATGAAAAATATATTGTTGATATTGGTGGGTGGTACAATATGTACTGCACTTACAGAGCAAGGCACTTTGTCCGTAAGCAGTAATGCAGGGACAAAGCTTGTGCAGGGATTTATGGAGTCTGATTCCTCATACAAGGAGCAGGTGAATATAACTGTAAGTGAAAATCTAGGTATCCTCAGTGAAAATATGACTGTTGATAAGTGGAATTTGATAATTAAAACTTATAAACAGGAATTTTCAAAAAAAGAGTACGACGGTGTGATTTTTGCCCACGGTACAGATACACTTGCTTATAGTGCGTCACTTTTTTCAATGCTTTTGGCAGACACAAAAAAACCTGTTTTCTTTGCTTCAAGTAATGCCCGACTTGACACACCAACGGCAAACGGTAACGACAATTTCAAATGTGCTGTTGAGTGTATATGCAGAGGAATTGTGCCGGACGTATATGTTCCATACAAAAATATATCCGACGGCAGAATGTATTTACACAAGGGCTCTCGTCTTGAACAATGTAAAAATTATTCCGACGATTTTTACAGTGTCGGTGCAGTGGATATTACAGAGTTGAATGATGATAGCTTCAGCGAGTTTAACAATACACTCAGAAGCGAGCATTCTTTAGTCAGCAGAACGAAGCTTATAGATATAAACGACGATTTTTTATTGTCTGATTGCGTGTTACTTATTAACCCATACGTGGGTAATAATTATTCTGCATATAACTACAGTAGCTTTTCTGCAGTTTTGCACGGCTCATATCATTGTGGTACTGCTTGTGTGGAAAAAACAGAGGATAATGAAGAATACGGTAACAGTTCAATACTTTATATGCTTGATAAATGCGCAGAGAACAATGTTGATGCATATATTACTCCTACAAGGCAGGTCGGGGAGTTTTATGATACGATACGCGTAATGGCAAATCACGGTGAAAGAAAAATAAATCTTCTCTACGGCACCACACAGGAAACTGTCTACACAAAGCTTCTTATAGCATATTCCGTTTTCAACAATAAAAAAGATATTGAGAAATTTATGAATACACAAATTAATTTCGAATTTATAAAATAATCAAAAGCCACACAAGTTTTGAACTTGTGTGGCTTTTAATTACATCTGTTCTAAAATATAATTTTTAATATCTTCACGCTTGCATTTTTTCCATTCACCTTTTTCGACTTCTGCTGCCAATGGCACAAGAATGAAGAAGTCAAGTGTTTCACCTGGTACGCGACCTGTTCTTAAAGGCTCCCTGAAATGCTCTTCCCAATCTTCATCTGTAGCATTTTTGAATCTTGCAGGGTTTAAATACGTCATTTGTCTTTTTGTTGCTTCAATATGCATTTTTGCAGAAAGGGGAGAAAGAAGTTTGAAATCTTCTTCCTGTACGTCTTGGAAAATAACAGGTAAATCAGCTTTTACAACATGCTCATCACCTCGTACAATTCGGAGTCCCATTGGCTCGAAAGAGAAGCTTTCTTCTGTGAAGTTGAGTTTAACAAGCAAACCCAATTCTGTTTTGTGCTGTGAGCGTTGGTAATCTGTATCAAAAATGAAATTACCTAAAGAGTAGAAGATGATTTTATCTCCTACAGTTTCGTAGTTCATTGGCACATGTGGGTGGTGACCGACAACAATATCAGCACCCATTTCAAGGTATTTGCGGTATCTTTCTCTTGTGTAGGGTGATGGCAGAGGGGTAAATTCCTCACCTGCGTGGGCTACAACAATGCACCAACGGCATTTTGATTTTATTTCATCGATGCTCTTTTGGATAGCATCAAGGTCACTCCAACTGTAGCAACCGGGCTTTTCCTCATCTGCTTTGCGACAAGCTCGTTGGTAGCCTACGCCGAACATACCAATTCCACCTGCTTCATTAAGAATGACAGGCTTACGTGCTTCGTGAATATTCATACCTGCACCTATTGTCTGTGCGTTTTCCGTTTGCGCAAAGTCTAAAGTGCTTTTTATACCATATTCACCTGCATCCATAATATGATTGTTGCAGATATTCCATACATCAGCATTCATATTGCGAAGAACTTTGATAGCCTGAGGGTCAATTGTGTGTAAAAGCTGTTGAACACCGTCTTGTGTTGTGTTTTGTGGTACCTCTGCTATAGGTCCCTCTACATTGGTGATTACGTGGTCTGCACCGTGAAGAAAATCCAGTACGTCCTTTGACAAAAGCTCAGGGTCATTCCATTGACCATACATATATCTGTCAAAGCCCACGTCACCGGTGAAAACCAGAGAAGTTTCTTTTTTCATAATTAAATCCTTTCGGTTATTCTATGAGTTCAAATCCGTACAATCTTCCGTCTACAAGGGAAAGTATACCCTCCTGACCGATTGCAAACCCGTCGTAGCATTCCTTCGGAACGGATAAATTAAACGTGTGTCCGTCAGGCTCTTTGAAGGTTATAAAAAAGCCTTCTGTTGCTCTGGGATGCTTTGTTCCGACAACCCTTGTATCACAAAACTGATTAATGACAATTACCTTTTTTGATATGGGGGTGGTTGGAGGATCATCAAGATTGATTTCCTTGGGTGGATTCTCTTTAATGTACTTTCTCTGATTTTTTGTGATTTTGGAAATCCATATTGCCAAAATGATTACAAAAATAAGACTTAACGAAAAACCGAAGATAAGTAAATAATCTCCAAGCAAAAGTACTACACCTCCTTGTCCAAAATGAGTGTATATAACGTAGGTTGAACGTTGAATTCATCCATTGCAGCTCTGACTTCTGCCAAAGCCTTTTCCTTTGCTTTCTTTGATTGACTACCCTTTAAAACTGCACGGATAAGTATATTCTTGGGGGTGTGCGCAAAATCAATAAATTCAAGAAGCTGCGTTTTGTAGCCACAATACTCCAGTAGGTTTCCTCGTATGGAGTCTGTAAGTAACGCAGAGAAACGCTCTTGAACAATTCCGTACCTTGTAAGAATAGAAAGGTTATCTGTTTTAATTTGTTTGTTAAGCTCGTGCTGACAACAGGGGACGGAAAATATCATTTTTGCATTCCATTTTATTGCATTGTAAAGAGCAAAGTCTGTTGCTGTATCACAAGCGTGTAGTGTTATTACCATATCTACGTCAAAGGGTGCTTTGTAGCCGTTTATGTCACCAAGCTCGAAACGAAGAGATGAATAACCGTATTTTTGAGCAGCCTTGTTGCATTTTTCAATAACATCTTTCTTGAGGTCAAGACCTATTATGGTAGTATCAATGTGCTTGATTTCGGTTAAATAGTAGTAAACGATGAATGTGAGATAAGATTTTCCACAGCCGAAGTCTATAATATTAAGCTTTTTATAATCACCTTGACGTACCGAATCATCAATGATTTCAATAAGTCTGTTAATTTGCTTGTATTTGTCGTACATTGACTGTACAACCTTGCCTTCCTTTGTGAAAATTCCCATATCCACAAGTGGTTCAATTACTTCTCCCTCAGGCAAAAGGTACTGCTTTTGTCTGTTGTGCTCTGCAGGGGTACATACGTTACCGGAATTTATATTTTTAGCCTTATAAAACACTTTGCCTTTTTTTGAAACGGTAATATAAAATTCCTTGCCTGATGCCCATGCATTAAACTGCAAAAAGCCGTCGTTCATTAATTCACAACAACGCTCTGCGATTTTATCGAAGGCAACGTTTTCGTGAAAGACCTGCTTTTCAGTATATTTTGCAAGCTGATAAAACTCAGACATAAGACTAAGGGTGATTTTTCTATATTCAGCCTGCTTTGAGGTTGGCTTGCTTATGACAGCCTTTTGCACGTCGGCTTCAAATATTTTCTCAATAAATCCGTTAAGCTCGGACATAATCTGCCTCCATTATTTAAACAATCGTTTACGAAAAACAGGCTTTTTCTCACCTGCGTTAACCATTTCTCTTGAAAGAAGTTCACGCATTTGCTGAAGAATATCACCATAACGCGTATCTTTTACAAGGTTGTTCTTTTCGTGTGGATCGTTAATTAAATCGTATAAGAAATCATCGTAGTAAACAGATGCCTTGTGTCGCATCATTCCCGAGCCCAGTGCACGTGCAGAATACATCCATTCCTTTGTGCGTACAGCTCTGCCGATTTGTGATTCACTTATTTGTACAAATACACAATCTCTTTCGGTTACGTCGTCATTGTTGACAGGTAAAATGTTACCTGAATAGCTGTCAGGGACAGGTATTCCTGCAAGGTCGAGTAAAGTAGGTGGAATATCTATAAGACTTGCAAGGCAGTCTGTATTGGGCTTGTTGTCTATTGCACCACCACCGAAAACAAGGGGAGTACGTATGCTTGAATCGTGGCAGCTGCGTTTGTATTCATTGTTACGTGTCTTGAAATGACAACCATGGTCGCTTGTGTAAACAATAATTGTGTTGTTATAAATATCGTTTGCTTTAAGTGCATCTATAAGTCTGCCAACATTGTCGTCGAGGGAATTTATGGCCGAAAGGTAATCGGGGTATTCTTCTGCATAATTACCCTTAAAGAAAGTCAAATCTTCTGGTAGCGGATATTTCTTGTAATTCTCGATTTTTTCTTTTGGTCCTTCAAAATGGTTGTGGTCATTCTGGTGGTGTGGCTCAAGCTGAGAAATAAACATAAAGAATGGTTTGACACCCGTGTGGTTGTTGATGTATTCAATGGCAAAATCATTTATACGGTCAGCTCTGTAGCCTGTGAAATCTATTTTATTTCCCTTTTCATCAAAGACGTAACCATCGTAGCCGTGGGAGGTGAACTCCAACACGTCTGCTGCGCGCAGATATTTATAATTTCCTTGTCTTTCTTTTGGTATTGCAGTTTTTTCGCAATGCACACCTCTGCCTGGATAACGGTCGGAGGCAAGATGCCACTTGCCTATGTACGCAGTGTCGTAGCCGTTTTCGTTGAAGTAGTCTGCTAGTGTTTTTGTACCCTCTTCTAAAGGTATACCGTTCCAATAGCATTTGTTCTGCGTTGCATATTGTCCCGTCTGTAAACATGCTCTTGCAGGGCCACATACAGGCTGGCAAGTGAATGAATTTTCGAATATTACTCCATCTTCACCTAATTTCATAACGTTGGGCATAAGCTCGTTGTTGAGTGTGTCCCAGCGTTGTTGGTCGGAAAAATAGAAAATAATGTTTGGTTTCATTTTGCCCTCCCTGTACGGACTAAACAGTTATTGTAATTAAATATAACACGATAAAGGTTTTCTATCAAGTGGAAACCCCTTAAAATATAAAAGTTATTAAGGGCATGGATGACAATTTAATGTGTTTTGTAATATGTTTTAGACAAATATTGACAAGATAGTACTTTTAGTAGTATAATCACGATGTGTATGTGTAGATAATTGAAGTGGTGGGATATTCTATCGGACACCATACGTTAAGTTTTTTTACTTACGGTTGGTTAACATTGCTTATGATTATAAAGGTACCGGAATTATTCAAACAACCCGGAGGTGTTTATGAGCTTCTCTTTGCGACAATTTCAAATTGAAGAAACAGCAATGCTCGAAGCAGTAGCTGATTGTTTACAAAAGAATAATATCCCATTCTATTTGTTGGGAGGCAGCTGTATAGGCGCCTTACGTCATAGTGGTTTTGTTCCGTGGGATGATGATATAGATATTGCTATTATGCGTTCGGATTTTGAAGCGGCAGAAAAAGCATTGGCAACCTTGGATTCATCGCTTTTGTATGATCCTATAGAAAATCACATTTTGGCAGATGCACCTGTAGGTCATGTATATAAGACGAATATGCCACTTGATGAGTCTCCACGTATAGATGTGTTTGCTATAGATGCTGTGCCGCGTGGCTCACTTGCAAGAAAATATCAGAAAATATGTGCGAATGTATACCATCTGTGCATATTGAGGTGCCCTTCGAAAAACCGAGGTGAGTTCAATAGGTTGTTCACAACCTTTATTTGTAAGGCTTTTCCCGGTTGGCTGTTGGATAGATTGCAAAAATTAGCGTATAAAGGCATTACCAGGTGGGAAGGCAAGGGTACAGGTTACGTTAGTAATTTGTTTGGCCTTCGAGGTGTTAAAGAAATTGTTCCGGCAGACTATTACGGAACACCTCGTTTTGTACCTTTTGAGGGATTGATGATGCCTATACCGGAAAAAGCAGAGGAATATATGAACCATGTTTATGGCGATTATATGAAGCTTCCACCGGAAAATGAACGTACCCCTGAACATTTTGTTGCCCTTTTGACAGACGAAATGGCAGAAAAATAAGGTGCATTAAAAAATGTATTTTGACCGTATAGAGTTTCACGACTCTTCGGTTGTTATAAGGAGAAAAGAGTATGGATAAATTAATTTTGGAAGATGAATTATCTGCTATAGTCGGTTCGTATTCAAAATTTATCAACAGGTATATGAATCCACCTAAGAATAGCGGTGTATCGTAAAAAGGTCGTTTTGTTTACAAAAACGTGTGTGTAATCAGTGACGACAACGCTATGGGTCGTTTCATGTTGCCAACCTTTGTTTCTATTAAAAGCAAGGGTAAGCTGTCTTCAGTTCGCGCGTATTCTGTAGGTGAAGGTGCCGAGCTTTATGATTGCTTTGATTATGAAGAACAATTTCCTCGTTCAATTGATGAATTGACCACCAGGAAAAAACCATTGAACAAAAATGCATTTATGTTTTGCATTGATTGTAATAACGTTGCTTTAAAGGATCAGTGGTTAGACACAATCCGCAAAGTAACTGATCTTGCATCAAGAGGCAAAAATAATATGTGTATCATTTCTCTTTTATTGCCTGAATACCCTGCTATTCCTGATCCTGAAATTGATAGCTTATCAGAGCGTGAATTCAGCTTTTTCATGGAGAATAAGGTTGAAAATCTTACAGAAGAACAGAAATTCTTCCTTGAGATTGAAGCACTTTGCCGTCAAATTGTAAGCGAAGGCTTTGAAAACATTAACATTTCACGTGTTGATAACCTTGTTGGTCCTGACTCCTGCAATATACGTATTTTCGATTTGCCTGCATTTATTGATGAGGCATTCGAAACAGGTGTTGTAAAGGTAACAACTGAAGATTACCAGAATTCTATTTCTTGTTCATATATGCGTGATGCAGTAAGGTTTGCAATTCAGATTTTGTATTGTGGTCGTAAGGGACACGTATATAACTTCTGTTCATATCTCACAAGCATTGCAGACATTAAAACAACAATAAGAAACGCTTTCAAGGAAAAATTGTCCTTGGAGGTTGAATCCGATGCTGTGGAAGAAATGAAATATCGTCGTCTCAACACGTTGAAATTCTTCCAGTGTGGTTTTGCTAAAAAGAAATGTATTTCTCAGAGCTCTGCTATCTACCGTACTGTAATTAACCAGATAGGCGAACCACATAACAACAAGAAAAATATTGCCATCTATTCCGGTAAATTGACTCGTATCAAGGAATTGGAATTGATGATGCTTAAGGATATTGATGAAATTTGTAATCGTCACGGTATTAAATATTTCTTGTGTGGCGGTACAATGCTTGGTGCTGTTCGTTATGGACACAGTATTCCTTGGGATGACGATTTAGATATCGGTATGTTACGTGAAGACTTTGATAAGTTCCGCAAAGTTATGTTGAAGGAACACAACAAGGATCTTTACAACTACTCAAGCCATTGGAACAAGAGTGGCAGCCACTATATTGTTGATAAAATCCGTCTTAATGGTACCTTCTTCTCAACTCGTTATTCTTCTATTCATGAGTATCAAGACGGTTTGTTCATTGACGTATTGGTATACGATAAGACAAGCAACAATCGCAAAATCGGTATGTTACACAGCCGTACAGTTCAAGTGCTTTCTTACATTATCGAGGTTCTTTGGTACAACCGTCCACGTAAGGCACACCGTAAGTTAGAAACATTAATCCTTCCGTTTATTCGTGTGTTCCCGATTGATTTCTATCATAAGATTTATGAGCGAGTAATTACATTATTCAAAAACAAGAAGGACGCTAAATACGTTATTGACAGTACAGGTAAGCTTCAGAAAAAAGGTCCATTCTTAATGCAGGGTCTTGAAGACATACAGCGTGTCGATTTCGATGGTGGCTTCCAGGCTCCTATTCCGATCGACTATACGAATTATCTTACCTTCGACTACGGTCCGAACTATCTTCCTGAGCCTGTGCTCAGTAAACGTGCAGCACCACATAATTTTGCGCGTATTGACCTTGGTGGATATATTTTCGATGCTGAGGAAGGCGTAAATTATCGTGATGTAGACGTACGTGGTGAGTTGTTCGAAAAAGATAAATAAAGAGAGATAAGATTATGAAATATCGTGCTTTAGTTACTGCAGAAGTTATTCGTCCGATTTTTGACCAATTCAAAGATGTAATAGAGTTTGATTACGATGGTTACAATCTTGACCACAATGTGATGCCACATCAGGAATTGATTGAAAAAATCGGTAAATACGACATTTTGGTTTGTGAGTATGATACTATTGACCGAGATGTATTTGATGCAGCTGAAAATTTAAAAATCATTATTTGTTGTCGCGGTGGCGTTAAGACAGTAATCGATTTGGAAGCAGCTATGGAAAAAGGTGTAATTGTCTGTAACAATGGTGGCAGAAACGCTAACGCTGTGTCTGATATGACAATGGGTTACATACTTGACCTTACACGTAACATTACAAAAACAAATGCACTTATCCATAACCGTGTTATTACCACAGACGTGAAGACAAAGCCTGACGAATATGTAGACACAGTATGGGGCTTGGATGTTAATTCTCCGTTTATCCGTTATCGTGGTGATAGTATAAACTATATGACACTTGGTCTGGTTGGCTGTGGCTATGCTGGCAGATTGGTGGCTGCTAAGGCAAATGCGTTTGATATGAAGGTTATCGCTTACGATCCTTACGTTGATCCTTGCAAAGTTCCTTCGTATGTGAAATTGGTAAGCTTCGAAGAATTCCTTGAAACAGCAGACGTTATAAGTGTACATTGTACAGTTACACCACAGACTAAAGGCTTATTTAATGAAAAAACCTTTGCTGCAATGAAAAAAGGCTCTTATTTCATTAACACTGCACGTGGTGAGATTGTAGATGAAGCAGCGCTTATAAACGCACTCAATTCACATCACCTTGCAGGTGCTGCTATTGACGTTACAATGGTTGAACCAATCGCATCCGATAGTCCATTGTTAGATGCTGAAAACCTTATTATTACTCCACACCTTGCAGGTTCTTCTTATGATGTGCAGGTTTGTGGTACAAATATGGTAGCAGATGCATTGAACTCATGGATGAAAGGTGAGAGACCATACAACAGTGTTGTATATAAATAAGGAGTATTGATGTGAAAGCAATTGGTATTATTCTTGCTGGTGGTGTCGGTTCCAGATTTGGTGCAGACCGTCCAAAGCAGTACTGTAAAATTTTTGACAAAGAAATGATTTGGTATTCCATCGACGCTTTTCGCAAAGCTCAGACAATTGACGATTTTATCGTAATTGTTGGTGCAGATGAAATACAGAGTGGACGCCTTGCACGTGATTATGGCGTTACCTTGGTACAGGGCGGCAGCAGCCGTAACAAGTCCTTTAAAAACGCGTTGGACTACATTCACGAGCATTTCCCGGATTGTGACTATATCATTGAAAACAACGCTGCTTGTCCGATGATTACTCCTGAGTTAATTGACCATTTCATTGGTTTGCTTAGTGAGTACGACTACGTTAATACAGCGTACAAAATTACAGATGCTTTAGGCTCTTATAAGGATCGCATTGCAAATCGTGAAGATTTCTATTTGATTCAGGCTCCTGATGCATATCGTTTTCCATTGTTGTATGAACATTTTGATGAGAATTCAGAGTTGTGTCATCCTGCACACCAGTTACCTCTTTCAACAAAGGAATATCGTTACTTCGATTACACAGATAATTATAAGGTAACTTATCCTGATGATATCAGAATTGTTGAAATGATGATGACTCGTCGTGCAAATGAAGCAAAAGAAAGTAAATAAAATACGTAGTAAAGCCTTCAAGGGTTTCGTCCTTGAAGGCTTTTTTCTATGAATTTTGAATTATGCTTTGCAAATTGTTGGTGGGTGGTAAGCAACTGTGACCTTGACAAACGTAATAGGTGGTTTTACCATTCTTGGTTTGATAATTCTCTGTTGTTGATAATTGTATTTATATTGGACTAGTTATTGTATTTGCTTTTATTATATGATATGATAACTTATGTTTGTTTTTATGAGTTACGATAGTTTAAGAGTATTAAAAAATTATGGAATTGTTTTATTGCAATAGGTGAGTGTATATGAAAAATGCTTTGTACGTTGACACAATGATAGGTACTGTTGGTGATGGTCAGATTGAAAAATCCCACGGTGGTGGTAAAACTTATCCGGGTGCATGTGTTCCCGGTGGAATGGTTCAGCTTTCTCCCGATACAGTGAGTGGTGGAGATAACGGTAGTGGTTACAACTACTGCCATAATACAATTGAGGGATTTAGTTTTAACCATATGAGTGGCATCGGTTGGTATGGGGATTTAGGAAATATTCAGGTTATGCCTGTGACGGAAGATACTGACCTTCGTAGTGGAAGTAACGAGGAATTGCCATTTAATAAAGGTGTTGTAGGCTGGAAATCAGAGTTTTCTCACGAGAACGAAAAAACTCGTGCCGGGTATTATTCTGTTAAATTGGATAGGTATAACATTTTCGCTGAATGTACTGCTTCAGAACATTCGGGTTTTTTAAGATTTATATATCCTGAAAATGCAGAAAAAAAGGTTATTATCAATTTTAGCAGAAGAATTGGTGGTAAATCAGATTTTCAGGCAATTGATGTTATAAGTGACAGAAAAATTGAAGGTCATATTAAATGCACTCCATCAGGTGGTGGCTTTGGTCATGGTCATGGAGGAATATTCTACGATGTGTATTTTGTTATGGAGTTTTCACACCCTTTTATAAACAAAAGGTTTTTTGACAACGAAGAGTTTATAGAGGCTTATAAGGGTGAGGATTTAGGAGTTTTTCTTGATTTTTCAAAGGATATTAGTGAGCCTATAACAATAAAATGCGCCATTTCTTATGTTGATGTTGAGGGAGCAAGAAAAAATTTCACTGAAGAGTGTGAAGATTTTGATTTCGACACTGTGGCAGAAACATCTCTCGAAAAATGGGAGAAAGCGTTTTCGTGTGTAAAGGTTTCAGGTACTGATGAAATTGATTTGAAGCTTTTTTATACCTGCTTATATCATGTTCTTTTAGACCCACGTACGATGTCAGATGTGGATGGCAGATATAAAATTAATTACAAAATATTTAAAAATTCAGATTATAAGCAAAGAACTGTATTCAGTGGTTGGGATGTTTATAGAAGCGAGTTTCCACTTTTGAGCATTATTCGTCCTGATATAGTTCGTGATGAGGTTAACTCTTTGCTTAAAATTGCAGAGCTTAATAATTCATCGTTTCCTCAATGGGAGCTTCTGGGCATAAATGCAGGTTGTATGGTTGGTGACCCCGGTCTTATTGTTGTGGCGGATGCAGTCACTAAAGGGATTACTCCTTATGATATTGAGAAAGCATATAGTGTAGCAAAGGCGTCAAGTATTTGTGAGAAAGTGCTTGGGGGAAAGAAATTTACATCCGTTAGACCTGATTGTAAGGCATATCTTCAAGATTGTTATGTGCCTGAAAAATTAAGCGATACTCTTGAATTTTTGCTAGCAGAGTTTACGATGGCAAAGTTTGCCGAGGTTTTAGGTAAAACAGAAGATGCTGAGTTTTTTAAGAACAGAGCCAATCGATACAGAGAGAATTATAATCAATCATTGCAGTTCATGGCACCTCGCAAGGAAAACGGAGAATTCGTTTTTGAAGAGGACCGATATGATGATGACGGAACTGTAGAAAGCAATATTTTTCAACAGTCATGGTTTGTGCCTTATGATGTGAAAGGTCTGAGTAGGCTTTTTGGAGAGAAAAGAATCATAGAGCTTCTTGAAGAGTTTTTTGAAAGGGCAGATTTAAAAAGCCTTTGGAATGACGATTATAACCATTCTAATGAGCCCTGCCACAATATAACTCACTATTTCACTATGCTTGGCCTTCCTGAAAGAACACAGTATTGGACAAGACGTGTTCAAAAAGAATCATATCGCACAGGCGCATATGGTTTTTGTGGTAATGAGGATGTAGGACAACTTTCAGCTTGGTATGTGCTTTCTGCATTAGGTTTTGCTCAGGTTTGTCCTGCTGATCCCAAATACTACATAAATACACCACTTTTCAAAGATATTGAAATTAAATTAGATAAGAATTTCCATTCCTGCCGAGTTTCGGACACTTTGAAAATCAAATGCAATAAAAATCCTTTGGATTCTCTGTATATCAAGTCCGTTAAATTAAACGGAAAAGAAGTCAAAGAATGCTATTTGACTTACGAGGAAATTACAAGTGGTGGAGAAATTACTTTTGAACTCAGATAAAATAAAAACAGAGTCATCACTGCACAAGTCCAGTAAAAACGGACAATAGAAAAAAGAACCCTCCTATGGTAGAATTAAGATATCTATCATAGGAGGAATTTTTATGCCTAGAAGTTACAGACACATAAAAGAATACGAAAAAGAAATATTGGAATTAAA
>JAZUPI010000045.1:0-81413 GCA_045605085.1 Acutalibacteraceae bacterium
ATTGGTCCCTTTAGGGGTGGAAATAAACCCCCGGTTCTACCGGGGGAAGAAAAAGGCTTCAGCAAAGCCAAAAACGGCGAGCTCAAAGCCGCCGAAGTAGTTGCAAATAATTAATCCTCCAAGTAGAATGAATGTGGTTTGGCCGCCACATTACAAAATACAAGGAGGAATAATTAGTGAAAAAAGATAGTGAAATAAAAAGTTCAGCACACTCAAAATATAGATGCCAGTATCATATAGTTTTTGCACCAAAGTTTAGAAGGAAAGCAATATATGGTGAAATTAAAAAAGATATTGGAGAGATATTAAGAAAATTATGTGTGCAAAAAGGTGTGGAAATAATAGAAGCAGAAGCATGTGCAGACCACATACATATGCTTGTAAGTATTCCACCACACATAAGTGTATCACAATTCATGGGATATCTCAAGGGTAAAAGTAGTCTGATGATTTTCGACCGACATGCAAATTTAAAGTATAAGTATGGTTCACGAACATTTTGGTGTAGAGGATACTATGTAGATACGGTCGGTCGAAATAAAAAGGTAATCGCAGAATATATAAGAAATCAATTAGAAGAGGATTACGCAGCAGACCAACTGAGCCTCAAAGAGTACACAGACCCGTTTACGGGTGCCAAGAATAAGTAAGCAAAAATAAACAGCCGCTCGTGAGCGGCTGCTTGAGATTGTAATGCGGTGCTAAACTTTCAGTGCCCCTTCGAGGGGCTAAGCCAGCATTCGCCCCTTATAGGGGCAGAGCAAACCACCAGTTTACTGGTGGTTATGATTCTTATGAAACTATATATGTAAATCCTAAAAGGTTGACTCTGCGCTTGGCAGGGGAGAGTCAATATTCTTTTAAGAATAATACCACAAAGGAAGGTTAATATTTTGTGATTATTTACCTTCGTTGTTGTAAAGACCGTTAAGCTTGATAATCTTTACGATTTTGCCCCAGGAAATACCTTTTTCTTCTTCGATTTCCTTGAGAAGATTGTTTCTGATTTCGTTGTAATCGATCATTTTTATGTGCTCCTTTTCTTTAACTTACAAGGAAATTATAATTGATTTGTTAAAAAAAGTCAAGTGAAGTTGCACAAAGAAAAGATAGTGAAGTTGTGCAATATGCACAAGTGTGGAGGCGTTGATTTTTATTTGTTGATTATACAAATCCCAAAAAAGCGACTCAAAAGTTTTGTTGAAATTGCACAAACAAGGTGCTTGTTTTTGTTGCAAAATGATGGTAGAGAAAAGGTTGTCTACATTTTTGTCCCAAAAAGTTTGTTGAACTTTTTTATAAGAAAAGCCGTTGATTTTCAACGGCTTTGAAAATTTTTTATTTATTTTCTTCGTGGTACTCCTGTTCGGTGTTTACGTCCCATATGGCTGCTTTGTTAGTCGAATTGTTTTTTATGCATTTGACAGCCTCAATGGCAGTAAGCATAGAATGGTCCATATTGTTGTATCGATGCATACCATTTCTGCCGATACAAAAAAGATTTTCGGTAGCATCAAGATACTCTCTGACAATAGGGAAATCCTTGTATGTTCCAAAGTAAGCAGGGTACGCTTTTTTTACTTTAATTCTTACGGCATCTTTGACGTCATCTTTATTGATAATATCAATTTTTTCAAGTTCACTTATTGCGAAATCAATAAATTCTTGTTCTGTCATTTCCCAAAGTGAATCGCCTTCGGAACAGAAATATTCAAGACCTATCCATACGGTATTGTCAGGGTCTTTTACCATGTATGGTGACCAGTTGTTAAAGATTTGTAATCTACCTAGTTTAACGTCGCGTTCCTGAATGTAAATCCAACAATCAGGTACGATGTTTCCTAAGGTCTTGTGGTTTGTTTTGTTTTCTAAAAGAAGCTTGTCTACAAGAAGACCTACAGTGATAAAATCACGGTAAGGAAGCTCGGTCGCTACGGCTTTGACGTTTGCAGGAACTTCGTTACCCATACTGTTTATAAGGTCTTTTACAGGCATGGTTGAGATGTAATAATCGGCTTTGTATTCCTGTTGTCCGTCAGGGGTTTCGGCAAGTACGGACATTATTACTTTGTTTTGCGTTTTTATACCTATAACCTGGTTGTTTTTTAGTATAATTCCACCCATTTTCTCAATTTCTTCTGCCATGGCTTCCCATAGCTGACCGGGACCTTTTTTAGGGTAATAGAATTGTTCAATGAGTGAGGTTTCTACCTTGTCATTTTTCTTGAAGGGCTTTGTTAAAACGTTTAAAACAGCTTTTGTAAGTGAAAGACCTTTAACCCTTTGTGCACCCCAGTCTGCAGAAATTTCAGATGGATTTATGCCCCACAGCTTTTCGGTATAATCCTCGAAAAACATTTCGTACAAGGGCTTTCCAAAACGGTTAATATAAAAGTTTCTTAAGGAGGTTTCGTCGAGCTTTGAAACACAAGAGTGTAAGTAACCAAAACCAGCGTTTATGGTACGTTTAAACCCCATATTTATAAAGGTTTCAGGCTTTAATGAAATAGGGTAATCGAAGAACTTTCTGAGATAAAAAATTCTTGAAACTCTGTTTCTTAAAAGGAAGACTTTTTCGTCAATTTCAGGGTCCGGACCATTACTGCTAAGGTCTTTATGAACACCGGTTTTTATGTCATCATAGGATGGTTTACCCTGTAAAGGCATAAGCTCCATCCAGATGTTATTGACCTGTTCATTTTTCGAAAAGAATCGGTGCCCACCAATATCCATACGGTTTCCGTTGTGACAAGCAGTTCTTGAAATGCCACCGATAAATTCACTTTCCTCTAAAATTAAAGGTGTGATATCGGTTGTTTTCAAAAGCTGGTATGCTGCCGTAAGACCTGCCGGACCTGCTCCGATTATCAAAGCTGTTTTTCTAGCCAAAGCGATAACTCCTTTGTTTTTATAGTAGTTCACGCATAAAAAGACCGTTTGTTCTGGGTCCATTTATAGTTTGTTTTGCGTTGAATTTCCTGAAAATTTCTGCACACTCTTCTTTTTTCTCAATAGTGAAGTAGAGTATTGCAAAATCCAATGACGAGAGATTTTTGTCACCAATATAAAGAGGTACACTATTAAAGAGTGTTACAAACTCTTTTTTGTGGCAAAGAAGAGGAAATTCTATGTTTTTTCTGTCGATTAAAGTGGTTTTTCCATTACAATTTTCGCAACCCGAAAAGCTTTTTTGTGGGCATGACCTGAGAAGCATTAATGGTAAGTAACCGTAAACGTAAGCGCCTCTGGGTAAGGTTCCACCAACATTTTTTATGGCTTTTTCCGAAAGCTCAAAGGAAAGGGTTGCATCATTTAAACCAAGATTTTCATAGGTGTTTAAGGCATCTGTGTTTGCAATATTTAAGCCATGTGCACCATGAATTATAAACCCATTGTCTTTTGCGATTTTCACTGCGCCAATATTAGAGCAAAAAGCATGAGCTATGCCTGCTTCTTTTAATTTTTTTAGAGAATTGCATATGCTTTCTTCATTGTGGGGATAAATAAGAGGGGGTAACTCTGCGATTAATTTGTCTTTGATGCATTCTATTGACGATACATTTTCAAGTATTTCATCAATTGGTAAAATTATAAATTCTACAGAATCAAAAGTATCAGAATATTGGGAAAAGCTTTCTAATCTTATGCGTGTTTTTAGGCGCTGTGAAGGTGTATGAGTAGAAATTTTCTCAATATTTGCAGAAAAAACATCTCTTTTTACAACAGTTAATTTTTTTTCGAGAATGGCTGCAGCTTCGCGTCTGAGTGAATTGATTACTGAAGCGGAAATTGTTAAATTACAAGGGTTTTCAAAGGTTAAGTTTTGTAAAAAGAATGGCGTATCACCAAGCTTTGAAACGTTTCTTTGAGCAATTTCCTGCGATAGAGGAGCGTTTCTTGGTACTTCACCCTCGTCGCCTGTGACAAGAACTTTTTCGTCATATGCTTCCATTTCTAAGGATGTGGGTTCACCACTTTTAAGGGTAAGGGAAACGTTTACGCCAATAGGGTGTATATCATTTTTGTAAAGCTGCTCCAAGGATTTTAAAACGTTTGTGGCAGAGGTTACATCATCCTTGCCTCTGTAGCCGAACATTGTTAAATCTTTTTTGCCCTTAAGATAACCGTCGGTGAAACCGTTTCTTGAAAAAATGGAACGTAAGATTTCTTTGTTATAAGGCTTATTATCAATTGCATTTTTTAGGCTTGTTACGGCAGCTGCAACGTATTCGGGACGTTTCATTCGACCTTCAATTTTAAAGGATTGAACGCCTATGCTCATTAATTCGTTTATGCTGTCAAGGTATGACATGTCTTTGAGTGAAAGCGCATATTCACGTCCGTGTTGTGAGGTCCAGTTAAGTCGGCAGCCTTGTGCGCAAAGACCTCTGTTGCCACTTCGTTCACCTAGCATTGCAGAGAGGTAGCAGTTACCTGAGGCACCCATACAATGAGCACCATGAACAAAAATTTCAAGCTCTACGTCAACGTGTTCTCTTATGGTTTTAATTTCTGCAAGAGAAAGTTCACGAGCAAGAACAACCCTTGAAAAGCCATAATCCTTTAAAAGTTGTGCACCGTTTACGTTGTGTACTGCCATTTGTGTTGAAGCATGTAAAGGTAGCTGTGGACAAATCTTTTTAACGGCATTTGCAACTGCAAAATCCTGCACTATTACTGCATCTGCACCACTTTTTGCGATTTTCTCAATGGTACGGTAGAGATCGGGGAACTCTTTATCAAAAATTAAGGTGTTAAGTGTAACATAAACCTTGACGTTGCGTAAGTGACAGTAATCAACAGTATTCTTGAGTGTGTCAGCAGTGAAATTTTCTGCATTACGTCTGGCATTAAAATTGCCTGTGCCTAAGTAAACTGCGTTAGCACCACATCTGACGGCTGCTTTTAATTGCTCCTGAGCACCAACAGGTGCAAGAATTTCAAAATTACTCATAAATCAGATGTTTGTTATTATTTTCTCTTTTTCGGTTCTTACTCTTAAAATATCACCCTGTTTAACATCAATATCACAAGCCAAGGTAAGTATTTCCTGTGGATGGCAAGCTGTTTCACAGCTTTCACCATATTGGTTTATGATTTCGGTACAAGTGAATTTCATACCGATTGAGCCAGGGGAAAGCACTTCAATTACATCGCCTTTTTTAAAGAAGTTTCTTTGTTGGATTTTAAGCTTTCCGTCAACACAATCTTCTAACGCAACACCTGCAAAGGTGCAATCCCAATGGTAAAGTCCGTCGTTTTTGTGATCGTGAACAAGGTTTCCAAAGTAAAAACCACTGTTGTAAGGACGGTGGCTTATGGCGTTAAGCTCATCTTCAAGAAGTTCCATTGGAGCAGTTTTGTCAATTGCACGTCTGTATGCGTTAACAACGTGTGAAACGTAATATTCTGTTTTCATTCGACCTTCTATTTTAAAGGAGTCTACGCCTGCCTGTGAAAGCTTGTCAAGGAAACTGATTGCTTTCATATCGTGTGATGACAAAAGTGCAGAATGGTCGTCGTATTCTTCAACCTTAAGGTATTCGTTAGGTCTGTTTCTTTCCACAAGGTAATACTCCCAACGGCAGGGCTGAGTACATTCACCTCTGTTACCACTTCTTCCGTTCATATAGGAAGAAATAAGGCATCTGCCGGAGTAAGCCATGCACATAGCGCCATGAACAAATGCTTCAATTTCAAGGTCTTCAGGAATTTGCTGATGCATTTCTGCAATTTCATCTATTGTCATTTCTCGTGCAACAACAATTCTTGATGCACCTAATTCGTAGTAAGCCATAGCAGCAGCGTAGTTACAGCAGTTTGCCTGTGTGCTCACGTGTACCTCTAAGCGTGGCTCTGCTTGTTTTATGGTGCGAAGTGCACCTAAATCTGCGACGATAACTGCATCTACCCCCAAAGAGTAAAGTGTACGGGCATAGCTTTTAAGTGGCTCGATTTCATTGTTTTTTGTGAAGCTGTTTACAGTAACGTAAAGCTTTTTATCAAGACTATGAAGATGGTTACTGGCTAATGAAATGTCTTCCTCAGAAAATGCTGATTTTTCAGCTCTGAGCTGAAGCAACGGACCACCGATATATACGGCATCGGCACCGAATCTTGCAGCAGCCTTCAAGCAATTCATATCCCCTGCAGGGGCAAGAAGTTCAGGTTTTTTCATATATTTACCTCGCAAAAATATTACAACAATTTATCATACACTAAATTTACCGAAAAAACAAGACATAATATAATATACAATATAGCTATATTATCTTGATTTTACAATATTGCTATGCTATAATTGTTGAGTTAATTTACACGATTAAAATCGTGTCAACTTATTAAGGAGATGGTCCTCAATGAAATTTGATGTTGCTGTTATTGGTGCAGGCGTTGTAGGCTCACTTATCACAAGAGAGCTTTCAAAGTATGACATCAAAATTGCACTTCTCGAAAGACGTAATGACTGTGCAATGGGTGCAACAAAAGCAAACAGCGCAATCGTCCATGCCGGCTTTGATGCGGTTCCCGGTACACTTAAGGCAAAACTTAACGTGCGTGGCGTTGAGCTTATGAAAAAAACTTGTAAGGAGCTTAGCGTTCCTTTGATAAATAACGGGGCACTTGTTGTTGCTTTCTCGGAAGAAGAAATGCCTCATCTTGACAAGCTTCTCGAAAGAGGCGTTGCAAACGGTGTGCCTGAGCTTAAGGTTGTAGGCAGAGAAGAGCTTGTTGCAATGGAGCCAAACATTGGTGAAACTGCAGTTGGTGCACTTGTAGCACCTACTTCATCTATCGTTTGCCCTTACGAGCTTACAATTGCTGGCGTTGAAAATGCTGTGACTAATGGTGCGGAGTTTATCAGAAACTGTGCTGTTGAAGGCATTGAATTCAAAAATAACGAGTTCGTTTTGAGTACAACTCAGGGTGAAATTACTGCAAAGTACGTTATTAACGCTGCGGGTGTTCACTCAGGAAAGGTTGCATCACTCATCGGTGATAACTCAATTGAAATTGTTGTTCGTCACGGTGACTACTATCTTCTTGATAAATCACAGGGTACACTTGTTTCAAGAACAATTTTCCAGTGTCCCACAAAAATGGGTAAAGGTGTTCTTGTTTCACCAACTGTTGATGGTAACCTTATTGTAGGTCCATCTGCTGAAGATATTGACGATGGTGACGATGTAGCTACAACAAACGTAGGTCTTGATAAGATTTTTGTGAACGCAGTAAAGAGTGTTCCTGCAGTTTCTTTGAGAAATGCTATTACTTCCTTCAGTGGTAACAGAGCACATCCTACAAGCGATGACTTTATTATCGGCTCTTCTGCAGTTAATAAAAATTTCATCAACGCAGCAGGTATTGAATCACCCGGTCTTTCTTCTGCTCCTGCAATTGCAGAAATGGTTGAGAGTATTGTTCTTGAGCTTGCAGGTGACCTTGAAAAGAAAGCTGATTATAACCCTGTAAGACCTGAGCCTGTTCGCTTCAGACATATGTCTACAGAAGAAAGAGCAGAGCTTATTAAGAAAAACAAAGCGTACGGAAGAATCGTGTGCCGTTGCGAAACAATTACAGAAGGCGAGATTCTTGATGCTATTCACGCTCCTGCAGGTGCAAGAGACGTTGACGGTGTAAAGAGAAGAACAAGAGCCGGTATGGGTAGATGTCAGGGTGGCTTCTGTGGTAGTAAGGTAGTTGAGATTCTTGCAAGAGAATTAGGTACCGATATGAACGAAATTACAAAATTCGGCGGCGAGTCGAAGATTATGTATGATAGAACAAAGTAAGGAGGCAGGGAAATGTTTGATTATGATTTAGTTGTAGTCGGCGGTGGTCCTGCCGGTATGGCTGCAGCTCTCAAAGCGAAAGAAGAGGGCGTTGAAAAAATAGTTATTCTTGAAAGAGCAGAAACCCTTGGTGGCATCTTGGAGCAGTGTATCCATACAGGCTTCGGTCTCCACTACTTCGGTGAAGAGCTTTCAGGTCCGGAGTATGCCGGAAGATTTATCGATCAGGTTGAAAATACAGATATCGACGTGTACACAGATACAATGGTACTCAATATTTCTGAAGACAACGTTGTTACAGCAGTTAACAACAAGGAAGGCCTTATGCAATTCAAGGCGATTGCTGTAGTTCTTGCTATGGGTTGCCGTGAAAGACCACGTGGTGCGCTATCTATTGCAGGCTCCCGTCCTGCGGGTATTATGACTGCAGGTACTGCACAGAAGTATGTTAACATTGACGGCTATATGCCTGGTAAAAAGGTTGTTATTCTCGGCTCAGGCGATATTGGTCTTATTATGGCTCGTCGTATGACTCTTGAGGGCGCTGAGGTTAAGGTTGTTTGTGAGCTTATGTCATATTCAGGTGGCTTGCAGAGAAATATTGTTCAGTGCCTTGACGATTTCGGTATACCGTTACGTCTTAGCTGTACCGTTGTAAAAACACATGGTAAGGACAGGCTTGAGGGTGTTACAATTGCAAACGTAGACGAAAAGCTTCAGCCAATTCCGGGTACTGAAGAGTATATTGAATGTGACACACTTCTTCTCTCTGTTGGTCTTATTCCTGAAAATGAGCTTTCCAAAGACGTTGGTGTTGCTCTTGACAGAGTTACAAATGGTCCTGTTGTTGATGAGTACAGAGAAACTCTTCAACCCGGTATTTTTGCTTGTGGTAACGTTTTACAGGTGCATGATCTTGTTGACTACGTTACTGAGGAAAGTCAGATTGCAGGTAAGGGTGCTGCCGACTACATTTTCGGCAAGAAAAAAGGTGGCACATTTATAAATACAAAGGGTATAAATGGTGTTCGTTATATTGTTCCTCAGAGAGTTAATATTGAGGGCGACGAGAGCCTGAAATTGTATTTCCGTGTAGGTCAGGTGTACAAAGGTGCAAAGGTTGTTGTTGAATGCGATGGTCGTATACTTTCTTCCAAGAAGAAAATAAAGCTTGCACCGGGAGAGATGGAAAACGTTACAATTACACCTGAAATGCTTAAAGATATGAACAAAGACAGCGAAATTGTTGTCAGAATTGAAGAATAAGGAGGGTACAGAAATGAAAAAAAGTCTTATATGTGTATCCTGTCCTTTGGGTTGTCCTATTGAGGTTGAAATTGAAAATGGTGAGGTAATTTCCGTAACAGGTAACACCTGTAAACGTGGTGATAGCTATGCCCGTACAGAAATTACAAATCCTATGAGAAGCCTTACAACAAGCGTTAAGGTTGTTGGTGGTGTTCATCCGGTTGTTCCTGTCAAATCTGCAGGTCCTGTTCCTAAAGACAAAATGTTTGATTGCATGAAGGTCATAAATGCTGCATCAATTAACGCGCCTGTGAAAATCGGTGACGTTGTTATTGAAAATATTCTTGATCTTGGTGTGGATATTGTTGCAACAAACTGCGACAACGGAAAATAAAAGTTTGAAAGGAATACCTATGACTCCATATGAAATAGCTGCAGGTGTAAAGCCTACAGAAAGGCAAGTAAACTGGCAGAAAACAGAGTTTTACGGCTTTATAAATTTTGGCCTTGCTACAGTTCTTAACACAGAATGGACAGACGGAACTATAAGTCCACTTAACTTTAATCCTGAAGAATTCAACCCTGTTGAGTGGGTTTCGTTTTTCAAGGAGGCAGGTTTCAAAGGTATGGTGCTTAATGTTAAGCACCATGACGGTTTTTGCCTTTGGGAAACTGAGCATACCCGTTATTCAGTGAAATACGCTTTGAATTGGGAAGTTGAAAACAGGGACATTGTGGGAATGTTGTCAGAAGAGTGCAAGAATCAAGGTCTTAAGTTCGGTATTGCTATTTCTCCGTTAGACAGAAATTGCGAGGCTTTTGGCGATGGAGAAGCTTATAACGAATATTTCAAGTTGATTTTAAGAGAAGTTCTCACAAAATATGGTGATATTTTCTACGTGCGTTTCGACGGTGCAAACGAGCGTACAAAAGAAGGCAAAGTGCAGGAGTATGACTGGGAAGGCTACTATCAGGTTGTCAGAGAGTGTCAGCCTGGTGCAGTTATTGCTCTTGTTGGTCCTGATGTGCGTTGGTACGGTAACGAGTGGGGCGTAATTCGTGAAAATGAATGGAGTGTTGTGCCTGAAAGACACAGCATCTACAGTGCTTTAGAAAGAAGCAGAAAGCCTGTTAAAAAGAGCTTTTTCAAGAAAGAAAAAGAATATGAACTTGATTTAGGTTCAAGAAAAGCAATAAAAAAAGAGAAAGCCTTCATCTGGTATCCTTGTGAGGTAAGTCTTTCCATTCGTGACAGATGGTTTTACCACAAGGATGATGAATACACAGCTAAAACTAAGGATAAACTACAAAAACTTTACCTTGATACGGTTGGTGCAAACTGTGCCTTTATGTTAGGTGTTCCACCTATGAAAAATGGTAAGTTTGCAGAAATGGATACCCAGATTCTTAAAGCCTTTGGCGTGGATTTGAGAAGGACCTACAACTACAAGGTTTCACAGATTGGTACCATTGAGGCAAGCAGTACCTTGTCTTCGGAATATAGTGCCGAAAATCTTTTCTCTACTGATGAAAATAAAACCTGGCGCCCTGCACAAGGGGATGCACAGCCTGAGCTCATCATCACACTTTCCAAAAAGGATATGTTTGATAAGGTTGTTATGCAGGAATACATTCCTAATGGTCAGCACGTAGAAAGCTACGAGTTGTACCTTGATGAAGGCGACGGTCAATTTAAAAAGGTTGCAACAGGTGGAATTGTGGGCTATAAGAGGATACATAAAATTCTTCCTACAGAGGTAACAAGAGTTAAAATAAAAATTACGTCGTATAGAGGTGACCTTGAGCTTTCCTCTGTTGTAATGTACTGATATGGAAAAAATTGCTATATATGGTGGATCCTTCGATCCACCACACAAAGGTCACAGGCTTCTTGCAGACAATCTTGCAAAAGCTTGTGGTGCTGACAAAGTGATTGTAATTCCTGCTGCTATGTCACCATTTAAAGAAACCAGTGGTGCATCGGCAGACGACAGGCTCGAAATGTGTTGTCTTGCTTTTGATGACGCATTGTATGAAGTGAGCGATATTGAAATTAAACGTGGTGGGAAAAGCTACACAGTCGATACCTTGACAGAGCTGAAGAAGAATTACCCCGAAAGCGAGTTGTACTTTTTTATGGGGGATGATATGCTTCTTTCCTTTGACCGATGGTACAGATATGACGATGTTTTAAAATTATGCACTCTTGTAGCTGCATGCAGAACGGAAAATCTTGAGAAATTACGTGAAATGCAGCTTTTTGCTGAAGAAAAATTAAAGGATGGAAAGGTGATTTTCTGCGATTGCGTTCCATTGGAAATTAGTTCTACAGAAATTCGAGAAAACATCAAAAATGGCGAAAATAAAGGTCTTTCCGACAACGTTTTTCGTTATATTACTTCAAAGGAGTTGTATAGATGAACCAAAACGAAATCTTCAAAAACGTTCTGCAGGAGCGTTTGACAGAAAAGCGTTATATACACTCGTTGAACGTTGCGGAATCTGCTGTAGAGCTTGCACGTATATATGGCGCAGACGAGGGGAAGGCATATACTGCAGGGCTTGTTCACGA
Source organism: Acutalibacteraceae bacterium (assembly GCA_045605085.1). Classification (GTDB taxonomy): domain Bacteria; phylum Bacillota; class Clostridia; order Oscillospirales; family Acutalibacteraceae; genus DTU089. The sequence goes on from JAZUPI010000045.1 coordinate 11,614, forward strand.
CGCCTGCAAAAACATGCCGTCAGCACTACAGCTATCGTATATGCTTGAAAACAAAGTCGATCTGACAGATATTGAAATAAATACACCTAAGCTTTATCATGCCATTTGTGGCAGAGCTTATGTCGAAAAAGAGTTTGGAATTACAGATGAGGATATGCTTAATGCTGTCCGTTACCATACTACCGGCAGAAAGAATATGAGTCTTCTTGAAAAAATAGTTTTTATTGCAGATTTTATCAGCGCAGAACGTGATTACGACGGTGTTGAAGTGATGCGCGAAAAAGCAAAAAGGTCATTGGACGAAGCTATTGTGGAAGGCCTAAGCTTTACAATTAAGAAATTAATAGACGACGAAAGAGTAGTGCATCCGGACACTATGGACGCCTACAATGATGCCGTTTTTAAATGCCAAAGCAAAGACGTTTCCAACGTGTTTGGCTTATAAGGAGAGAATGTATGAGTCTTGATTTAGTAAAAAAAATAGTTAAAGCTCTTGATGACAAAAAAGGTAACGATATACAGGTTATCAAAATTGAAGAGCTTACCATTGTTGCAGATTATTTTGTAATTGCGACAGCAAACTCCAATACCCACGTTCGCGCCCTTGCAGACGAGGTTGAGTACCAGCTTGAAGAAGCAGGGATTAAAACTGACCATATTGAGGGTAGAGCAACAGGCTGGGTGCTTCTTGAATACCCTGGTGTTGTGGTTCACGTCTTCCTCGAAGAGTCAAGAAATTACTATAATCTTGAACGTCTTTGGGAGGATGGCGCAAAGCTTGACGTTGCAGCTTTGCTCGATTAAACAGGTAATTTAAGTTTCTTTTTAGAAAGGTTGATAGAAATGAAGTATGATTTTTCAGCCGTTGAACAAAAATGGCAGAAAAAGTGGGAGGATGCAGGAGTTTTCCATGCGGAGGATTGCTCAGATAAGCCGAAATTCTATGGTCTTGTAGAATTCCCATATCCAAGTGGTGCAGGTATGCACGTTGGTCACATTAAGGCATATTCAGGTCTTGAAGTTATTTCAAGAAAGAGGAGAATGCAGGGCTATAACGTCCTTTTCCCAATCGGTTTTGACGCATATGGTCTTCCAACGGAAAACTATGCTATCAAAACAGGTATTCATCCACGTAAAGTTACAGATATGAATATCGAAAAATTCTCTTCACAGTTAAAGAAGGTTGGCTTCTCTTTTGACTGGGACAGAGTTGTTGACACAACGGAAGAGGGTTACTACAAATGGACACAGTGGATTTTCCTTAAAATGTTCGAAAATGGACTTGTTTTCCGCGACAAGACACTCGTTAACTATTGCCCATCCTGTAAGGTTGTTCTTTCTAACGAGGACTCACAGGGTGGTAAGTGCGATATTTGTCACAGCGATATCGTTCAGAAATCTAAGGACGTATGGTATCTCAGAATTACTGAGTACGCAGACAAGCTTCTTCAGGGTCTTGAAAAAGTTGATTACCTTCCTAATATCAAGCTTCAGCAGGTTAACTGGATTGGTAAGTCAACAGGTGCTTTCGTAAACTTTGAAATCAGTGGTACAGACGAGAAAATGAAGATTTATACAACTCGTCCTGATACACTTTTCGGTGTTACATTTATGGTTATGGCACCAGAGCATCCACTTATTGACAAATATGCAGAGAAAATCAGCAATATGGCTGAAATTGAAGCATATCGTGCAGAATGTGCAAAGAAAACAGAGTTTGAAAGAACACAGCTTGTTAAGGACAAAACAGGTGTTTGTATTTCCGGTCTTACAGCAATTAACCCTGTAAACGGCAAGGAAATTCCTATTTACATCTCCGACTACGTTATGATGGGCTATGGTACAGGTGCTATTATGGCTGTGCCTGCACACGACCAGCGTGACTATGAATTTGCCAAGAAATTCGGTATTGACATCATTGAAGTTATCAAGGGCGGCGATATTGAGGTTGAAGCATATACCGGTGACGGCGAAATGGTTAACTCAGGCTTCCTTAACGGTATGGATAAGAAGGTTGCTTCTATTGAAAAAATGGCAGAATACCTTGCAGAAAAGGGAATAGGTGAGAAGGGTGTTCAGTACAAAATGAAGGACTGGGCATTCAACCGTCAGCGATATTGGGGTGAACCAATTCCTATTGTTCATTGCGAAAAATGTGGTATTGTTCCAGTTCCATACGAGGAGCTTCCTCTCAGATTGCCTGAGGTTGACAATTTCCAGCCTGGTTCAGATGGTGAAAGCCCACTTGCAAAAATTGATAGCTACGTAAACTGTACTTGTCCTAAGTGTGGTCAGCCTGCAAAACGCGAAACAGACACAATGCCACAGTGGGCTGGCTCTTCATGGTATTTCCTCAGATACATTGATCCACACAACACAGAAGCCTTTGCAGACAAAGGAAAGCTTGCATACTGGGGTCCAATTGACTGGTACAACGGTGGTATGGAGCACGTTACACGTCACCTTATTTACTCACGTTTCTGGCACAAATTCCTTTATGATATAGGTGAAGTACCATTCGACGAGCCATATAAAAAGAGAACTGCACAGGGTCTTATTTTAGGTCCTGATGGTGAAAAAATGAGTAAATCCAAGGGTAACGTTGTTGACCCTAATGAAGTTGTTGATTCTCTTGGAGCAGACGTTCTTCGTACATATGTACTCTTTATGGGCGACTACGAAAAGGCAGCACCATGGAGCGAAAGCAGTGTTAAGGGCTGTAAGAGATTTGTAGACAGATCATGGAATCTTCTTGATATTCTTACAGATAGTGAAGAATATTCTGCGAAGCTTGAAACCTCTTTCCACAAGACAATCAAAAAAGTTTCAGAAGATATTGAAAATATGAAGTTTAATACTGCTATTGCTTCACTTATGGCGCTTCTTAACGAAATTTACGATGCAGGTTCAATAACAAAGGGTGAACTCAAAACGTACGTTAAGCTTCTTGATCCATTTGCACCACACGTGGCAGAGGAAATCTGGGAGCAGATTGGTGGCGAAGGTTTACTGGCAGTTGCTCAGTGGCCTGATTATGACGAGGCAAAAACAATTGACGCAACAATCGAAGTTCCTGTTCAGATTTGTGGTAAACTCCGTGCAACAATAACAATCGCTAAGGATTCAACTGCAGACGTTGCAATTGCTGCTGCCAAGGCAGATGAAAAGGTGCAGGAAATCCTTGAAGGCAAGACAATTATCAAGGAAATCTACGTTCCGGGTAAGATTATCAATATTGTTGCAAAATAATACAAAAAACTAAAAAATAAGCTTCAAAAGCCTTGTTCGAGATGTCTCGGACAAGGCTTTTTTGTTAATGTAAAAATGAACCAAAAAACAAGAGTTTTTTTTATCTATTTTTACGGGTTTGTTTTGCCATTTCTTTATGTAAAACTATTGAAAAATTTTCCTATATATAGTATATTAATAATGTGTATTAGTCTAATGGGATTATTGTACCCTTTTTTAGATTTTCGATTGTTTATAACACATTCGTTGTAATACTTGAAATATGAAAATTAAACTCAAACAAAGTTTATCTGGAGGTTTTTGGTATGGCTCTTGAGTTACCTAAATTTGGCAACAAAGAAAAGAAAGATAAAGGCGCTTCTGCAAAAAATGATGTGACTCTTAAAATAATGGATTTCTTCGATAAGAACCCCATTATGAAATTTCTTATACCGGTTGTGTTGTTCTTAATTCTGGCAGGCGTGGTTCTGTTCCTCATCTTTGGTGATGGCATTTTGACACAGGAGAACATTCCACAAACCGATGAAATTGAAGTTAATAACAGCAATCAGGTGGAAATCTTGCCGGGCAACAATCTCATAAAAGATAAAGACGTTGTTGAAATAATCGATAAGGATCCTCTTTCTGAGGACGTTCTTGCATCAGCAGTATACAAGGGCTACGTTAAAGGAAGCAGTGGTCTTAAAACAGCTTTGATTCAGATTGGTAACGAAGGCGATACCGTAACTCTTTCAAAGGGTGAGTCAATTGGTAGCTGGGAGCTTATAGAAATAACTTCTGACTACGTAGTTTTCAAAGCCGGTGACGTGACCAAAAAGATTAACAAATAATCGGGTCGCAAGTTAGTTTAGAAATAATTTATGTTATTTACATATATTAGGGGGATTTTCCAATGAAAACAAAAAACAGCAGAATGAGGTCAATAGGCATATTTGCCCTCGTGTTCGTGTTGCTTACAAGCATGGTTTTACCACTTGCAGCATCAGGTTCATCAGATGACCTTATGGGAACCTACACCGTTCAGGATGGCGATACACTTTCATCTATCGCAGCTGCTCACGGTGTAACAGTAGCAAGTATTGTTGAGAACAACGGTATTTCAGCTTCGTCAGAGCTCTTCAAGGGCCAGAAACTTCTCATACCAGGTGCTGCATCTGTTGAAGATGACTCAACAACAGTCTTTGGCTCATCAAGTTCAATCTCAATTGACTTTGAAGAGGGCTCAGATCTTGTTGGTGTTCTTGAAACAATTCTCGCACACACAGGCTATAAGATGATTTACAAGGGTGCTGAGGCAACTGTTCCTGCAATTGCATTAGACAACGTTACTCCTCTTACAGCTATCGACTATGTTCTTCGCATGGTTGAAATGACTTACATAAAGAATGACAATCTTCTCTATGTTGGTACAGCTGACACTCTTAACGCAAACTTCATTGATAGCAAAGCGCTTACCAAGTTCTCTCTTAAGTACATCTCTACAGAAACTCTTAACTCTCAGCTTGCAACACTTGGTATCAGCGTTTCAATCGTTAAAGTAGACATTAATCTTCGTGAGTTCTGGGTAAGTGGTTATCCTATGCAGCTTGCAAAAATGGCAGAACTTATCGAAACTCTTGATAACCAGAACAATATTACAGTCGGTAGTGCAAGCATCAGCTCAAACCTTACAGCTATTGAGCTTGAACACGTTACAGCTTCTGAATTCAGCAGCTTGCTCGGTTCACTTGGCCTTCACACCGGTATCACAATGGCTGCACATCCAATGGTTCTTTACGTTTACGCAACAGGTGATGCTTATAATGACATTATGAACATCAAGCAGTTGGTTGACTACTACGATCCGAACAGCGAAGGTGCTCAGCAGGAGGGTACAGAAAACGATTCTGCTACTAACAATGGTGATGACGCTGTAATCGATAACAACCTTAATGGTGGCGATACTAACAACGGTGGAGTTACTAACGACACAATCGTTAACAACGATACAATCATTAACAATGGTGGTAACTCAACTAATAATGGTGCTAATAACACTCCAAACAATACGCCAAACAATGGCTCTGCAAATCAGAATGCTCAGCCTCCTGTTGAAGATGTTGTAATTTCAAACGGTCAAACATCACTTGTTAGAATTGACCTTGCATACATCAACAAAGAAGCTGCACAGTCAATTATCAGCACCTTTGGTTATGACGTTAAGGTACTTGGTCTTGACCTTTACGAAAAGAGACTTTGGATCCAGGGTGACGCAGACGAGGTTGACGCTGCAGTTGAAAGAATTAAAGAAAATGACATTGCAGACAACAACACAGACAGAACCTTCTTCGTATATGAGCTTAAGAACATTGTAGCATCTGAGCTTCAGAGCAAGATTGGTTTCATCAATATTGATGGTGTTGAGTTCTACTTCGGTTCATATCCACAGCTTACAAAGTCAATTATGGTTTATTGTCCAACAAATAAGGTTGACGATGTTAAGGAAGTTATTGCTTCTCTTGATAATAACCTTGGTGATATGTATTACCCAATAGCAACAATTACAGATGCATCAGAGCTTCTTGTACTTGCTGCAAAAGAAGAGCTTGTTGTTAAGCTTATCAACAACCCAACAATTTCAGTAACGTCATTTGAATTGTCAAGTGACCTCGATCCTTCAGACGAAGGCGTTAAGCACATCCTCTATGTGCTTGAGTCTCCTGAAAATATTGACCTTATCCTTGATATGTGGTCAAAAATCTAATTAATTATAATCGGAGATGACTTAAATGGAATTTCTCAATCAACCAAGTGACTATCCCGTAACGCTTGAGCAAATGCTCAGGCTTACGGTTGAAAAGAAAGGTTCCGACCTTCATATCGTTGTAGGTATGCCACCTTGTATCCGTATCGACGGCGACATCATCAAACAGGATCTTCCCCCAATGAAACCGGCTGATGTCGAAAATATGCTTATGCAGATTATGACGGAGAAAAACAAGGCAGACCTTAGAGAAAACCTTGAATTGGACCTTTCGTACGCAGTTCCTCAGTGTGCTCGTTTCAGAGGCAATGTTATTGTTCAGCGTGGTACACTTGCTGCAGTTTTCAGAGCAATTCCATTTGAAATCCCCACTCTCGATAAATTAGGTCTTCCAGCAGACGTTCGCAGACTTTGTACACTTCCTCGTGGACTCATTCTTGTTACAGGGCCTACAGGTTCAGGTAAATCTACAACTCTTGCAGCGATGATAAACCATATGAACACAAACTTTGAGTACAATATGGTTACAATTGAAGACCCTATAGAATTCCTTCACTCACACAAACGTTCAATTATCAGACAGCGTGAGTTGGGCGGAGATACACTTAGCTTTAACAATGCTTTAAGAACAGTTCTTCGTCACGACCCTGACGTTATTATGATTGGTGAGATGCGTGACGCCGAAAGTATCAGTATTGCTCTTACCGCTGCTGAAACAGGTCACTTGGTGCTTTCTACACTTCATACACAGACTGCACCACTTACCATTGCCCGTATTATTGACTCGTTCCCAAGTGAACAGCAGAATCAGGTTCGTAGCCAGCTTTCCAATACGTTACGCGCTGTTATTTCTCAGCAGTTGTTACCACGTCTTGGTGGTGGTCGTGTTTCTGCAGTTGAATATATGGTTGATACTCCTGCTATTCGTAACATGATTCGAGAGGGTAAAGACCACCAAATTTACAGTACAATGCAGACTGCACAAAAAGAAGGTATGCAGACAATGGACCAGGCTCTTCTGAAGCTTCTCAGAGATCAGAAAATCTCACGAGAATCAGTTCTTGAAAACTGTGTTGAAAGAGCAGAGATTCTTCGTCAAATGCAGATGTATTAATTATCGTCGCAAGGATTTCTCTATACATATTATAATATAGGGATTTTCGTTGCAGGTGCTATACATATTATATATGTTCCAAAAAGGGGGATAACTCTTTGGATTTTACGTATGAAGCCCTGAACCGACAGGGTGAATCCATAACCGGTAAGGTTGTTGCTAACTCGACCTCAGAAGCGTATGAGAAATTACGTGAAGCCGGTGTTGTTGTTACAAGTCTTAAAGAAAATACAGGTAAGACAAAGAAGAAGGGTGGTAAAAAGGTTACCCTTGCAGATATGTCTTTGTTTTCACGTCAGCTTGCAGCTATGATTGGCGCAGGTATTCCTGTTACTCAGGCTATGAGTACACTTGTAGCACAGACAACAAACCCAACTCTTGCAAACTCAATTAAAGAAATAGCTTCAGACGTTGAAGGTGGTGCAGCTCTTTCAGATGCGTTCTCGGCACAAAGGCCAGTATTCTCAGACCTTTTCTGTTCAATGGTTGCTGCCGGTGAAATGGGTGGTATGTTAGATAAAACGCTTCTTGCTATGTCTAACCAGTTACATAAAGATAAACAGCTTAAAGACTCTATCAAGTCTGCCACATCGTACCCTAAAATGGTTGGTGGTCTTGCTATTATCATCGTTATTTTCATGCTTATTTTTATGGTTCCTACCTTCCAGGGTATGACTGAAGGTGCTACAGATATTAACCCTATCACACAGCTTATTTATAATATGTCTGATGCAATGAGAACACGATGGTATATTATTTTCCCTGCCATTGCAGCAATAATATTCATTGTTATCCAGATAATAAAATCCCCACCGGTACAGCATTTCTGGGAAAATCATAAAATGAACACACCAATTGTGGGTGAGCTTATTTCAAAAACGATTTTCGCACGTTTCTGCCGTATCTTCGCAACACTTGTTGCAGGTGGTGTTACAGCGGTTAAAGCACTTGAAACTGCCGGTCCTACTTCGGGCTCAAAGCTTGTTGAGGATGCAGTTACAAAGGCTATCGAAGAGGTTGAAAATGGTAGAACAATTCACGAGGCATTGGATGAATCTAAAATTTTCCCACCAATGGTTATCAGTATGATTGCCATCGGCGAAGAGGCAGGTTCACTTCCTGTCATGCTTGACAAGGTTGCAGAATTCTATGAGGAAGACGTTGATGCACTTGCTAAGAACCTCGGTTCCGTTCTTGAACCTATTATGCTTGTTCTTCTTGGTTCTGTAGTTGGTTTCCTTATCGTTGCTCTTTATCTTCCTGTTTTCCAGGCTACAACGTCTTATCAGGCATAAAACTAAAAAACTATATTCCTTTGCAAGGGAGAATGATACAAATGGCAAAAGTAAACAGTGCTATAGGCATTGAATATAACTCTTTTGAAATAAAGGCTGCTGAGCTTACTAAAACACCTGACGGCAAAGTAAGTGTTTCAAGTTTTGCTTCAGTGCCTCTCAAAGAGGGTGTTATAGGTGAGGGGATTGTTGTTGACAGCCCACTCTTTATAGCAGCTCTTAATGAATTGTACGATATAGGCAGGTTTAATAAAGCGTCGCCGATTGTTATTGGTGTTAATAATGAGAACGTTATTATGCGTTACGCAACATTCCCGAAGGTTCCACAGGACAAAATGAGAAGCGTTGTTACAATGCAGGCACAGGATTTCATTCCGGTACCCGTGTCAGAGTTAAGTCTTGACTACGTTGTTGTAGATGAAACAACAGACGACGATGACCAGCCTGCACTTAATATGATTCTTGTTGGCGCGAGAAACACAATGCTTGTTAACCTGATTCAGAATTTTGAGGCAGCAAGACTTGAGGTTGTTGATATTGACAGCTCATTCCTTGCGTGGTGTCGTGTTGCCATTGAAGAATCTCCGGCAGATATATCTACTTTTGCATTCCTTGCACTTACAGACGACGTACTCAATTTCGTTGCTGTAGTTGATAAAGAAATAAAAATGGTTCGTTCAATTAACGTTCCTGACAGAGCTTTAGTTGAGGTTAAAAAGTCTTTCCATTCTCCGGATGAGCTTACTTCAATGGAGTTGGAAACAATTGTTGACCTTCTTCAGTCAGAGCTTACGTCATCAATGAACTATTTCCAGATGCAGACAAACCTTATGATTGAGTCTGTATTGTTTACAACAGCAAATGAATTTGAACAGAGCATAGCTGAACAGCTTGCCGAAAGGTCATACGTTCCACTTTCAGTACCTTCTTTCTACAATCAGTATATGACGGGTACATTTTCACCAAAAGAATACGCAGGCTGCATAAGTCTTGCTAAAATTGGATTGGAGGCATAACAATGAAATATAGAGTTAGTTTGCTTCCTGAGAAAAACAGAAAGCGTATAATTGGTAAAAAGAAAGCCGAAAAGGGCAGAGGCATAGCAAACGTTGTAATGCTTGTTTTACTTGCATCTTTATTCCTTACTGTTATCGGTAAGATTTATGCAGATAGTAAGCTTACAGAAATTAAGGCAAAAAATGCTGAGTATGAGTATAAGGTATCTGCACTTCAGCAATACAGAGAGATTAATAACACGCTTCAGACAAAGCTTCAGCTTATTGAAAAAATCCAGATTGATGAACCATCGCTTTACAATTTCGTAGCAAGCTTGGGTAATATCAGTAATCCGGGTGTTTCAGTTACAGATATTAACTGTATTGATTGGAAATCAGCAAGAAACTGTACAATTACAGGCACTGCAATTTCACGTGAAGCATTTATGGCGTTTCTTACAGCTGTTCAAGGTATGAATGGTGTAGAAAAAGCTGATTGCACAAGCTATACAGTTAGTGTTGTTGATGGTCAGGCACAGGCAGAGTTTTCAATCTCTATCATTTGTAAGGGTGGCGCAGCAGTCGTTGTTCCATCAACAGATGTCAGTGCACCTGAAACAACAATAGTAGATGCTGACGCAGGCGTAGAATAAGGAGGGGAGACGTAATGAAAGGTAAAAAAATCGAATTAAAAGATCTTACAAGCTCTCCCTATTTTGTTATTGGTATAATGTCCTTGGTGTGCGTACTCATTTTGGGTATTATGGTTACACTTATTATGAACATCGACACAACAAAAGATGCTATAGTTGAGGCACGTTCACTTTACAAACAAAACGTACAGGAAGTTGCTCTTCTTGAAGAACTTAAGGTTAAAAGTGAGGCAGCTCAGGAGAAACTTGAGGCTTGTAAGGATATTCTTCCTGACTCATTAGGTGACGTTTTTATTCTTCAGGAAGATGTTCTAAAAAAATGTAATGACTTTGGTCTTGATGTATTATCAATTGACCAGTCTGTTGCAGTAAACGAGACACAAGAGGTTGTTTTCACAATTAATGCATCAGCTAGTTATGAAAGTATTTATAACTTTATGAACTACTATACAAATCTTGAAAAAGTTCACAGATTTGATTCATTGTCACTAACAAGAGGTGCAGATGGCACTTACAACGTAGTTCTTTCTCTTGCATTCCTTTCAGAACAGGGCGCAGAGGGCGCAGTTGCTGCAGTTGTGGATGAGGCTGCTAAATAAGCAACATCACAAAATCTATAATAGGTTGACAAAATTATGTTAAATAGTTTCGAATTATACTTGAATTAAAGGGGTTATCCATTTTGGCAGACGTAAATGTAATTGTTCCAGGTAGCGTAGAGTATATTCTTATGAAGGATGGTAAGGTTACCGAAGAACAGATAAGAGAAGCACACTTGAATTTGCAGGATAGCAAGGGTGAAGTGACAACAGAGCTTGTTAATTTAGGCTTTTGTTCAGAGCTTGACGTAGCTCATGCAATGGAAAAGAAAACCGGCTACAAGTATGTATCAATTGAAGAGACCGGTATAGATTTTGCTGTTGCAAATATTATTGCGCCTGAACTTATTTCAAAAAGAAGAATATTACCTCTTTATCAGGATGAGAAAAAGCTTTATGTTGTAATGCACAATCCAAATGACCTTGGTGTGCGTGACAACCTTTCAGTAAGAACAGGTGGCTTGGAAATTGTTCCTCTCATTTCAACTGTTTCTGAGCTTAACGCTGCTATTGACACGATTGTAAATAATGCTTCTAACATTGATACATATGAAGAGGAAGAGGCTGCCCAGGAAGAAGAGCTTTCAGCACTCGATGAGCTTGCAGCAGACGAAAAACCTGCTGTCCAGCTTGTTAACCAGGTTATTACTAATGCTGTTAAGTCTGGCGCATCCGATATTCATATTGAACCAATGGAAAAAACAATGAGAATCCGTCTTCGTATAGACGGCGTTCTTCACGAGGTTCTTCAGAACCCTATTAAATTACATAACTCAGTTGCATCTCGTATTAAGGTTATCGGTGGTATGGATATTGCTGAAAGACGTATCCCTCAGGACGGTCGTACAACAGTTAAGGTAGACGACAGAACCTTCGATATTCGTATTGCTGTCCTTCCGTCCGTTTACGGCGAAAAGATCGTTATGCGTCTTCTCGAGCGTGGTGCAAAATCAGTTCAGCTTAAAGATATTAAATTCTCTCCAGAGCAGGTTGGTAGATTTACAAAGACAATTTTTATGCCATATGGCTTCCTACTTGTTACAGGTCCTACCGGCTCAGGTAAATCTACAACACTTTATGCTACTCTTGCAGAAGTTTCTGATATCACAAAGCACACAATTACACTTGAAGACCCTGTTGAGCGTCGTATGGCAGGTATTTGTCAGGTACAGATGAATAACCGTGCAGGTATGACCTTCGCAGCTGCTCTTCGTTCCGTTCTTCGTGCCGACCCGGATATTGTCATGGTCGGTGAAATCCGTGACAGTGAGACTGCAAAGATCGCCGTTGAATCAGCTCTTACAGGTCATATGGTTTTCTCAACACTCCATACAAACGATGCTCCATCAGCAATTACCCGTCTTGACGAAATGGGTGTTGAACCATTCCTTACAGCATCATCACTCGTTGGTGTTCTTGCTCAGCGTCTTATTCGTGTGCTTTGCCCACGTTGTAAGGAGGAGCATCTTCTTACATATCGTGAAATTCGCGAAAGAATTGACGATTTTCCGATTCCTGCAGGCAAAACACTTGACGACACTACTACAATCTACGAGCCAAAGGGCTGTATTGCATGCTCTAACACAGGCTATAAAGGTCGACAGGGTGTATTCGAATTCTTACAGGTTACACCTGAAATCAAGCAGCTTATCCTTAAACGCGCAGGCGTTCAGGAAATTAAAGAGCTTGCAGTGTCACAGGGTATGCATACACTTCGCCAGGAGGGTATAGACAAAATTCTTGAAGGCACCACGTCCATAGAAGAAGTTCTTCGTGTTCTTGTATAATAAACGAAAAATGCAAAACGCAAGGTGCAGAACGTTTTAAACAACAAATAGTTATAGCGATTTTCAATTTACAATTTACAATTTGCAATTTGAAAAAGGGGTTGAGTTTATGAACATATTAACAAAACGAAACGGTATAGCTCTTATAGCAGTACTGTCTATTTTGCTTGTTCTTACTCTTTTGTTACCACTTATGTTTTCTATGTCTGAGCGTGCTATGGAGGCAGCTATGACAGGTACAGACGAGCAAAGAGCTTCATATCTTGCCCGTACTATGATAGAGTTTACTGTCGGCGCATTCCAAAGCTGTTATGACGCTGCTGAGGAAGATGAATCTAACGGATTCAAAATACCTGATGAAGGTGAAGCAATCCCCGATGAACTCAAAACAACCGATTTATATAAGCTTCATCAATTTTTGAAGGTTACAAAGTCAATGGAAGTCAGTGTACTTTATATGTACAGGGACCCTTCCGTTACTTACCCAGAAGCAGCAAAACCTATTCAGCTTGCCAACGAAAGTGATGCTGACTACAGAAAAAGAATTCTTGCTGAATACAACGAATATATGGAACAGGGTGTTGTTTATTCAACCACTCTTCCTACAGGCTACACTAAGGAACAGGCTTTCAATGGTGAAATTCCTGAGGGTGCACCTGCAAATGTTACCTATTTTGATCGTGATGGTAATAAGCTTACAGCAAATTGTGAGTATGTTGGCTTCGCAAGGTGTGCAGTTACATATGATGATTCTACTGAGTATTATAAGACCTGGCCCGATGCTAACGGTGCATGGAAGACAGAAAAAATTGAAGATGCTAATGCTGCAGACCAGTACGCAACTTACCTTGTTAATGCAAAAAACTATATAAATGCAAATAACGATCTGGTAGCAACTCAGACAAATCCACAGATTTTCAAGGTGCAGAACAGAAACGTCATGTTTGTTTCACACGCCGTTATTAACGGCAAGGGTTCACAGAAAAGATGTATTCTTGTGCTTCCTACAAAGCCTTCAGAAAACAACTGGATTGTTCCTGCTAACATTGAATCCAACCAGATTTTTCCTGATACTTCACAGTGTAGTGGCGTTACGTCACTTTCAATGAAAAACAACAGCTATTTTATTGATGGTGAAGCAGTAAAAGGTCAGCCTGTATACGGATATTCTTGTATCGGTAATATGGTTGTATCTACAAAAAACATTAAGTATAAAGCAGTTAAAGATGACTTCGTAGGTCTTGCTGAAGGTGAGACAATGGACTACGTTGATTATATAAATGCTTATAACGACAAGGTTGACGCTCATAATGCAGAAATAGAACGTCATAACAAAGAAATTGACGACTATAACGCAACAGACCCTGAAACACCAAGAAACGACTATCGTGATGACTATAAGGACAGCATCACAAGTAACTTGTCGGATTTCTCTTTAGGTCTTCACCCTGAAACAACAACAATTAACCCTGAGCGTGATCCATTCTTCAACTGTCTTAAGACAAACAATATGCGAACATGGGCATCATCTGCTCAGCGCGATAACTTTGTTGCCTTTACTGCAACAAACGGCATTCAGTTTGATATGCCTGTTAATATTATTATGAATCCTTGCCGTACAGGTCGTATCGGTGACGGTATTGCAAGAAATAAGTCACTTTACAAGATACTTTACCTTCAGGCACCAACAATAGTGTTTAATGAAAGAGTTAACAGCTTCATTTCACTTTACACTAAGACCTCACTTCTTGCGTTGGTATTTGACTACAACGCGTACAGAATGTCTACAATTATTTTTGCAGCCCCTGAAAGTACGCCATTTACAATGGAAATACGTAAAAATGGTGCAGTTAAAACTGTTAAAGCCGGTAAGGTTTTCTTTGCAGAGGATGCATATGTATGGCTTGTTCCGTTTACAGAAAACGGCTCTAACTACAGAACACAAACTGTATACTACAAGGGTAAAGATGTTATTCTTTACAAATTTGCTAACGCCGGTGACGTTTTCCTTTACAACGCTGAAAAGGAAACTATGATTAATGGCGAAAGCAAAAAAGCCGGTTTCTCTATGACAAGCTACTTTATGGACGTTATTTATAACAAAGATAGTACTGACACCAATAATACAAAGTGGTGGCAGCTTTGGTCAGGTATTCAGAGCCTTCTTTTCGACGCTGCCGTTAGTGGTGCAAGACCAAAAACATATGAGGCTCAGGACTTACAGTGGATTGGTAATATGAATACCGGTACACAGGGCTCACCTAACGTTGATGACTTCTACGTTATCTGGGAAAGCTAATAAGGAGATACTTAACTTACTCTTAAGAAAGGAAGGATAGCATGAAAAAAAGCGAATATATAAGAAAAAACGCAAATAAAAAGCTTATCAAAAACAAGCTTGGTATGACTTACGTTGAATTGCTTACAGCATTGGCTCTTCTTGCGCTTATCATCACATCCTTTACTCCTATGCTTCTGTCGTCTTATGAAACACTGTATACTGCAGGTGAAAAGGTGCAGAACGTATACGACTCTAAAGAAGAAATTGAAGAAGGTCTTGCAAGACGAGATTCAGAAAAATCTGCAACGGTGCAGCTTAATATGAAGGTTAATGCAGAGGCAGTTTTCAATGAGGTGAACGTTACAGGCAGAAAGATTATTTCTACCTTCCAGGAAGGACTTGAAACAGTTTTCGGTCAGATTCGTGCCCGTATTGAAATTGTTTCACCTTCCACAGTTTATGACGACAAAACAAGCCATGACGTTATTCTTCAGACCTTTGGTATGGAGTACAAAAAAATAACCTTTGGTAATTTTACTTACGATACAACTAACCAACCGGGTGCTGCAAATAAAATGCCTGCTGACCAGATTCACATTCAGGTTATTGCACCGAATAAGGCTGCAAAAAAGACTGAAGGTACTGCGGACGAGGATATGATTGGTACAGAAGATGATCTTGTATATAACTCAGGCAGATTCTGTGAAATTGAGTATTATAAGTCTAAATTTGTATCAAAGCCTATTCAGGCTTCGGGTCTTCAGGTTTCTAACTCCGATAACGCAGGCCGTATCAAGCTTAAAATTAAGAGTCCCGCTTCAGGCGAAAAGCTAGACTTTACCTTCTCACCACTTAAAATTAAGGTTTACTACATTAACAGCCGTGGACATCTTAAAACAGTTTCAGAGTATTTGTACATTGAACCTGCAACACTTCTTATGGCAGGTGAAACAAATACTGATGTGGACTATTACACTTCTGCAGGGATTGAAGCAATCGATATTAGTGAAAGCGACGATCCTGACGACCGTCTTATTGAATATCGACTTGCTGCAGAGCCACGTGAAATGCGTGTTTCAAACAGTGCTTACCTTAACCATGCAGGTCAACGTAATGAGCCTGCAGTTGGTCCTCCGGGGCACAACGGTACAATAATCCGTGCGATCCGTTGGATAGATAATGACGAAACACATGGTATTAACCCATATTACGTAATGACCGGTACAAACGGCGCTATTTACCGTATGTACAGCTTTTCATCAGATAAAGGTGACATCTATGATGAAGCTATGGGTAAAACTATTTACAACACCTCAACAGGTTTCTTTAGCGCTACCCAGAATTACATAGACAGAGTTTACACAACTACAACAGGTAGAAGAGTTTATCCTGCTATGTGGGGTGCAGATAAGGCACACATCTTTGAATATACCTCAGCCGTAAAGCGTGTTTCTTATGGTCCTTCTGCTAACTATAGTGGTAGTGATGAAACATGGGCAACGTCAGCAAAAAAAGGCGGTGTTGAACGCGCTGGTCTTACAGGTGATCCGGCATATAATATTATGAGTTCCCGTGCGCAGTTCTGTTATTACTATAATGGTGCAGGTACTGCTCATAAATTCGGTTACAAGGACGCTAAGCCTATTTCTTACATTCTTACAGAGCGTGGTTGGCCAATCCGTCTTTACGGTGTTATTGGTCCTGCTAACCCTGATAAGGACTATTTCGAAGACTTCGTTGCCCTTTGGGACAGAAACCAGACTACAGCTAATATCCGTACCGATACTGCTTATGGTAACTCAGCAGAAACTTTAGCTTTCCATTATAAAAACCAAAATGAGGAACAACAGTCCGACTATGTTTACGGTGGTGTAAGAATTAAAGCTCTCGCATCTTATCCAATTAACAAAAATATGCGAGATACCCGTGAAGATTACTTCGATACTGCGGATGATAACCAATATACTACCAGTATGACAAAAATCAAAAACGTTCAGAAGCAGAGCGAAGATTTACTTAACGGTTATGCTGACGATATTAATATTACCGACGTTATTTATATCCCAGGCGCAGGAAATACTCCTGGTTCAACCTTCTACGTAGGTAGCGTTCATGCTTATGCAAGTATTATTCAGACAGATAAGCTTGAAGCCGGTGCTGCTTTACACAACCAGAAGAAAACAGATGGTAGTTTATTCAATAAGAAAGACCCTATTGAAGAAAACGGTATGATTGGAAGATGGTACAGAAACGCTTCAACAACCCTTAATGGTAACGCTTGTTCATACCCTCTGGGTGCAATTACCGACTACCTTATAATTTCAAACAAGGATGGTACTGCGACTTACGTTTGTAAACACAACGATAACGACTATAACCGTCGTTTAGAGTGGGAGGGTGACTATTCAGGTAACCCTGATAACCCTGGCAACCCTATAGGTCGTGGCTATTGCTTTGCTTTCGCTAACGACTATATCAGTAAATATGATAGTGTTACAAGCTATGCAGACACACGAGGTTTAGCTTCCGGTCAGACTGCTCACGGCAGAGCAGCGTTCTTCCTTCCTAACCAAAGTAATGCATGGGAATATATGTATATGGGTGACGTTCGCTTTACCTTTGGCTATGCCTCAAATAGAGAAAGAGTTTACACCAACATTACTTATGATGGTACCGTTGAGTACACACGTTCTTTCGAAAGACTTTATTGGCGTTCCCACTACGGTCAGGACGCTATGTACTACAAAGAAAATGGCGAGCTTTCATTTGCATCGTATGCTGCTAACCAGGTTGCATATTCAGGTGCAGACCTCCCAATTCATCAGCAGAACAGAGCTGTAAGTGACGGTAACGGTGGTCTTCAGACCAGTCAGACTTACCTTAACCACGTGGATAACGACTACTACAACGTTTGGTTCCCTGGTGAAATGTATAACCTTAACAAGGTTGCTTCTAAGGACGGCGTTACAGTTGCTGTTGGTTATGCAGTTGCAGGTTCAACTTACCAGCATGCAAGACCAAGTGATAACAGTGTTACTTCTACTGCACTTGGTAGTATCTACAATGATGGTGTTCTTGCAGCCATGATTGAAGGTAAGGATGAAGCTTTTGTTAACCTTCTTTATTATAAGGATAATGAAACCTTCGATAACTATTCGCTTTACGATCCAACATCAAACGTTGGTACTGACTACGCTCAGTATTCTGCATACGGAAATGTTAAGTATGGTACACATAGCCGTGATAGTATTCAGTTTACAGCAGTTGACCTTATTGTTGAAAACGTTAAGGCGTCAGAAACATCAACAGCTTACGAAATTAACTATTATGCATACTACGGTGACAACAAGGGTAGAGTTTTCCGTTCACTTGTAGCGACCGGTTCAGGTAACTCTACGGGTGCTGAAGGTGATATGGATGCTGCTGAAGCAGGTGCAAGCCTTGTGCAGTACATCAGTGACACTCCTACACAAATAGAAACCATGGCAGCCGGAGAACCAGCAAAAATGATTGAAATTACTGTTGGTGGTGAGACCCTCGACAACTATTTCTCAGAAATCGTTACAATCGACACCATGGATGACCTTGTTATCATTACAGGTAAAATGAGAAATGGTGGTCAGGAATACATTGTTGTTGGTACTAAAGATGCTAACTCAGGTAACTGGAGCTATCGTCTTGTTTCAAACTGTGGCTTTACATCAATTATTAACGACGCTGCTATTGTTGGTGGTTACTATTACATTGTTGGTGACGGTTGGCTTGCAGGTGTTTCTCTTGATGTTCTCAGAAATACAAACACAAAAGCACTTACAACCCCATCACTTACAAATGAAAACCTTGGTTGCAAGTCAAGAGATGCCAATCAGTTATTGTGGTGTAACACAAGCGTAAAACTTTACGCAATTGCGGGTAGAGCTACTACCTGATAAAGGAGGCAATTACGATGTTTAAATTTTTGACATCAAAAAAAGGCTATACTATTGTAGAGCTTTTAATAGTTCTTGCATTGCTTTCCTTAGGTACCTATGCCATGACGAACTTGTTTAACGTAGCATATACCTCATTCGATAAGAGTGAGGAACGCTACATTAAGCAGGAGGCAGTTAAAGAGGTTGCAGCACTTCTTCAGACAGGTACGTCAAACGTTGCTGCTGCAAAAACTGCAGATATTTTTGATACACCAGATGTTGTACCTGCAGGTAAACAGGCAGATGCTTCATTCTCATATCTGTTTGCTACTCAGAGCTATGATGATAATGGTACCCCAAATGGATATTTCATTTATGTTCAGAATAAAGGCGATACACGTGCCAGCGCAACTAAGCTTTCTAATACACCTATTTATGTTGAAATTAAGCCGTATTATGAAACAAAAACCAAGCTGGATGCTCAGGAAAATAGTGTGATTTATGCTGAACAGTATAATGCAGTTACAATCACTCTTTCCGCTTTGGAAGAAGATTACGATTACGCAAGTGGAAATCCACCAACGCCTGACGATAAGTATTATTCATTAGACGTTGCATACCATTTCCCTAATATGGCTACCAGTTCAGAGTATTGCATGGTAAACCACGTAACAAGAAACGAATTGGCTTCTGCTCCTCTTTATAATCAGGTGGCAGACGACGCTGTAGGTGGAAAAACAGGTTCAGAGGTTAAGGCAATTAATTGCGAGCAGAAATGTTCTTACGACCATTGTGGTTGTTATGATACAAGCGTTTCATGTGACCTTTGCGACTGTGAATGTCCCGGTAAGAAGGGCGTAGTGCTCAGAGTTTATTGTGACTCAATTATCAGTCCGGATAACAAAGAAGCAGCAGTTTCTGTTCCATCAATGTGCTTTGTGGCAACTGCTTCATATGGTCTTGACTCAGGTGAGGTTGGCGCGTTGTGTGCTTTCCGTGACCAGTGCCTTAAACAGAGTGCGCTTGGTAGGGCATTCATTAAGGCTTACTACACAATTTCTCCACCAATTGCTGAGTTTATAAGCGAAAGCGAACCACTTAAAGCAATTGTAAGAGCATCTCTCAAACCACTTATTGTAGTTTCTGAGTATGCTATGAATGAAGAAATCAGGGCAGAGGGTGTTGCTTACTTCACATTGCTTATAGCTTGTGGGGCAGCCGCTACTGTCATATTAATGAAAGTTGACGTTAAACTCAAAAAAGAGGAAAGGTCAACTAAATAAAAATGAATAAACATTTTACCGACGGAATAATTCCGTCGGTTTTTTTGTCCAATATGTTAAAATATTATTGACTTTATGTTAAAATATTGTAAAATAAAAACATAGGTTTTTGCTATGAAAAGGAGAGATAAGGCAATGGATTTAAGCAAACTTATTGAAAAGAAAAACGAATATGCTCAGTACATTATTGATGATATCACTCACATTTGTACAGCTTTCGAAAAAAGAGGTCCCGGTTGTAAGGGTGAGCAGCAGGCTTGTGAATACCTTGCAGAGGAAATGAAAAAATTAGGCTGTGACACAGTTTACGTTGATGAATTTAAAGAAAACCCAGGTTCATTCTTCGGTTGGATTAATTTCACAATCACTTTCTGTTTCCTTGCACTCATTTCATACTTCTTTATGCCGGTGCTTTCTGTAGTGTTTATTGTACTTGGCCTTACACTTTGCGTGCTTCAGTTTGGCCTTTACAAGAAAGTTGTAGACAAATTCTTTAAAGAAAAAATCGGTCACAATGCTGCAGGCTTTAAAAAGCCGACTGGTGAGGTTAAGCGTAGAATTATATTTAATGGACACCCTGATGCAGCATGGGAATGGCCATTTAAATACAAATTCAAATATATTGGCTTCGATATACATATGATTACTTGCTTTATTGGTGCGTTCTATCTTTTAGGCATTTCGATTGCAAGTCTTTGTGGAATTGACCCTGCTCTTGCAACAAGACTTGGACTTGGCGCATTAGCGTTTACACCTTTCTGGTTTGGTCTTTACTTTATGTGGAACAGAAAAAAGTATGTTGATGGTGCTAACGACAACCTTACAGGCTGCTACATGGGTATGGCAATCCTCAAAATGCTCCAGGATGAAGGGATTGAGCTTGAGCATACAGAAATCGGTGTTGTTCACACAGGCTCTGAGGAAGCAGGCCTTCGTGGTGCAAAAGCTTGGTGCGAAGCACACAAGGATGAATTTAATGACGTTCCTACTTTCGTTTATTCTTACGACACAATTGCACAGAATGAGCACCTTAGTGTAAACTACCGTGACCTTAATGCTACAGTTAAGGTAGATAAGGATGTTTCCGACTTGTTCTACGAAGCATGTCAGGAGCTTGGAATCCCTTGTGGTAAAGGTAT
Organism: Acutalibacteraceae bacterium; assembly: GCA_045605085.1. Taxonomy (GTDB): domain Bacteria; phylum Bacillota; class Clostridia; order Oscillospirales; family Acutalibacteraceae; genus DTU089. Next base: position 32,663 of record JAZUPI010000045.1, read on the forward strand.
GGTTCCACCTCTTGGTGGTGCAACAGACTCTGCTGCATTCGCACAGGCAGGCATGCGTTCTACAGGTATCACAGCTCTTAATCACGCTCTTCCTGATTTCTATCACACACGTCTTGATACACCTGATGCACTTAACAAATCTTGCCTTGCAGATTGTTTGGCAGCTAGTGTAAAGGTATTAGAAATGTTTGATAACGGCGCTAAGCAATAATATTTGGTGAATAACTTTGTCTTGCCACCCTCGCAGTATCTATATACAGCGTCGGGTGGCAATTCTTCGTTCTTCACGCAAATCTTATTGCTTAGCGGGCTTGGTTTTTTTTAGGTATTTTGCTAATTGTTTAATATATGGTGAATAACTTTGTCTTGCACCCTCGTAGTATCTATATACAGCGTCGGGTGGCAATTCTTCGTTCTTCACGCAAATCTTATTGCTTAGTGGGTTTAGTTTTTATCAACAGTATATTTTTTTCACTCTAGCAGTACTTTTGTACAGCTTTAACCTTGCATATATATTTCTTCTGTATCCTGTTGGGCTTTTATTAAAATGTTTTTTGTAGCAATATCCTCTGTTTGTTCAATGGTATCCGTCACTACATTAAAAAGGGTGTGATACATTTTCTTGTATAAATCTAATTCTCTTGCAATATCTGTTTTTTTCATATATATCACCTAAATTAAAATTATATTGCACCTATATAAGTGCAATATAATTTTAATTGTTTCATATAATATTGTCAATGTATTTGTTCTTAAATAAGCGCAAAGGTGTATTGTATGAATAAATTAATTGAAAAACAAATAGGTGCCAATATAAGAAAAATCAGAGAAAAACAAAATATAACTCAAGATGAATTGGCAGCAAAATTACAAACTAAGGGTTGTGATATAACAAGAAGTGCCTTAGCTAAAATCGAGGTAGGGCAACGTCACATTTATCCTGATGAAATAATGCTTATAAAAGAAATTTTACACACGACCTTTGATGATATTTTTTATAAAGAAGAGAAGTAGGCAATCTACCTACTTCTTTTTTATGATTTATGTGTTTCAATTTTTGGGTGGTTTAAAATATTAAACAAACAAACGGCACAAACACAAGCCCCGGTAAGAGATTTGCAACCTTTATTTTAGTAACGCCAATAAGATTTAAGCCTAAGGCAGTTATCATGACGGAGCCAGCACAAACAAGCTCTGCTACGGCAAAATCATTTAAAAATGAGCCGAGGACCATAGAAAGAGCTACTAACGCACCCTGGAAAACAAGGACAAAGGCTGAAGAGAAGAGGACGCCTATACCTAAAGATGCTGCCAACATTATGGATGAAATAAGGTCAAGCACAGACTTTGTGTACAACATCTGATTGTCACCTGAAATGCCTGCATTCATTGAGCCAACAATTGTCATAGCACCAACACAAAAAAGAAGAGAAGCAGCAACAAATCCCTGAGAAAAGGTTGTGTTTTGGTTATTAGCAGTTTTGTTTTTGCTTTGAAGTTTTTCGCCCAGCTTTGAAATTTTTCCGTCCAAATCAACAAGTGTACCTACAATTGTACCAAGTACAAGAGATATTATCATAACAAGCTGATTTTGTCCCTTTATTATTCCACCAATACCAATTGCGATTGTGCAAAGACCAATGGTAGTCATAACTGCATTTGTAAGCTTTTCCGGGATTTGTTTTTTTAAAACAAGTCCCACAACGCTTCCTAAAATTACTGTCAGGGTGTTAACGAAAACACCCAAGAAGCTGTGTAAGATTATCATTTTTATTCTCCTTTGAAAAGACTGAATGGATATTTTTCATAATCCGGATTGTATCGGAATGTCATCTGTTCGTTTGTAGTAGGGTGGATAAAGGCAATTCGGTATGAGTGTAAAGCAATTTCGCAATTTGTTCTGTCTTTACTGCCATACTTAATATCACCTGTAAGGCAAAGCTTACGCGATGAAAACTGAACGCGAATCTGATGTGTTCTACCTGTGTGAAGAATCACTTGGACTAAGGCTTTACCATTAGATTTCTTTAAAACCTCATATTCTAAAGATGCGTCCTTAACACCTTTACGCATTCTGTTAACCACGTAGGACCTGTTTTTCCGTGAATCCTTAAAAAGCAAATCCTTAAATTCACCTGAATCTTCTTGTGGTATACCGTCGCAGACTAAAATGTATTCTTTTCTTAATTCACCATTAGCAATTGCCTTCGACATTACAGCAGCGGTTTTGGGGTTGTTTGCAAAAACCATTACTCCACCTACATTTCTGTCAAGACGATGAAGTAAATGGAGCTTTTTACCGGTCTTTTCACTCAAAAGACCAATTACGCCTTTTTCGTCAGGTGCATCTTCACTTAAAATACCTACGGGCTTGACACAGACGGTTATGTCTGTATCTTCATATAAAATATTTAAATCTACGCTATTCATACTTTAACCACACTGAAAAAATAATATAGTTATGCTATCACATATTTAAAAAGACTTCAATATTTATAAAGAAAAAACCGAGAAAGGATTTTCCTTCCTCGGCTTATGTAATTATAGTCAGATTTTTGAGAATCCGTGGCTATTGATGAGAGCGTCAATTTTCTTCTTTTCCTTACACAACGGGCACTCGTGTGCAGAAGTATTGAAATAGCCGTCTAAATCGTGTGGATTAAATACGGAGTTAACCTCGTAACCATTACACTCTGTAGTTGTAGAGAATATTGCAGAGATTCCCGTAACGTTACCACCATAGTAGTTAACTGCTTCAATTGCTGCCTGTGCAGTTACACCGGATGCAACAGAAACTGCAAGAATAAGCACGTGTTTGTTCTTAATCATAGGAACAATGTTGTCACGGAACATCATTTGTGAACCTGCCGTCATTTCAGGTGTTACAACGTAAATTGTCTGGTGAGCATTGATGTTTGAGAAAGAATGCTTTGTAAGCTCGTTTGCAAGGCAGGTGCCTATAACCTCTGTACCATCAAGGCAAAGAATTGTATCGATTATAGTCGTACTGTAGTTGTAGTTTTCACAAAGCTCCTGTGCTACAGCCTTCGCCTCTGAAAGACGGGACTTTTGTGCTGCAACATCAATATAATAATTTGTGTGGGAATGGTTTGCTGCAAAGTGACCTTTAGCTACACGAAGATAAAGATTTTTGCGTTTTGTTTTAATTTTTTCGACATTTGTTGTTGGCATAAAAGTTCCTCCTTTTGTGGGTAAAGTACCCTATAGAAATATTCTATAATATAACCATATGAAAAATCAATTCACATTATATATAAAAGGAAAAGCCGCTTTTTGTAGAATTTATTTAATCATTTCCTCGAATTCTTCCTCTGAAATAATTTTTATGCCTAAATCGGTAGCTTTTTTCAGCTTACTGCCTGCACCTTCACCTGCAAGAACAATGCTTGTTTTTGCAGAAACAGAGCCGGATGCTTTGCCACCGAATTTTTCAATTATTTCCTGTGCTTCGCGTCTACCGTATTTTGTTAATGTGCCTGTAAGCACGAAGGTCATACCTTCAAAACGCTTATCTTCAATTTCTGTAAGATTTTTAAAGTTTAGTCCAAACTCCCTGAATTCTTCAATCATAGCACGTGTTTCGGGAAGGGTAAGTGCTTTAATTAACGTTTCAGCACTTATTTTTCCCATACCATCAATGCTCATAATGTCTTCTACCGTTGCATTAATAAGTGAGTCCATATCACCAAAATAATTCGCAAGAAGCTTTGCTGCTTTTAAACCGATATGGTGTACACCCAAAGCAAAAATAAGCTTATAAAGGTCGTTTTGTTTTGATTTTTCAATAGCATCAATTAGATTCAATGAGCTTTTTTCGCCCATTCTTTCGAGGGAAACAAGCTCCATAGGGGAGAGTCTGTAGATATCTGATGCTTTGGAAATAAGCCCTTCATTAACTAGCTGCTCTAAAACAGCAGAGCCTAAGCCCTCAATATCCATAGCATCTCTTGAGCAGAAGTGAATAAGCTTTCTTAAAAGCTGAGCAGGGCAGTCAGGGTTGATGCAACGAATTGCAACCTCACCCTCTACGCGTGAAACCTCACTGTCACATGCAGGGCATTTTTCAGGATAGGTAAAGACAGGGTTTTCGTTGTTATGAGAGAATACCTCAAGCACCTCTGGTATAATATCTCCCGCTTTACGGACAATAATTGTGTCACCGATTGCTATGCCTTTTTCTCTGATAAAATCTTCATTGTTGAGCGTTGCTCTTGAAACAGTTGTACCTGCAAGAATAATTGGTTCAAAAATTGCAGTTGGAGTTAAAACACCTGTTCTGCCAACTTGAATTTCAACGTCTAAAAGCTTGGTCGGTTTTTCTTCCGGTGGATATTTAAAAGCAACAGCCCATTTAGGGAATTTTGAGGTTGAGCCTAACTCGTTTCGCATTGAGAATTTATCGACTTTAATAACGGCACCGTCTATATCAAAACTGAGATTACCTCTGTTGTCACCTATATTTTTGATTTTTTCTATAGCTTCATCCATAGTATCACATAGCGTATAGCCGGGTACTGTGGGGAAACCTAATTCGCACAGGTAATCGAGGGATTCTTTGTGGGAATTAAGCTCCTTTCCACCTTCTTTTTGTTGAATATTGAAGATGAAAATATCAAGCTTTCTGCCGGCAGTTATTTTAGGGTTCTTTTGCCTTAAAGAACCGGATGCAGCATTTCGTGGATTTTTAAAGGTCTTTTCTTCGTTTAATTCCTGTTGTGCAACAAGCTCCTCGAAGCTGTCGTGGGACATATAAACCTCACCACGTACTTCAATAAAAGGAATATCGGTTTTAAGCTTTAACGGAACTGAACGGATAGTCTTTACGTTAGCAGTTACGTCTTCGCCAATTTCACCATCACCACGGGTAGATGCACGGAATAAAACACCATTTCTATATTCAAGTGAACAGGACAGGCCGTCTATTTTAGGCTCTACTACGTACTGTGCTTTAGGGAAAACCTTTTTTACTCTTTCATCAAAAGCACGTAATTCATCGTGGGAAAATGCATCCTGCAAGCTTTCCATTTTTACAGTATGAACAACCTGCTGGAATGTATTATCGTGGCTGCCACCAACACGGTGAGTAGGGGAGTCTTCCTTCAAAAGCTGAGGAAATTTTTCCTCTATAGCAGAAAGCTCACGCATCATCATATCGTACTCGTAGTCAGAAACGTCACTTTCGTTACCCATATAGTATTTTTCTATGCAATCGTTAAGAATGAGGGTTAACTCTTCTGCTCTTTTTTTGCTGAATTCAAAATCCATAATACACCATCCGTTAAAGCAGTTTAAAGGTGAGGTGAACATAGTTGTCCTAACCTTTAAATTATAAAAGTATTGTACCATATGTAACAAAAAAAATCCATAGTTTAAGGTTTTAATCTACCCTTTTTACATTGACAAAGGTATATGATTTTTTTATAATTTATTACGTAAAGTTATTACTATGCGAAAGAAGGCTTTTTTTTGAAGGAGAAACTCAAAAACAGCTGGTTATTGTTTCTTACCTTTTTCAAAATAGGTGCGTTTACTTTTGGCGGTGGCTACGCTATGATTCCTATTATTGAAAAAGAAATGTGCGAAAAACACAAATGGCTCAAGGGTGAAGAAATTCTTGATATTTTTGCTATTTCTGAAAGCACTCCGGGACCAATCGCAATAAACTCTGCCACCTTTGTGGGTTACCGTGTTGCAGGCGTTTTAGGCTCAATGTGTGCAACATTTGGTGTTGTTCTTCCTTCGTTTATTATTATTTCTCTCATATCACTTGTGCTTAAGGAATTCAGCCATTATGAGATTGTTAAATTCGCATTCAATGGAATCCGTGCAGGTGTGTTGGCTCTTGTTATAAAAGCATTCATATCAATGTACAAAAAATGTCCAAAGAGTCTTTTTTCATATGTTTTGATGTTTGGTGCTTTCGTGGCATCAATTTTCATTGATACTCTTGGTTTAAATATAAGCATTATATACATTATTGTTACCTGTGCTGTTATAGGTCTCATTCATTCAGTGATTGAGAGAAAGCGAGGTAAGGCGCAATGAGCATTTATCTTGACCTTTTCTTAACGTTTTTGAGCATTGGTGCATTTACCTTCGGTGGTGGATATGCTATGCTTCCACTTATTCAAAAAGCAGTGCTTGACAATGGATGGCTTACTGAGGAAGCGATAGTTAACTTTATTGCTGTAAGTGAAAGCACACCGGGTCCATTTGCAATTAATATTGCAACCTACGTTGGTACAGAAACAGGTGGTTTTCTTGGTGCAGTATGTGCAACCTTTGGTGTTGTGCTTCCATCCTTTGTAATTATTCTTATTGTTGCAAGGGTGTATAAGCAATTCCAGGAAAGTAAAACCGTTAAGGGCTGTATGAGTGGCTTAAGACCGACGGTAATAGGTCTTATTGGTGCAGCCGTAATCAAAATAGGTAAAACAGTTTTTTCCCCAAACGGTTTTGCTTTAGCAAATTTTGATTTATATAACATTATTATTTCAATAATAATATGTGTTATGGGTATTTTTCTTCTTTTCAAAAAGAAGGTTCATCCTATTGTTCTTGTGCTTGTTTCAGCCATTCTGGGCATTGGAGCAGGCTATATTGGTAAGTTGTTCTGACAGATAACATAAAAATAGTAAAAGGGTTGATTGTTATAAAAACTGTAACAGATTTTTTCGGTTGTGACGTTTTTTCAGAATCCGTAATGAAAGAAAGGTTACCTAGTGACGTTTATGCTGAGTTTCAGCGTACACTTCAGACAGGTCACCGACTTAATATTGACGTTGCCAACGTAATAGCGAATGCTATGAAGGATTGGGCGGTTGAAAAGGGGGCAACACACTACACCCATTGGTTCCAGCCTCTTACAGGTATTACTGCTGAAAAGCATGACGGCTTTATCACCTCTAAAAAAGATGGTAGAGTTATTATGGAGTTTTCAGGTAAGGAGCTTATTCAGGGTGAGCCTGACGCATCCTCATTCCCTTCAGGTGGACTTCGTGCAACCTTTGAAGCACGTGGCTACACTGCGTGGGACCCAACATCATTTGCATTCATAAAAAATGGCGTTTTGTGCATACCTACTGCTTTCTGTTCGTATGGTGGTGAGGCGCTGGATAAGAAGACACCTCTGCTTCGTTCAATGGAAGCAATCAACAAGCAGACCTTAAGAATATTAAAGCTTTTTGGTCATGACGACGTTGTTGCAGTTAAAACAACCGTTGGTCCTGAGCAGGAGTACTTCCTTGTTGACCGTGAGGTTTTCAATAAGAGAAAAGACCTTATATACACAGGCAGAACACTTTTTGGTGCTATGCCACCTAAGGGTCAGGAGCTTGATGACCATTACTTTGGTGCAATCAAACCACGTGTTCAGGCATTTATGAAGTCTGTTGACGACGAGCTTTGGAGGCTTGGCGTACTAGCAAAAACAGAGCACAACGAGGCAGCACCTGCACAGCACGAGTTAGCCCCAATTTTCACAACAACAAATATTGCAACAGACCACAACCAGATTACTATGGAAGTAATGCAGAAATGTGCTAAAGAGCATGGTATGGTTTGCCTTCTTCATGAAAAGCCTTTTGCAGGTGTTAATGGTAGTGGTAAGCATAATAACTGGTCAATTTCTACAAGTACAGGTGCAAATCTTTTAGAGCCTGGTGAAACTCCTGCTGAAAACGCTCAGTTCCTACTCTTCCTTTGTGCAGTAGTAAAAGCAGTTGACGATTATCAGGATCTTTTACGAATATCTATTGCATCTGCAGGTAACGACCACCGTCTTGGGGCACAGGAAGCACCACCTGCTATTGTTTCAATGTTCCTTGGTGAAGAGCTCACTTCTATTCTTGAGGCTATTGAAAAGGATGAGGACATAGATAATAAGGAAAAAGAACTCCTTAAGGTTGGTGTTCACGTTCTTCCTCGTTTCCCTAAAGACACAACAGACAGAAACAGAACTTCACCATTTGCGTTTACAGGTAACAAGTTCGAATTCCGTATGCTTGGCTCTTCAGCTTCTGTTGCAGGTCCTAACACAACGCTCAACACCGCAGTTGCGGAGGTTCTTTCACAATTTGCAGACGAGCTTGAAAATGCAGAGGATTTTGAAAATTCACTTCATCAGCTTATAAAGAGAGTTATCAAAGACCATAAACGTATCATCTTTAATGGTAACGGTTACGATGATGCTTGGGTTAAGGAAGCAGAAAAAAGAGGTCTTCTTAATCTTGTTGCTACACCGGATTGTCTTCCGTATATGCTTCACGAAAAGAACGTGCAGCTTTATGAAAAACACAAGGTTTATAGTGAAACAGAAATAAAGGCTCACTACGAAATTAAAAACGAAAAATATTGTAAATACCTTAACATTGAAGTTCTTACAATGATTGATATGGCTAAAAAGGACATTCTTCCTTGTGTAAGCCGTAACGTTCACGAGCTTGCGAACACACTTCTTGCAAAGAGAAACGTTTGCGATAGTATCGATATAAGCTACGAACAGGAGCTCGTTGAAAAGCTTTCGTCACTTTCTGCAAAGGCGTTCAAGGACGTTAAGGAGCTTGAAGAGCTTTCGGGCAAGGTTAAGGCTATTGAGGAAAGCGATGCAGCAGCATGCTTCTACAAGTACAATATTATTCCTGTAATGAATTCATTAAGAGCAGCAGTAGACGAAATGGAAACACTTTGCTCGTCAGAGCACTGGTGCTACCCATCATATGGAGATTTACTTTTTAGTGTAAGATAAAAAATAAATAAATCGTACAGTCGGTTGACTGTACGATTTATTTGTTTATTTATTGTATATATTCCTGATACTTTTCCAGAATGAAAATTTCTGCAGTAATATCTAACAGCAGACCTTCTGCAGTGTATTCTTCACTATGCACAACACCTGTTTTGCGAAGCTCTGCTGCAACGCCACCCATAGAGAAGGGAAGAAGGATTTTCACTCTTTTCCTTGTTGGTGGAAGTGATTCGTTCACCTTTTTAAGAAGCTCCTCAAGACCTTCGCCTGTTTTTGCAGAAACCCTTACACAATTTGTAACGAGAGGAATCTGAATATCGTTAACAAGGTCGCATTTGTTAAGGACTGTTATAATAGGCTTATCCGAGCAACCAAGTTCTTCAAGTAATTCCATTGTTACTCTGTAATGCTCAGCGCATTCATCACTTGAAGCGTCACAAATATTTAATATAACGTTAGCATCAACGGCTTCGTCAAGAGTTGATTTGAAAGCCTCAACAAGCTTGTGTGGAAGTCGACGTATGAATCCAACAGTATCTATAAGCTGTACTGTACTGCCGTCAGGTAAGGTCAACGCTCTTGCGGTAGGGTCAAGTGTTGCGAAAAGCTTATTTTCTGCAAGGACGCCTGCATCTGTGAGAGTGTTCATAATTGTAGACTTACCTGCGTTTGTGTAGCCTACAAGTGCAACTGTGATTACACCATCTTTTTTGCGTCGCTCCCTGTGTCTTGTTCTGCGTTCGTCAAGAGCCTTTAAGTCTTCTGTTAAAGCAGCAATCTGACGACGGATGTGACGTTTGTCTGTTTCAAGCTTTGTTTCACCTGGACCTCGTGTACCGATACCACCACCAAGCCTTGACATTGACGCACCCTTACCACCTAAGCGTGGAAGGGTATATTTCAGCTGAGCAAGCTCGACCTGTAATTTACCCTCACCGGATAGCGCTCTTTGTGCGAATATGTCAAGAATAAGCGTTGTTCTGTCTATTACACGTGTGTCGGTAGCAGTTTCAATGTTTCGTTGCTGTGCAGGGGAAAGCTCACCATCAATTATAACAAGGTCCGGCTTTTCTGCGTCGCAATATTCTGCAAGCTCGTCTAGCTTGCCTCTGCCTAAATACGTGCCGGGCTCAGGTGCTTCTCTTTTTTGCGTCATTTCGCAAATAACGTCTGCACCTGCTGTGCGTGCTAACTCTGTAAGCTCTGCAAGTGACGAGTCAACGTCGAATTCGCCTGTATCTACAGAAACCAATACGGCACGCTCTTGTTCAACTTTGTTTTCAAAAAATTCCATAATTCACCTATAGTAAAAAATTTTCTAATTAATTATAGCATTTTTCTTAAAACTATTCAAGGTTAACATCTATAAAAACAGGGTAGTGGTCACTTAATGATTTTAATTCCGGCTGAGACAATAAGGTGAAGCTATTTATAGTAACGTCGTCTGGCGTGAAAATGTAGTCGTTGGAATGACTGTTTATTGTGCTTTCGTTAGGATAACGCTTGCTATTGGCTTTGTAACGGGAGTCATTAAAAAACAGGGTTATATATTCGTAGGTTGCTGAATAGCTTTCGGTGTCCGGATCATCTTTTGTGTTAAAGTCACCTACGAGGAAAACAGGACAGTTATATTTTTCTCGAAGAGTTTTTGCAAAATCAATAAGCTCGGTTGTCTGGTTTATGGGGAAGAAAGGGGTCTTTTCATATAGACTCAGGTGTGTGTTGATTACAATAAAGGTTTTGTGGGTGTTTTTTTGTTCAAACACACCCCAGGTGTATTTTCGTAACTTGGAAACAAAAGAATACGAAAAGGACCGGGTGCCGCGATGTAACAGATTTAACCTTTCAGGATTATATAAAAGTGTTGTCATTGTTCCTGTAAGGTAATAAGCGACAGGACACAAAAATTTTAGCGGTAAATCCCATTCCTTCAGTGTATCGTGCCAATTACGGCATACCTCTTGTAGTCCCAAAACATCAGGTGAAACCTTGAGTAAAACGTCGTATAAAATATCTTTTCGTGTGTCTACATGAAAACCATCAAAGCCTACACTGTCGGAAAGTATATTATAGGTCATAACCCGTATATCGGTGTTGCTTTTGGGGAATAAATTAACGTTTTTCTCTTTTGCAACAGATGGTGTGCTTTTATGCTTTGTAATTGACGATGCGTTGAAAACAATTGTAAATACCAGGAATATAATCAGAAGTTTTTTTCTGTATTTTTTCATACAGATAGTATTTGCCTTATAAAAATAAAAATGCGATAAGTTTACACTTATCGCATTTAAAATTTATGGAATTAATTCGCTGCAATGGCGTGCGTTTGTCTTTGTGCAGACACAAGGTTAGCATAAATTCCACCTTGATTTATAAGCTCTTCGTGGGTGCCGTGTTCTGCAACCTTGCCTTTTTCAATTACAATAAGTCTGTCAGCATTTTTTAGTGTTGCAAGGCGATGTGCAATTGCGATTGTTGTTCTACCCTCAATAAGTCTTGCTAAAGCTTCTTGAATCTTGATTTCTGTTTCAGGGTCAAGTGAGCTGGTAGCCTCGTCAAGAATAAGAATTTTCGGATTTTTAAGGATTGCCCTTGCAATGCTTACTCTTTGCCTTTCACCACCGGAAAGGGAGTGTCCGTTTTCACCTATGACGGTATTGTAGCCGTCAGGGAGTTTTGTGATGAACTCGTGAGCATTTGCAGCCTTTGCAGCAGAAATGACCTCGTCAGGTGTGGCATTTGGTTTTGCGTAAGCAATGTTCTGGTAAATTGATCCGGAGAAAAGGTAGGTTTCCTGGAAAACTACACCAATATTATCTCTGAGCTCTTTTTGTGAAATATCCTTTATATCTACGCCACCTATGGTTATTTTACCAAGTCCCGGGTCGTAAAGTCTCATACACAAGTTTATAACTGTAGATTTACCTGCGCCGGAGTGACCTACAAGACCAACCATTTCCCCTGACTTGATTTCAAAGCTTACATTCTTTAAAACAGGCTCATATGATTTGTAGCCGAAGGTAACATTTTCGAAAACAATCTCCTTTGAAGCATCAAAGCTTGTTACTGTTTGCTGGTCTGAAAGGTTTTGGTCTTCGTCTAAAATTTCATAAATTTTAACAAGACTTGTGGTACAGTCTGCGAGTCGTCTTGGGAACATAGACATCCAACGGAGTGGTGCGTAAAGGTACACAAGGTAAAGATTGAAGCGTGTGAGCTCACCTAAGGTAAGCGTGCCGTCAAGAACCATTTTGCCACCGATTATAAGAACAAGGAACTCGCCTAACGCCATAAAGTTTCCTACAAGAGGGAAGGTAAGTGCCCAATACTTTTCGTTAGAAGCAGAAATATCGGCAAGCTTTCTTGAAATATCGGAGAACTTTTTGATTTCCCCTTCTTCATTACCGAAGGATTTAACAACTCTGATACCCTTTATAATGTCGTGTAGAATTGAGGTTGCCTTTGAGTTGGTGCGCCATTGCTTGTGGTACCTTACGTGTGTGGCGTGGAAAAATTTCCTTATCATAACAACGCCAAAGGGGATGGGGATTAAAACAACCAACGTAAGTAAAGGACTTGTGCTGAACAGAATAATAAGAATAACCGTGAAAACAATTACCTGTTCAATTAAGTACCTTCCTTGCTCGTTGAAAAAGCTTTTTACACGTTCTGTGTCCGATGTAACACGGTGAATAAGGTTACCTGCAGGACGTCTTGACATTGTTGTTAAGGAAAGTTCTTGTATTTTGGAATAGAGAATTTCTCTTAAATCTTTTGAGAAATACGAACCTATTCTGTTGGAAATACGGTTGCTGAAAATAACAATGATTCTTGAAACGATGTAAAGTGCTACCATTAAGCCTGCAATTGCCATAACACCTGTAGTACGGGATTCAAACATAGGTGTTGCATCTGCAGTTGGTACAAGATAGTTGTCTATAAGAAGAGAATTCAGTAACGGCATAAATGCATTTGTGGCGTGTGCTAATGCCATTAAAAGACCTGTTAAAATAAGTGATTTGGTGTAAGGCTTGAAATATTTGAATGCTCTTGAAAAGACGTAGCTTTTCTTAACGCAGAACATACACATATTCATACCTCTGAAATAGTGTCTGTGACATTTCGGACATACAGGTAAGTCATCGGTGTTGATGTCAAGAAGCTCACCTGTTTCTATAAGGTGATTAACTACCTTGCAGAATTCACCTATTTCACCTACACAGCTCATTGAAAAACGACAAACTGTAAGGTTATCTCTGCCGTCGGGATTTCCGCCTTTGGGTCTGAGCTCTAATCTGCCACAACCAACGTCGGTATATTGAACAGCTTCTTCAATATCAGAAATATTAAATTTTTCTTTTACTCCATCAAACGCTGCAATTATTGTGCCATCTTCAAGCAGAAGGTGTCCGTCGCAATAATTACCTTGGGGAGAAATATCAAAATGAGAAATAAATTTTTCCATAACTTAGTATAAATAAGGCTCCAAAAGTCGTTTACTTTTATCTTCTATGGCTTCAAAATCGGGGATGATATATCTGTTTCCGTCCATGTCAAAAATCAAAAGTGTGTTTTCTGAGGCGTGACGAAGGTTTCGTGTAATATCTCTTACCGTAAATTTCTTTTCTTTGCCGTCAATTACTGTTTCAAAATAAAAGTGTCCCATTCTTTCCTTGATGCTTTTAACCGTTGTAACAGTAGGGCAGTAGTAACGTGTTTCCAACTCCTTTACACAACACTCTTTTGAGGATATATCTAAATCGGAAAGGGTTTTGATTATACCAATTTCCTTATCTTCAAGGTCGTGTACGCAGATGTACTCCTCTGTGAGAGAGTATGGATAACTTCTGATAAGCTTAACTCTACCTTTATCTTCGCCGTTAAGTGTCATAATAAGAAAATTGTTTTTGTTGAAGGAGAAACTGCAATCCTCGGGCTTTAAAAATTCTAAAGAAAGTTTATTTTGACTCATTGTTTTCATCCTCCTTGTCAGTTTCTTCTGTCTCTTCGCCTACACCTATAAATCTCAAGGCTTCCTCCTGAAGCTTGAACATTTTATAGTAAACACCTTGTTTTTCCATAAGCTCTTTATAAGAGCCGAATTCAATACATTCACCATCATCAATTACCGCAAGCTTGTCAGCATCACGAAGAGTTGAAAGTCTGTGTGCAATTGCAATGGTTGTTCTGCCTGACTTTAGCTGAGAAATGGAGTTCTGAATGTTCCTTTCTGTTTCAGTATCCATTGCAGCAGTTGCTTCATCAAGAATAAGAATTTTTGGGTTTTGAATAATTGTTCTTGCAATAGATATTCTTTGACGCTCACCACCGGATAAATCCTGACCACCTGAGCCAACCCAGGTTTCGTAGCCATCGGGAAGCTTTGTAATAAAGTTGTGGGCAGATGCAGCCTTTGCAGCAGCAATAACCTCGTCGTTTGTGGCATCAGGTTTAGCGTAACGGATGTTATCTGCGATTGTTCCCATAAATAAGAAAATATCCTGTGAAACAATACCTATGTTTTCGCGCAGCTGTTTTGACTGAAGGTCCTTGACGTCGTAACCATCAATTTTAACAACACCTTCCTTGGGGTCGTACAGACGTGCGATAAGGTTTGATATTGTTGTTTTCCCTGCACCGGTTTTACCTACAATACCAAGCATTTCGCCTGCTTCCACATTTAAGGAAAGATTTTTGATTATTGGATGTGCAGGTTCATATTCAAACTGTAATTCCTGTATTTCAATTGAACCCTTGAAGTCCTCTAATACAACAGGGTTTTCCTTGTCCTGAATATCCGGCTCGGTATCCATAATTTCAAATACACGTTGAGCAGAGTCTACGCAACGTGACCACCAGTTTGTTACCCATGACAAGAAGCTGATTGGTTGTTCGAGCATTTGAAGATAAACAACAAAGGTTAAAAGCTCACCTACGGATATTTCGTTTGTAGTAATAGCGATTACGCCACCTATGCCCAAAACAAGTGCACCAAGCAAATAAACAACTACAGAAAGAATAGGGTAGAAGGTTGCTTCTGCATTTGACCAACGTATTTCTGCATCAAGAAGCTTATGGCTTGTTTTGTTGAACTGCTGTAACTCTTCGTTTTCTTTTGAAAATGCTTTTATAATTCTATGACCGTTAATATTGTCGCTGACTTTAGATGTCAGTTGAGCATTTTGAACCCATACTCTGTGGTGGAGCTTTCTGAACTTCTTTTCCATAATAGGGTAGATGATTGCAACAAGAAGTGCACCAACGATTATCATAAGCGTAAGCTTTACGCTTGTGAAGAACATAATAATTATAATGCCTATTACGGTTATTATACTTGAAATGAGATAGGGAAAGCCGTCTACGAAAAACCAGTAGATGTTGTTTGAATCACGCGTGACTCTTTCCATAAGTGAACCGGTTTGCTTGTGTGTGTAAAAACCTACGGAAAGGCCTTGCATTGCTTTGAAGATTTTCAGTTTTATACTGTAAATTACTTCAGGAAGCATACCTGCAACAACGTATTGGTAAAATAACGTAAAAAGCTGATGGGTAATTTTAAGTGCAGCCATTGTAAGCACAATGGATATAAGACCACCTAAAAGTGATTCATAGCCTGCAGTGTTACCCGGATTCAAGACTTCATCGTACAGCTTTTGTGTGCTGTATTTGGGAATAACAAGAGAAATGCCTGTACTTACAAGCACTGCACATATCATAAAAATCATTTTCCATTTAACGTCACTGAAAAATGAAAATAATCTTTTGACTGTGGAGCTTTTATCAACACAATCTTCGCAATATTTAAGACCACGTGGTATAGGTTTACCACAGGTCTGACAGTTGTTGCCAGTAGCATTGCTTAAATATTGCTTGTAATCCTTGCCTTGCTTTAAAGTGTTGAAGATTTTTTTGAAATTGTCGGCTTTTTCAAGGCCACCGATAGAGAAGTAAGCTAAGGAATAATATTCGCTATTGAATTTGTACGTTAATTGCCCGGTAGCAAGGTACTGCTCTGCAAAAAGCTCGTCTATTTCGTCAATGGGGATACTGGTAAGCTTAAGAAGCTTTGGTTTATATTCAAGCATTTTTTTGCTTTTTTTAGGTTTAACAATTTCCTCAAACAGAGCAGTATACATTCCTTTTTCATCAAAGAACACGTACAGGTCACCATACTCTTCTGCATTGCACATATCTGACTTGAAGGAATAAATTACATTATCAGTGTTAAGGTGGTTTTCTTCCAAAATTTCTTTGATAGGTTTTGGTAAGATTTCACCCAGAGTGTAAGCACGCCTCGGTTTTTTTTTAAAGTGGAGCTTATAAAGAATTTCGTTTAAAATTTCCATTAGCTTTCTCCTGAATAATTCAAGTGAATTTTAATTATATTATTTTACCATAATCTGTATTATATAGCAAGAATTTACCTGAAAACACCGGTGTCTGTTAACAAAAAGTTAACGAATCAATTTAAGTATGAGGCGTAATTAACAAATGTCAAAATGTGGTTTTGTTTAAACTGACTATTTTAAAAAAAATATGATAGTGAATTGACATTCATTTTTCTGTTTGATATAATTTAAATGATAAAATGTATGAGGTGAAAGTCGTGTCAAATGTACTTATTCAGGGTATTATGCCCGCATTGGTTTCTCATTTTAAGAATGATGGCACTGTATTAAAAGAGTCCATAAAAGCTAATATGGACAGGAATTTTAATCAGGGTGCTTGTGGTTTCTATATTTGTGGTTCAACAGGTGAAGGTCCTGTTATTACAACAAAAATGAGAAAAGAAATTGCTGAAACAGTAGTTGAGCACAACAATGGCAGAGGTCTTATTGTAAACCATATCGGCGCAGCAGCTACTATGGACGCTTTCGACCTTGCGCGTCACGCAAAAGAATGTGGTTGTGATGCTGTTTCCAGTGTTGTTCCTAACTTCTACTTTAAGCACACCGACGACGAAATTATAGATTTTTACAAAAAAATTGCAGACGTTTCAGAGCTTCCTGTGGTTGCATATGTGCAGAATCTTCTTACTACAGACGCTGTTAACCTTATGAGACGCTTGATAGAGGTCGATGGTGTAATAGGTTGTAAGTTTACTTTAACAGACTTCTATTCTATGAGAAGAATTAAAGAACTCAACGGTGGTGACATCAACGTTATCAACGGTCCTGACGAGATGATTATCTGTGGTCTTTCAATGGGCGCAGATGCAGGTATCGGTTCTACATATAACCTTATGTGTGCAGAGTACGTAAAGCTTCGCAATCAGTTCCTTGCAGGAGATATTGAAGGTGCAAGACAGACTCAGTACAAGGTTAATAAGGTTACAGAGATTCTTATTAAGTATGGAGTTTCACGTGCAGTTAAATACATACTCTCACTTGATGGTATCGAAGCAGGTGAAATGGCTTATCCTATGGCTCCTCTTACAGATGAGCAGAAAACAATGCTCGTAAAAGAGCTTACAGACGTAGGCTTCTTTGACTGCTATAACAAATAATTAAACGTCATCATTGAAACAGAAAATTAAAAATCACTATTGAAAGGAAAAGACAATGGCTATTAAAAGTGTAACAAGATTCGGTATACAGAGAAAAATTGTTGCTAATATGACAACTGAGAGTTGGCAGAATATTCCTCACGTAAGTTACCAGTATGAACCTGATGTTACAAAATTTATGGAGGAGTTAAAAAAATTCCAGGCAAAGCATAATACAGATGATGGTCCTAAGCTCACTCTTAATGCAGTTCTTCTTAAGGCTATTGCAGAGGCAATTGAAAACGACCCTTGCATAAACGCTCATTTCCATTTTGAAAAAGGTCTTGTGAGAGGTAAGGTAACAGAATTCGACCATATCGATATGTCTGTTCCGTGGATTCTTCCTGATGGCAAAATGATGACCATCACAATGAAGGATATGGGTAACAAGACTCTTAAAGAGATTGCGGAATACCAGGCTGACATAAACCGTCGTCTTGAAAAGACAGTTCTTGTTGAGGCGTTGTATTCAGTTTCCTTCCATGATACTCTTGATAAGCTTAAAAAAGGTCACATTATAAAAGCTATTAAGAGAATTTATGGTGCAAATGCAGGTAAGCATAAAATTATTCGCCTCAAAGGTGCCGAAAAGAAAGCATATAAAGCAATTCCTGATTCGGAGAAAATTACAAGAACTGACCTTAAGCAGGGAACAATTACAGTTTCTAACGTTGGTGCAGATACCCGTGGTCTCAGTGGTCAGATCGCAATGCTTATGATTATTCCTCCTCAGGTGTGCGCTATAGGTATAGGTACACTTCAGAGAAAGCCTGTTGTAGTTAAAGATGAAAACGGCGAAGAGAAAATTGAAATCAGAACCGTCCTTCCTATGAACATTGTTTTCGACCACAGAGTTCTTGACTTTGGCGAGGTAAGACCTTTCCTTACAAAAATGGAAGAGTTTTTCCAGAATCCTCAGCTTGTTTTAAATGAAAACGCTTAAATAGTACATAAAATAACAGCAAGGTTGCATAGTGCAGTCTTGCTGTTTTGTTATATTTGAATATAATTTATTGTTTTATCTTGCAATTGTTATTAATTGTGTGTTATAATACTCAGTGACTATGTAATGATTTAAGGACGGTATTTATGAGCAGAAAAATTACAGCCCTTGCAATAGCAATTCTTGTTACGGCTTGTTCAATTGTTATGGTTGGTCATAGCAACAACGATGTGGTAGAGGTGTCAAGCGCTAAGGTTAATTCCTATGCAGCTAACGAAACTGTTGATACAAACGTTATGAGCTATATTCCTACAATCACGCTTAAAGGACCAAACACAACAACACTTGACCAGTTCGTCAGTGAAAAGCTTGATTATGTTACCATCGCTAATGGTATTCTTGGTGATGTTTCTGAAATCGGTGACAGTATTGGTGGTATTATTGGTTCAAACGATACGGATACAACCTCAAGTGATTTTGTCACAGACAGCGAAACACCAGGCACTGGTGGTGTTGTAACCAATGTTGTTGATATGCCTGTTGAAGACGAATTACCGGGTGGTTCAGGTATTGGAAGTGGCATAGGCTCCATTATAGGTGGCGGCTTAGGTAGTGTAGACCTTGGTGGCGCAATAAGTGGAATTGGTGGCGCATTAGGTGGGATTGTTGGTGGTATAGGTAACGGTGGTGTTTCTTCACCTAACTCCGGTGTTACATACGACGTGAACACAGAAACCAACCCTTATATTGACGTTGTACCTGCAGCAACAGATTACGTTACTGTTACTCAGGCTGTACAAGCATCAATACCATTAACAACGTTCTCAGAAAATCTTAATGAAACAGTTGACTTTGCTGCAGATAATAACCCATATAACAGACCTACAACAACACTTAAGGGTGGCGACACCGGTGAAGGTGTTAAGTGGATGCAGTGGATATTCATTTACACGCGGTACGGTCTTAAGGACGATGGTATTACAGGTATCTTTGATGAAGATACAATGGCAGTTGTAAAGAAGCTTCAGAAAGAAAACGGCTTTACAGTAGACGGTATTGTTGACGATGAAGTTATAGATAAAATCGAGTTACTTTACTTCCAGGCAATTCACAGTACAACAGAGGAAGAAGTACAGACAACAGTTGAGCAGACAACTGCACCTGCTGAAGAAAAAAGTGGTTTGTCAGGTGGACTTACTGCACTTCTCGTTGCAGTTATTATCATCTGGATTATTGTTATCGGATTTTTGGTAACTATGTTCATTCTCAAGAAGAAAAAACTTAATGAGAAAAAAGCAAAAACATCTGAAGAAAAAGTAAAAAACGTTGCTGCTGAAACACCTGTAACATACGAAACAACGGATGTTTCAAACAGTGAAAACTTTACGGTTGAACAGATGTTTGAGGACGAAAAGACAGAATAAGTTTGTGACGGTTAATTGCATAAAGCCTTGCTCCTTGCATATGCCGTAATTATAAAAAGTTTAAATTTTGTGTTCTATAAAGGAGAATTCAAATGGATAAGTATCTCATTATTAATGCGGACGATTTTGGTATGAGCCACTCTACTAACCTTGCAGTTTTCGATTTGTTTGAAAAAGGTGGTATTACATCTGCTACAATTATGACACCTTGTGGATGGGCTAAAGAAGCAGGTGATTGGGCTGCTAAGCATCCTGAGTATGCTGTAGGTGTTCACCTTACATTTACAAGTGAGTGGGGTAAGTACAGATGGTCACCAATCACACAGGGCAAGACTCCATCCCTCAGAGATAAAGAAGACTTTATGTATCATGAGTCAGATGAATTCGAAGAGAATTGTGATATTGATGAGGTTGAAGAGGAAATCAATGCTCAGATCAAGCGTTTCCGTTCATTTGGTGTTGAGCCTTCTCATCTTGACAACCACATGGGTTCCCTTTATGGTATTGAAACAGGTCGTTTTGAGCTTCTTAACCTTACACTTGATATTGCAGGTGAAGAAGGTCTTCCTTTCCGTTTCCCTGGTACATACGTTCCTGAAATGTTCGAGAACGACACACTCGAGGTTAAGATTGATAAGGATCTTATCGCTATGATGTACGGTAAGATTCTTGATTACGCTAAAGATCAGGAGGTTGCTTTACCTGACTTCCTTATCCCGGGCGAGTGGAATGGTCCTCAGAACGATAGCTACGAGAACTATAAGGAATATATTTACGAGCTTTACAAAACATTCCCTAACGGTATTACAGAAACGTATATACACCCAGCTCTTGAGTGTGATGAACTTAAGGCAATATCCGGCGCATGGCACAGAAGAGTTTGGGAACACAGATTGTTCTCTGATCCACAGACACTTCAGCACATCAAGGCTTGTGGTATTCAACTTATTAACTACCGTGACCTTAAGAAAATGAAGGGCTTCTAAAAAAATATAAATGCATCCTTAAGAAAAGCTTAAGGATGCATTTTTTATATACTGTTTTCTATTAATTTTACCGAAACTTCTTTTTGAAAGTCGTTTCTTTTAATGTGCTTCTTTTCGTGGTCCAAGGATTTCTTCTTTGCAGAATCTGACAAAGCTTCATTAATATAAATGTTAAAATCGCCGTTTGCATCGGGCACAGTAAATGCCTTGATTGTAAGCGGCATTTTTATTTCTCTTATAAAAAGTGAATTCATTTTTCCTCCTGGTCAATAAGTGCTTTAAACATAACAATAAATGTATCTAACTGGTCCTCCGTAGCTCTTTTTGACATATCAAATAAGATTTTTCTTTTTTGAAAGAGTTCGTCTCTTTTGTTATCGACTAAATCAAAATTGTCATCAAAGTAGTCAAGTGGAACACCGAAGTACATTGCAATTTTACTGAGGTTCTGAGTGGATAAAGTTTTTGTTCTTCCTTGCTTGAGTTCAGAAATGGTACTTTTAGGTATACCTGTTTCCCGACATAACTGTGCTACCTTTATGTTTTTTTTATTGCATAACTCTTGTATTTTTTCATACATCTTCACAAAGATGACCTCCGTATATTTGTGCATTCATACAAAAAAATGTCGAACGAACAAATGTTCTAAAAATAGGTTGAAAAGTACAGAAAGCCGTATTATAATATGCTCGAAGTTCGGAAATCCGTACAAATCATACTAATAATATAACTTATTTAAGAAAAACTGTCAATACCAATTATAGTACAAAAGGAGGAAGAATTATGTCAAAAATGATAGAAGGAAGAATAGAATGTCCATTTTATCTTAAAGAAGGGGAACGCTTTATCAGTTGTGAGGGTGTTTTAGATAACACAAGCAGTACGCACAGATTTAAATCTAACGAGGAAAAAAGAAAATACGAGTTTACTGTTTGTTGTGTAAATGGTGGAAAAAAGTGTCCTCATCACAGAACGGTTTCCGTTCTTTATGAAAGGGGTTTACGCCTTTGAGTGACGCGAAAAAACAGGACAAGCTTAAGCGTGTTTCCTCAGCAGCAGAAAATATGAGTGCATTGGTGGATGATATTGTAAAGAAAGCCCGTAAGTCCTTTAAGTCCACAGGCAACCCCGATTTGGATGCTAAGTTTTTAAAGGAAAGTGTAGGTGCATTGAGGGAATTGTACGGCTTATTGGAGGATTGTGACGGAGCTACACAAATAAGTGACGGTGTTGTAATAAGGTTTGAAAAGCATCTGGAGGAGTTGAGTGAATGAAGGAATTGCTTATTTCTCAGCCCAATTTAAAGCAAGAACAATTTTTTAAATGTCATCAACGCTTTATAGGTTACGGTGGAGCAAGAGGTGGTGGAAAATCCTGGGCATTAAGAACAAAGTTTATATTACTGGCCCTTAAGTACAGTGGCTTGAAGCTACTACTTCTCAGAAAAACTCTTCCGGAGTTGCGCGAGAATCATCTATTACCCATGCTTGCACAGCTTAACGGCATTGCCCGTTACAAAAGAGATGAAAGAGCCTTCATTTTTCCTAACGGTTCACGAATCAGACTTGGTTATTGCGATACTGAAAACGATATTTATCAGTATCAGGGACAGGAATATGACGTGATTGGTGTCGAGGAATGCACCCATTTCACTTTTTCGCAAATTCAGTTTTTAATGACCTGCAACAGAACGACCCGAGTAGATTTTAAACCACGTATGTACTTTACCGGAAACCCGGGTGGTGTTGGCCACAATTGGTTTAAAAGATTATTCGTTAAAGGTCGGTACGAAACAGGTGAGGATCCTGATGACTACATATTTATTCCTGCAACAATAGATGACAATACCGTACTTATGAGTACCAATCCTGAATACGTAAAGATATTGGATGCCTTACCCGAAAAGCTTAGACAGGCTCATCGGTTTGGTAATTGGGATATTTTTGACGGTCAATTTTTTGAAGAATTCCGAGATAATCCCGAGCATTATAAAGATGGAGTGAACACCCACGTTATTGATCCCTTTGAAATACCAAAGGATTGGATTATATACAGGTCCTTTGACTTTGGCTATGCAAAGCCCTTTTCTTGTGCCTGGTGGGCGATAGATTACGACGGCAGAATGTACAGAATTCTTGAAATGTACGGATGCACGAAAACTGCAAACGAGGGTGTCAAATGGCCACCTGAAAAAATATTTTCTGAAATTGCCAATGTTGAAAAGCAACATCGATGGCTAAAAAATAAAAGAATTATAGGCGTTGCTGATCCTTCTATATGGGATGCCTCAAGAGGTGAGGCAATTATTGAATCTGCAGACCGTAACGGCGTGTTTTTTACTAAAGGTGATAACAAGCGCATTCCAGGGTGGATGCAGGTTCATTACAGACTGGCATTTGATGAGCAGGGTATTCCGATGATGTACGTTTTTAATACCTGCAAGGGATTTATAAGAACAGTTCCGGAGCTGAAATTCAGTTCTACTAATCCTGAGGATTTAGATACTACGGGTGAAGACCATATTGCTGACGAGGTCAGGTATATGTGTATGGCACGGCCAATATCGCCCACATATAAAAAAGCAAAAGAAAAATTGTACGATGACCCTTTGAATTTAATGAAGTAAAGGAAATGAAAATGAAAAAAGAAAACATAAAAAATTATGAAAAAATAAAAATTGCTACCCAGACAGGTCTTTTTGGTGTAATCGGAAAAGACGAGGTAGAAAAAAGCCTGAATACTTTGAAAAAGTACAAGTCTTCGAAAACAAGTCTTGAAAACCGTATTGTTGACAATGAGCAGTGGTTTAAAATGCGACATTGGGAGCAGCTACGTTCCGAAAGCTCAGGTGAAAACGCATCAGCATGGCTGTTTAACTCCATAGCCAATAAGCATGCAGATGCTATGGACAACTATCCTACAGTTGCTTGTTTACCACGAGAAGCCAGTGACCAAAAAGCTGCAGAAGTTCTTTCTCAGATTTTACCGGTTGTTTTTGAACGAAATGGGTTTGACAAAATTTATAGTGACGCCTGGTGGTACAAGCTTAAGGCAGGTACAGCAGTTTATGGTGTTTTTTGGAATCCTGTAAAAAATAATGGTTTAGGTGATATTGAAATAAAGCAGATTGACGTTCTTAATCTTTTCTGGGAACCGGGAATAAAGGATATCCAAAAAAGTAAAAACATTTTTCACGTTGAGCTTATGGATAACGATTCACTTGCTTCACTTTATCCTCAATTAAAGGGGAAGCTAGGCTCCTCAGATGTTGAGATTGCTAAGTATGTGTACGACGATAACGTAGATACAACAGAAAAAAGTGCGGTTATAGACCATTACTATAAGCTTATAAAAAATGGTGTGGAGCAGGTGCATTATTGCAAAATCTGCAATGGTGAGCTTTTGTATGCATCAGAAAATGATTCTCTTTATGCTGAACGTGGATTCTACGACCACGGGAAGTATCCATTTGTGTTTGATACCCTTTTTGTTGAAGAGGGTACACCTTGTGGCTTCGGCTATATTGATATTATGAAGGATGCTCAGAAGCAGATTGATATTCTTTCAAACTCTTTAATAAAAAATGCTGCTATGGCAACTACGCCACGCTATTTCATTAACTCCTCAGGCGCAGTAAACGAGGAAGAATTCGCGGATTGGTCCAATAATTTCGTTCACGTTTCAGGTAGCAATCTTGGCGAGGACAGCATCAGAGAAATTAAGTTTTCTGACGTGCCTGGTGTGTATCTTGGCATCCTCAACAGCAAAATCGATGAGCTTAAGGAAACAAGTGGTAACAGAGATTTTTCACAGGGTGGCGTTTCAAGTGGTGTTACTGCAGCAAGTGCCATAGCAGCACTTCAGGAAGCGGGATCTAAGCTTACTCGCGATATGGTGAAAGGTAGCTACAGAGCTTTTGCTGAAATTAACAGTCTTACTATTGAGCTTATAAGACAGTTTTACGATGAACCAAGATTTTTCAGAATTGTTGGTGAAAATGGTCAGCAGCAGTTTATTACGTATGATAACACAGGACTTCTCATCAAAAGACGTGACGGTGATTTCGGTGCAGAAATCAGTATGCGTAAGCCTATTTTTGACGTTAAGGTTTCTACTGAAAAGGCAAGTCCTTTTTCAAAAATAAGTCAGAATGAGCTTGCATTACAGCTATACTCAGCAGGTATGTTTAACCCTGAAAACAGAACTCAGGCATTACTTGCAATAAGTATGATGGATTTTGAAGGAAAAAGCATATTATCTTCAAAGCTCAGTACAGAGGTGAGCCCCATTTGACGGTAGTTTATTATAGGGAGTATTATGACAAGCTATACGTGACCATAGAAGGTCATAGTGGATATGCCGAAGATGGAAACGACATAGTTTGTGCAGGAATCTCTACCTTAGCGTATACGCTACTTAACAGTATGCTGGATGAAGAAGCCTCGGGAAATGTAAAGCTTATACGGAATATTGTAAGAGATGGGTTTCTTCATCTTGAAATAGAATATTTTGATTTTTCAAAAGCTCGTGTGCAAGGAATCTTTGATGCTTGCATTACAGGTTTATTAATGCTTCAGGAAAGTTATCCGAAGCACGTAACGTTTAATTAGGTGAAAGGTTCACCTTCAGCTAGTTAAAAAATCGTTGTGGCCAGACGATTTTTAATATATATAGACACTTCGGAAAGACGATGAATACAGAAAGGAAAAACTATGAAAAAATTATTATGGTATGCTCTTAATCTACAGCTTTTCTCTGGTGAGGGAGCAGAAGCTACAGATGGAGCAACGGGTGACGAAATTGCTGACGCCGGGCAAAACAATACCAACAGTGGCGAAACTGAATTTAATGACCTTATAAATGGTAAATACAAGGAACAGTTCACCAAAAAAACTCAGGCGATTATTGACAAACGCTTCAAGGAAACAAAGGAGCTTGAAACCTATAAAAGTACAGTATCACCAGTAGTTGAAAAACTTATGGAAAAATATGGTCTTGGCTTAGGTGAAGAAGAAAAGCTTACTGCTGCTATGGAGGCAGAGGCACGTAGGTCTTATGATGCTGAAAGAAGAAACAATACTAACATTGATGCTTTAAGAAATAAAATTGGCTTGTGGCTTAAAGAAGGGGAAGCCTTAAAGGGTACCATTCCCGACTTTGATTTAAGAAAAGAAATCAGAGGTAATAAGCTGTTCTCTCAGCTTCTTTTAAGTGGTGTGCCTTTGAAAATGGCATACGACACGGTACATAAAGACGAAATTATTTCGGATGCAATGCATTACACTGCAGACGCAGTACGTCAGCAAATGGTACAGAATATTGAAGCCAAGGGCAGAAGACCTATGGAAAACGGCATTTCTTCAGAAAGTGCTATTGTTACCTCGGTGGATGTCAATTCCCTGACCTCACAAGATATTTTAAAAATACTTAAACAGGTCGAAAATGGTGCCAATATAAAATTCTGACACCATTTGAAAGGAGAAAATATGACAGATTACATTTTAAATATTCAGCTTTTTGCTGCAGGTGACGTAGTAAACAAAACAACATCAAGTGCTACAGATAACAATCTTAGTGCAGAAATGAAAACCTTTTACGATAAAACCCTTATCACCCTTGCATCGCCTTACCTTGTACACGACCAGTTTGGTCAGAAACGCGATATTCCCAAAAACGGTGGTAAAATTATCGAATTCAGAAAGTTTTCATCTCTTCCTAAGGCACTTACACCACTTACAGAAGGTGTAACACCAACAGGTAACAAGCTTAACGTAACGTCAGTTACTGCTTCTGTTGAACAGTATGGTGACTACATTGAGCAGACAGACCTTCTTGAGCTTACTGCTGTTGACAACACCATTGTTGAGGCTACAAAACAGCTTTCTGCACAGGCAGGTCTTACAATGGATACAATTGTAAGAAACGAAATTGTTGGTGGTACAAACGTGCTTTATTGTCCGAAGGTAGCTGCTGATGGCACAGAAACAGAGATTACTTCAAGAAGTGCTATCGACAAAACCTCTCTTCTTCGTGTCAAGGACGTCTTTAAGGCTGCAGCAGAGCTTAAGGCTATGAATGCACCTAAAATCGACGGCTACTATGTGGGCATTATTCATCCATACGTTGCTTACGACCTTATGCAGGAAGCAGGTAATCAGTGGATGGAGGTACAGAAGTATGCAACTCCTGAAAATATGCTTACAGGTGAAATCGGTTGTCTTGGTGGCGTTCGTTTTGTTGAAAGCACAGAAGCAAAAATCTGGAATGCAGGTGCAGACAACTGCGCTGTTTTCGCAACACTCATTATTGGTGCCGATGCTTACGGTGTTACAAGTGTAACCGGTGGTGGCATCGAGCATATCGTAAAACAGAAGGGCTATGGCAACGATCCACTCAATCAGCGTTCATCTGTTGGTTGGAAGGGTCTTAAAACAGCTAAACGCCTTGTTGAAGAATATATGATTCGAATTGAGTCAGGTTCAGCCTTCAGCTCTACAGCTAAATCTAACTGAATATTGGGCGAATAACTTGCTTTATTTCGTTCGCAGTATCTCATACAGCGTCACTCAATAAAGCTGCGTTCTTCATACCAATCTTCAGCTAGCTTGCTTAAAGGTAATTGGGCGAATAACTTGCTTAACTTCTCTCGCAGTATCTCATACAGCGATTAACTAAACGTACATCACTAAAAACGGTAGAGTGGGAGACCACTCTACCGGAATTGAAAAGGAGAATTAAAATGGCAAACAATAAAACAAATCCAAATAAAGAAAAGCTTGTGAATGTTTTTATTCCTAAGCAGTCAAGAAACGACACGGAACGCTTTATCGGTGTTAATGGCGAAAGAATTCTGGTTCAGACAGGCAAAAATGTAGAAATTCCTGAAAAATTTGCTGAGGTTATAAGAAACAGTGAGGAAATGGCGACTGTTTCTGCAGAGTATATTGATGCAAACATCTCTCTTTAAGGTGGGATTTTATGACGTTAATTAAGGCAATTGAAGATTTTGATGCTTACCGTAGCAACAGTGTATCCATAGAACAAAAAATTCAATGGATTTCTGAACTGGATAAAAAAATAAATTCGGAATACCTGGAAATCAGGGGTGGAGAAGTATTTACGGGATATACAATAACTACTCCGTATGATACAGAACTCAAGGCTTCTTCGGAGTTTTCTGAAATATATCCATACTATATGAATATGAAGCTGGATTATTTTAACGGTGAAATAACGCGTTTTAATAACTCAGCTAAGCTTTTTAATCGTCTTTACAAAGAAATGGGAGATGCCATAAATCGTAAGACACAGGTTTCCAAAAAAACAAAAATAAAGGTGGGTGATTTGTATGTATAACCCAACTCTTTATAATACAGAAAAAAGTAGGCAACTCATTTCTCGTTTCAAAGGCTACGAAAACAATCTGATTATTGATGAAAACGCTGTTTTCTACGAAGAAAATATGAGCTCCGATAACTATCCGGTTATGTCTCCGAGAAACAAGCGTTGTTACTTTAAGCCTACAGGTAAAAATCTAACGGATTTGTACTCAAAAACAGAAATCTGTTACATAAATAATGGTACGCTTTATTATGGAGGAAACCCCGTAACCACCATTTATTTCCCTGATGAGGGCAAAACAAGGTGTTTTGCTTCTATGGGCACAAAGCTTGTCGTTTTCCCTGATAAAGTATACGTTAATACGGAAAATTTTGAGGATTTCGGAAATCTTGAAGCCTACTGGATTGGGGATGGTGTGGAATGTACTCTTTGCAGAGGCGACGGGGATTTGTATGAAGATTACACCATTAACAAAAAGCCACCTGAATCACCTGAACATGGTGATTTGTGGGTTGATACCTCATCAAAGCCCAACGTGTTAAAACAATACTCCTCAGACACTAAAGTCTGGGTGGAAATTGTTAACCGATATGTTCGTATATCACACCCTGGTATAGGGACAGAGTTCAACAAATATGATGCAGTATTCCTTAAAGGTTTTCAAGCAATAGGCTTGGACGGCTCAACCATTATATATGATAAAGGCGATGACTTCATTGTTGTTCCGGGTGTAATCGACCAGACTGTAACCATAGAAGAAAATTGCATTGTTGAACGAAAGGTTCCGGATATGGATTTTGTGTGTGAAAGTGGTAACAGAATTTGGGGTTGCTCTTCTGAAACCAATGAAATTTTTGCTTCAAAGCAGGGTGATCCTACTAATTTTTATTCCTATATGGGCGTTTCGTCAGATAGCTATGCAGCAACAGTAGGTAGTGACGGACCTTTTACGGGGGTAATCGGCTACAGAGGCTACGTGCTTTTCTTCAAGGAGAACTGTGTTCACAAAATATACGGTCAGAATCCACCATATACAATTACAACCTCGTATATAAGAGGTGTTCAGAAGGGTAGCTACAAATCCTTACGTAATCTTAACGACACTTTGTATTACAAGTCACCAACCGGCATTTGTACGTATACAGGTGGTATACCTGTTGATATATCGTCAGATTTGGGGAAAGGTCATTTTCGTGATGCAGTAGCAGGTGTACTTAACAACAAGTACTATATCTGTATGACAAACAAAAACAATGAACGAGAGCTCTTTGCTTATGATGAAGATAAGTCTGTGTGGCACAGAGAAGGTTTTTTTGACGTTATTGACTTTGCTGAAAACAATCTCAATCTATACTTTATTGCAAACGAAAGAGGTACTGGCAGACTAGGTGTTATTGATGGTGAAAATCGTTTCGGTGAGTTTAAGGGACAGCTTAACGGATATTATCTTGAGGAAGATTTTGAATGGTGTGTTGAAAGTGGTATATGGGGACTTGAGCTGCCTGAAAATAAATATTATTCCAATATCCTTATTCGTGCAGTGGGTGAAAAGGGCGCAACCATAAAAGTCAAATTTCAGTTTAATAGTGATGGCAACTGGATTCAGCAAATGTCTACAAAGCTACAGAAAACAGGCTCTGTAGCATTACCGTTCATAACGCCACGTTGTGACCATATGCGAGTGCAGATATCAGGTACGGGTAAGGTGAAAATTATAAACGTTTCCCGAAAAACTGAAACAGGAAGTGATTTGAATGTTTGACGTTAACGTTGAAGTCCCTAACCTTTCTTCAGGGAAATATTCTACAGATGAAAAGTTCTTTCTTTTAGAAACGTATCTCGCCGAGCTTAATGATTCCCTGTCGCACATTTTTAATAACGTAATACACGATGCAACACAAAGCACTAAAAACAGAAAGGGTGATTAAGATAGCAAGAAAACTTATTTCTAATAATTCATCTGCTGAGGATGACAAAAAACGTAGGCAAGAGGAAATTGCCCTAAGGCGTAAAGAGGATGAATACCAAAAGGACATATATAATGCTGAAAAAGCAAGAAACAGTAATTTACTGACCTATGGTAATAACTCATCCTCAAAACAGACAACAGGGTACAGCTTTTCTTCTACCACTAAACCGAAGTACGAAAAAAGTAAAGAGGTTAAAGAGTCTGAAAAGGACCTGGAAAAATGGGAGAATAGCAAACCCGGAGAGTACAATAGCAAATATTCCGATAAAATAGACAGCGTGCTTAAAGAAATTCTTAACAGAGAAGATTTTAAGTACAGCATGTCTTCGGACCCTTTGTACGAGCAGTATCGTGAAATGTACACCATGAATGGTAAAAAGGCAATGATGGATACAATAGGTGAGGCGTCTGCCTTGACAGGTGGTTATGGTAACTCCTACGCAGTGACGGCAGGTAATCAGGCATATCAGCAAAGCCTTGACCAATTGAACGATGTGGCTCTTGATTTGAGGGACAGGGCTTTTGATGAATATAAATATACAAATGAAAAGCTTCTCAGTGATGCAGAGCTTCTTCGTTCCCTTGATGGTGATGACTATGAAAAATATCTCAATACATTGAAGTATTACTACAAGGACGGAGAATATCTTCTGCAAAAAATCGCCGATATGTCGGACAGAGAGTTTGAGATTTTCTCAAAAGAGTTGGAGAGCTGGGAGAGTGACAGAGACTTCAACTACGCTGTACAGCAGGATGCTCTTGACAGGGAACAGATTGAACGTGAGTTCAATTACAGACAACAGCAGGATGCTCTCGACAGAAAGGATTCCGAACGTGAATTTAATTATAAGGTTCAGCAGGATTCTCTCGACAGAAAAGAAGCTCAGCGCGAGTTTGACTATCAAAAAGAGCAGGATGCCCTTGATAGAGATGAATTTAATCGTCAGCTCAATTTCAATAAAGAAAAAGAGGCTAACGATAAAAAAGAGTCTGATAGAAAGTTTAATTATCAGCAAGAACAAGATGCACTGGACAGAGATGAATTCAATCGACAGCTTGAATTCAACAAGCAGAAGGAACAAAACGACATGGATGAATTTGAGCTTGAATTTAACTTCCGTAGGGAAGAAGCTCTAAGAGATCAGGCAAACGAGGATAGAAAATACGACTTGTCAGTTCAAAAGGCGAATTCTTCAGGTTCTTCAAAATCATCGTCCTCAAGCAGCTCAAAATCATCAAAAAAGGAAACTACCACATCCTTCCCACCACAGAGCTACAAGGAGTTTTATCTAAGGACAGGCGTATCATCAATAATGACGGAATCTGAATTTGCCTCAAGTAAAGCGTATATGAGCTTGTATGAGGGTGACTATAATGCTTATCTTAAAGCAATGTATGAAAAGTATGCTAAATAAAATTTCATTTCAAAGGAGGATTTTATGATTATTGAAGTAACAAAAGAAAACGTGACTATTAAAGAGCTTTCCGTTATTAACGAGGGCGAGGTTTGTGTTAATAAGTGCAAATTTAATTTACCTGAATGCTTTGATGACTTGAAGGTCACTGCTGCGTTTAACAATATTCCGGTGCCTTTGGTAAATGGTGAGTGTACAATTCCTGCTTTGAAAAAAGGTACTGCAACACTTGGTGTGTACGCCTACAAAGAAAATGATGACGGCATAGAGCTTATGTATTCGCCTCGTCCAACAGTTTTTCTTGTGTCCGAAGGCTCTTTTTCAGAAGAGGTTAATGAGGAAGCTGTCTGCGAGGTATCTATATATGAGCAGTATTGTAAAATGATTGCGGACCGTTACGTCGTTATGGAAGAAAATGTTAATGAGGCTGAGGCACAAAGACGAACTGCAGAGGCTGAACGAGTACAGGCTTTCAGTCAGAATGAAGCCTATAGACAGAGGACCTTCGAGTCAAGCGAGTACGCGAGAAATGCACAGTTTGTCGAAAATGAGGCTAAAAGAAGTCGGGTGCCGAAAACAACCTATACAAACCTTCTTAAAACCGTTGCCCAGGAAGATTCCACAACAATGCTACCTACGGTGCTTCCTGCTCACAAAACAGGTGTCTACTATAATAAGGATACGTCAGGTCTTGTTGTGAATGAAGAGCTTGATTGCTATTTCTTTGAGATTGATCCTGGCGACAGGCTTCAGGTTTCGCGATATACCTTTGCTTCTGTTTTGGGTGGTTCCATGCTTTGCATTCTTGATAAGAATTTTGTTGCCATAAATAACTTTAATACAATAAACGTACCAAGCGTATTGGGTGGTACGTTTCCTATGCCTGAGAATGCAAAATACGTTGCTATAAATACGGTGCGTGGTGCAGATGCTCCGTACGTTACTCTTGTAGATGAACTGATTTTAGAAACAAATGATACAAGTATATCAAGCGCAAGTAAGTTTATTGCTCCACAGACCTTCGGCAAACAAATTGTCAGGTTTGAATGTAACGCTGAGGGGTATCTTACGGCTCTTCATAGAATAAGTAATATGAATGCAAATGGTATTTACCCGCTTCAGCCTTTTGTAGAATACGTTATATATATGCCTGAGGTTACTGCTGAACACTATTCATCCGAGCTTCTGTACTTCATCGACAACGATTTTAAGGTTAATTCAATTGTGACGGCTACAAGCTTTCAGAATGGAAGATATGTTTTTACACCTCAGACTAGTGACGTGTATGTTGCTATTAATGAGGTGGATTCTTTAGGTGAGTTTCAGTTTGGCAGAAACAGACCTCAGTATATTACAAAGTCTGTAGAAATCGGCAATGCAGTATTTGATGGCAAAAACCCGATATCTGTTAAAGATCTTGGCATAACAGACCGAAATTTAAAAGACGTCAAGTGGGTTTCCTATGGCGATAGTATTACCTTTGGTGTTGGCGTAAATTTTGTGCGTGGTGAAAAGCTCTGGCAGGATTATATTGTTGAAAGATATGGTATTGGTTCACACGTGAAAATGGGTGTAGGCTATAGCTCCCTCGCCTGTAATAAAACTAATACTGAAAATGCTTTTTGTAATGATGCGCGTTTAGATGCCCTCGTTGCTGAGACACCAGATATTGTTACAATTCTTGGTGGTGCAAATGACTATATTTTCAATATTCCCATAGGTACGCTCGAAGACGTTACTAATAAAAACATTGAAACGTTCAAAGGTGCCTACGCTTATATACTTGACAGAATATTGACTGCAAAGCCTGACACAATAATTGTTTTATTGGGTATGTTTCTTAATACCTTGGGAAGCTATAAGCCTAACCCTTCTAAATTGCATCAGTTGAAGGAATATGCAGTAGCTACAAAGGAGATAGCTGAACATTTCGGGTTGCCGTTTGTAGATCTTAATGAGTGTGGATTTAATTCATACAACTTCAACACGACGGATGGTGTCTTTTCAACAGATGGTATCCATCCCAACAAAGAGGGTGTAAAAAGAATGGCTATGGTTATAAGCGGGTGGTTTGACTCTTTTAAGAATACGGTTTTCTTTGATGTATCGCAAACGTAACGGAAGAGGGTGAAGTTGTGGAATACATAAAAAGTATAATTTTAATTTCTTCATTGCTTACTGCCCTTGGCGTAGTCATTGCCACAGCCGTAAAAATCTATGCGTTTATACGTAAATGGGAAAAATGGGTGGAACAGCAAAGCGAACATTCCTTTGACAACTATATGTCTATTATGCAATTGAAAATAATGTCACCTTACATGCCTTTGTCCGAAAGGGTGAAGGCAGGTGACAAATACGTGAAGCTGGGTGGTAACGGAGAAGTAAAAATGAAATATCAACAGCTTATTGAAGAGCTTGTTGTGCAAGAGTCATATCGTACTTGATCACATAGGAGATGATAATTTGAAAATAAATATTAAAGCCAGATTAAAAAACAAAGCTTTTCTTTTGAGTGCCATAACTCTTACGGTATCTTTTTTTTACAGACTTCTTTCTCTTGCAGACGTTTTTCCGTCTGTTTCAGAAAACGAGGTTTTACAATTAACTGGCATTTTTGTGAATATTCTTGCTGTAATAGGTGTTGTTGTTGATCCGACAACTGAAGGCTTTTCAGATAGTGATAGAGCTATGACCTACTATAGTGACAGTAAGGTGGTGGACTACTATGAGTAAGCGTATATACATTTCGCCGAGTAATCAGAGTGGTAACGTCTACGCAACAGGTAACACTAATGAGAAAGAGCAATGCCATAAAATAGCAAGAGCGTGTGTGGACTATCTTGAGAAAGCAGGGTTTAACGTTAAGTGTACTTATAACGACGATATGTACGAGAGGGTGCGCGAAAGCAATAAGTTTGGTGCGGATATGCATGTTGCAATCCATACTAACGCAACGTCAAACCACAATCTAACAGGTGGTACACAAATTCTTTTATATTCTATAAATGGCGAAAGAGAAAAGGCGGGTAAGGCAGTGTTTGATTCGCTCAGCCCTCTTACCCCGGGAAAAAGTGCAGAAAGAATCATTGCTAAACCTGATTTTTATGAGTGTAACAGTACCTCTGCTCTTGCAGTTTATTGTGAATGCGAATTTCATGATACTAAGGAAGGCTCCGATTTTATCATAAATAATAGCGCAGCTATAGGTGTTGCAATTGCACAGGGTGTTTGTAATTATTATGGTATGAAAAAGCCCACAGAAAAAAACAACGCTCCGTCAAAGGACGGAACGTTGTATACAGTTCAAACGGGTGCTTTCAGTATCAGGGCAAATGCAGAAAATCATCTTTCCACATTAAAGAAAGCAGGGTTTGACGGATTTATCGTCAAAAAGTAAGTTATCTGTTAAGTAAAACGTAGTTAGCGTCGCCTACGTCAATTTTACCATTGCAGTTAATGTCGCAAAGGAAAAGTTTTTCACCGGAAATTCCGTAATCTACTGAAGCTGCAATGCGAAGTATTTGGCGTGCGTCGTTTGCATCACACTTGTCATTAGCGTTTACATCGCCAAAGCATACAATTTTTTTGTTGAGTTCTTTTACGAATGTGTCAACGTTGTGTGTTTTGGCGTATTGCATACCTGGTGCATATCTGCTACAGGTTATGGTGATTTTGTGTGAGAATTTGGTTGAGTTTGCAGGTCTTAAAGCAAATGCACATCTGCCGATTGATTTAACACTGTTAGGGATTGTAACAGCTGTAAGTCCCGAGCAGTTTTCAAATGCATATGAATCAATAGTCAACGCACCTGAACCGAAGGTTACTGATTGAAGTGCTTTACAGTTCTGAAATGCACTGTTTCCAATGTAAGATACGCTGTCAGGAAATGATATTGAAGGAAGGGCACTACATCCTGAAAAAGCATAATTCCCTACATATAAAAGCACGGGGGATTGTACAAAGGTGTCAATTGATGAACAGTTTTCAAAAGCGTATGCACCAATAACCTTTAAAGCACTTCCACATTTAAGGGTTTTAAGTGATTTACAACCGAAAAATGCATGTTCACCAACGGTTTGTACATTTTTGAGGTTGATGCCCTTGAGCTTTGTACACATAGCGAAGGCTTTTGAACCAATTGATTTAACTGTAGTGCTTAAGGTTACAGAAGTAAGGTTTTTGCAACCGTAGAAGGACATAGAAGAAATTACGCTGACAGTTGCGGGTATTACAATCGAAGTAATATTGTTCTTTTGTTGGAACGCGCCTCGTCCAACGGCTGTAACTTTAATTCCGTTTATTTTCTCGGGGATTTTTACGCTTGTTGCAGAATAGTCCTTAAAGTCCATAATAACGTAGTTGCCTGCCGAGTTTTTCTGGCACACAAAACCATTGTACTCAGCAGCATGCGCTACGGGAAGAAGACATGTCACAAGCATTATTGCAAGAACAAGAGAAATAAATTTTTTCATTGTAAACTCCTTTTATAAAACTGCAACAGAGCAGGAAATAAACATAAGACCAAAATAATAGAGGTTGATGCGTAATAGAGAATTTTTGTTAGCTTTGTCGAAAGCAACTATTCCAGCCGATATTACCAAAGCAAGTGCGCCTAAGATAATTGAACAGCTTGCAGCCTGCAGTTGTGGATTGTTTGTAAGGTGCAGTGGTATGCCGAAAACGAAGGCTCTTACAAGAAGTAGTGTGGATGGTAGGAGGGGTGCCAGTTCTTTTTTTGCAATAAATGAACACACGAGGGATATAAACCAAGCACACAGTAGTATGATTTTATCTACGTTTGTTGAGTGAATGTGATTTTTAAACATTTCGTTGCATTTAAGCCAAAGGGCAGTTGCAATTAAAACAATTGGAAGATACGTAAGCACGCGTGACAAGAGGGTAAGTGCCTTAGCGTTCTTTTCTTCAATTATGCTGTTGACAAACTGTATAAGTAAAGCACAAATAAACAGTGTTGTGTATGTACCGGGAAAGCTTCCGTTTATTGCTGCACAAAGCAAAACTGCTGCAAGGCATATGCCTGAGCAAAGCATTTTGTGTGTTAGTGCTTTCTTTTCGTTGGTTGTTTTAATTGAAATGTCGTACCACGAGGCTGCGAAAAGTTGCATAAAAAACAGAATACTTAAAAGTGCTAAATAAATCATTTTATTAAAACCTTTAACTTACATATGGTTTATTATACACCCTAATTATAATTTTGTACATAGAAAAATTGTTAACATTTTATTTTTTGTGAATATGTATATTTGTGTATAATTTTTCAAAAAGTGTTGCATTTTATTGCATAAAGTTATATAATGCACTCACAAAGCACGTAAGTGTTAATAAAAAGTGAGGTTTTAACAATGAAAAAGTTTTTAAAAATTGCTTCAATCGTTCTTGTTATTGCTTTAGTTGCTTGCTTCGCAGCTTGTGGCAAAGAGCCAGCAGCAGATGCTAACACAACAACAGAGGCTCCTACAAAAGCAGTTCTTACAATGGCTACAAACGCAGAATTCCCTCCATATGAATATGTTGAAGGTGACAAAATCGTTGGTATCGACGCAGAAATTGCACAGCTTATCGCTGACAAGCTCGGTATGGAGCTTGAAATCGTTGACATCGCATTCGACTCAATCATCCCAGGCGTTCAGTCTAAGAAGTACGATATGGGTATGGCTGGTCTTACAGTTAACGACGAAAGACTTGAGAAAGTTAGCTTCTCAACATCTTACGCAACAGGCGTTCAGGTTGTTATTGTTAAAGAAGGTAGCGATATAAAGACTATTGACGATCTTACAGGCAAGAAGATTGGCGTTCAGACTTCTACAACAGGCGACATCTATGCATCAGGCGACTATGGTGAAGAGGCAGTTACACGTTATGACAACGGTGCAGTTGCTGTTCAGGCGCTTCTTGCAGACAAGGTTGATTGTGTTATTATCGACAACGAACCAGCAAAGTCATATGTATCGGCAAACGAAGGTCTTAAGATTCTCGATACAGAGTATGCTGTTGAAGATTATGCTATCTGCTTCGCTAAAGATAACACAGAGCTTAAGGATAAGGTTGATGCAGCTCTTAAAGAGCTTATTGCTGACGGATCAGTTAAGCAGGTTGTTGACAAATATATCAAGTAATATATTTTCCGATTTGAGGGCGGATTTGTTCCGCCCTTATTTTGTGTTTCAGAAAGGATGAGAGAATGAAAGAGCTTTGGCAAGAGTTTTTGTTTGTCTTCGGTGACGACAGATATGAGCTTATGATAACAGGTCTTTTAAATACTCTTAAAATTACTGCAGGTGCATTGTTGCTTGGTATTGTCATCGGTATTTTTGTTGCTGCTGTAAGATCTTCTTATGACAAAAACAATGAATCAATGAAAATGCATGGTGGAATAGGCTATTGGCTTCTTAAGGGCATCAATGCTTTTTGTAAGGTCTATCTTACTGTTTTCAGAGGAACTCCTGTAACTGTTCAGCTTATGATTATGTACTTTGTTGTATGGGTTTCATCCAAGGATGGTGTGCCTGTTGCTATATTGGCATTTGGTATTAACTCAGGTGCATATGTTGCTGAAATTTTCAGAGCGGGTATTATGTCTATAGATAATGGTCAGTTTGAAGCGGGCAGAAGCCTGGGATTTAACTACGTTCAGACAATGCGATACATAATTATTCCACAGATGTTCAAGGCTGTTCTTCCGACTCTTTGTAATGAATTTATTGCATTGCTTAAGGAGACTTCTATAGCAGGTTATGTAGGTGTTATGGATTTGACTAAGGCAGGTAACGTCATAGCTGGAAGAACCTTTGAATATTTTATTCCGCTCTTTACAGTTGCGGCAATATATCTTGCTATGGTTATGATTCTTACGTCACTTGTAGGCAGACTTGAGAGGAGGTTGCGTAAGAGTGAACGATAACGTTTTAATTAAAGTAACTGACCTTAAAAAGCACTACACAGGTGGTAAGGTTAAGGCACTCGATGGTATTAATTGCGAAATTCAAAAAGGTGAAAAGGTTGTTATAATCGGCCCTTCAGGAAGTGGTAAAAGTACATTGTTGCGTTCACTTAACCTTCTTGAAATTCCTACCTCAGGAAGCATTGTTTTTGACGGAGTTGAAATTACTTCTAAAAAGACAAACATAAACAAGCATCGTCAGAAAATGGGTATGGTGTTCCAGCACTTCAATTTGTTTCCTAATATGGATATTCTTAAGAATATGACTTTGGCGCCTGTTGAGATTTTAGGTAAAACTCAGGTAGAAGCAGAAAAAAAGGCTGTGGAGCTTCTTGAAAAGGTTGGTCTTGCAGATAGAGCACATGCTTACCCACAACAGCTTTCAGGTGGACAAAAGCAGAGAATTGCTATTGTTCGTGCCCTTTGTATGGAGCCGGAGGTAATGCTTTTCGACGAGCCGACTTCTGCTCTTGACCCTGAAATGGTTGGTGAGGTGCTTGATGTTATGAAGGACCTTGCAAGGCAGGGTATGACAATGGCAGTTGTAACTCACGAAATGGGCTTCGCTAAAGAGGTTGCAGACAGAGTTATATTTATGGATGAGGGTGTAATTGTTGAAGATGGCACACCAGATGAGATTTTCAACAACCCACAGTCTGAAAGACTTAAATCATTTCTTAGTAAAGTTCTTATATAAATCAGAGCAGACTGCACATATGCAGTCTGTTTTTTGTTGTGATAATTAACAAACAAGTGTTGTGAATTTTGATGTTTCGCACAAGTTTAAATTTGTTCTTATTAAAATAACATTTTTTTATTGCAAACAATAGCGTGGTATGATATAATCTGCTTTATAAATGGTGTGGTATGCTTAAAAGTGTATTACAACTGCGGAGGTGTCTTTTTTGGCAAACGAAAATATCGAAGTCAAAGAGAATGTTTCAGCTGAAACATCGGGCGTAGACGCTGCTTCCAGAGAGTACGTTTACGAAAACCGTAGGTATGTCGGCATGAAAGAGACTATATGGTACGTTGTTTACGATATGTGCCAGAGCTTCAATATCGACGGATTTAATGATCGTTTCATTACAAACATTCTTCAAATCGACCTTGACTTCCAGACAATTGTTAACGTGTTCAATGGCTTCTGGGATGTTATTAACGACATTTTTACAGCTGCTATTGTTGAAAAAACTCGTACAAGATGGGGTAAGTTTAAACCATATCTTGTTGCTTTGGGTATCCCGGGTACGTTGGGTACTTGCTTCTATTGGCTTCTTCCAATGCTCTTTAAAGGCAAGGGCTCAAGAGATATGGGTAAGTTCATTACATACTTCCTTCTTGCTATAGTTCGTGAGGGTGCCGGTACCTTCCGTGCAATTGCAAAAACAGGTATGTTGGCAACCATAACTCCTCACCCTGTTGACCGAACCCGTCTTATAACGGTTGCGGAATTTTTCTCGGGACTTCTGGGTGAAAAGCTGCCACAGCAGATATTGACTGTTCTTCTAGACCTTATTGGTAATAAGGTTATTAACCTTTCTTACACATCAACATTTATGTTTATGGGTAACTTCACTGCAATCGTAAGTGGTGTTGCATCACTTATTTTCTGTGTTATGACAAGAGAAAGAGTTATGCAGTCTGTTGAAACACCAAGTATTATGCAGGGTATCAAATCTGTTGTTAACAATAAACCAATTCTTTTGCTTACACTTTCTGAAACCTTGTCGAGCTTTAGTGTTGGTGGTAGTATCAACGACTATTACATAGATGTTCTTAACTTTGCTTCCATGACTATGGTTGCAGGTATTCCGGGTGCTATTATTAACCCATTCTCATTCTCTCTTGTGCCTTGGTTCAGAAGAAGATTTTCAACAAAAGTTCTTTATCTTCTCGGTACAAAGAGCCAGCCACTCCTTGACATTCCTGTATTCCTTGTCGGTATGATAGGTGGTAAGCATAATGGTATATACAAGAAAGTATTGCCGATGTTCTTTGTTATGGCTATTAAAGAAGCTATCTATATGGTGTTCTGGGGCGTTCGTCGTGTTATTCCTAGTGAAATGTACAACGAAGCTATGGACTACTGTGAATGGAAAAACGGTTATCGTACGGAGGCTATGACTTCTGTTGCACGTGACCTTACAAAGAAGCTTGCAAGTATTTTCAACTCTGCTCTTTCCTTACAGCTTAAGAAGCTTATCGGTTACGATATTTCTTCTTACACAAGAGGTGAAGCACAGACAGACAATACGAAGTTCGGTCTTTTCGCAATGGCAACAATTATTCCTACTGTAACAGGTCTTCTTGGTATTATTCCAATTCTCTTCTACGACCTTTCAGGTGAAAAGAGAGAGCGTATGTACGTTGAGCTTGTTCAAAGACGTAACGAAGCTGCTAAGATTGCTATGACAGGTGATGCTGAAGCAATTAAAGAATTAGCAAAACAGCAGATGAGCGTTGCTGAAAAAACTGATTCACATAACTAAGTAATTGATCGGCGACACAACGTGTCGCCGATTATTATTGAAAGAGAGGTTTTAGCGTGACAAAGTCGGAATATCTTTCGAACTCTGCAAAACTGTTTGCTGTAAACGGCATAATACTTTTCATAGCTAATGCCTTTATTTTTGCAGGTAAATTTAATGCAGAGCTTGGCGCATATGGTACAAAGCTTGCGAATTATACGTTTTTTATTATTCTTGTACTCGCTTTTCTTGCACTAAATGGTGAGGGGATAGGCTACAAGAGACATAAGGATTTCGT
The DNA here is from genome assembly GCA_045605085.1 of Acutalibacteraceae bacterium. GTDB lineage: Bacteria > Bacillota > Clostridia > Oscillospirales > Acutalibacteraceae > DTU089. The sequence goes on from JAZUPI010000045.1 coordinate 73,783, forward strand.
AAATAAGAAAAGGGTAAAGCTATTAAAATTACTTCTTTTATTCATCTTTGTTTTAAGGTATGTCAAGGTTCCGATTGAACAGACATTGTTATCCTGGAATGGTTCGGGCCTTTTACAGGTGATGGGCAAACTATTCCTTGGCTTTTTTAATACAGTGGGTTCATACAGCTTTTTGTTTATTATGGTTTCCCTTCTGTATTTAATCAGAGATAAGGCAGATACCAGGCTTTTCTTATTTGAAACAGTTTCGTTCGTTAGTGGTATTTTCTATTCATTGTACAGAACATTATACATCTGTATTTTCAAATATCAATTAATAGGTACAGACGGAGTTATTGTCAAAGTTTTCTCAAGTGAATCGGTAATGTACATTTTAGGTCTTGTAGAATACTTCTTCTTTATTGTTATGTGCTTTGTAATCATTCATAGCTACAGTTTAAAAGTGGTGGATGAAATGGAAGAGAAAAACAAGCAAAAAAAGAAAATGAAGTTTGCTCCTAAAATTTATAATACCGACCATATTGGTATGGATACTCTTGAGGATCAATTCCTTCTCACTTGTGATGAAGAAGCCGCTTCAGAGCAAGCATAATTGTATATTAATTTTATATGAATAACGCTCAATATTCTAAAATGGAATATTGAGCGTTGTTTTATGTGTTATTATATACTAAAGTGAGAAATTATGTAGAAAAGTGGTGTTTTTGTGAAGTGTATGATTAAGCTTATTTTAGTTGCTTTTATGGTTGTATTGGGTGTTGCTACAACACCTGTAGTTATTATTTCGAATGCAGTAACAACCACCAACGCAACGACTACACTTAAAGAAACCACAACTAAAACAACAACTACTACAACAAAACCAACCACTACGACAAATACTACAAGCAGTACAACAACTGCTTCTTCAAATAATGTAAAAGGTGACATTACCAGAAATGGTGAGGTTTCAACAGAGGATATTGAAATTGCCTTGAAAATTGCTGCAGGTCAGATGGATTATAACGCTTTGGTAGATATGAACTCTGACGGTGTTGTTTCTGTTGACGACGTAAAGCTTGTAATAAAGGCAAGCTTTAAGCCTTTGACAGATGACCAGTACATTGAGTACCTTATGAAAAAGGGATTTACAAGGTCGTATACAGATTATTTATTGAAGCTTCATAAAAAATATCCCGAGTGGGAATTTGTTCCGTTTATTACAAATCTCAAGTGGGAAGATGCCGTTGAGGGTGAGCACACCCCTCATAATAAACAGCTTATCGAAAACGTTGTATCATCATACTATGAATGCTCGTGTAATTCCTGCAGAGGTGTTATTCAGGAAGCAAGTAACTGGGTAAGTGCATCAAGAGAAGCTGTTGAATATTATCTTGATCCACGAAATTTCCTTACAGAAGAATATATTTTCCAGTTTGAAACAACTGCATATGACGATAGCCATTCTGTTGAGGCAGTTGAGTCCATATTGAAGCCAACGTGGATGCACGACAGTGTAATAAAGTACTACGATGCTTACGGCAACGTAAAAACCTACAAGAAGGATGGCGTTGCAGTAAAGTATTCCGAGGCAATTATGACTGCTGCTAAATCAAGTGGAATGAGCGCATATTTCTTAGCATCTAAAATTGTTCAGGAGGTTGGCGCATCAAAAGCATCGTATGCAGGTGGATCCTGTGGTACAAGCTCACCATACAACGGAATATATAACTACTATAACATTGGTGCATATACTGGTGCAGGTGATGGTCTTCGTTGGGCAAATGGCTATATGAAATCGAAGGCAGAAACAAAAATGTATGAAAAAGCCGATGTCAAGTCGAAGAAAATTACTGCACTGCCAAAGGGTAAAGAACTCAACTATATAGGTAAAATAGGCGATTTCTATAAAGCATCTGCAGATATGAACGGCAAGAAGTACACGGGCTACATTCCTGTGGCTGATGTATCAATTACAACAACCTTCGGCAGACCATGGAATTCACCATATAGATCCATTTACTATGGTGCAAAGTATATTTATTCTTCTTTTTCTGAAAACCAGTTTACAGGCTATTTGCAGAAGTTTAACGTTAACCCTAACTCAGAAAATCTTTATTCTCACGAATATATGGCAAATATACGGGCTGCAGCAGCAGAAAGTCAGAAGACATATGTTGCATACGAAGAGAGTGGCGTGTTGAACAACAAAAAGGTTTTCTCTATTCCGGTATTCCTTGAAATGCCTAATGCAGACTATTCTGCTGAGCAAACGTTCAAGAAAACGGTTCCTTCAATTACCGGTACAGCAACAATGAATTCTGTAACATTAAAATGGAAGCCTATTAAAAACGCTGATGGTTACCAAGTGTGGAAATACAATGGAAAAACAACGAAATATGACCGCGTTAAGGTAACTACAGCTACAAGCTATAAAGAGGATGGCTTTAAGTCAGGTGCTACTGCAAAGTATATGATAAGAGCGTACTATAAGGATATAGTTGGCGAGTATATTTATACTAAGTTCAACGATGCTTTTGTTTCGGGAACATCACCTGCAAAGCCAACGGAGCTTAAGGTTGTCGCAGTAAGCGAAACAAAGGTTAAGCTTCAGTGGACTGCTGTTGCATCAGAAGGCTACAAGGTATACAGGTACAATAATATTACAGGTAAGGAGCTGGCAGGTGTTGTGACCGGCACCGTGTTTACTGATACAGGTCTTTCTACAGGCTCAACGTATCAGTATAAGGTATGTGCTTTCTATGAAACTGAGAGTATGGAAGCTTGTTCGGAATTCACTTCCCTTGTTACTGCTAAAACAAAGGGTACTGCACCAAAAACGGGTGTCGTGACTGTGAATGGTGTGCTTAATGTAAGAAAGTCACCAAGTACAAGTGCCGATGTTATAATTACTGCACCTAATGGTCAAGTTGTTGCAATACTCGGCAAATCAGATGAATGGTACAAGGTGCAGTTTGCAGTTAATGGCACATCATACATAGGATATGCCCACTCAAATTACATTACTCTTACAACAACGGGTTCTACCTCAGCTTCTTCAAAATGCCCTTATGTAGAGCCAAGTGAGTTGCTTTCGCAAGGCGATACGGGTGAGGGTGTAAAGTGGTTACAATGGCATTTGTGTAAGTTAGGCTATATGGATGATGCAGACGTTAAAGGTAACTTTGGCACTAAAACACTAACGGCAGTAAAAGCCTTCCAGGAAAATTACAATCTGGATGTAGATGGTCTTGTTGGTGCAGGCACACGAGGTGCACTCAAAACAGCTTGTTCATAAAGTGTAAATAAAATTAAAGCGTTGTGTTCAATGAACACAACGCTTTTTGTTTGCCGTTTTATTCTGTATAAACTGCTCTTATGTTTATATCATCGTCAAACAAAATAATGTCTGCGTTACAGCCAACCTTTATTTGTCCTTTTGAATTTTGATGATTTATAACTGTTGCAGGTGTAAGCGTTGCCATTTTTACTGCACTGTAAAGTGGAACCTTAACCTCTTTGTACATATTTCTTACACAATCACGCAACGTTGCCACGCTACCTGCTAAGGCAGATTTGTCTGCAAGCATCATAACGTTATTTTCGTAAACAACACTAATGCCGTTTTCTTGCGTGAAAACGGTGTTTTCTTTTAAATCGCAAGCAGAAAATTCAAGACCATCTGTAATAAGGTACATTTTCTCGTCGCCCTTGCACTTATAAATAAGCTTCAAAAGACCTTTTGGAAGGTGTCTTAAGTCTGCGATTGTCTGTGCGCTTATTTCATCAATTGCTAAAGCAGCCTCAACAACGCCTGCAGTACGGAACACGCCTGTTTTAAAGCAAGAGGTACATGCGTTATAAATGTGTGTAATATCACTAAAGCCGTGCTTTAAGGCTTCTTCTGCTTGTTCATAGCTTGCTGCAGTGTGAGCCATACTGGCCACAATTCCACGACTTTTAAGCTTATCACCTAAAGCAAAAACCTCGGGTTCTTCAGGCGCAGCACCCATAATTAAAACCTTGTCCCAAAGCTCAAAAAGCTCGTCTGGTGGATTTTTGTCAGGGTTCAGAATGTTTTCTTCGCTTTGTGCGCCTTTGTATTTTTTAGAAATGTAAGGGCCTTCGAAGTGAACACCAAGAATGTGTGCTTTTTTGCTTTCTTCGGATGCTTTCTTTATTGATAAAGTAACCTTCTTTAACTGCTCAATAGGGGAAGCAAGTGTGGTAGGAACAATTGACGTTGTGCCATATTGCAGGTGTGCTTCTGCCATTGCAACAATGTCCTTGTGATTTTCACTCATAGCACTTTTGTTGCCACCACCATGTACGTGCAGGTCGATAAAGCCCGGTGAAAGATACAAGCCTTTACAGTCTACTACGTTGTCACCCTGTTTCTCTTCAAAGCTGTTGCATATATCAACAATTTTGCCACTATCGGTAACAACGATGCAATCCCTGATCTTGTCAGGGAAAATTACTTTTGCGTTTTTATAAATAGTCATAATATCACCTACTTAAATTTTAAATATTATTACTGATAAAGTCAATTATAATTTTCATTTTCACCGACTGTAACCGACAAAAGTTTTATTTAATGAATTATATAATATGCTCAGGGGGAGATGCTGTGGTAATATATGCCGACGTGCTTGTATGCGTAAACGTTTTAATTACATATATTTTTTTAGTATGCTCCCGTGTTGTGACAAACCTACCCACAAGTAAATGGGGCATAGTGTTAAGCTGTGTTGTAGGTGGGCTATCATCTCTTGTTATTCTATATGATGATGCAGGGATTGTCTTTTCGGTTGTTTACAGACTAGTTGTTTCAGTTGTTATAACCTGTCTTGCTTTTCTTCCATTAAAAATCAGAGGTTTTTTAAAATGTTATTCAAGCTTTGTTGGTATCAGTATGCTGTTCGGTGGCGTTATGTATTTTGTAGAAGTTACCTTTAAGCCTCATAGCATAACCTACCACAACGGCACAGTTTATTTTGATATGAATATTAAATATCTTATAGGCTGTACCTTTATAATTTATGGTGTGTTTTTAGGTGCTAACTATTTTCTTCAACAAAAAGCCTTTAAAAACGAGATTTATACAGTGAATGTCAGCTTTCGTAATATTGAAGTAGCTTTGCGTGGTTTTGTTGATACTGGAAATAACCTTACGGACGGCTTAACAGGTAAAGCTGTTTTTGTGGCAGAATTAAAAGCAGTTGCTCCTTTGTTTACATATGAAGAGTTAATTTATTTGAAATCAGATGAAATAGAAAACATACCGGATTCCTTACAGGGTGTTATACGATTTATTCCGTGTCAGACTGTGGGAGACTCACTTTTTTTGCCCGTGTTTACACCTCATGAAATGGAAATTAAGTTAAATAACAAAAAAGTCGGGTTAAATAACGTTTGTATTGCTGTGGCAGATAAATCCTTTGCTGACGGTGAGTATAATCTTATTCTGAATAAAAATATATATGATTTAGGGTGATAATATGAGCTTTGCGTATAAACTGACAATGTTAAAAAATAAACTGTTTTTAAAGATTTTCAAAAAAGAAGTTTTTTACATAAACAGTCCACAGACACTACCACCACCGTTGGATAAGGATGAAGAGGATATGTGCGTAATTAATTTTAAGGAGGGCGACTTAAAGGCAAGAGATAAGCTTGTGGAGCACAATTTAAGACTTGTGGTGTATGTTGCAAAAAGGTTTGAGAATTCAGGAGTTAATATTGAAGATTTAATTTCCATAGGCACAATCGGTCTTATTAAAGCGGTGAATACCTTTAATCTTGATAAAAATATAAAGCTTGCAACTTATGCTTCCAGATGTATAGAGAATGAAATATTAATGTATTTACGAAAGGTGAATCACCAAAGGTTAGATATTTCACTTGATGAGCCTTTGAATGTGGATTGGGACGGGAACGAGCTTCTGCTTTCCGACGTTTTAGGGAGTGACGGTCTTGAAATAAACGATAACGTAGAAATGGAGGATGAAAAACGTATACTGTACCAATGTATATCGGACTTGTCTGCTCGCGAAAGACAAATTATGAATATGCGTTTTGGTATGGGTGGTGAGCGTGAAAAAACACAAAAAGAGGTAGCCGATGAATTAGGAATATCCCAAAGCTATATTTCACGTTTAGAAAAAAGAATAATTACAAAGCTTAAAAGAAGTATTGAAAAACAAACGGCAGTAGAATAGATTTTTTCATAAAAACATTTGCATTTTGGAAAATTTTGTACTAATATGAAAATAGTGGAAGAATTAAAAATTATGAGTAAAATTAATTTTTTTGAGGAGTTTTCACTATGAACAGAGCGCAAATAGTTTTTAAAGCTATTGATGGTATATGCTATCCTACGCAAAACAAAATGCGTTTTGCAGATGTGGTTTGCCAAAAGGATATTGCATATGGTAACCACAAAATGGCAAAAGGTGACCTTTATTATAGGAAGGATATTGTAAACGACGGCAAGAAGCATCCTATTATTATATATTTCCACGGTGGTGGGTTTATAATGGGTGACAAGAAGTGCCGTATAAGCATAAGTGAATTGTATGCAAACGAAGGCTATTTTGTTTTTTGCGTAAACTACCGTATGCCACCGGAGGTAATTTTTCCTGAGTATACAATCGACTGTGTAAACGCTGCAAACTACGTTGAGGTTTTAGCGAAAAAGCATAATATAGATTTAGAGAACATCGTAGTAACAGGCGACAGCTCAGGTGCTTTTACAGCAGCTTACCTTGTAGCCTTGTCCTGTAACCCACATTTACACGAAAAGCTAGGCTGCGATGAGCTGAAAATTAAATTCAAAGGTTCAATGCTTATGTGTGGTATATATGACCTTGAAGTTCTTCTTAAGGGAACAAAGCTTCTTGGAGTTATACCTAAAACAGCTCAGCTTATTGTAGGTGACTTCCCACTAAAAAACGACTTATCAAACTTTCACGAGTTTCCTTATGCACAGTACCTTTCACCATCTGCTTTTGTAAACGAGGATTGGTGCAGCACCTTTATGTGTTGGGCAAATGATGACATCGTGTGTCAGAATCAGGGTGAGCCTCTTGCAGAAAAAATAAAAGCAGTTGCTCCGTATTTCGATACCTTCGAAGCTAATGGCTTTGTGAACAACCACTGTTTCCACCTTGAATTCAGTCACAATAAATTGGCAATGGAATGCATGCAGAAATCTGTAGAGTTTTTGAAAACAATTTTTGCAGAGGAAACAGTAATGGTTTAACACAATAATTTCATCGCATTGTCGCACAAAACAATGCGGTGATTTTTGTGTGTTCATACAAATCGAAAAAATCAGAAAAGTTTTTTTAAAAAATTATGATGTCTTTTTGAAATTTCGACATATATATATGGAACAAATTTCAGAAAGAGGCGAGTCTGATGGCTAATTAAGTGCAAAATGCAGAGTATTGAGTGTAATTTACGAAAGGAAGGAAAAAATGAAAAAAAGCAGAAAAATATTAGCAGTTATACTTTCTGTTTTGACACTTTTTGGCGTTTTTTCAGTAGCAACACCTGTTCTGGCAACAGAGGTTACCGAAGAAACAGTTGAAAGTGAAGATGTTACTGACAAAGTGACAGTTTCTGATGAAGAAGCTGAGTCAGAGGAA
>JAZUPI010000046.1:0-26241 GCA_045605085.1 Acutalibacteraceae bacterium
AATAGTTTACTTTTTGCGAAATGAGTATAAAGGCATAGACCTGCAAGTATCATAATCATACTTTACAAGCCAGGAATTCTGCATATCTTGTTTTTTGAGAAGATATGTTTTCATAACCTTTACCTCATCTGTTTTTTGTCACTATAACACCACAAAAAATGATTTGTCAAGGAGAAGTTTTTAATTGCTTTTCTTTCACATCAATGATAGAATTATGGTAGTATTAACAGAAAGCGAATAAATAATATGAATTATTTTTGGTGTGACTACAACTCTGATACAATGGGATACGTAGAAACTTGGCTTGATGAACATGCTGTTAGAATGACCGGTATGGATAACGGCTTTCGCGACTTTTATGAGTATTGGTCTAACGAAGGTGGCTGTGTCCTTGGTGAGGATTTTTGGTGTAAGGTAGTTTTTGAAAACGACGAACCTTTTGCTATAATTGCCTGTAGCTTGTGTGAAGGTACACTAAATATTATGGAGACATTTGTTGCACCCAAAAAGCGTGGACATGGTATGGGTTCAAAGGTAATAAAAGAGCTTCTTCTGAATGCTAAAAACATAATCGGTATTGATATTGAAAAGGCAGAAACTATAATTTTCCCAAGCAATATCGCATCACAAAAAGCATTTGAGAAAGCAGGCTTTAAGTATCACCACACCCATGAAGACGGCGATGCTATGACGTATGTGTATGAAGATTTGAGTGATTAAGTTGTTTGAAAAGTTTATGAATAAAAAAGAAATGAAAATCGAACCTCTCAAGCTTGAAGAGTATGGTAATTGTTCGAATATTTGGAACATGAAAGCGCAACCCCTTGCTGAAAAATGGCGAGAGGAAATTGCATCGGGCAATCGGCTTGTCTTTGTATACAAAATCAATGGTGAGTTTATCGGTGAGGGTGCTTTGGTTTTGGATATGGGCGACCCTGATTACACCATTGCCGGTAAGCGGGTTTATGTTTCAAGAATGATTGTTAAAAAGGAATATCGAGGTCGTGGTATAGGTAGCAAAATCCTTGAATTCCTTATAAATAAAGCCAAAGAAATGGGATTTTCTGAAATGACAATTGGAGTTGATAAGGACAATGAAAATGCCCTGCACTTGTATAGAAAATACGGTTTTACTGAGGTTCTTTTCGATGGTGCGGATGAAGACGGCGAGTATTTCAAATTGATGAAAAGGATATAAAACTATGACATTTGAAGAGCGCAAAGCGCAAGTGAAATCTTACCTTGAAAAAAGGTAGTTATAAGTATTGACCGACCTATTGGCTATGTTCACCAAAAAGAAAACTATTCACTTATATATCCCATTAACTACGGTTATATTCCTGGTGTTCTTGGTGGTGATGGCGAGGAGCTTGACGTTTATCTTTTAGATGTGAATGAGCCTGTTTCAGAATATGAATGCGAGATTATCGCAATCGCACACCGACATAATGATGTTGAAGATAAGCTTGTTGGCGCACCTGTAGGCATGAGATTTACAAAAGAAAAAATTGAAACCTCAATCCACTTTCAAGAGCAGTACTATGATACCGAGATTGAGGTCCTTAAATAATGAATTTAAATAGCAACTCCCACTTGCTGTAAATAAAACTGATATAATCCCCTTAAAATAGTCTTGAAATTTTTGTTTTTTCAAGTGTCTACTTTAAGAGGATTATATTACTCTCTTTATAATGTGTTTTTTATATGATAATTGTATCATAAACTTTTTGAATTTATTATATCACTTGAATTGAACAAAAACAACAGATGAAAATATCTTGAGTTGAATTGCCGTTTACATTTAATATTAATATAGCATTGCCATAAAGTGGAAAATGGTATATAATTGATCCTGAATTATAGTAAGGGGTAATTATGATATCTTTAAAATGAATGAAGGTTATTTACCTTTGCCAAAAATAATTAGGTGTGTAAAATATGTTGTTTTATATAGTGCGTACATTGGTGTTATGCTTGCACCGCCAATGGTAAGTCTTATAAGCTGACTGTCTGGTAAAAATGTTATTCTGTTTTACTTGCTGTACTTTATGCAATAATGGGTGTGCCTGTGGGAAGGTTGTAGAGAATCGTCCTGAATATGGACAACAGACCTTGGAATTTTATGAACGACCTTTTTACAGACGAGCCTAAAGCACCGGCAGGAGCTTTCAATAAAGAACTAGCAGAGAAAAATGAAGTTATGTATGGTGAATCAATACTACCGTATCTTCTTTTTGGATACATCATTGACTACTCCGTACAACTTTAAAATAACTGACCATTTGCTCAATAAAGAGAACAAACTGAAAATAGTTGTAACTAATACACCAGCAAACTGGTATGCTCATACTGATTATTTTGATAAATGGAAAACCGAAGAATTATCCCCCTACTTTGATGGTCAAATAGACCTCGGAAAAGAGTATATATCAGGTGGGCTTTACGGACCTGTTGTGATATATACAGAGCGACATTAATTTTTATGTGGTGATACTATGATAAGCTTTAAACAAAACAACGAAATTACATATGACGATAAAGAGTTGATGGAGGAAAATACCTTTATTGGCGCAGCAATTGAAAATGTTCCTATTCCGATTTTCAGCGAAATAAAAGATAAGCTTCCACAACCCATATGGGAAAATCACAAGGATTACCTTGATTGCTATTGGAAGGTTTGGGAGATTGCATTTAAAAACCTCTATCAGCCAAAAGAGAATACAGGCTTTATTACAAACTACATTGATGCAGCATTTAATGGTTGCATTTTTATGTGGGATTCTGCATTTATGCTGATGTTCGGAAAATATGCCGACAGGATTTTTGAGTTCCAGAAAACTCTTGATAATTTTTATTCTCACCAACACGTTGATGGCTTTATTTGCCGTCAGATTGAGGAGGATACAGGTAATGATGTTTTTGCTCGTCACGACCCTGCATCAACAGGACCTGAGGTTATGACCTGGTGCGAATGGGAATATTACCTCAATTTTGGCGATAAAGAACGATTAGCAAGAGTGTTCCCTTGTCTTGTGGCATACCACCAATGGATGCAAGAGCATTTTACATGGCGCGATGGTACGTATTTCTCATCTGGTTATGGTTGTGGAATGGATAACTGCCCGCGACTTGACGAGAAATATCACGTTTGCTATAGCCACGGTCATATGGTGTGGGTAGATGCTTGTATGCAGGAGCTTAACGCTTGCAATTTGCTTATAAAAATGGCAAAGGAATTGGGCAGAGAAGAGTTTATTCCCGAGCTCCAACAGGAAAGTAACCATCTCTTTAAGGTTATAAATGAAAAACTTTGGGACGAAAAAACACAGTTTTACTATGACCTCAGAAAGGACGATACATTTAATGGCGTTAAACATATAGGTGCTTTTTGGGCGCTCCTTGCAAAATGCGTTCCCGAAAGCAGAAAAGAAAGTTTTATTGCCCACCTCACTAATGAACGGGAATTTAAAACCGAGCACAGAGTTCCCACACTTTCAAAGGACCATCCCGAATATAACGAAAAAGGTGGTTATTGGTGTGGTTCTGTATGGGCACCAACAAACTATATGGTTTTAAAGGGGCTTGATTCTTACGGGAAATACGACCTTTCTTATGAAATTGCATGCACTAACCTTGATGCAGTAGTAAGTGTATTTAAAGATACGGGAACTGTTTTTGAGAATTACTCACCTGAAAAGGTCGACGGCAGATTCATTAAGGGTAGCTCATCCTTGCCTGATTTCGTAGGCTGGACAGGAATTATCCCCATTTCAATTATGTTTGAATATGTTTTCGGTATTAAACCCGATGCAGCAAACAACAAAATCACCTGGCACATAAATCGCCTTGAAAGGCACGGGATCGAAAAATATCCATTCAGTACTGAGGGAGAATTGACTCTTATGTGCGAAAAAAGAAACTCTCCTGAAGAAAAACCAAATGTAACAGTAAAATCCAATATACCTGTCACTGTTGAAATCGTTTGGGGAGATAATAAAGAAATTTTAGATATATAAAATATCAATTAATAAAATTAGTTTTGAAAAGATTGGTCGTGAATTTATGTCAACTTTACTGTGGCACAATGAATTTAAAAATGATTGGATGTGGGCATTGCCTCTTGGTAATGGCAGGATTGGTGCAATGCTTTATGGCAACCCCGATTGTGAACAGATAGAAATTAATGAGGAAACACTTTGGTGTGGAAGAAAAATCGAAGAGAAATATCACGCATCACCTGAAGCACTTTCGGAAATAAGAAAATTGATTTTTGAAGAAAGGCTTCAGGAGGCTGCAGCGCTTGCACGCTCAACCTTTCTTTCCGATCCTCCGGTCGTTCGTTCGTATGAAAGCTTTGGCGAGATATTTATTGATTTCTTTGATAAATCACCGTATGCAAACTATCGCAAGGAGCTTGAACTGAGCGAAGCAATAAGTCGTGTTTGCTGGACTAAAAGTGGAATTAATTTCAAAAGTGAGTGCTTCGTCAGTGAGGAATACGATGCACTCGTTTATAAGCTTTCAAACGATGGAAGACCATTTTCGTGTAATGTGAGCGTAAAAAGAAAAAGAGATGCCTATTCTGCGGCGCTCAAAAACAACGAAATTGTGATGCACGGACGCATCAACTGTACGGATAGTGAGTGTTACGGTGATGGCTGTGAGGGTATGTCGTTTGGCGCAAAGCTCAGAATTGAATCGGACGGAAAATTGATTGCGAACCACGATTACATAACTGTTCTTGATTGCACCTATATCATAATTTATAGCGCATTCGAAACAAATTATGATATTGAAAAGTTTGATATTGATGAATCTCTCGATTATCGCAATAAGCTTGGTTCATGTATAGAAAAAATTTCGGCTATATCATATGATGAAATAAAAGCAAAGCATATACAAGACCATAAAAAGTGGTTCGACAGAGTTTCTTTTGAACTTGATTCACCTGATTATAAAGAAATTTCAACCGATGAACGCCTCGATGATTTTAGTGACGGCAAGCAGGATAATGACCTGATAACCCTATACTATAATTTCGGTAGGTATCTGCTTATTGAATGCTCGGGCAAGAATGCTCGTCTGCCTGCAAATCTTCAGGGAATATGGTGTCACGATTTCAATCCTCCTTGGGGTAGCGATTTCCACACTAATATTAATCTGCAGATGAACTATTGGCCTGCAGGTTGTGCAAATATGGTTGAAGCAGAGTGGCCTTTTATTAATTTTATGAAAAAGGTCAGCTCATTTGGTGAAAAGACTGCAAAGGATTTATTCAATGCAAGGGGCTGGGTTATTAACCACACCAGTGATGCATTTGGTAGAACGGGTGTTCACGATAGTGTTGACTGTGGCTTCTTTCCAATGGCAGGTCCGTGGCTTTGTCTTAATCTTTGGGAGCATTATGAATTCACAGGCGATAAAAAATATCTCGAAGAAATTTACCCAATCCTTAAAGGTGCTTGCGAATTTGTTAGCGATTATCTTGTTGAGGATGAAAATGGTCAGCTTGTAACTTCACCTTCAAATTCACCTGAAAACTCATTTTTCTATACAGATTCCAACGGCGTACAGCAAGAAAGTATGTTTACCTACGCGGCAGCAATCGATTTTCAAATTATCCGTGCACTTTTTGCAAGAACAGCCTATGCTTGTCAGCTTCTCGATGACGATGAAGCCTTTGTAGGTGAACTTGAAGAAATAATGAGCAAGCTGCCTGCGTTAAAAATAAGCGAACGCTATGGCACAATTCAGGAATGGATAAAGGATTATAAAGAAACTGAGCCGGGTCATCGCCACGTTTCTCAGCTTTTCGGTCTTTATCCTGCAGACAGCATAAATGAAACTAACCCTGCAATTTATGAAGCTGCAAAGAAAACCATTGCCCGACGCATTGAAAACGGTGGTGGTGCTACGGGGTGGTCAAGAGCATGGACGATCTGCTTCTATGCAAGACTCAAGGATGGCAATAACGCTGCAAAGCATCTTGCTTACCTTCTTTCGGAATGCACTGCATATAATCTTTTTGATATTCATCCACCTTTCCAGATCGATGGTAATTTTGGTGGAACAGCAGGCATAACAGAAATGCTTATACAGAGTCATCTTGGCTCGCTCGACGAAAGAATCGTTGAACTCCTTCCTGCTTTGCCCGATTCCTGGAGCAACGGTACAATTAAAGGTGTTAAAGCAAGAGGTAATATCACCTTTGATATTGAGTGGAAAAACGGAAAAGTAACCTACGCAACTGCTGTTGCAGAAAAAGATACGGTTTTAAGATTAAAACTTAATTCACGCACAAAAGCTTCCACAGCAATACAAAGCAAAATATCGGAAGATATTCTGAGTGTAAACCTTTCTGCAGGCGAAGTAAAAACAATTTTGTTTATGTAAGGTGATTTTATGCCGTTACAAATAGTACGAAATGATATAACAAAAATGCAAGTTGACGCCATCGTTAACGCTGCCAATGCATCACTTTTGGGTGGTGGTGGCGTGGATGGTGCCATTCATCACGCTGCAGGCAAGGGCTTACTTTTCGAGTGTATGAAGCTCGGTGGATGTAAAACAGGTAACGCTAAAATTACAGGTGGTCACAAGTTGCCTTGCAAGCACGTAATACATACTGTTGGTCCTGTGTATCACGGTGGTAATCGTGGTGAAAAGGAGCTTCTTGAAGCCTGCTACCGTAATTCTTTGGCGCTTGCCAAAGAGAATAACTGCGAAAGCGTAGCGTTTCCCCTTATTTCTTCTGGTGTATATGGCTACCCAAAGGACAAGGCACTAAAGGTTGCTATTGATGTTATCAGCGATTTTCTCCTGGAAAATGAGATGACGGTTTATATCGTCGTTTTCGATAAGAAAGCATACCAAATCAGCGAAAAACTTTTCTCTGATATTGCCGAATATATTGACGACAGATATGTTGATGAATATGACCACATCTGTCGTAATATTTATGAAAACAGAATGGCATATCCACAAAGCACAATTTTAAGTGATGCTGTTGAGGAAAGCGATTGTTATGCACCAATGCGTCCATCCGTTGCAATACCTAAAGCGATTTCACTTGAAGATGCGGTCAGTAGTGTTGACGAAAGTTTTTCACAAATGCTTCTTCGCAAAATCGACGAAAAGGGTATGACTGATGCACAGTGCTATAAAAAGGCAAACATCGACCGAAAGCTGTTCTCAAAAATCCGTGGTGATGTGCATTATAAGCCATCAAAGCCTACTGCAATAGCCTTTGCAATTGCCCTTGAGCTTTCTCTCGAGGAAACAGAAGATATGCTGAAAAAGGCAGGCTTTGCCCTTTCCCACAGCAACAAATTCGATATTATAATTGAATATTTCATAAGCAAAGGAAATTACAACATCTTTGAAATCAACGAAGCCCTGTTTGCCTTTGACCAGAGCTTGTTAGGTGGATAAAAAAGATTTTTTCATATGTTAATTTTTATTGTATCAATTATATAATTTAACTAATTGAATTTGTTAACAGTAAGGTGAAAATATGGAACACAATGATTCATTGCAAATTATGTTTATCAGGCATGCGCAAACAGATTATAACGATATAGGTGATAGAGATCCCAGTGACGGGGAGCTTACCTTAATAGGTGAGCATCAGTGTGTTGCTCTGGGCGAAAAGCTCAAAGCTTTGCCTATTGATGCATATATCACAAGTTCTCTTTTACGTAGTTTTAAAACAGCTGCAGGTGTCTGCAAAGCGAAGGATGATAAGCCTTTACTTCAAATTTGCCCGGAATTAGTGGAGTGCGGATGCACCCCCGGTTATTATGGTTGCAGTGAAGAGTACCTTCAAAGATATTACAAAAACACCAAAATGTGTGAAAATCTTTTTGGCAGCAAAATTTATGAGTTCGGTTGTGAGGCATATGAAGATAATGTTATTCGTGCCCAAAAAGTGATTAATTATATAAAGAACACTTATTCATATGGCGATCGCATTGCTGTTTTCAGTCATCATGGTTTTCTTGAATATCTCATTCCTACAGCTTTAGGGGTCAGTCCCCATGCTTTCAGATTTTCTCTTGATAACACTTCAATATCAATTGTTGATATATGTCGTGACGGTAATGCCGTGCTACGCTGTGTGAATAAATAGAAAACAGATGCAAAGCAAAACGAAAAGTAAACCATTGGAGGATTTATGGCGTTTTTATTAGTTGTTATCTATATTGCATTTATAGGTCTTGGAGTTCCTGATTCTCTTATTGGTTCTGCGTGGCCTGCTATACATACTGAATTGAATATTCCCGTTGAGGCAGTAAGTGTTCTGACTTTTATAATTTCAGGTTGCACCGTACTATCGAGTATGTTCAGCGCAGGAATTCTCAATAAATTCGGAACATCAAAGGTTACCGCCTTTAGTACGGCTATGACAGCGGTAGCTCTCTTTGGCTTTTCAGTAGCCCCATCCTTTTGGGTTATGATACCTATAGCAGTTATTCTTGGTCTTGGTGCTGGTGCTATTGATTCGGGACTTAATAACTATGTTGCGCTTAATTTTAAAGCAAGTCATATGAATTTTCTTCACTGCTTTTATGGTGTCGGAGTAACTCTCAGCCCTTACATTATGTCGCAGGCTCTTGGTGATGCCGGTTGGCGTAGTGGTTATCGCTATGCTTTTTATCTACAGTCAGTTATCACTGTTTTACTGTTTATATCTCTTCCTTTGTGGAAAAAGAATTCAGAAAATCAGGAAGATGAAGAGGAAACGGGCGTGAATCTCTCTCTTCTGCAAATGTTAAAAATGCCTGAGGTCCGTATAGTCTGGGTTATTATGCTTGCAACAAATGCAATTGAATATGCCTGCGGTGTGTGGGGAAGCACATATCTTGTAGCAGAAAAAGGCTTTGAGGTGGAACACGGCGCACTCGCATTGACTGTTTATTATGCAGGAATGTCTATTGGACGTTTCGTTTCAGGCCTGCTTTCAAATAAAATCAGCACATGGAAGCGCATAGGTATAGGTGCTTTTATTCTTGCTCCTGCAATTGTAATTATGCTCCTTCCTTTACCGGGTTTGTTTACTGTGGTCGGTTTGTTCCTTGTAGGCTTGGGTAATGGTTCTATCTACCCCAATATGATACACCTTACGCCTCACAACTTCGGTAAGGAAGCGTCGCAATCTGTTATGGGCTCTCAGATAGCCTTTGCTTATATCGGTGTTATGTTAGCACCACCTATGGTCAGCATTATAAGTGGTATCTTGGGTATTAAAGTATATCCGATTCTCCTTGCAGTACTTTACGGAGTAATGGTTGTTGCTCTTAAGCTCTTTGTAAATCGATTGAAAAAGCAGGACAGATACAATGCAAATGTATAAAAATACTGAAAAATTTGATGTAAACATTTTTGCAACTCCCGATGCTTCATATTCGCCTGTGTATGTGTGGGTGTGGAATGACATCTGTAGTTGCCATATTATAGACCAACAGCTTGCTGAGATGCAGAATCTCGGCATAAGGGCGTTTTATATTCTTCCTGAGCCAAAGGGCTTCCGCCCTGACAGTATGCCTACTAACCTTGAGCCTGATTATCTCACAGATGAATTCTTTGAGCTTTGCGCCTATGCGATAGAGAAGGGAAAAGCTCTCGGTATGAATTGCTGGATTTATGATGAGGGCGGTTGGCCCTCAGGTGGAGCATGCGGTAAGGTTCTTCGTGACCATCCTGAATATGCCCGACAGACGCTGGAATGTTATGAACGCTCGTTTTCAACAGGGGAAGTATATAAAAAATCCAATCCCGATATTCTGGCGACATTTATAAATGATGAAGAAATTATTGAAGAGGGACACAAGCTTCTCGAAGACTCAGTTGTAATTGAATATGTTGCAGAAAAAGAATTAAACGGTAATTATCCCGATTTGCTCAATAAAAACGCCACAAATTATTTTATAAATATCACTCACGAAAAATATGCTTCTGCAATGAAAAATGCGCTTGGTGAAGCTGTTACAGCAGTATTTACGGACGAGCCTAAAGCACCTGCAGGAGCATTCAATAAAGAGTTGGCAGAGAAATATGAATCCCTATATGGTGAATCAATATTGCCACATCTTCCGCTTATTGCAGAAAGAATAGCGCCAACAGAGGAAAATGCTTATATACTTCACCGTTGGTATGATTTATGTAGCCGTATGTTCTGTGATAATTTTATGCTTCCTTGTAAAAGTTGGGCAAATGCTCACGGTATGGTTTTTACAGGACATATGGATAAAGACCACGATCCG
Organism: Acutalibacteraceae bacterium; assembly: GCA_045605085.1. Taxonomy (GTDB): domain Bacteria; phylum Bacillota; class Clostridia; order Oscillospirales; family Acutalibacteraceae; genus DTU089. The sequence goes on from JAZUPI010000046.1 coordinate 10,263, forward strand.
CTTGGTTGTATGGATGGCGGTAATTTTAACCTGATGCGTGCCCTCAGGTGCTTAGATATCCCCGGTATTGATATTATCTGGCGTCAGCTTTACCCTGAAAACAGAGTAACAAATATAGATGATATGAATGCTTACAACGGATTTTTCCCGAGATATGCTTCATCTGCAGCTGCACAGAACGGAACAAAGCTTGCTATGAGCGAAATTTTCGGCGTAGCTGGACCGGGCCTTACTTACGATATAATGCGCTATACTGTAGGCTATCAGGCAGTGCGCGGAATAAATATCTTCAATCTCTTTAATTTCCCTCTTGGACGCAAAGGTCAGCTTCTTGCGCAGGAGCTACCCGTTTTTACGGAAAATCAAATCTATTATAGTTACCTCGGTCAGTTCAATCGTTACACAGAAAGATTATCATATATCTCATCTCTCGGAGAGCGTGTTTGCGAAACTGCCCTTTACTATCCCGTTAGCGATTTTCAAGGTGGTTTGAATGCAGAGTCTGTGGCAAAAGAGTTTGATACTCTTGGCAGAACCCTTGAAGATATGTTAATTGATTTTGACATTATTGACGATGATGTTATTCAGTCTGCAAGCGATTTGGGAAAAGACTTTGTTCACATCGGCAATGCCAAATACAGAAATATAATCATTCCTCAAGGTGCTTATATTCCACCTGAAACTCAAAAAGCTCTTAATCATTTTATTGAGTGTGGCGGAAGAGTTTTAAATGACCTTAAAGAGCTCACGCCCGTTATTAAGGTTCAGGGTGAAGGACTACGTGCAATGCACAGAAAAACGGAAAATTCTGAGGTTTTCTGTTTGTTCCGTGAATCGAGTGAAAGAGGGGAATATAGTATTCATCTGCCTTCCTCAAAGGGCTATCTGCTTGATTTGGAAAACGGTAAATTGCAACGCCTTGAAGCAGATAATAAAATTTTGCACCTTTCCCTTGCCATTGGTGAAACCGCAGTTGTTTTGCTTACAGATGAGGGTTTTGATGCAGAGCTTAAAAAGAAATTTAATAATAAATTCCACATTAAAAATGACTTTCATTTTTGCAAGGACATTGAGCTCAGCTGTGATGAAAACGGCTTCACAAAAATAAAGCATACCGGTAATGCAACACCGATTCAGCTTGGGGATTGGTCATACTTGATTGGTGAGGCTTACTCAGGTAGCGGTGTTTATGAAACAACATTTACAATCCCGAATGAGAAGGTAGGAAAGACAGGCGAAATTGACCTTGGTGAGGTGCATTTTACTGCTTCTGTTTATCTCAATGACCAATTTATAGGAACAGCTTTGATGCCACCATATAGATTATCAATCCCTGCAGGTTTGCTTGATAAAGAAAATAAACTGAAAATAGTTGTAACTAATACTTCTGCCAACTGGTATATTCACACCGATTATTTTGACAAGTGGAAAAAAGAAGAGCTTTCGCCCTATTTTGAGGCGGAGTTAGAGTTTGCAAAAGAGTCTGTATCAGGCGGATTGTATGGTCCTGTTAAGATATTTACGGAATGATTTTTGTTTTATATTTATGAGCATTAACAGAATGGAGAATTATTATGTTAAAATTTATTTGCTACCCAAAATGCACCACTTGCCAAAAGGCTAAGAAGTGGCTTGATGATAACAATATCCCATATGAATTAAGAGATATTAAGCTCGATAACCCGACTCTTGAAGAGCTTACCGAATGGTACAACAAAAGCGGATTACCATTAAAGAAATTCTTTAACACAAGCGGTCTTCTTTATAAGTCATTGAAGCTCAAGACCAAGCTCCCAACAATGACTGAAGACGAAATGCTGAAACTCCTCGCAACAGACGGCATGCTGGTCAAAAGACCAATTTTGGTTGGTGACGATTTTGTGCTTGTTGGGTTTAAAGAAACAGAGTGGGAGATGAATAAAAATGCCTAATTTGAATTGGTCGGAATTAACGGGCTTACAGCTTGGTAGATATGCAGAATATTATGCCAAAATGGAGTTGACATCGTATGGGTTTGATGTGTACACCTCTGAGGTGGATGACCACGGTGTGGATTTTGTAGCTAAAGCGCCCAATACTTCAACGTTTTATGAAGTTCAGGTGAAATCTGTCAGAGATTACAACTATACGTCTATTCAAAAAAACAAGATGCCTGAGCTGATTGGAAGCAGATTAGTCTGCTATATGCATTTTGTGGATGGTAAATTGCCCGATGTTTTTATCATTCCTGCCACAGCGTGGGCAGAGCCCAATGCTGTCTTAGTAAACAGGGAGTATACTAAGGCAGAATGGGGAGTGAATATATCTCGAAAGAATTATCATCTGTTGGATAAGTATAAAATAGAAGTACAGTTGCCTAATATAAAATAATTTGTCTCCCGTCAAGCGACCTTTTTAAGTGAATATCCAACTATAATGTGATTGTAAGGTTAGAAACCAAGCAATCACATTATTTTTTGGAGGAATTTAAAATGGAGAAAAACATAATCGAAAACAAGGGAAAAGGTGTTACAGAGCTTGTATTCATTCTTGACAGAAGTGGTTCAATGAGGGGTCTTGAAAAAGATACAATCGGTGGTTTTAATTCTATGATTGAAAAGCAGAAAAAACAGGAAGGAGAATGCTACGTTTCAACTGTGCTTTTTGATAATGAAAGCGACGTTATCCACGATAGAGTCAAGCTCTCTGAAATCAAGCCTATGACTGAAGAAGACTACTATGTAAGAGGTTGCACAGCTCTTATTGATGCCATCGGTGGTGCAATTCACCATATCGGAAATATCCACAAATATGCCCGTCCCGAAGATGTTCCCGAGCACACAATGTTCATTATCACAACAGACGGTATGGAGAACGCCAGCCACCGTTACACATCCGATAGAGTAAAGCAAATGATAGAACGACAAAAGGAAAAATATGGTTGGGAATTCCTCTTCATCGGTGCAAATATTGATGCAGTCGAAACTGCAGCTCAGTATGGTATAGGGTCTGACAGAGCAGTTAATTATAACGCAGACGAAAAAGGCACGAAAATCCTCTACGCAACAGTATCTGAGACCATTTGCAATATGCGTACAAACGCCCCAATTCAAGCAGACTGGAGTACTGAAATCAATAACGACTATCGCAAACGTGGTAGTGAAAAATAAAAATATAATTTATGCAATCTGAATCTATCGGGTTGCATTTCTTTTGTATCAATGGTAGAATTGTTGCGTTAACACAATCTATATTACATAAGAAGTTAATGGTGGTTATGTAACTGACAATTATAGCTTTATAAACGATAAATTAAAGTTTTGATCATTGCACATAGTATTAGGGAGGTTCCTATGCAAATTTTACAGACAATTGTTTCATACCTTGCCATAGCAGCTGCATTTATTTCATCAATTTTTTCATGGGGTGATTTAACTATGATACCATACACAAACGATTACAAGATTCCGGACACCATTCCCGAATATAGTGTAATATCTACGGAAGAAAAACCCGATTGGAAAGCAAAGTGGATTTGGGATAAGGAAAAGCTTACAGAGAAAAACGTGTGGATGTGCCTTAGCAAAAAGGTAAGTCTTGATAAGGTCCCCAAAGAGCTTGTGGCACATATTTCAGCCGACTCAAAATACTGGCTTTACATAAACGGAGAAACCGTTGTTTTTGAGGGGAACGTAAAACGAGGTCCATCTAAAAATAGTGGTTATTACGACAGTGTGGATATTGCGCCATATCTTAAAAGGGGTGAAAATTCAATTTGTGCTTTGGCGTGGTATTGGGATAACGAAACAAGCTATTCCTCTTGCAGCAGTGGACAAGGTGGCTTCATTTTCGAGGCAATAGGTGAGGATGTAAGCATAATTTCCGACAAAAGCTGGAAGATAAAAAGAAACCCTGCTTATATTGATAGCCCTCTTTATCCACCTAACTACAGAATTCCCGAATACAGCGTTTATTTTGATGCAAGGGAAGATATGGGCACCTGGATAAATGAAGCTTATGATGTTTCCTCTTGGGAAAATGCTACCGAATATGCTGTGGGTGGCGAGGAGCCTTACGGCAAGCTCTATCATAGAGGAATACCGTTCCTGAAGGATTATGGTCTTAAGGATTACGAGAATTCAAAGGATTATGAAAACTATACCGTAACTAAGACTTTTGGTGAAAAAATCACCGTGGATATTCCTTATAACGCACAGATTACTCCGTATCTTAAGGTTATAGCCCCTGCAGGGAAAAAGATTCGTATAACAACAGAAAACACCTTAATAGGTGCAGTTTCAACTACCTACATAACCAAAGAGGGTGAACAGGAGTTTGAATCTTTAGGTTGGTTTAACGGAGAGCATATAACTTATAAAATCCCCAAAGACGTTACAGTTGTTTCTTTGCAATATCGTGAAACAGGCTATGATAGCTCGTTTAGTGGCGATTTTAAGTGCGATGATGAGTTTATGAATTCATTATGGCAAAAATCACTTCGAACGCTCTACGTTACCATGCGTGACAATTTTATGGATTGTCCTGACAGAGAACGAGCACAGTGGTGGGGCGACGTTACAAATGAAATGGTTATGATGATGTACTCGTTGGATAGCAATTCTTATTTACTGTATCAGAAGGGTGTGGACGCCATGCTTTCACACGTTGACGATACTAAGATTCTTCAGACGGTTGTACCTATAAGTGGTGACTATTTCGAGCTTCCTGTTCAACAGCTTGCAGGTATTGTAGGCTTTGGCACGTACTATCAATACACTGGTGACAAGGCTTTTGTCCAAAAGGTTTACAATGCAGCACTTGACTACCTTAAGCTTTGGGGAATGGGTGACAATAATCTTGTTGTTCACCGTGGTGGCTCATGGGATTGGCCTGACTGGGGAAGTAAGGCAGATATGACAGCCATTGAAAATGCATGGGTATATTATGCTCTTTCAGCAGTAGAGGGAATGGCAGAACTTTTGGGGGAAACTGAAGATGTTTCGTTTATTACCGAAAGAAAAACTGCTATCGCTAAAGGCTATAAAGCCCTTTGGACAGAAGAAGGCTTTGTAAGTGAAGATGCTAAAGAACCTGATGACAGAGCAAATGCACTTGCAGTTTTGTCAGGTCTTGCAAATATGGCTCAGTATGCAACAATTAAAAACGTGCTTGCAAATACTAAAAACTCAAGTCCATATATGGAATATTATGTTCTTGAGGCTCTTTGCAAAATGGGTGAATATGAAGCGGCATATGACAGAATTAAAGAAAGATACGAGGGGATGATGTGTGACGATTATTCAACTCTTTGGGAGCAGTGGGAGGCTTGGCGTGGTACCAAGAACCACGCATGGAGTGGTGGACCTCTTGTCATAATGAGTAAGCATTTTGCAGGTATCACACCTCTTGAAGCAGGTTATGAAAAGGTTGAAATAAATCCTCAATACACTCTTTCAGACAGTATGAGTTGTACTGTACCAAGCGTGAAAGGTTTAATTACTCTTGATTACAAAAAGGCTGACGGAAGCTATGCTATTAACCTTACTATCCCACAAGATACAAAGGCTGTTTTATATGTTCCTGCCGATGCAGTTGTAAACATCAATTCAGAGATTTATTATCAGAATGGTAAGTATATAACCGACAAAATCGGTAATGTGAAGATAGTGGAAAAGTAATTCGTAATAGATAACGAGATGCTTTCGTCTTCTGGAAAACTGTAAAAAATATTAATGAACAATTACTCTTAATACAAAAAGCCCACTTGTTTTGATACAAGTGGGTGTTTTTTTATCATTCAATTTCTCTCATAATTTCATCATATGAAATCATATTGCCGAATTTTGAAAAATCAACTTTTTTGCCAAGAATACGGATGTTGTCAACCATAGGCTTGTTGTTTGTGTAAATTGGTTTGCCGGGGGTGATAGGGTAAATACCAAGACAGCTGAATATGTACCATGCAGCTGTTGAGCCGTTGTCTTCGTCACCCGGGAAGCCATCATCCTTCCAGGAGAAGCCTTCTGCACATATTTTTTTGATCCAATATTCAGTTTTTTCAGGCTTGCCAAGATATGTGTAAATAAAAGGGATGTGGAAGCTCGGCTGGTTAGAAATTGCACATTGACCCCAATCGCATACAGCCATTTCAGTCATTTCGTGAATTTCGTAATTGTAGCCACCAACTCTATATTCTGCAGGCTCGTTGAAGAATTCATCAAGGCGTTTAATAAGCTCTTCTTTACCACCATAAAGCTCTGCAAGACCATCAATATCGTGCTGTACTGCAAAGCTTGTCTGCCAGGCAGATGCTTCTGTATAGTGCTTGCCCCATGAAATAGGGTCGAAGTCAGGGTCGAATTTGCCTTGTGTATCTCTTGGCCTCATAAAGCCTGTTTCTTTATCGAAAATATTAGCATAATTCTTGGAACGTTTATGATACATTTCTTTTTTGTCTTCATAGCCAAGAATACCTGCAACAGTTGCAATACAATCGTCGAAGTAAGCAGCGTCAAGGGTAAGGTTTACGCTTTCGCTGTATTTGTCATATGGCACGTAGCCAAGTTCAAGATATTCTTCACAGCCTTCTCTACCGTAAGCAGGTACTGTTGAGGATTTGTTTGCGTGGTGCTCCATACCCTCAAAAGCTGTCTGAAGCAAATCTTTTGGAATAAGGTTTCTTGTTGCAACGTCTGCAATTACTGCATCGATAGCTGTACTTGGCATACAGTTTTGTGCGTCACCTGCAGTCCAACGTGGGAGCCAGCCACCATCTTTGTAATCCTGTATGTAACCTTCAATAATTTCAGGAAGAATATCCTTTGCAACAATAGCATAAAAAGGATAGTTTGTACGGTACGTATCCCAGAATCCGTTGTCGGTATATCTTACGCCAGGAAGTACCTTATCTGCGCTTGGTGAATAGTGGATAGGGTTGCCGTTCTCGTCAGGCTCATAAGCCTTATGAGGGTAGAGGAAAATACGGTACATGCAGCTGTAGAAGGTTTTCATAGTATCTTCGTCAGCATCAATCTCGATTTTGCCGAGATATTCATTCCAGATACGCTCGTTTTCAGCTTTAAGCTCGTCAAAGCTACCGTAAACAGAGTCGTGCTGCAGGTTTCTCAAAGCCTGTTCGTAGCTTATAAATGAAGTTGCAACAGTGAAGGTAACGTCTTTTTTCTTAAGTGCAATGTGAATACCTGTGCCTTCGCCCTTAACATGTAAGCTATGTTCTGTTTTGCTTGTGTCTTTATTGCCTACAAGGATTTTATCTACATCAACAGAATCTGCGTCAAATTGGAAAACGTAGTAGCCTTTAAGGGTGCCTTTGTCGTGACTGTTTCTGCTACGGTTACAGTCTGTCCAGCAGTAAAGACGGTTGTTTTCTTTGTCGTACTCGTACTCGCAGTTGTACTTAACAGGCAAAACAGAAAGGTAACGGTCAAAATCCTTTTTAAAGCTGAGTCTTACACAGGCACCATACTCAGTTGGTGTAAGCTCAAAGTCACAGAAAGGGCGTTTGAGGTAGCACTTGAGATAATGTGGCTGTAAAATCGCTTTTTCAGGGTCGTAGCCAGACCAACAATCTTCAAAATCAACAAATGGCTTTTCAATCTGTGGCATCATTGTAAATGCACTGTGGTCACTAATCCATGGACTAGGCTGACGTGTAAGGCGGATGCCTTCAACTGAACGGTCACCCGGATGGTAATACCAGCTACCTCTTGAGGTTTCTGTTTGTAAACTGAATGCAGCAAAACCGAAAGGCTTTTGAACTAAAGGTAAAGTATTACCCTGCGAGAATCTATGCAAGGACTGTGAGCCCTGCTTGATATTAACATGTTGTAGATAATTCATAAGAATACCTGCTTTCTCAATCTGTGATTATATTAAAATTTATTTTACAATGTACCATTTTTGTTGCATTATAACTGCGGGTACGTAGTCGTTTTCTCTTGTGTAAAAGGCTGTAATCAAACTACCATCATCGAGTTCAATTGTTGATGGGTACCCTAAATCATCTGTGTCCTTGCCTTCGAAAATAACACTTTCATCACTCCATGTTTCACCATTGTCTTCACTGAAAATTGCCCATATACCGTAAGGTCTGTTTCTGTGTGAAAATGTTGAAATCAAAGTCCCTGAAGAATGCATGAACAAGTGACCGGGTGCACCACTATCGTCTCTTACAATTTGTTGTGGTTTACTCCACGTTAAGCCATTGTCTGAGGAAATTGTCTGGTAAAGAGTGAAAAGTGTTTCATCCTTATTTTCAGCGCGTAAGTGACAAATGATTTTTCCATTGCTAAGTTGAAGTGCGTGTGGCTCATAGAAGTATATGTCTTTAAATTCTTCGTATTTGTATATTCCTAATTCACCACGAAGTGTCATTTCACCTGTTTCGGTGTTTATTACGTGTGCTTCAATATGGTTATGTATGCCAAGTCTTCTGCCTACCCACAAAACAGTTCCGTCGTTAAGCACAGTTGGTCCATGTGGTGAAGAAACAGGGGATTTGTAAATCTTGCCGAATGTTTCACCACAGTCGTTACTTATTCTGAAGCTTATACCAAGAGCTTCTTTTTCTTCTTCCTCGGAAACAGAATTAATGTAGTCAAAGCATTCTTGTGTCTGAGGCATATTTTCTCTTTGAAATTCAAGTGTATTATTAAATGACGTTGCAATAAGACCACTTTCACCGAAAACAGTAAGACCTACATCTCTGTCATCAAGCACCGTGTCAAAAACAGGAACGGGCTTTCCGTATGTTTCACCATTGTCGTCGCTGAAAGCTAAAACGCCTTTACCAAAAGGACAAATATGCTCAACTCTGTAGCCTGAAGCACCAACGCAGATTTTACCATTCTGCAATTTTGCAATTGTTGGCCATGCAAAGTAAGCATGGTGACTTTCTGTGTTTGTCATAACGACCTTCGGTGAATCAATTAATTTAATATCCAAGAGAATTCAACCCCTGCGAGTAATTTAGAAATTTATTGTTTAGTTTGGATGATTATACCATTATTTCTATTGGAAAACAAGATACTGTATTGTTGCTTTTAATTACAGTTATGCTGTTGTTGATTGTGAATGGTATGGTCAAACGGATATTCATAAGATACACGGATACAAATAGAATGCCAGACAGTTATAGATACTTGGTTTCATACTAATTAAGAAGATAAAAGCAATCAATATTAAGATAAGACAGAACAACTTTAAAACGAGGTTGTTCTGTCTTTCTGTCGTATTTTAAATTTATTTAATAGCTATCTTGAAAAGTCTTGCGCCGTGTGGATTGACATTTGCACAGAATTTATCGACCGTCACATTGTATTCTGCGTGTGCCCACATATCCCAAACGCTGAATTTTACACCACCGATTGAAATGTCAGTAATATCAAAACAAATTTCTCTTTCTTTGTCGTCTGTATTGAAAAGTGCAACGTATTTGCAGTTTTCACCATTTGAAGTCCAAATGATTTCACCTTTACCATCAACTTCCTCACGCTTGAATTGTCTTGCACCACTTGAATTTTTAAGCATATCAATAAGCTCTCTGTTTTGAAGAAGTGAAAGGGTGAATTCATCGTTTTCTCTCATTTCTCCACCCATCATAAGAGGTGAACGGAATATACCCCAAAGTGTCATCATTGTAATCTGTTCATCATGTGTGAAGCGGGTGTAACGGTTTCTGTATTGAGGAAGCTCTTCGGTTTTCTGGATTCTGCCAAGTGGAAGCATATCACAGTCAGGCCATGCGCCAGGTTGAACGTATTCCTGCCAAGCGTAGCAACGTTCAAACATAGCGTGGAGCTTGCTCCATTCGTCCCAGAAGTCACCGGTCATACGCCACATATTTGCGTGTGCAGCGAGGTGCTCGTGCTCCCATACAGGTGCTGGTCCTGGTGAAAGACTTAAAACCATATCTCTGCCACATTTGTCTATGGCTTTTCTTAGCATTTCAATTTCTTTTCTTGCAGAGTATGGGTTGTCGGGGAACATCTCTGTGTTTGCAATGTCGTCACACTTAATGTAGTCAACACCCCATGAAGCATAAAGCTCAAAAATTGAATCGTAATACTCTTGTGCCCCTTTATTGTCAGGATAAAGACCATACATATCAGGATTCCATTTGCAAATGGAGGTAGGATTCGCAACATCCTTAGCAGTAACGCCTTTGCACTTGATTTTTGTGTTCTGGTGTGCAGCCTGTCTTGGGATACCTCTCATAATGTGGATGCCGAATTTAAGACCAAGTGAGTGTATGTAGTCTGCAATAGGCTTAAAGCCTTTGCCGTCAGCAGAAGAAGGGAACCTTTCAACTGACGGAATAAGACGTGAATATTCATCCATACAAAGTGGAGCAAAATAGTTGTAATAGAAGCTGTTGGCAGTTGGCTCTGACCACTGAATGTCGCAAACAACGTACTCCCAGCCGTAGTCCTTAAGGTGCTTTGCCATATAGTCAGCATTGGCAAGAAGCTGTTCTTCATTTACTGCAGCACCATAGCAGTCCCAGCTGTTCCAACCCATAGGTGGTGTAAGCGCAAGTTTTTTGTGCATTTTAATCTACCTTTCTGTAAAATGTTTTTTAAAATCTGTTGGAACCATTTTAACATTGAAAACAACTAAAAACAAGATTAAGTTATTTGTGTTTTTTAATATTTTAACATCCAATAAATTAATCCGTAAAGACTTGCGCTGCTGCAACCAAAAACAATAACAGGACCGGCAAGATTGAACATTTTTGCGGCAGTACCTAAAACGAAGCCCTCCATTTTAAATTCAACTGCAGGCGAAACAACAGAGTTTGCGAAGCCTGTAATTGGGACAGCTGTGCCTGCACCGGCGTGCTTTGCAATTTTGTCGAATATTCCGGCACCTGTAAGAATTGCGGTAATAACAATAAGTGTACCCGAAACTGCAAGTTTAACCTCATCTTCGTTTAAGCCGACATTTTGGTACAAGAGCTTTAGCACCTCTGCAAAGCAACAAATACTTCCGCCAAAAATGAAAGCCTTGATGCAATCTTTGAGAACAGGTGATCTCGGAGTTGTTTGATGAACTAATTCTTTGTACTGATTTTTATCCAAAAAAATCCCTCACATAAACTTTTTTTATATTTTTCCCTGAAATTTTTAAATATGCATTGAATAAAACACTATTTTATTGTAAAATAAACATAGTTCCTGACATAAAGGGAAACCCCTGATTGAAAGGTACGGCTATATTTACGTTTTTTGCCGCACCTTCTGTAGGTGCGTCTTTTTATTTGGAGGTTTTTATGAACTCAAGGGTTGGCGTTATAAGTATAATTGTGGAGGATAGTAATTCTGTAGAACAGCTTAATGCAATTCTCCATAACTATGGTGAATATATTATTGGCAGAATGGGTGTGCCGTATCGCGAAAAGAAGATAAACATAATAAGTGTTGCAATTGATGCTCCACAGGATGTTATTTCTTCTTTGAGTGGTAAAATCGGCAATCTTAATGGGATAAGCACAAAAACTGTTTTATCTAAAGTATCGGATTAAAGCTATGGAAAAGATTTTTAAGTTAATAGATAAGCTTTCCTCAGAGCATTCCTTATCTGTTGAGGAATATGCTTACCTTATAGACAACCGAACGGAAGAATCACAAGAATATATAAAAGAAAAAGCCAATAAAGTAAGACGAGAAGTGTATGGCAATTCCGTATATATTCGTGGTCTTGTTGAAATCAGTAATATCTGTAAAAACAATTGCCTGTATTGTGGTATTCGCGCAGGTAACTCTAACTGCACTCGTTACAGATTATCTCCCGATGAGATTTTTGAATGCTGTACAGAAGGCTATAAGCTTGGCTTTCGCACCTTCGTTTTGCAGGGTGGAGAGGATGCTTTTTATACTGATGAAGTCCTTTGTCAGTTAATTAAGAAGGTAAAAAATAAATATTCTGATTGCGCAGTAACTCTTTCATTAGGTGAACGCTCCGCAGAAAGCTATAAAGCCTTGTACGATGCAGGTGCAGACAGGTACCTTTTACGTCACGAAACAATTAATAACGACCTCTACAGTAAACTTCACCCACAGGAAATGAGCCTGCAGAATCGTGTTGATTGCCTTCGTAAGCTTAAAGAAATTGGCTATCAGGTTGGTTGTGGATTTATGGTCGGGGCACCATTTCAGACGACAATGCATATTGCTCAGGATTTGAAATTCATTGAAGAATTCAAGCCTCAGATGTGTGGCATAGGACCTTTTATTCCTCATAAAGAAACTGTTTTCAAAGGCGAGAAACCAGGCGACGCAGATTTAACCTGTTTTCTTCTTTCTATAATCAGACTAATGCATCCAACAGTGCTTTTACCTGCAACAACTGCTTTGGGTACAGTGTCCGACGACGGTAGGGAAAAAGGAATTCTTTCCGGTGCAAACGTAATTATGCCCAACCTTTCACCTGAATCGGTGCGTAAAAAATATGACCTTTATGACAATAAATTGAGCACAGGTGCTGAAAGTGCACAACAAATTAAAGAATTAAAAGACCGTATGGCAAAAATCGGTTTTAAAATAGAAATATCACGTGGTGATGCGAAAGGATGGTAATTTATGGCAATCTATAACCCTAAATCATTAAAAGCAGAAGAATTTATCAACGATGGTGAAATTCTCGATACCATAAAATATGCAGAGGAAAACAAAGATAACATAGAGCTTATTGAGTCTATATTAGAAAAGGCACAGCCTAAAAAGGTTGGTAATGGATACCAATGTACAGGTCTTACACACCGTGACGCAGCAGTACTTCTTGCTTGTGACAGACCTGAAATTATTGAAAAGCTTTACGCTCTTGCTAACGATATCAAACAAAAATTTTATGGTAACAGAATAGTTATGTTTGCACCATTATATCTTTCAAACTATTGTGTGAATGGTTGTGTTTATTGTCCGTACCATATGAAAAATAAACACATTGCCCGTAAAAAACTTACTCAGGAAGAAGTAAGGGCAGAGGTAATTGCTTTGCAGGATATGGGGCACAAGCGTCTTGCAATTGAAGCAGGTGAAGACCCTAAAAACAACCCTATTGAGTACATTCTCGAGTGTATCAAAACTATTTACAGCGTAAACCACAAAAATGGTGCGATTCGCCGTGTTAACGTTAACATTGCTGCTACAACTGTCGAAAACTACCGTAAGCTCAAAGAAGCAGGTATAGGCACATATATTCTTTTCCAGGAAACCTACCACAAAGAAAGCTACCTGGAGCTTCATCCAACAGGACCAAAGCACGACTACGACTACCACACAGAAGCTATGGACAGAGCAATGGAGGGTGGCATTGACGACGTTGGCTTAGGCGTTCTTTTCGGTCTTGAAAAATATATGTATGAGTTCGTAGGTCTTCTTATGCACGCTGAACATCTCGAAGCCGTTCATGGTGTTGGTCCACACACAATAAGTGTGCCAAGAATTAAACGTGCAGACGATATTGACCCAACTGTTTTTGATAATGGTTTAAGTGATGATATGTTCAAAAAAATCATTGCTTGTATCCGTATTGCTGTTCCTTACACAGGTATGATTATTTCTACTCGTGAAAGCGAAAAGGTAAGAGGCGAAGTGCTTCATATGGGTATTTCGCAAATCAGTGGTGCTTCAAGAACGTCTGTTGGTGGCTACACCGAGGAAGAAAGACCACACGACTCCGAGCAGTTTGATGTTTCCGACCAGCGTACTCTTGATGAGGTTGTTCGTTGGCTTATGGAAAATGGTCATATTCCGTCATTCTGCACAGCTTGCTACAGAGAGGGCAGAACAGGAGACAGGTTTATGAGTCTTTGTAAAAACGGGCAGATTCTTAATTGTTGTCATCCTAATGCACTTATGACACTTACAGAGTTTTTAGTTGATTATGCGTCTGATGCAACAAAAGAGGTTGGCTATAAGCTTATTGCAGAGGAATTGAATAAAATTCCAACAGAAAAGGTAAGAGCAATCGCAGAGCAGAATATTGAGGATATTAAAAACTCAAACCGACGCGATTTCAGATTTTAAGGTGGTTTTATGGGCTTGAATGATACAGTATCTGCCGAAAGAGTACATATTGGCTTTTTTGGTTTGCGAAACGCAGGAAAATCAAGTGTTGTTAATGCTGTAACAGGGCAGAGTCTTGCAGTCGTTTCCGATGTTAAAGGTACTACAACTGACCCTGTAAAAAAAGCAATGGAGCTTTTGCCTATAGGACCTGTTGTGATTATCGATACACCGGGTATTGATGACGAGGGCGACTTAGGTCTTAAGCGTGTTGAAAAGACAAGAGAAATACTTGCTAAAACCGATGTAGCAGTACTTGTTGTTGATGTGCTTAAGGGGAAACAACAGGAGGATTTACACCTTATTAAAGAGTTCGTAGAACGAAAAGTTCCGTACATTATTGCATACAATAAATCTGATTTATTAGAAAATGATGTTGAGATAAAAGAAAATGAAATTCTTGTCAGTTCAAAAAATGGCACCAACATACACGAACTCAAAGAAAAAATAGGTGCACTTTCTAAAGTTAAAGCAGAGCCCAGATATATTGTTTCTGATTTGCTTGAAAAAAATGATATAGTTGTACTTTGTATGCCTATTGATGAATCTGCACCAAAGGGTAGACTTATACTTCCTCAGCAAATGACAATAAGAGATATACTCGACAGTAATGCCTCAGCTATTTGTTGTCAGGTTTCAGAGCTGGAAGGGACAATTTCTTCACTTTCCAAAAAGCCGAGAATGGTTATAACGGATTCACAAGCCTTTGGACAGGTTTCAAAAATTGTTCCTGCTGATATTAAGCTTACATCCTTTTCAATTCTTATGGCACGTTATAAGGGAGAATTAAAAGCTCTTATTGATGGTGCAAATGCTTTGAAAAACCTCAAAACAGGTGATAAGATTCTTATTAGTGAGGGATGCTCTCACCACCGTCAATGTAACGATATTGGCACAGTAAAGCTTCCTGGGTGGATAAAAAAATACACAGGCGCAGAGCCTGAGTTTACATTTACTTCAGGTGGAGAATTTCCACAGGATTTAAGCGCGTTTTCTCTTGTTGTTCATTGTGGTGGCTGTATGCTTAATGAAAGAGAAATGAAAAATCGTCTTTCAATTGCAGCAAATCAAAGCGTTCCTATCGTAAATTACGGAATCGCCATAGCTCAGATGAATGGAATCCTCGGAAGAAGTATTGAAGTTTTTAATAATTAAATAATTGATGAATAACGGCTACGAATTCTTTTATGATATCGTAGCCGTTATTTATGATTCCCTTTGAAACTTAACTGATTAGATGCGAAGCTATACCTCTCTGGCGAAGAGAGGGGGACCAAATGATGCAAAAGCGACATTTGGTGGAGTGTTCTAGTGCCATCAGGCACGTATAATTAAATATTTTGCCTTATGTTACAAAAGGTTATCTCCTTTTTCTCGAAAGAAGTGATAAGTTGTCGCTGACATATATTCGATACGATTACTTATGCTTTTGATAGTGTTCTTTGATGTTTTTATGATTTTTATTGATATTTGAAACATTGTGTGATAAAATAAAACTGTCACACAAAATTATATATTAACCACAATGTTCTGTAAGTATGTATTTTTATTTCTTGGTAAAAATACATACTCCTTTCGCGTACTTGCAGTATTGTGGAATTTTGTGTGACAACAATCGGAGTTATGTGTTTTTGTGCGTCGACTTCGGTTGGCGCATTTTTTATTTAAGGGGAGAATCATATGAAAAACGATACTGAAATGTACAAAGAAATGTATTTTAAGCTGTTTAACGTTATTACTGATGTTATTGAAATATGTCCTGATGAAAGAAGTATTAATATACTCAAACAAGCTCAAATGGATACAGAGAATATTTATGTTAATTATTATGAATGATCTGCCTACCTGTATGATCTATTTCATAATCATCCCAATAAATTAATTCACTGACGGTTACGAATTCGTAGCCGTCT
>JAZUPI010000047.1:0-13752 GCA_045605085.1 Acutalibacteraceae bacterium
AGGTTTTTTGTGAATGTTGCTACAAAAAACGGGGTTTTCTTGACCAACGACCATATATAGGGGGGTCGTAGTACCCCCTATATATGTCCTCAGAGAATTTGCCGTAAAGCAATACACCCGGCAAGGCAGCGGCGCAAGCGCCGATGTCTCACCGGGTGTATTTTGTTG
The DNA here is from genome assembly GCA_045605085.1 of Acutalibacteraceae bacterium. Taxonomy (GTDB): domain Bacteria; phylum Bacillota; class Clostridia; order Oscillospirales; family Acutalibacteraceae; genus DTU089. The sequence continues at coordinate 169 of JAZUPI010000047.1, forward strand.
CGCTTACGCGCTGGGCAAATAAGGATGCCTGGTTGCCGGTGCGCAGCTTGGCTCTCTCGTGCCCTGCACTCAGCTCTGATGAAGGAGCAAGTAACTGCTGCAGGCGTGCCAATACCGTACTGTATCGCTCCCACGAACTCAATCACACGTTGTATCGCTCTGCAGTTCAATTGCTCCCATTGACAAAAAATTTCCGGTTGATATAATTAATATCAGCCGGAAGATTTCTTTTATTTTGTATAATTAGATACATAGAAAACTGTTGTTAAAGTTAGCATCCCCGTTGGTTTCGGTTTTCTCCAGGTAAAATATAAATAGATTACATTCTTTTAAATTAGTCACTTTTCACTCATATCATCTAAAATTTATTTTTAAAATTCTTTAGATAGAAAGGAGTTTTTTGTTTTGAAAAAAAATCAGTTTATTGATATTTTCCCACCATACGCTTTTGAGTTTCTTAATTACTACAGTGTAATTAAAAACAGGTCTGATTTAACTGTAATTGAATATGCATTAGATTTAGCAACCTTTTTCCGTTTTTTAAAGGTTATACGTGGTCTTGCTGATAACGAAACTCCTTTTGAGGAAATTTACATAAAGGACTTGTCCCTGGAGACTGTTGCAAACGTATCCCTGAATGATGCCTACATGTTTCTTGTTTACTGTAAAGACAATCGTGGTAATAACGAGCGCACAAGGGCACGTAAAGCAACAACCTTACGCAACTTTTATAAATATCTTACAGTACAGAAAAAGCTCATTAACGAAAACCCTTTACAGGAGCTTGATTCCCCTAAAATCAAAAAAACTCTCCCTAAATATTTAACCCTGGACGAAAGTGTTGCGCTTTTAAACGCTGTTGAGGGCAAATTTAAAGAAAGAGATTACTGTATTATTACATTATTTTTAAACTGTGGCATGCGACTTTCCGAGCTTGTTTCCCTGAACCTTTCAGACATTCGTTCAAATAACACAATAGTTGTTACAGGTAAAGGTAACAAGGAGCGCACAATATACCTTAACGATGCCTGTATTGACGCCATTAACGCTTACCTACCCTACAGACCTGTTGACGGTGTAAAGGACAAAAACGCTTTGTTTATAAGTCGACAGAAAGGCAGAATCAGTCCTAAAACAGTACAATATGTGATAAAAACCACCTTGGAAAAGGCAGGTCTTGGTGACAGACACCTGTCAACCCATAAGCTTCGTCATACTGCTGCAACGCTTATGTACCAACACGGTAATGTAGACGTACTTGCAATTAAAGAAATTTTGGGTCACGAAAGCCTCAGTACGACGCAAATCTACACTCATATTATGGATGAACAGCTCAAAAAGGCTGCAGATTCTAACCCGTTAAGCTCCCTGAAGGCACCAAAAAGACCTGAAATTGCTTTAAACAACCCGGATATTTCTGAGGATGACTCAGCCATTGACAAACAATTTTAAATAAACCACGTAAAGCAACACGCTTATTGCAGAAAAAATCAAAATTAATACCATATACGCCACGTGCTGAATGGTATAATCCTTTAAAATCGGCTTACAACTCCCCTTACCTGTTGCCAGCAACAAGAATATTTCCAGGGAAATACCAATTGAATTGCTACAGCTTTTTATTATTGTTGCAGATGCAATTGCAAGTAAAGGCAAATACACAAACACGAAGCACCCAATCCCCTTCATTCCGTAAATCCGGAATATCTGTGGTATTAAAACGCTGACAAACACACCTGAAAACAACGGTATACTTGCAATAAATGGTATTCCCACACCACAAAGCCCTATTACGTAGGTTAAGGTAATTGCTATTGCAAAGGGTAAAAACAGACGTGCAAATATTATTACGTACTCTGTTTTGTAGGACGGTACGTAGAATCTGTCAATTATATCGACGAAGAATTTCTGCCACTCCACAGTAAGATTTTCCGAAATATTCACACCTAAAATAATTCCGCATAAGAGTAATGTCAGGAAGACTACGGTTTTGTAGTCCACATTGAATCTTAATGCGGAGTTTATTTTTTTACCATTTATAACTACGTGCTTTTTCAACTCAGGCTCTCCTTAAACTTTGTTACGTATTAGCAGAAACAATGCCACCTACGACGCCACTTACTGCTATTATGGGAATAACTAAAACCAAATTAACGGACACGTTAAATTTCATAATTACAAGTGAAATCGCAATAAACAGTGCCACATAAAACAACGAAGCTAACGCACCGCACAAATAACCCTTACCTTTATTTTTTCTGTGAGATACAAAGCCACTCAGGAATGCTCCCACTACTACAGAAAGGTAAATTACAAGCTTTGTAAACATTGTAAACGAGGTGCTTTTCAGCACCATAAAGCTAACCAATAGTAATATAATTGCAGTAACAACAATTCCTTTTACTGCAGAAAACAGATGTATTAGTACAGGATTCTGTATTCCCGACCTTTTCGAACCATTGACCTTCTTGGTTTTCATAATTTTAAGCATAAAAAACCTCCGCACACCTTTTAATTAATGGTATGCGGAGAGTTGTTTTAGTATGAATAATTATTCGTTTGTTTTGTCCTCTGCAGGAATTTCATCAACAGGAGCTTCATCAGCGATGTTCTTAACAACCTTTTTTTCTTTTTTGCCTTTGCCGTTAACCTTTTCGTCGATAGCATCCTTCTGTGCCTTAGCATTTTTGGCTTCCTGAGCAGCTTTTCTTTCAGCTTCCATACGAGCGTTAGCAGTGTCGTTAGTGTAAATTGCAGCCTTTGTAAACTTGATTTTTGTTCTGTCTGCGCCTGTTTCTATAACGATTGAGTCGTCCTTAACAGTAACAATACGACCCATAATGCCGCCTGTTGTTGTAATTTCATCACCTATCTGAACAGAGTCACGCATATTCTGTTCTTCCTTCTGTCTCTTTTTCTGTGGTCTTATCATAAGGAAATACATGGCAACAACCATAACCACCATAAGAATAAGTGAAGTTGCAGGATTCTGCTGTCCACCTGTGCCTGCACCCGCAGTTAATGTAATAAAGTCAAACATAGTATTTGTCCTCCCTAAAAATATCTTATTTATTATAACTTAAATTATATTCTTGTGTCAAGTAAATCAACGTATTTATTTTTAAACTCTGTAAAGGTGGCGTTGTCTAGCTCTTCACGGATTCTTGTCATAAGATTGTTGTAGAAATAGAGGTTGTGTGTAACAGCCAAGCGCATTGCAAGAATTTCCTTTGCCTTGAACAAATGGTGAAGGTACGCTCTGCTGAACCTCTGACAAGTCGGGCAATTGCATTGTGCGTCAATTGGTGCATCGTCGGTAGCATACTTAGCGTTATTCATATTAATTATGCCGTTCCAGGTAAACAAATGTCCGTGACGTGCATTTCTGGAGGGCATTACGCAGTCGAAAAGGTCAACGCCCCTGCTTACCCCTTCAATGATGTTACCCGGTGTACCAACGCCCATAAGATAACGTATTTTATCCTTAGGCATAAAGGGTTCAACTACAGAAATAATTCTGTACATATCCTCTTTGGGCTCACCAACTGCAAGACCACCTATTGCATATCCATCAAGGTCGAGCTCTGCAATTTCCTTCATATGCTCAACACGTAAATCGTCATAAGTTGCGCCTTGATTTATACCGAATAAAAGCTGATTTTTGTTTATTGTATCAGGAAGGCTGTTAAGTCGCGCCATTTCATTTTTACAACGCACAAGCCACCTTGTTGTTCTTGCAATGGATTCCTTGGCATATTTATACTCTGCAGGATTTTTCACGCATTCATCAAAAGCCATAGCAATTGTGGAGCCAAGGTTTGACTGAATCTGCATACTCTCTTCAGGTCCCATAAAAATCTTTTTTCCATCAATATGGGAGTTGAAGGTTACGCCCTCTTCCTTAATTTTGCGAAGCTTTGCAAGAGAGAAAACCTGAAACCCACCACTGTCGGTAAGAATAGGACCGTTCCAGCCTGTAAATTTGTGAAGACCACCAAGCTCTTTAATAAGCTTGTCACCGGGTCTTACGTGTAAATGGTAGGTGTTGCAAAGCTGAACCTGACAATCAATGTCCTTTAAATCGTAGGCAGATAAACCACCTTTAATAGCACCACAGGTAGCAACGTTCTGGAATGCAGGTGTCTGCACAACACCGTGAACCGTATGGAACTCGCCTCTTCTTGCAGTTCCTTCTGTTTTGAGTAATTTATACATAAAATTAATCCTTTTTTATAAAATTAACATACAGTCTCCGAAAGAGAAGAACCTGTATTTATCTTTAACAGCTTCGTCATAGGCTTTTAAGGTTTTATCGTAGCCGTACAAAGCAGAAACAAGCATAATCAAAGTACTTTCAGGTAAATGAAAGTTAGTTAAAATACCATCAATGCACTTAAACTCGTAACCCGGATAAATAAAAATATCAGTAAACCTGTCATCTTCTTTAATTTCACCACAAAAGGTTGCAACGCTTTCCAATGTGCGACAGCTTGTCGTTCCAACAGCAATTACCCTGCCACCATTATTCTTTGTTTCGTTAATTAATTCTGCAGTTTCCTCAGATAAATGGTAATGCTCGGAATGCATATGGTGGTCTTCGATTTTTTCTGCCTTAACAGGACGGAAGGTACCTAAGCCTACGTGCAAGGTAACGTAACCAATTTTAACACCCTTAGCCTCAAGCTTACTTAAAATTTCAGGTGTAAAGTGAAGTCCGGCAGTAGGTGCAGCAGCAGAGCCGAGCTCTTTTGAATAAACTGTCTGGTAGCGCTCTTTATCTTTAAGCTCTTCGGTTATATAGTGTGGTAAAGGCATCTGACCAATTTTGTCAAGAATATTGAATATATTATCTTTTTTGTCGTAAGAAAATTGAACAACTCTGTTTCCGTTTTCAAGAACCTCTTTTACAACACACTCTAAAATGCCGTTACCAAAGGTGAACTCTGCCCCCTCTTTTGCACGCTTACCGGGACCTGCGAGTGTTTCCCACAAATCGTTTTCGAGCTGGTTAAGAAGAAGAAATTCAACGTTTGCACCTGTGTCCTTTTTAGTACCGTAAATACGCGCAGGTAAAACTCTTGTGTTATTAAGAATAAGGCAGTCACCTTCGTGAAAATAGTCACATATGTCGTAGAAATGCTTATGCTCAATTGAGCTGTTTTCTTTAGATAAAACCATCATTCTTGAATGGTCGCGAGGTTCAATCGGAGTCTGTGCAATAAGCTCTTCAGGTAAATTGTAAAAAAAGTCAGATTTATTCATATTTAATCCTTTTTCCAATATATTATAGTAAAATAATACGCAAAAAACATTGACTAAACAATTATATATGTGTTATTATCAATAAGTTAAAATAGCGGTTTATATTATAAGGCATTTGCCCCGCAAATACAAGTGTTTTTTATTCGGAGGTAGACACAATGAAAAAGTACAAAGTTGGTATTATCGGTGCAACAGGTATGGTTGGCCAGAGATTTGCACTCCTTCTTAACAATCACCCTTGGTTTGATGTAACTTTACTTGCTGCATCTTCACGTTCTGCAGGTCAGACATACAAGGAAGCGCTTGGTGACAGATGGTGCATGGAAGAACCAACACCCGAAAAGTATCTTGATATGATAATCTGCGATGCAGAAAAGGATATTGAAAAAATCGCATCTGAGGTTGATTTTGTTTTCTGTGCAGTTAACCTTTCAAAAGCAGAAACAAAAGAGCTTGAAGAAAAGTACGCTAAGGCAGAGTGCCCTGTTGTTTCAAACAACTCTGCACACCGTATGACACCTGATGTTCCAATGGTTGTTCCGGAGCTTAACCCGGAGCACATTGAAATCATCAAGGCACAGCGTGAAAGATTAGGAACAAAGCGTGGCTTTATTGCAGTTAAATCAAACTGCTCACTTCAGAGCTATGTTCCTGCCCTCTTCCCTCTTCACGACAAATTCACAGTTAAAGATGTTGTTGTTTGTACATATCAGGCAATTTCAGGTGCAGGTAAAACATTTGAAAGATGGCCTGAAATGGTTGACAACGTAATCCCATTCATCGGTGGCGAAGAAGAAAAGAGTGAAAAAGAACCACTCAAGCTTTGGGGTAAAATTGTTGGCAACGAAATTGTTTCTGCTACAGAGCCCCACTTTACTGCACAGTGCATTCGTGTTCCTGTTTCTGACGGTCACATGGGCGCAGTGTTTGTAAGGTTTGAAAACAAGCCTGACAAAGAAACAATGATCGATATGTGGAAAAACTTCAAGGGCAGAGCTCAGGAATTAGAGCTTCCATCTGCTCCAAAGCAGTTCCTTCACTACTTTGAGGAAGATAATATGCCACAGACAAAGCTTCACAGAAACCTCGAAAACGGTATGGCTGTTTCAATCGGCCGTCTTCGTGAAGATACACAGTACGATTATAAGTTTGTTTGCCTTGCACACAACACACTTCGTGGTGCTGCAGGTGGCGCAGTTCTTCTTGCAGAGCTTCTTTGCGCAGAAGGATATATGGACTAAGCAATAGCTTTTTAAAAGGGAAAAAATTGTATTTAAAAATACATTTTTCCCTTTTTTAAATATTTTTTGGGGGTCTTACTATGAAAAAACCGATATTCACCGGTGCAGGCGTAGCCATTGTTACACCATTTTATGGCGAGGACTTAAAAATCAATTTCCCGTTATTTGAGGAAATTATAGAAAATCAAATACAAAACGGTACAGACGCTATTGTTGTTTGTGGCACAACAGGTGAAAAATCCACTTTAGTGTACGACGAGCACGTTGAAGCAATACGTGTTGCAGTTAAAACCACTGCGGGCAGAATTCCTGTAATTGCAGGTACCGGCTCAAACGACACTGTTCACGCAGTAAAGCTTTCAAACGATGCAGAAAAAATGGGTGTTGATGGTCTGCTTATGGTTACACCATATTACAACAAGGCTTCTCAGGACGGTCTGATTGAGTCTTACACCTATATAGAAAAGCGTGTTTCTACACCAATTATTTTATATAACGTGCCATCAAGAACAGGTGTCAACATCACCCCTGAAACATACCTTGAGCTTTCAAAGTTGCCTCTCATCAATGGTGCTAAGGAAGCTAGTGGTGATATTTCGCATTTTGCTAAATCAATTGCATTGTGTGGTGACAACCTCAACTTCTACTCAGGCAACGACGACCAGATTACTGCCTTTATGGCGCTTGGTGCAAAAGGCGTAATTTCCGTGCTTTCGAACGTTGCGCCACGCCTTACACACGACATTGCACAGTATGGCTTGGACGGAAACTTTGCAGAAAGTGCACGTCTTCAGCTTGAATATTTAGATTTGTGCAATGCTCTTTTCTGTGACGTTAACCCAATACCTGTCAAAGAAGCAATGTGCATGATGGGTTGCGACGTAGGAAGATGCAGAATGCCCCTTTCACCTTTAAACGAAACAAACAGACAAAAATTAAAAGCTGTTTTAGACAAACATAATATTATTTGAAAAACTAATACTCTTGTGAGGGATGTTAAATGACAAAGATACTTTTAAGTGGTTGCTGTGGCAAAATGGGACGCTTTGTTGCCGACGCAATCAAAAATAGAAATGATTGTGAAATTGTTGCAGGTATTGATATTGTTGACGACTCAACACTTGGCTTCCCTGTTTTCGCAAACTATGACGAGGTTAACGTTAAAGCAGATGTAATAATTGACTTTTCAAACATTTCTTTGTTACCATCAATGCTTACGTACGCAACCTCAACAAATACTGCAGTTGTTCTTGCTACAACAGGTCTTTCAGACGAGCAGATTAGCTCTGTAAACGAAGCAAGCAAGACTATTCCTGTATTTTTCAGCTACAATATGTCTTTAGGCGTCAGCCTTCTTTGTGAGCTCAGCAAGGTTGCTGCTAAGGTGCTCGGCACAGGCTTTGATGTTGAAATTATAGAGGCACACCACAACCAGAAGCTCGACGCACCAAGTGGCACTGCAATTATGCTTGGAAACGCAATTAAAGAAGAAATGCCTGACGCATATTTCGAGTACGACAGACATTCAAAGCGCGAAAAACGTCACACGAACGAGATTGGCATACACGCTGTAAGAGGTGGCACAATTGTCGGTGAGCATCAGGTTATGTTCGCCGGAAACGACGAAATTGTAACACTCTCCCACTCTGCCCGTTCACGTGCTATTTTTGCAAACGGCGCAGTAAATGCAGCAATGTTTATTAGTGACAAAGAGAATGGCATTTATAATATGAGTGATTTGGTTAATAGCTGATAACAGGTAGCCGACACCAAACAACGAATAGCAGATAGAAAATAACAAAAAGGTCTACGACGCAATTAACGTTGTAGACCTTTTATTTTTTTGTAAATAGCAAACAGCTAATTAATACGCTTTACCCCAATAAACAAGGTGTTTTGCAGGCTTGCCACAGCAAATGCAGGTGTCTGCAACTGTTTCCTGCTGGAATGGAATACAACGTGATCCAACGCCTGTTGCATCCTTAACCTTATCTTCGCACTCTTCGTCACCACACCACATTGCTTTCACGAAGCCGTCACCATTAGCTTCGAGAGCTGCAGTGATTTCTTCCAACTTTGTACAAGTGTAAGTACGATTTTTAATGTTTTCCAGTGATTTATTGTAAATAGCGTCTGCGAAATCCTTAAGTGCATTTGAAATGCCTTCCTCAAGGTTGTCAAGAGAGATGAAAACCTTTTCGCGATTGTCTCTGCGAACGAGAACACACTGGTTGTTTTCAATATCCTTAGGACCGATTTCAAGTCTGAGAGGAACACCCTTCATTTCGTACTCAGCAAACTTCCAGCCCGGTGAGTTTGAGCTGTCGTCAACCTTAACTCTGAATGTACTTGAAAGTCTGTCGCGAAGCTCGTAAGCCTTGTCAAGAACACCCTCTTTATGCTGAGCAATCGGAATAATCGCAACCTGAATCGGAGCAACGTCAGGTGGTAAAACAAGACCGTTGTTGTCACCGTGTGACATAATAAGCGCACCAATAAGACGTGTTGTTGAGCCCCAAGAGGTCTGGTGAACGTACTGAAGCTTATTTTCTTTATCCTGATATGTCATATTGAAAGCCTTTGCAAAACCGTCACCAAAGTAGTGTGAGGTTGCAGCCTGAAGAGCCTTACCGTCGTGCATGAGAGCCTCAATACAATAAGTTGAAACTGCGCCCGCAAACTTATCACTCTCGGTCTTAACGCCCCTGATGACAGGCATACAAAGAGATTTTTCACAGAAATCTGCATAAACGTTAAGCATACGCTCTGTTTCTTCAATTGCCTCCTGTGCTGTTGCATGCACAGTATGACCTTCCTGCCACAAGAACTCGCGTGTACGAAGGAATGGACGTGTAGTTTTTTCCCAACGGACAACGTTACACCATTGGTTGTAGAGTTTTGGTAAATCTCTGTGTGACTGAACAATTTTTGCGTAATGCTCGCAGAAAAGTGTTTCTGAGGTAGGTCTTACACAAAGACGCTCTTCAAGAGGATTGCTACCACCGTGTGTAACCCATGCAACCTCCGGAGCAAAGCCTTCAACGTGATCCTTTTCCTTCTGAAGAAGGCTTTCAGGAATAAACAAAGGCATATAAACATTCTCGTGACCTGTCTTTTTGAACTCGGTATCGAGAATTCTTTGAATATTTTCCCATATAGCATAACCGTATGGTCTTATAATCATACAGCCTTTAACACTTGAATAGTCAACAAGGTCTGCCTTTTTTACAACGTCGGTGTACCACTGGGCAAAATCGTCCTCCATAGATGTAATTGCCTCAACCATTTTCTTCTGATCTGCCATTATTCTTTCCTCTTCTTTATTTCTTATTTGTTTTCTTCAATAAATTCAACTAACTGTCCGACTGTTTTGATATTTTCAAGGGCCTCATCAGGAAGCTCCAACTCGAAGATATCCTCAACGCTCATTACAAGGTCGTATAAATCGATGCTGTCAATCCCCAGGTCTTGAAGAATCAGCGCATCGGCGCTTATATCCTCTTTTTCAACCTCAAATTCCTCAACCAGAATTTCGATGATTTTCTCAAATACCATTTAAAACATCTCCTGTAAAAATCAAATCAATTCAAACAAAAAACATTAACTTATAAATTATATAAATTTTACTTATATTAGTCAATAGTTTTATAGAACAATTTGTAAAGCCAATCTCTGCACAACGCAATCCACTGATAAGCAGAATTCTGGTACATACCCTCGCAGGTTACATAGTCTGCAGTTGAAAAGCCGTGATTACCCTCAGAGAAAAGGTGCATTTCATATGGAATGCCCTTATCCTTAAGGCTTTCTGCAAACTTAAGTGAACTACTAAGAGGTACAAGACCGTCATCTGTTGCAGAAAAAATGAATGCAGGTGGCGTCTTGTGATCAACCTTGTCGTCAAGCGTGGGTGCGTTTTCGTGGTTTTTAAGCACGTCGCAATCGTTACAGATGTCCTTTGTAATGCAAGGGTAACCTAAAATCATCGCAGCAGGTCTTACCTTACCCAAAGTACCCAATGCAGCTGCAAGGTGACCACCTGCAGAAAAACCACATACTGCAATCTTAGAAGCGTCTACAAGCCATTCATCAGCGTTGTCCATAATCATCTGCAAAGCCTCCTCAGCATCGTTTAAGGGCTGAGGAAATAAAGATGCCTCGTTGATAGAATAGCGCAACACAAAGCAATTATAGCCCATAGCAAGAAAATGCATTGCAACAGGCTCTGCCTCACGGTTTGAGCACATTCCGTAGCCACCACCCGGGAAAACAAGCACTGCAGGTCTTTTGTACCCTGACTTGTGGTCGAAGGAGCTGTCAAGAATGTACTTTGTAAGGGTTACGTTTTCGTTTGTAAGGTTGTATGTACCTGTTACCATTTAATTCACTCACCTTTTTAAAATGAAAATTCAAAATACAAAATACCGTAACGGTGGATAGTTCTTTTGCCTTTGTTCTTCAGTTGGCTGAAAAAAACAACAATTCATCCTTTTTCACTAATCGCTGACAACTAGTTGTTCTTTTTACCCTCACCCACCAATTTATAAAAAATTTTCTCTGGTGCAAGGATTGTATAAATTACAACGTTTGAGGTTGCTTTAATAAGGTTAAAAGCAACGCAAACAAGCAGGAAGTCGTTAATAAATCCCCTTGCGTCGATGTTCATAAACTCAGAAACAAGCCACATATTCATAGGAATCATAACAAGTGTCATTACAATAACGCCACACACGTCTGAAATCACAATACCCTTGAAGCCCTTAACAGCCTTACGCACAAGGTAAACAACAAGAATCATAAGACCTGATGAAACGAAGTGCATAACAAAGCCGATAAATCCACTGGAAGAGCTGAAAAAGAGCGTCTGAATAAGACAAACAATAAATAGCGAAACAATGGCATACACAGGACCAAGAATTCCACTGCACACAAGAATGGGAACATCAGAAAATTCCATTTCGTAGAACGGTGCAGCAGGAAAAATCGGGAACCTTACGGTTGCCATAAGCACAAGCGAAAGTGCCGAAAGCACTGCTGCAATTGTGAGTCTTTGAAGCTGTTTAGTATTGTTGTTTTTGGTTTTCATAAAAACACACCTTTCAAAAAAATTGCCCCGAAAAGACTCAGGGCAATTAAATATAAAAGGAAAATCTTTTATATGAAACGTCTTTCATCCGGACTATACCGTCGGTTCAGGAATTGCACCTGATCAGCCATAGGCTCGCAGACTTTACTGCCGGTGGGGACTCGCACCCCGCCCTGAAGTTTCGTAGTTATATTTTATGCAATATATTAAATTTTGTCAAGTATAAGTCACATTAAAAGCAGTTTCTTAAAAATCAATTATCTTCTGCTTTGCGAGGATGTCAGGTCAATAAAATAACTGTCGGCGCGTAGTCTGTCGAAGGCTCTTTCACCTATGTAGGTACACAGCTCCTTTTTAGGTAAATTGGTGGTTATTATAACAGGAAGCCGGTTGGAACATCTGTAATCTAAAATATTATGGTAAAGTGCGAAAATACGGTTACTTTCAAAGCCCGAGGACCCTACATCATCAATAACCAAAAGCTTTTCACACTTTTTAAATTCATTTACAGGTCCATTTATCTTACTGTAGTTAAAATTGTCGTAATACAAGGCATACAAATCCATTTCATTGATGAACTTACAGGGTGATTTTAAGGGTGTAAGCTCATTTTCGTTGAAACAGTTGTTACGCTCCTTGATAATTTCCATAAGACGAGCGTCACTGACAGGATATCGTCTGTTAAAGTCATTTATTACGGCACTTGCAATAAAGGTTTTTCCACTTCCCCTGTTCCCCTGCAGTACCAGGCTGTTTTTGGGCTCGTTGTCTTTATTTTTAAGAAGGCAATCAAGAATATATTTTCCTGCTTTTACAGCCTTTTCGTTTTCTGAATCCACTGTCATAGTAGAAAATGACGCTTTTTCGTACAACGGTAAAAGCTTACTGCTTTTGTTACGTAAGCGCAAAGAGGTTTTAAGGGCAAAATCCATATCCTTCTTTTCCTGCTGTTGTCTTTTCAGGACCTCACACTCACACTCAATAAACACATTAATGTTTGCAAACTCAAGGAATTTCGTCTGTTTTTCCTTGCCACATATGGCGCAATATCTTTTACCGACGTCCATATTCATCCACCTCTCCAAGAATATATTCGGGTAAAACGTCACCATCGTTGTATGCAGACGGATTTGTTATGTCGGTAATACATGAAACCTGAGATGGCTCGTCCTCCCAACGTCGTTGTGACAGGTAAGTTGAGGGATTAGGTACAAACCTTCCCTTTGCTTCAAGCCACTCCCGTGACCCTTTCTGCCACTGTAATGCAGATTTTAAAGCTGTTAAATCATCCTCGCCAAGACCTTGTTTTTTCCACTGCCTGTAAGCCTCACCTTTACCCACCTTTTTAGGATATTCAGCCCAGAAGGATAAAAACACCTCGTCATATTCACACGCCGTTTTCCCTGAAAACGAGGAAGATGACATAAATTCTTTCTCATTTTCTATATATTTCTCTTTAACTCTATCTTTATATTTATATTTATCTTTCTCTTTATCTGCTTCTTTTGCTTTTTCTGAAAGCATTTGGTTTTCTGAAAAAGCATTTACTTTCGGTGGACGGCCACCAAGCTTGCCGGAGCTACTTCTTTTTTTACAGATTTCGTCGTACTTATTCATATCTCTGTCAATATGCTCCTTAATAATGTAAAATACTGACAGCAGAACTCTATCCTCAAAATCCGGTAATTTACCCTTTTGCGCATAAGAGAATATTGCTCTGAAAAGCACCCCCATTTCTTCATTATTTAACAAATTCAATGCATTCTCCCAAGAAAAATACACTAAAAAGCTTTTTTTTGCACCCATTAGTTCCCCTTTCTGTATTTATTCTGTATATTCAAGTTGTTATGTACTGAATTCCGTACTCACAGCCCAAAATGATTTTACCACAGATTTTTCCTATTTCAACCCAGCTTGACAGAAATGCAAAAAAATTATAATTTTTTTTACATACAAACACCAATGTATCCGAATATTGACATTGATATAAATATA
>JAZUPI010000048.1:0-59588 GCA_045605085.1 Acutalibacteraceae bacterium
ATATCCCACCATTTCGCCCAAGCCTTGCTTTAACACGTAAACATACTACCCGTAATACACCTGACCTGAACAACAATTCTGTTGTAAAATGGTCCCCCCTTTTTTGAAAAAGGGATAGGCTTCGCTTCTAACCAACTGAAATACTGTATCCATATATACGGTAATTACATACCAATTCTTCGAATTGGATAACAAGCAAAGCTTGTTTGGCAGGTAGTTCCCCTACGGTTATTCTTCGGTTGGATAGTATGCTTATAAAGAGTTGCCAATTTAAGGCAGCTCTTTTTGTTTAATAGTGCTATTTAAATGAGATGTTAAATTATGGTAATATAAAGTGTAAAATTATATTATGTAATTATAACTATAATTATAAAAGAGGTATTGGTATGAAAAAGTTTTTAAAAAGAAGTCTTTCAATCCTTCTCGCTATAACACTCATCTTCAGCTCTGCATACGTAGGGCTTGGTGAGGTTGATTTTAGTAAGATTGACTTAGGCAGTTTGATTGCTGTTAAAGCAAAGGCAGCGAGTAGTGGTACATGTGGTGATAACCTTATATGGACACTTGACGATGAAGGTACATTAACTATTAGTGGTACGGGTGCTATGACGAATTATTCATCATCTTCAAGTGTACCGTGGTACTCGTTGCGTTCAAACATAACAACGGCTGTTATTGAAACGGGTGTAACAAGTATAAGTGATTTTGTTTTCTCTGGTTGCACAAACCTTACATCCGTTACAATCGGTAATTGTGTAACAAGTATAGGTGATTACGCTTTTCGTGATTGTACAAGCCTTACCTCCATCACTATTCCCGATAGTGTAATAAGTATAGGTAAGTATATTTTCTATTATTGTACAAGCCTTACATCTGTTACCATAGGTAGTGGTGTAACAAGTATAGGTGGTTCTGCTTTCGAATATTGCACAAGCCTTGCATCAGTCGACATTCCTAATAGTGTAACAAGTATAGGTGGTTCTGCTTTTGCAGATTGCACAAGACTTACATCAGTCGACATTCCTAATAGTGTAACGAGTATAGGTTATTATGCTTTCTTTTCTTGTACAAGCCTCACTTCAATCACCATCCCGGATAGTGTAACAAGTATAGGTGGTTCTGCTTTTGAAGATTGCACAAGCCTTGTATCAATCACCATTTCTGATAGTGTAGAAAGGATAGGTTCATCTGCTTTTTCCAATACCAAACATTATAACGACAAGGGTAATTGGGAAAAAGGGGTTTTATATATAGGTCGTCATTTAATTGAAGCTGATACATCAATAACAGGCATTTATGAAATAAAACCCGGAACCAAATGTCTTGCTGACTCTGCTTTTATAGATTGTAAAGACCTTATGTCCGTTTCAATTCCAAATGGTATAAAATGTATAAGCAATTCTATCTTTCGTGATTGCGAAAAACTATTTTCAATTATAATCCCTGATAGTGTAACAAGCATAGTTAATCATGCTTTTTTTGGTTGTCGAAACCTAGCTTCTGTTACCATACCCAATGGTGTAACAAGTATAAGTAAAGAAGCTTTTCGTAGTTGCATAAGCCTGACATCTATAGCCATTCCCGATAGTGTAACAAATATTGGTGATTCTGCTTTCCAGAGTTGTATAAAACTTGCATCTGTCACTATACCGAATAGTGTAACAAGTATCGGTGAATTTGCTTTCAGTGATTGCACAAGCCTTGTGGATGTGTTCTATTCCGGTACAGAAAGTGAATGGTCCTCAATTTCAATCGGTATTGATAACACCTATCTTACTAATGCGGCCATTCATTTTGAAGAAGCGCCGGTGGCTGATTGTTTAACATTTACTTTGAATGCCGATGGCAAATCTTATTCCGTTACAGATTGTGACCCATCCGTAAGTGGTGAAATTATTATACCAAGTAAATATAATGACCTGCCTGTAACAAGTATACGTGAAGATGCTTTCTATTGGTGTGTATACCTTACATCTGTTACAATCCCTGATAGTGTAACAAATATTGGTGATTCTGCTTTCCAGAGTTGTATAAAACTTGCATCTGTCACTATACCGGATAGTGTAACAAGTATAGGTCGCTCTGCTTTCTATGATTGTGTAAAGCTTTCATCCATCACAATCCCAGATAGTGTAACAAGTGTAGGTGGTTACGCCTTTTATGATTGTGTAGAGCTTACATCAATCACAATCCCAAATAGTGTAACAAGTATAGGTGATAGTGCTTTTGAAGGTTGTACAAGCCTTGCCTCCATCACAATATCCAATAGTGTAACAAGTATAGATGAGGCTGCTTTCTATGGTTGTATAGGCCTTGAATCGATAGATGTGGATGAAAACAATAATTATTATTCTTCTGTTGGCGGAGTGTTATTTAACAAAGATAAGACTACTCTTATACAATATCCTGCAAAAAGAGCATCAACTTCATACATAATCCCCGATAGCGTAACACGTATAGGTAATTATGCTTTCTTTTCCTGCACAAATCTCACATCCATCATAATCCCGGATAGTGTAATAAATATAGAAGAGGGTGCATTCTATGATTGTGGACTTACATCCGTTACAATCGGTAACAATGTAACAATGATAGGTTATGCAGCTTTCTGCGAATGTACAAATCTTACCTTCGTCGTAATCCCCAACAGCTTAATAGGTGTACATGCAACAGCTTTCCAGGATTGCACAAGCCTTGAAAACGTATTTTATCTTGGTACAGAAAGTGAATGGTCCTCAACTATAATTGATTGGGGTAATACATATCTTACCAATGCAGCGATTCATTACAATGCTACACGCGCGATAACCCAGGCTCCCAATTGCACTACAGTTGGTTCTAAAAGTATAATATGTCCGGCTTGCGGTCTTATTGTTACTGAAACAATTCCAGCAATAGGTCACACTTTATCCGATTGGATTATAGATAAAAACGCAACAGTAAATGCTGCAGGCTCCCAGCACAAGGAGTGTACAGTATGTAACGCGACACTTGAAACAGCAGTAATTCCACAGCTTAAGCCTGCAACACCGAAACTTTCAAGCGTAGCAAACACACCAACAGGCGTTAAGTTCGTTTGGGGTAAGGTAACAGGTGCAGACAGCTACGTTGTTTACCGCAGAACATATAATGCCACAACAAAGGCATGGGGTGGTTGGACAAATCTTGGTAAAACCACAGCAACGTCATTTGTTGATGGGAACGTAATATCCGGTACATATTATATCTACACCGTAAAGGCTGCTAACGAGGCAGGCTATAGCGGTTACAATGCAACCGGTCTTAAAATCTATTGTCTTGCAACACCAACTCTTGCATCAGTAACAAATTCAAGTGCAGGTGTAACAGTTAAGTGGGGCAAGGTAGCAGGTGCAACAAGCTACGTTGTTTACCGCAGAGCCTACAACGCCGCAACAAAGAAGTGGAGTGGCTGGACAAATCTCGGCAAAATAACAGCTGTTTCATTTGCAGACAAAACTGCAAAGTCAGGTAACTATTACATTTACACCGTAAAGGCTCTTGCAGGTACGTACACAAGCGGCTACAACGCAACCGGTCTTAAGACGTATTTCCTTTCAGCACCTGCACTTTCAAGTGTGACTTCAACAACAAGTGGTGTTAAATTCACTTGGGGTAAGGTAACAGGCGCAAGTGGTTACATCGTGTACCGTAGAACCTATAATGCCACAACAAAAACATGGAGTGGCTGGACGAATCTCGGTAAAACCACATCTGCATCATTTGTTGACAAGTCAGCTAAGAAGGGTACATACTACGTCTACACCACAAAGGCTTACTATGGCAGCTACACAAGCTCATACAATACAACAGGACTAAAGGTTAAAGATGTGTATTAATCCCAACAAATAGTCAAATAAACAAACGCCATTCTCATTTGAGAATGGCGTTGTTTATTTGAATTTTCAATTTCTTTTTACCACTTGTAATTGTGCAACTGACCCATATTCTGCAATGTAGGGTAGCCAAGCTGTCTTAAGGCTTCATATGTACCTATTGCAACTGCATTGGAAAGGTTAAGGCTTCTTGCATCATCAATCATAGGTATTCTTACACACTCTTCGGGGTGCTCTAAAAGGAGCTCCTCGGGGAGTCCTTTTGTTTCTTTACCGAAAATCAGGTAGCTTTTGTCTGTGTACGTAACATCGGAGTGTGTTCTTTGAGCTTTTGTTGTGAAAAAGAAGAAGTTACCATCTTTGTTTTTCTCGAAAAACTCATCCATATTTTCATAATAAGTCAAATCAAGCAAATGCCAATAATCAAGACCTGCTCGTTTAAGTTTTTTGTCATCAATCGCAAAGCCCATAGGTTTTACTATGTGAAGTCTTGCACCGGTTGCAGCACAGGTTCTTGCAATGTTTCCTGTGTTTTGTGGTATTTCAGGTTCTACTAAAACAATATTTAATTCGCTCATATCAGATTAAGTTCCTTTATATAGAATGGTAAGCCTCTTTCAAAGTCAACGCCATATTTAATTGGTCTGTCCATGGTCTGTGTTCTTTTTATGCAATCGCAAACGTATCTTACAGCTATTGCCATAGCATCGTGCAAAGAAAAGCCGTTAAGCATAGCGCCACAGAATGAACTCGCAAAAACGTCGCCTGTACCGTGGTAGGCACCTTCCAATTCGTTTTCAAAGTAGAAGTGTGCAACTCTGTCCTGACCCATACAAGCAGCGCCTAATTTACCTTCTTCAAGACGTACGCCTGTAAGAATAACGTTTTTAGCCCCAAGGTCAAGAAGCTTATTTAAAAGGTTATTAATATATTCTTCTGTCTGAATGCCGTCAACAAACTCTTCTCCGGTCATAAAGCAAGCTTCTGTTATGTTAGGAAGAATAATGTCTGCCATAGCACAAAGTGATGCCATTTTTTTCGCAAACGCGTCGTCAAAAACTGAATACATTTTTCCGTGGTCTGCCATACAAGGGTCAGCAATGAAAAGATTGTTCTCAGTTTTAAAATCCTCAGCAAATTTTTTGACAATATCAATCTGGTCGAAAGAACCTAAAAAGCCTGAATAAATGGCATCAGGACTTATATCAATTGTTTTCCAGTGCTCTGCAATTTTTGGCATATCTTCAGTAAGGTCACGGTATGTAAATCCCTCAAAGCCACCGGTGTGTGTTGAAAGTACAGCGGTGGGCATACATATTGTTTCCACACCTGCAGCGGAAATAATAGGTAATGCAACGGTAAGTGAACATTTACCAAAGCCTGAAATATCGTTAATTGCTATAATTCTTTTCTGTTTTGCCATAAAATCACAATCCTTTATAAGTTAACACTTTGAGAAGATAGTAACAATTATACACCAAACACGTTGATATTCAATATTAATATTGTAAAAATATTTTAAAAAATAAGAATAATTTTATGGTTAAACATCCATTATGTTTTAGTTGTGAAAAGATAAAGTTTTCACTTTTTCTGGGTAAACTTAAAGTGAGCAAAAGCTCAAAAAATAACGGAGGTGGAAATTATGAAAATGAGTACAGAAAATATGGTGAAGATTGGTAGTGCTGCCATGGCAATTGGTGCCGCTTCTGCAGTTGCAGCAGTAGTTGTAAACGGCAGGTCAACAAAATCTAAAATGAAAAAGCTTGCCAAAAAGTCTATAAAGACTATGGACAATATCGTAGGAAACGTTAACTCAATGATGAAATAAATAGAGGTCGCAGAGTTTTCTCTGCGACCGGGTATTTAAGATTATGAAAAAAATTACAATAATTTTACTTTGCCTTTCTTTTTGTGTGATGCTTTTTGGTTGTGGCAAAGAGGTGGAAAATACTCCTACCGAATTAACTACAAACCAAAACACAACACAGGCAGAAGGGGAGGATACAACAGTACCAAATCCTGAGCCGATGAAAACAGATTCTGCACAGTTTAAAGCAGAGTATGGTAAAAAAACAGGTACAGACAAAACATTTACAGGATTTGAGCCGTTACCGAAAAGGGAGTTCCCTATTGTTGACCCTGATAATATGCGTTCCTTGAACGATGAGGCAATTAACCACAGCTATGGCGTTTCGAAAGATGGTGTGCCACATCAGATATCTGTAGATAATCAGCAGTTTTATGAGAAGTTTAATGGTATGTGTCTTGATATCGGTAATGCGAAAAACATATACCTGACCTTTGACTGTGGTTACGAAAACGGATATACCAATGAAATTCTGGATGTCCTTAAAGAGAAGATGGTACCTGCAGCATTTTTTGTTACGTACCCTTATGTCAAGGATAACCCTCAATTAACTGCACGAATGATAACTGAAGGGCATGTGGTGGGCAATCACTCTGTAAACCACCCTAACTTCTCCACCATAAGCCGTACACAAATGGTGGATGAAATAAAGGGCTTAGATGATTACCTTAGAGAAGGCTTTGGATATTCAGCACCGTTTTTCAGGTTTCCTGAAGGTGCATGTAGCGAAAATGCGTTGGATTTAGTTCAGACAATAGGCTATCAATCGGTTTTCTGGTCAAGTGCCTATGCCGATTGGGATACCGAGAATTTCAAAGGTAAAGAATACGCCTTTAATACTGTTACAAGCCGATTGCATCCGGGTTGTGTGCTTCTTTTACACGCAGTGTCAAAGGATAATGCAGATGCATTGGGGGATATTATAGACTATGCAATATCTCAGGGCTATACCTTTAAAAGCCTTGAACAATAAAAAACAGAGTGTATATTGTGAAGTCAATATACGCTCTGTTTTGTGCTTGATTTTAAAATTAAATGCTGGCTTGAATTAGTTTCATAGCTATTTCCGTTACTAGTACACCTGCGCATGATAACATGGCTACTTGTATAAGGCTTCTTTCCAGTAATGCGGCAATAATTGCTATTACAAAGCCTATTGCTGCAGGAACAGGACTTTCGGTTACATAGAAGCAAGCAGGTACCGTCATTGCTGCTAATACGGTGTAGGGTATGTAATGCAAAAATGATAATACAAATTTGTTTTTGATTTTTTCCTTAATAAGTACCATGGGGAGCATTCTTACCAGGTACGTAACACCTGCCATAACTGCAAGGTAAACAAAAAACTTTCCGTTATCCATTTTCGGCTACCTCGCTTTCCTCATCCTTTATGGGTGCAATAACAGCAAAAATTGCACTTGCCACAACGGCACAGATTATAATGGTAAAGCCTGATGGTATGAAGCTGAATACCGGTATGTATTTCAGGCAACAGCTGAAAATTATTGCAAGGGCAACACAGTCTGCGGTTGAATTCTCTTTTTTCGCAACAGGTACAACAATTGCTACAAACATTCCGTAAATTGCAATACCCAAGGCTGAAACAACCATAGTGGGTAAAACGTTACCTGCAACTGCACCTGCAAGTGTGCCACCTGTCCAACCTACAATAGGTAAAATCATAAGCCCCCACATATACTTTTCACCAACCTCACCCTTGTTGGCGTGGGCAACAGCAAAAATTTCGTCTGTGTTGGCAAAGGAAATTATAAGTCTTTTGAAAAAGCCTACACTCTTGCTGAATTTCTGAGAAATAGAAACTGACATAAGTGAATAGCGTGAGTTTATGACAAGCTGCGAAAGAGCAAGCTCGGTCAACGTACCACCTGCCATTATAGGTACACCTGCAAGCTGTCCTGCGCTTGTCATATTAAATAATGAAATTAAAGTTGCCTGAATAACGGTCAAGCCGTTTTCGACTGCAAAAATGCCAAAAGCAAAGGCTACTGAAAAGTAGCCGATGCAAATAGGTATACCATCTTTTAAGCCTTTTTTAAATGAGTTAATTGTCTGCATAGTTTGTTACTTCACCAATTCTTCCATATCACCAATGAAGATGTTGTTTCGTGTTGTGGAAATGTTAGAAATGAAAATTACATCGTTTATGACTTTGTCCTGTACAAAGCTTTCCAGGGTATTGTCGAAGTGACGTGGATCAATAACGTAAATTGTACTGTAATGTGGTAAAAGGAAAGGCACGAATGCATTACCGTAGCTGTCTTTTATTACAATACAGGTTTCTCCGTCAGGAAGGTCATGGTTTACAATTGTGGTTAACGGATTGTCACCACCGATGAATGAAAGATATTTTAACGTTGAGCCGTAGTCAGTTACGTCTGCAACGATAGCCCAGTTGTACTCGCTGCCATCTTCTCTTGTAATGGTACAGGTGTGATTGTTGAATGGGGTATAGGTAACAACCTGGTCAGCGTTTTCCTTTAAGGTTGAATTTTTGCCTGCACTGGTAAAGAAGGTGCCTGTGAAATTGTCATAAGTTACCGTCTGATAGGCATTTAATGGCACCGGTGCAATTCCTTTTGTCTTACAGAATTCATCGTAAGCGTAGTAAGCACCTAAAGCGGTCCAGTGGTGGTCTGTACGGAAATAGATATATTCGTTTCTGTGAAGTCGTTCAGCATTTAATATTCCGTTTACAGTAATTGCATTTTTAATGGAGCTGTTAAAGTAATTAAGAGCTTTTTCCTGGTCTGCTGAGTTTACATCTTTTCTTAAAGCGTCGTTTAAGGTAACGTCAATACTTGTGGGAATAACCATTGCAAAAACGTTATTTGTAGGCTTAGCCTTTGCACTAATGGCGTTTATACTGCTGATGTACCTTGGCGCAAGTGCGTTTGAAAAGCTGTAATATTCATAGCCACTATCACCTGCGACAATGATTGCACCGAGATTCTGTGTGGAATAGTCAGGCTTGTCCTGTGTTGTTGTGTCAGGGGAGGTTGATGGAGTCGTTGTAGATGGAGTGGCTGCAGGCGGTAACGTTGTCTGTGGTGCTGTGGGTTGGGATGTGGTGCTTTGAGCTTCTGTTTCTTCCTCTACAGGAAGGTCGGGAATGTCGTCACCTTGTTCTATATCACCGTGTATAACTACACTGCCTACGCCATACAAACTCTCAAATTTTGAGTTGATTTCGGTTAATTTCTCACGGAAGGGGAAGGTGTCCGAAAACCAAGTGCTTATGTCGTTGAAATAGTCGCCACTCGCTAACGCCTTAACAGAAAAAGAGGGAAATTCCTTAAGGCTTCTCTTTTCTGTTTCAGAGTAGGTTGGTCTGAGTGGAATTATAAAGGAAACAACTGCACCAAAATAAAGCATTAAAAAGAATGATGCAATCTTTAATTTGTGCGATGTTTTTATTGCTTTCTTTACTTTTGTCTTTGTCTTCTTCTCTGTCTTGGACTTTTGTTTTTCGGGTACATCTACCATAGGTGGAGCAGAAGAGGCCTTTGCGTCTTCAGGCTCTTTGTATGGCTCTTCAGGGAATTGAAGCATAGGTATACCCTCGATAACCGGCATTGTAGTAAGGTCAATTATCGTGTTTTCATCTACCTCTAGCTCTTTAATGAATTTTGGCTTGCCGTCAAGAATGATGTCTACGTTATCCAATTTGGGATCAGGGTAACGTTGAGGAGCTGAGGTGTTTATTAAATTGTCGGTGGTTGATGTGTTCTTGCTCTTTTTTTGCTTCCGGGGTTTTGAAAAACCGAAAGTGGGAAGAACCTTCCATGATAAATCACGGGGTTTGTTATAAATCATTTACTAGCCTCCGACAGCTATCAGAATTGGAAATATAAGAATGGGTTGTAAGCATCGCCTACAAGGGAAATTGTTGAAAGAAATAACAAAACAAGTGGAAAGACTACACTTAAAGTGGCATAGCAGAATTGTATCAATTTGTTGTCTGTTTTGCTTTTGAGCTTTTGGGAAATGGTTTTTACAAGTGGAGTAACAGAAAGAATTGCTACAACTATAAAGAAAATATTTCCAAGGAACAGCGTTTTTGTTTCAAAGTCCACAAGTGGATTTCCGTTCTGACCGAAAAGACCTTTGAGAACTACCGGTATAAAACGGAAGTCGGAAAATCTGAATAATATCCAACCAAAATAAACAACAATCAAAAGATATGCGTGCGAGAAAACAGCAGGTATTTTCTCAAGAAACTTTGAAAAACCAAGCTTTTCTATAGAAAGAAAAACAAAGAAGAAAAGTCCCCATAAAACAAAGTTCCATGAAGCACCATGCCAAAGACCGGTAAGGAACCATACAATAAGCAGGTTTCTGTATGTTATTAAGTTGCCGTTTCTGTTACCACCAAGTGGAATATAAACGTAATCTCTGAAAAAAGAACTAAGGGAAATGTGCCAACGTCGCCAGAAATCTGTAACAGATTTTGCAATGTATGGATAGTTAAAATTCTCTTTGAAATGGAAGCCTACCATAAGTCCCATGCCTATTGCCATATCGGAATATGCAGAGAAATCAAGGTAAATCTGTAGTGTGTAGAATAAAACACCAAGCCAAAGACCTGCAACAGAGCGCGATGACAATTCTGCTAAAGCGTCTGCAGAAGCAGTTGCTATAAGTGAATCGGAAACGAGAAGAGTGTCCGAAAGTTTGCCACAGACGTTTGCAAGAAGCACTTTTTTTCCAAGACCAACAGTGAATCTTGAAATACCTTCAACCATTTCATGCACCTTGAATCGACGATTTAGAATCTCAAATTCAATGTCCTTGTATCGTACAATAGGACCTGCAATACACTGGTGGAAAAGGCTTGCGTACAAAAGCAACCAGAAAAAATTCTTTTGTGCAGGAACGTCTTTTTTATATACGTCAACCACGTAAGAAAGTAATTGGAAGGTATAGAAGGATATACCTATAGGCAATAATATTTTGGGAATAGTTTCAGGTATACCGAAAATGCTTTGGACGTTTGTAAGCACAAAGCCTGTGTATTTAAACACACCTATAAGACCAAGGTTGATTATACAGGCTAAAGCAAGTATAAGATTCTTACCTGTGGTGCTTTTGGATTTTTCAATCCATATAGCAGAAATCCAATCGCAGAAGGTCATAAAAATCAGAATACCGATGTAAACCGGCTCACCCCATGCGTAGAAGACGAGTGAGAAGAAAAGGAGAGCAACATTTTTCAGTTTGATATTGCGACACATAGCATAAATCGCCATACACAACGGCAAAAATGCGTAAATAAACAAAAGACTTGAAAATACCATTGTTTTCTCCTTTCTTAAGTGTAAATAATTAACCAATATATCATTATATATCTTTTATATGGAAATTCAAGTAGGTTTATGTAAAATAAATAAAAAAAAGCACGTAAACCGTTGTTTTTTGTAGTTTCAAAAATATCATTTTACTTGACTTGATGACAGATATGTAATAGAATAAACATTGGTAAAAAATTAACATCCGAAAGGAGTCAAAAATTAATGAAGTATTCACATGAAGTTGAAACAATGTGTCCTATCGCTCAGGGCGCTGCTCACGGTGCTGCTCCTATCCCAGAAGAAGCAAAGTGGGTTAAGGCAAGAGAAATTAAAGATATTTCAGGCTTTACTCACGGTATTGGTTGGTGTGCACCACAGCAGGGTACATGTAAGCTCACACTTAACGTTAAGGAAGGTGTTATTCAGGAAGCACTCGTTGAAACAATTGGTTGCTCAGGTATGACACACTCAGCTGCTATGGCATCTGAAATTCTTCCAGGCAGAACAATCCTTGAAGCTCTTAACACAGACCTTGTTTGTGACGCTATCAACACAGCAATGAGAGAACTCTTCCTTCAGATCGTGTATGGTCGTACACAGTCTGCTTTCTCAGAGGACGGTCTTGTGGTTGGTGCAGGTCTTGAAGACCTTGGTAAAGGCCTCCGTTCACAGGTTGGTACAATGTACGGTACACTTGCAAAGGGTCCTCGTTACCTCGAAATGACAGACGGTTACGTTACAGGTCTTGCTCTTAATGAAGATAACGAAATCATTGGTTACCAGTTCGTAAACTTTGGTAAGATGATGGACTTCATTAAAGCAGGTGACGACGCTAACACAGCATTCGAAAAAGCAAAAGGTCAGTATGGCCGTGTTGCTGACGCTGTTAAGATTGTTGATCCAAGAAAGGAATAAGGAGGTATAACAATGGCTTTATTTGAATCTTACAACAGAAGAGAAAAACAGATTCTCGAAGTTCTTAACAAATACGGCATCAATTCTATTGAAGAATGTGCTGAAATCTGCAAAGCTAAAGGCTTTGATCCTTATAAAATCACAGAAGGCATTCAGCCAATCTGTTTCGAAAATGCAAAATGGGCATACACAGTAGGTTGCGCTATCGCAATCAAAAAGGGTTGCACAAGAGCTGCTGACGCTGCTGCTGCAATCGGTGAAGGTCTTCAGGCTTTCTGTATTCCAGGCTCTGTTGCTGACCAGAGAAAAGTTGGTCTCGGCCACGGTAATCTTGGTAAAATGCTTCTTGAAGAAGAAACAGAATGTTTCGCATTCCTTGCAGGTCACGAATCATTCGCAGCTGCAGAGGGTGCTATCGGTATCGCTGAAAAGGCAAACAAGGTTAGAAAGAATCCTCTCAGAGTTATTCTTAATGGTCTTGGCAAAGACGCTGCTCAGATTATCGCAAGAATCAACGGCTTCACATATGTTGAAACAGAAATGGACTACTACACAGGTGAAGTTAAAGAAGTTTTCCGTAAAGCATATTCAGATGGTCTTCGTTCAAAGGTTAACTGCTACGGCGCTAACGACGTAACAGAAGGCGTTGCAATCATGTGGAAGGAAGGCGTTGACGTCTCTATTACAGGTAACTCAACAAACCCAACTCGTTTCCAGCATCCGGTTGCAGGCACATACAAGAAGGAATGTGTTGAAAACGATAAGAAGTACTTCTCAGTTGCTTCAGGTGGTGGTACAGGTCGTACACTTCACCCGGGTAATATGGCTGCAGGTCCTGCTTCCTATGGTATGACAGATACTATGGGTCGTATGCACTCAGACGCACAGTTCGCAGGTTCATCTTCAGTTCCAGCTCACGTTGAGATGATGGGCTTAATCGGTATGGGTAACAACCCAATGGTAGGCGCAACAGTTGCTTGCGCAGTTGCAGTTGAAGAAGCTTGTAAATAAGCTTTAAACCAAAATTTAAACACACCATTCGGTAAAACGAATGGTGTGTTTTTTGCTGTGTTTAAATTGGTTTTTATTTGCTTTTTTGCTTCTTTTTATTTGAGGTTCAATGTTGCGTAGTTGTCGTATTCAAAAAGACTTGAGTTAATTGCATTCACCTTTGAGCCGTTGTAGTAAATGTTTTCAAAGTTTGCTGTAACGGAGTTGGTTGAATTAGTTCCTGCAACTTTATTTGGAAGGCTTGATGTATATGAAATATTTTTGTAAGTAACGTTGTTAATATGGAGATCATTTACTCCGCTTTCATACACAAGACAACCTATTGCTCTGCTTGCTGCATAATGTATTTCAATATTGTCATAGGTGACGTTTGAAATGCTTCCTCCACCTTGCTCAACAACAATAGCAAGTGCCGGAATTCTGTCTGCATTCCAGGTAGCATCGTGGTAAATAACGGCACAGTCTTTAAATGTAACGTCGCTTATAGGTTTGTTTACCTCACCACAAATACCAAAGCATCTTGCTTTACCTGCCCATGCAATACAGTTTCTGAAAATGACGTTTTTGCTTATAGCATTTTCGTCGCCACCAAGGGTTTTAACGTCAAATAAGTCGTCACCGGATCTAGCAAAGCAGTTGTCAACAGTAACATTTTGTGAGTTGCATATTGCAAAGGCGTCGGAGTTTTGTCTGTAGCCAAAGAAGTCTACATTGTCAATATCGACGTTGGTGCATCGGTACGTAATGAATGCCCATTCAGGTGGGTTGATAATTTTAACCCCTCGTACCTGGACGTCGTTACAGAAGGTGAATACAACGCCTCGACGCTCGTGTCGGTCAAGGTGAGAAAGGTCAATAACACCATTTCCTAATATTTTAACTGTGTTACAACCATAGAAGTTAAGAAATGGAAAACGTGTTAAACCGATACCGTTTTGTGATGAAGCGCCATCTTCAATGGTGTTGGCATTGTCTTCGTCGCTGTTTATATCAAACTTGTGGTTTGCAAGTAGATATGCACCTTGTTTCAGGTAGTATATTATGGTTCCACCTGGGACGGAAACGTAATCCATTGGATAAAAGCCCTTTTCAACGACGTAAACACTGTCACCATATTGCGCCCTGAGTGCTGCAATTTCTGCCTCTTCATCTATTTGTTCTCTGACAAACAGTGTAAATGAGTGTGACTGACTACCGTCATTGAACAGGAAGGTGTAAGTGCCATAACCGGGGATTTGTGCATTTGTGACGTTGTTTGAATACATAGGTGTAACGCCATAGGATGCAGGTAAAACCTTGACCTCGCCAAAGCGTATAGAGTCAGAAGTCAACTGAATAGTACAAGGAAATTTACTTCCTTCAGGTACAAAAATTTCAGAGAAGGAATGAAGCTCACCCTTCTGAGTTGTACCCACGAAAACAGTAGATGCATAAACAGGTATTTCCGTTCCGTTCACATGTGCTGTGTAGTAAGGTGAAATAACAATTCCGTTAATATCGGTGTAGCCTTGTGCATCAACAAATACATCACCATCTCCTGCATCGGCACGACTTTTCCATTGTGCTTCTGTGATGCCCCACTCACCCAGAGTTTTTACCGCTTCTGCCGGGTATTCAAGGTATGTAAAGGAAAATTCCTTTTTTGACACACTAGGAACTTCGTTGCCATGAAAGGATGTTAAAGCTACAAAGATGCTTGTAATAAGGGCAATGATTGCTTTTAAAAATGACATAATTAACCTACCTCAAACAATTTTTTGAACGTGTAAATGATACCATAATTTGTGTTAGTAAGACAAGGCTTTTTGTTTGGAATAATTAACAAAAAACAAGTAAGAAAAATATGTAATATAACCACTGTTTAACTTGACAAGAAACAAGGTTTTTGTGTATAATACTTACGGCTTGAATGCAGTTTCAGGTAGTCATTTATATTATTTGCAAGAAAATTTTGCGATTTTGAAAGAAGGATTTATTCATGTCAAAAGTACTTGTTGAAACATCTGCACGTCACGTGCACGTATCAAGAGAAGATCTTGACGTTCTTTTCGGTGAAGGCTACGAGCTCACAAATAAAAAAGACCTTTCTCAGCCGGGTCAGTACGCTTGTGAAGAAAGAGTTGCTGTTGTAGGCTCAAAGGGACAGTTCCCCGCAGTTTCCATTCTTGGTCCTACAAGACCTGTTTCGCAGGTTGAACTTTCTGCTTCTGATGCACGTTCGATTGGCGTTGTTGCTCCTGTAAGAGAAAGTGGCGACATTGCTTGTAGTGGCGCTTGTAAGCTTGTTGGTCCTAAGGGTGAGGTTGAGCTTAAGGAAGGCGTTATTGTTGCTAAAAGACACATTCACCTGACACCCGAAGCAGCTGCAGAATTTGGCGTAGCAGATAAAGAAGTTGTTGGTGTTAAAATTGATTCCGACGGTAGAACCCTTATCTTTGGCGATGTTGTTTGCCGTGTTCATCCAAACTTTGCTCCTGCAATGCATATCGATACAGACGAAAGCAACGCTGCTTTTGCCGCACCTGGTATGATGGGCGAAATCGTAAAGTTTTGAACAATCTGATTAAAAGAAGAAAGCCAAGACATTTGATGTCTTGGCTCTGTTTTATTTTTTATTATTTTCAAAATTGCTTTTGATTATTTCACTTATAAGGCTTTCTTTGTCTTCACTATTACGGTAATGCAAAATCAACTGCATCTCGTCCCAGGAAAGGTTTGACATCTTAAGAAGCTTTTCGTCAACGTTCTCATCACTGAAATCAACGCTTTTGTCATAAATTTCAAGACGAGGGGTGTAACCGTAAAATTCATCCACTGTAACCTTGTAGCATTTTGCAAGCTTTTCTATAATGTCTATAGTAGGTACAGCTTTGCCATACTCAAAATCCTTGTAAAGCTCTTCGCTTATACCTAAGACTTCAGCAAGGTTTTTTGTTTCGATATTGTTGTACTCACGGAATTGTTTGATTCTGTTGCAAAGCATACCATCACCACCACGACCATTTTTTACATAATATCACATAATTCGACAAAAAGTCAAATAAATTGAATAAAAGTCATAGATATATATTTTGCAATAAAAACAAAAAAATCATTGTCCATTAATGGACAATGATTTCCTTTTTATTCGTCAATACCAAGTAACCAGTTGACTGAAACGCCTAAAACTTCAGATAAAGCAATAAGCTCTGTATCGCAAACCGAACGAATCTGACCTTCTAGTTTTGAAAGACCTGAAGCGTTTAGGTCCACACCACGGATTTGAAGCTGTGTAAGAAGATCTTTTTGTTTCATACCTATAGCTTTTCTTCTTTCTTCAACTTTGGTTCCGCAGATGTTTTTAGAGCCGATTGGCTGTTTCCTGATTCTCATCCATAGCAACCCCTTTTGTTGAATTTTAAAGTCCTATACCAAATTTATATTATCACAATACAATATATGTTGCAAGTATTTTTGTAGTGATATTTGAGAAAACATTTGATATAAATACTTTTATATGGTAAAATATACCCATAAATCATAAAAAGAGGTGCTATATGGTCTTTCGTAAAGATCTGTTTGCAGATTACAATTGTTTGACAACAGCAGAGGGTTTGCTTTCTGCAGGGAAGGAAAATGAAAAAGTAACTTTCGATATGTTCTTCCGTGAAATACCCGATAAAGGTGGCTTTGCCATTATGGCAGGGCTTGAAAATTTGTGCGATGAATTAAAAAATCTTTCCTTCAATGAAGAAGTGTTGAATTACCTTGCGGAACAAGGTTTTTCTGAAAAACTCATCGAGTATCTTAGAAACTTCAAGTTTTCTTGCGACGTTTACGCTATGCCCGAGGGAACCCCTGTTTTCCCTAATGAACCAATAGTTAAGGTTTGTGGTCCTGCAATACAGGCACAGCTTATTGAAACTTTACTTCTCAACACAATAAATTATCAAACTCTTATTGCGACAAAAGCAAACAGAGTAAGCAGAGCCTCTTCTGGTAAGCGTGTTATAGAAATGGGTGCCCGTCGTGCCCATGGCTTTGATGCTGCTGTTGACGGCGCAAGGGCTGCCTATATAGGTGGTGTAGATGCAACCTCACTTCTTCCAGCTGCAAAAAAGTACAATATTCCTGTTGCAACTATGATGGGACACGGTTGGGTGCAACTTTTTGACAGTGAGTTTGAAGCTTTTAAGGCTTACCTTGAAGAGCATGGTGACGATGGTGCGTTGCTTGTTGATACCTACGACACTCTTGGTAGTGGTGTGAAAAATGCGATAGAGGCCTTCAATCAAGTGCTCGTCCCTAAGGGATTAAGACCTGCAGGTATTATTATTGATAGTGGTGATATGACCTATTTATCAAAGAGGGCAAGACGTATGCTTGACGAAGCAGGCTTTCCTGATTGTGATATATATGCTTCCAATTCTCTTGATGAAATTCTCATAAAAGATATGCTTAACCAGGGTGCGAAGATAGATGGCTTTATTGTTGGTGAAAAGCTTGTTACGTCCTCGTCATCTCCTGTGCTTGACGGTGTCTATAAGCTTTGTGAAACTGAGAAAAATGGTGAAAAAATACCTGCAATTATGCTCAGTAACAATGTGAATAAAATCACAACACCTTGTTCAAAAAGAGTATGGCGTCTTTTTGATATGGAAACTGGTAAAGCAATTGCCGACGTGCTTACGACAGATAGTGAAAGCATTGGTGAAGAGAAAACCTATTCTCTTTTTGATCCTGATTTTACATGGAAGCGAAAGACGGTAGACAACTTTGTTGCGCGCGAAATGCTTGTGTGTGTTTTCCGTGAAGGTGAGTTGGTTTACAATAATCCTTCCCTTGAAGATATTAAGTCATATTGCAACGAGCAGGTGGCATCTCTTTGGGAAGAGGTTGTAAGATTTGAAAATCCTCATAGATATTACGTGGATTTCTCGGGTAAGCTTTGGGGTATAAAGCAGTCTATGATAGAAAAAATTATGCACGAAAGTGACGAAGCAGGAGAGTAAAGCTATGTCCGGAAGGTATAAACTCGGTCTTTCTAGAAACAGACTTTTTGAGTTTAATAATACAGTTGTTTTTTGTGGTAAATATAAGTCTTTCATAGACGAAAATGAGGCAAACAAAGCCTTGAAAATGCTTGCAATTAAAGAACCTGTTGTTACGTCTGTAATTGAACTTGAGGAAAACTCCGATGCGTATGTTGTTACCGATGTTGTTGAGATAAAGCTGAATACTTCTACGCTGACAGCAGAGGAAATGTTTTATAAGTATCAAAAACAACCTCTCGATTTTACAGAGAGGCTTTTTGAGTTTTCTGTTTCTTCAGACGGTTTTCTTGTTATTGCAGGTCATACTGTTGTTTGCGATGCCAAATCTCTTTTAAGACTGGCAGTTTATTTTACCGGCTTTTACGAGAAATCAGATTTGTCTGTAGAACCGAGTGAGATTCACACCTTTTCTGTACAGGGCACCTTGCCGGTAGACGTTGTTTCACCCATGATAAATAAGCTTTCTGCAGAGCTTGATGGTAAATGGGAAAAGGATGCAGTGCTTTATAGTGTAGATGATTTTAAAAAGGCAAAGAAAAAATATGTTGAAAACTTTCCTGATATAGATAAAGTTAACGTGTTCTTAACCTGTGGTGACGTAGCAAAGCTGAAAGAAAGCTGCAATTTACTTGAAATTGATTTTTCTTCTATACTTTATTTTTGCTTTTATTCTGCCATATTAAAAAACGTAAGGGCTTCTAAAGATTGTTCAAAAATGCGCATTTACGCAGATCGAAGGTTTTTTCATGGTGAAAAGGACGTTTTTTCTGTAGGTGCATATAACGGAATGGTTTGCGCCTCACTTAAGAAAAAAGATTTACGAAAGCCTGTAGAAGACAAATTGAAAGCATTTCATCTTGAAGTGTACAGAGCAGTTACTTCTCCATACAGAGTGTTTGCAGATGAGGTTTTACTATCGAGTCTTTCTTCTGCTTTTTGCGATTCCTCTTACATCTATATGGCAGGGGAAAGTAAGCTTAAATCTTCAAAAATTCTTGCAGAAAACTATGGTTGTATGAAAAAAGAGCTTTGCGATTGTCTTTATTGTAATTTAACCCAACGATATTGGAATAAATTAACAGCCTTTGAAGAAATTTCTGTTAACGAGCCATTCAGGCTTCACAGTGACCTGGCGTTAACCATAATTGAAACCCCAAAAGGTTGCAAAATGGAGCTCAGGTATAACAAATCCAAACTTTCAGGGGACGTTGTGCAGGCTATATTGTCGCAGGCTGAAAGTTTGCTTGACGATTTCAAAAAATAAAAAGTTCAGAAGTTTAGTGGTTTTAGGTGAAAAACTCACCTGAAACCACTATTTTTTTTGTTAAATCTATTGACTTTTTTTATATGTAATTTTATAATGGTGTCACAAAGTGTGTGGAAATGGGTCAAAGTGTCTCAATTTTGTTGCAAAAATCACGGGAAGGAGTGTCGGTATGTTTTGTGGTCAATTCGCACATAACCTTGATGATAAAAACCGTTTTAAAATTCCGGCATCCTTGCGCGATGAGTTGGGAATGAAGGCATACCTTATAAAATCACCCGATTCCGATACGACTTGTATTTTTATGTATTCCGAGCAAGGTTGGAATGATCTTTATAAGGAATTTAATCAGGGTGGGGAGCATAACCAGGAAAGACGACGTCTTGCAAGAAAAATTCTTTCCGGTGTTGTTTACGGTGAAGTTGACAAAGGTGGCAGACTTACACTTAACTCTACTCTTAAAGAATATGCAGGAATTGAAGATTCTGTTCAGATTGTTGGTAACAACAACCATATAGAAATCTGGTCACCTGCAGAGTGGGCTAAAGAAACTGAGATATTTGAAAGTCAGTCAACTGATACTCTCAATATCAATTTCTGATAAATTATGGATTTCAATCATATTTCCGTACTTCTTGAGGAGTCGGTTAACTCATTACAGATAAAGTCCGATGGTGTTTACGTTGACTGTACAGCTGGTGGTGGTGGACACTCTGCTGCCATACTTAGTCATTTAAACGAAAAGGGCAGAATGGTTCTCATTGATCAGGATCCTGATGCAATCGAGACCGTAACAAAACGTTTCAATGGTGACAGTAGGGTTACCATTGTACATAATAATTTTTGTAACTTCGCTGATATTATGGATGGTATCGGCGTCGCTTCCGTCGATGGAATTGTTGCTGACCTTGGCGTCAGCAGCCATCAGCTTGACAAAGCTGAAAGAGGCTTTTCGTTCCATAACGATGCTCCACTTGATATGCGTATGAGCCAAAGTGGCAAAAGCGCAAAAGACGTGGTGGAAACTTATACAAAAAAAGAACTATACAATGTAATTAGTCGCTACGGTGAGGAAAAGTTTGCAGATAGAGTAGCCGATGCAATCGTCAGAGCGAGGGACAAGCAACCCATTGAAACAACCCTTCAACTTGCGGAAATTGTGTCGAATGCAATACCTGCCAAGTTTCGCAGAAATGGACATCCTGCCAGAAAAACCTTTCAGGCAATAAGAATTGAAGTTAACGGTGAGCTTGACGTTCTGAAGAATACATTACCTGTTATGTTTGAGCATCTTAATGCAGGTGGCGTAATGTCAATAATTACGTTCCACTCTCTTGAAGATAAAATAGTCAAAGACTATTTCCGTACTCTCAAGGCAGGCTGTACTTGTCCTAAGGATTTCCCTGTTTGCGTATGTGGTAATAAGCCGAAGGCAATTGTAAAGTCCGGTGGTGTTAAGGCTTCGGGTAAAGAGGTTGACTCAAACAACAGAAGTCGTAGTGCAAAATTACGAACTGCAACTAAATTAGATTAACAAAGCATGAAATAATAAAAATTTTAGGAAAGGAGGATATTTATGGCATACAGAGGCTCTGAAGCATACGATTTTTCACTTTTTGAACCACAGGTAATTGAACAACCCAAAAAACAGCAGCCTCGTAAGGTGCAAAACACCAAGACTGCCGTGAAGAATCCTGCTTCCAAAAAAGCAAAAGCGCCTGTGAAGGCTGTACCGAAAAGACAAGCAATGTCCAAGGTGACGCCTGTAGGAAAGAATGTTATTGAATTAGTTGAAAGTCGTCAGGTTGAAATACAAAGAGAGGTGCAGACAGCTACTATACCTGCCGCTGTTAAAAAGGCGTTATGCTTTGCTATGGTGTGCGTGAGTCTTGTTGTTGTACTCCTCGTAATGGACACAAGATACGACACTCTTTTAAGTGAAATATCTGCAATAGAGAGCCAGATAGAAATTGCAGAGGGTGAAAACGTAAGATTAAATGCAGAATTAAGCAGTAAAATCTCAACAGATAAAATAGAAAACTATGCAGAGAACGTTCTCGGTATGGTTAAAGCAGAAAGTTATCAGATCAGCTATATCGATTTGTCGAATGGTGACGAAATAGTTGTGTCCGGTGACAAGACCTTAGGTGACACGTCGGCACTTTCAGGCAAAATCAAGGAACTGTTTGCATATATTTTCTGAAGTAGTAATAGATTATATGAGAGTTGAGAAATGCTCGACTCTCTTTTTTGCATAATGTAGGGTTTTATAATTACGTAAATTTAGTGAGGTGCGCTATGTCAAGAGTGAATACAAATCTAAAAAAACGTTGCATAAGTGCAATTGCAGTCATTCTTGTTTTTGGCTTTGGTATAGATATTTTAAGATTGTTCTATTTTCAGGTTTTAAAGTCTGACGACTATAGAATTAAAGCGGAGCAGCAACAGCTTAGTGACACGATTATTTCTGCTGACCGTGGTGTTATTTACGATGCTAGTATGAATGTTTTGGCAGAAAGTGCAGCAGCGTGGCTTGTTTACATTAATCCATCAAAAATCAAAGATGATGCACAGGCTACTCTCATAGCAAATGGTCTTGCTAAAATTTTCGGTGACGTAAAGTCTGAAACTATAGCTAAAAAAATAAGCAATAGAAAATATAGCTACGTAAAAATTAAAGATAAAGTGGCATATAATGTCAAAAAGAAGGTTTCTGAATTCAGAAAAGAAAACGATTTGTACGAGGTAATTGGTATTGATCCTGACACAAAACGTTACTATCCTTTCGGTAACTTCGCTTCAACAGTTATTGGTATGACAAACAGCGATAATAACGGTAGAGCAGGTCTTGAACTTAAGTACAACGATACCTTGACGGGTACACCAGGCAGAATTATCACTGCACGCGATGCGAACAGTGGTCTTATGCAATCTAATTACGAAACAAAGCACGATGCAGAGCAGGGCACAAGTCTTGTGCTTACAATAGATAAATCCGTTCAGTATTATCTTGAAAAAGGTCTTTCACAGGCAGTTAAGGATAATGCTGCAGAGGCTGCATATGGTATAGTTATGGACGTTAACACAGGTGGCATTCTTGCAATGGCAACAATGCCTGACTACAACCTTAACGAGCCTTCCGTTATTACTGATCCACTTGTGTTGGAGGAGCTTGGAAAAATAACCGATGAGGACGAGTATGACGTTGCTTACAACAATGCAGTATTTATGTCCTGGCGTAATAAAGCAATAAGTGATACCTACGAGCCTGGTTCAGTTTTCAAGTTATTTACTGCAGCAGCAGGTGTTGAGGAAGGTATAGTAAATCTTAACAGTACGTACACCTGTGGTGGCTCAATTCAGGTTGCCGACAACCTTATTCACTGTCACAACCACGACGGTCATGGTACACAGGATTTGACAAAAGGTCTTATGAATTCCTGTAACCCATTCTTCATAACAATTGGTCAGGATTTAGGTACCGAAAAATTCTATAAATATTTTGATGCCTTTGGTTTTACAAGAAGAACAAATATTGACCTTCCGGCAGAGGCAGAGCCCGTTGCAGACGTAACCTACCATGCAAAAGATAAAATGGGTATTTCCGAGTTGTCATCAAGTGCATTTGGTCAGACCTTCCAGGTAAGTGCAATTCAAATGATTACTGCCGTTTCAGCCATAGCAAATGGTGGTAAGCTTATGGAGCCATACGTTGTTGCCAAGAAGCTTGACCAGGAAGGCAATACTGTTCACGAAACAACACCTAAGGTCAAAAGACAGGTCATTTCAGAAAGTACAAGCGAAACACTTTTATCTATGATGGAAATGGTTGTTTCTGCAGGTACAGGTAAAAATGCTTATATACCAGGCTATCGTGTTGCAGGTAAAACAGGTACCTCTGAAAAACTTACGGTTGATGGTGAATATATAGCATCATTCGTGGGATGTGCACCTGCAGATGATCCACAGATAGCAGTTCTTATAATCATAGACGAACCACAAGGTGCAGTTCACGGTGGTGGTGCAATTGCAGCACCTGTTGCAGGCTCGGTAATTG
Source organism: Acutalibacteraceae bacterium (assembly GCA_045605085.1). Taxonomy (GTDB): domain Bacteria; phylum Bacillota; class Clostridia; order Oscillospirales; family Acutalibacteraceae; genus DTU089. Next base: position 23,314 of record JAZUPI010000048.1, read on the forward strand.
AACAGGCACTTGAATATATGAACGTAGAACCTGTTTACACAGATGAAGAGCTTGCAAAGCTCAATGCTGTAACACCTGAGGTAAGTGGTCTTACGGTAAGTGGTGCGAAAACATCCCTTGAAAACCAGAGCTTTACTGCAAGGGTTGTAGGTAATGGTGAAAAAGTAATTTCACAGTATCCTGTAGCAGGGCAGAGCATACCAATGAATGGTGTGGTAGTGCTTTATACAGAAACGGGAAACACAGAAACCTCATCTTCAGTGCCTGACCTTTTAGGTCTTAGCATAAGTGAAGCAAACCGAAGGGCAGTAAATTCAGGCTACAATATACGTATATCAGGTGCCTCTCTCGGTAGCGAGGTTGTTTCCTACAGACAGAGCGTTGACGAGGGTACGGAATTGTCATTGGGCTCAACAATTACTGTGTATTTCAAAACAACCTCTGGCGTACAGGATGATTAAAACAGTTGAATAGTTAAAATAAGGAGTGCTGAAAATGCTTCTATCTGAACTTTTAAATGGATTAAACGTTTTAAATGAATATAAAGACAGAGAAATTGCTGACGTTACAGACAAGACAACGCAAATCAAAGAGGGTTGTGCATTTGTGTGCGTTGTTGGTGCCAGGTTTGACGGACATTCCTTTGCAGAAAATGCAATAAAAAATGGTGCGAAGGCAGTAATTGTTTCACGCGATTTGGGGCTTGAAGAGCAGATTCTCGTTGAAAATACACGTGAAGCTTATGCGATAATGTGCAGAAATCTTTTTGGTAATGCAGTTGCAAGGCTTACTGTAATAGGCATTACAGGCACAAACGGAAAAACAACAACAGCATTTGTTGTGAAGGATATTCTTAAGGCATTAGGCGTTGAAAGTGGTTTAATTGGCACAGTAAAAAATATGGTGGGAGAAAAGGAATTCCATACAGAGCTTACCACTCCTGATCCATATGATATGCACAAGCTTTTCAAAATGATGGTGGATGATGGTATTAAATATTGTGTGATGGAAACCTCTTCTCAGGCATTTCATCAGATGCGTCTTGCAGGTATAGATTTCCATACAGGCGTTTTCACAAACCTTACGCAGGATCATCTCGATTACCACGGAACAATTGAAGAATATAAGGCATGTAAGAAAAATCTTTTCAAAAGTAGTAAATATGCCGTGATTAACGCAGATGATGAAGCAGGGGCTTATATGGTTGATGACGTAGACGTGCGTGCTGAATATTACGGTGTGAATTGTGATGCTGACTACAAAGCAGAAAATGTTGAATTATTTGCAGACAGGGTAGAGTATACACTTAATGGTAAAAAGGTAGTTTTCTATATTCCCGGTGACTTCTCAGTTTATAATTCACTTTCTGCTATAGGTGCAGTTTGCTCTTTGGGCTTTGATTTAAAGACCGTAATCGCTGCCATAAGTAAGGCGCAGTCTGTAAAAGGCAGACTGGAGCTTTTAAAAACAGATACAGATTTCGGCGTTATTATAGATTACGCGCACACACCCGATGGACTCGAAAAGGCGCTTAATGCTGTTCGTGGCTTTACCAAGGGCAGAGTCATAACACTTTTTGGTTGTGGTGGTGACAGAGATAAAACAAAACGTCCCAAAATGGGCAGAATGGCAACAGATTTGTCAGATATCGTTGTTGTTACTACCGATAATCCAAGAACAGAGGACCCTGATGAAATAATTAAAGAAATACTTATAGGTACAGTCGGTTCAAAAGCAGAGGTTGTGACCGTAACCGACAGAACAGAAGCGATAAAATATGCTTTGAGTATTGCGAGGGCAGGGGATACCGTTGTTCTTGCTGGTAAGGGACACGAAACCTACCAGGTTATAGGCACAGAGCGTGTTCATTATGACGAAAGAGAAGTAGTGCAAGAAGCATTAAGAAAATAAATCACAGCAGGTGGTAGGTATGAAAAAGCTTTCTGTAAAGGCTATTGCAGATTTTTGTTCTTCAGAAACGACTGTTGAGGGTGAAGTATCCGTTATTTCTACCGATAGCAGACAGGTTGACGAAAACACGCTTTTCGTTGCTCTTGTTGGTGAGCGCTTTGACGCCCACGATTTCATTGGTGACGTTCTTCAGAAGGGTGCCAAGGCAGTTGTTTGTAGTAAAAGGGTTTGTGATGACGAACGACTTATTGTAGTTGAAGACACAGGCAAAGCCCTTCTTGATATTGCTCACGGTTATAGAAAAACCTTCAACATTCCTTTTATTGCATTAACTGGAAGCGTAGGTAAAACTACCACTAAGGGTATGGTCTACGCAGTTGTGAAGCAGAAGTTCAATGCTTTAAAAACTGCAGGAAACCTGAATAATGAAATAGGCGTGCCAAAAACGCTTTTCTGCCTTGAAGAAGGTCATGAGGCAGCAGTAATTGAAATGGGAATGAATCACTTCGATGAAATTTCAAGACTTTCAAAAACAGTTGAGCCTGATATTGCCTGCATAACAAACGTAGGTACAGCCCATATTGAAAATTTAGGCTCACGTGAAGGGATTCTTAAAGCAAAAACGGAAATTCTTCATGGAATGAAAAAAGGTTCAACGCTCATAATAAATGGTGATAACGATATGCTTTCGGGCTACGAGAATGAGGATTTCAATATCGTGCGCTTCGGTATAACAGAGGAAAATCTTCAAATGAGGGCTACGGATATTGAAGCCTTACCTACGGGAAGTAATTTCGTTGTTCATTATAAAGGTGAAACAGAAAATGTTTTTGTTCCTGAGGTCGGCATCCACAACGTTTATAACGCTTTGTGTGCAATGTGTGTAGGTATGGAATTAGGCTACACACTTAAAGAGGCAGCAGAGGGTGTGAAGTATTTTGAATCCGAGGGTATGCGACAGAAAATTACACCATTTAAAAATATGGTGTTTATTGAAGATTGCTACAACGCGAACCTGGATAGTATGTGTGCTGCATTAGAAACACTTAAAACGCTTAAAACAACAAGGTCAATTGCAGTGCTTGGTGATATGCTTGAGCTTGGCGAATACAGTGAGATTTCCCACAGAAAAGTCGGAGAAAAGGCAGTGTCCACGGGTTGCGATGTTGTTCTAACGTATGGCAAGGATGCTGCGTGTATAGCAGCTGCAGCTACAGAAAATGGTGGCGAAGCCAAGGCCTTCCAGGATAAGTCGGAGCTTACAAAATATCTTCTTTCAATATTGGCAGAAAAAGATACAGTTTTGTTCAAAGGCAGTCGTGGTATGAGAATGGAAGAAATTTTTCAATTTATATATGAAAATATGGACTAAAACTTGATTTTTTCTTTATTTCAAGGTAGGATAAAGGTAGAAGATATATAAATATAATATATATAGATAATTATATATAAGGGGTACATAAAATGAATGTTATACTTGCTTGTGTATTGGCGGCAGTAATCGCTTTTGCAATTTCCTTTGGGTTGGGTTATGTTGTGATTCCTTTCCTCCACAAATTAAAATTTGGTCAGACAATTCTCGACATAGGACCTAAATGGCATAAAAACAAACAGGGTACACCTACAATGGGTGGCATACTTTTCATTGCAGGTACTTTAATAGCTTTTATTGCAGTTGTTGTAATAGATAGGCTTTTGGGTTGCGATATTATTGCATCCGTAGCAAACAATACACAATCTTCAGCAGTTTTGTCAGATGTGATTTCAACTCAGGCAGCATCCAATAAAATCAAGTTATGGGGTGGCTTGCTTATGGCGCTCGGTTTTGCTTTTATTGGCTTCCTCGACGACTACATAAAGGTCGTAAAAAAACGTAACCTTGGTCTCACAATCAAACAAAAAACTGTTTTGCAGGTTGTTTTGATGGTTGGATACCTTTTGACTTTGTTTATAAACGATCCTACAGGTGCAATGTTTGTTCCTTTCTATGGAATGGTTGAAACTAAGTACTTTTTCTGGCTTCTTGGTTTTGCAGTTATTTATGCAACAACCAATGCTGTTAATTTTACCGATGGTGTAGACGGACTTTGTGGTTCTGTTACACTTACTGCAGCAATCAGCTTTATTGCAGTTGCAGGCTTGCGTAATTGTCTTGGTGTAAGCCTTCTTGCGGCAGCCCTTGCAGGTGGTCTTATTGGTTATTTAATCTGGAACTGGCACCCTGCAAAGGTAATGATGGGTGACCTTGGCTCAATGTTCTTAGGTGGTCTTATCGTAGCATTTGCGTATGCAGTAGATTGTCCATTGATCATTCTTCTCATAGGCATCATTTACGTTGCTGAATTCGGTTCAGACGTGCTTCAGATTGGATACTTTAAGCTTACACACGGTAAAAGAATTTTCAAAATGGCTCCAATTCACCACCATTTCGAAATGTGTGGTTGGAAAGAGGTTAAAATAGTAAAGATTTTCAGCATAATAAACCTTATTGGTGGTATTATTGCAGTTTTACTTGTTCACTTCGGTGCTCCAAAATAAATTTTAGTATGAAAGGTGTGGTCATATGCCAAAGAAAAAAACAGCAAACGACCTTTTTGTAAAAAATGGTATGGACGTTCCGTTCTTTATAATAATGCTTGTTGTTTTGGCAGTTGGCCTTGTAATGCTTCTTTCTGCAAGTTATATTTACTCCTTCCATTTTTCGGAAACAGGAGACAGTTTATATTATTTTAAAAGACAGACATCTATTGCAGTAATCGGTGTAATGCTTATATGGCTTGCATCCTTCTGTAATTACAGATATTTAAGATACTTTGCCTTACTCGGTTGGCTTGGCTCACTTGTGCTTCTTCTGATAACCGTTCTTAAGGGTGGTGGCGATATCAACCGTTGGATATATATTGGTCCTATCGGCTTTCAGCCGTCAGAGGTTGCAAAGTTCTTCTTGATTATTTATTGCTCCTTCGGTCTTGATAAGGACCGTAAAAAGATTCTCAGTAACGCACCCTCACAGGCACCTTGGGCAGTTAAGCTTAATGAGGTAACAAATGGTGTGATCAAGGTAACCTCATCTACCTCCACGCTGTTCTATTATGCATTCATAGTAGCATTCACAGCGGGTATGGTTCTTTTAGGAAGCCACCTTTCGGGTGCTATTCTTATAATGCTTATTGGTGTGACGATGCTCTGGATAGGTGAGTGTAAAGCCCGTTGGTTTGCAATTGGTGGCGTTGTGGCAGCACTTGTGTTGGTTTACGTTATATTTAATTACGAGGACCTGCCACTGAAGGAGTATATGATTGAACGAATCAGAGCGTGGCGTATAAAAGACTATCAGCCTGACGATGCACGTTGGCAGATAAATCATTCACTATATGCGCTTGGTTCAGGTGGCCTTTTAGGTGCAGGCATTGGTAATTCCAAACAAAAATATCTCTACGTTTCAGAATGTCACACAGACTTTATTTTTTCGATAATAGGTGAAGAACTCGGCTTTGTAGGCTGTGTGTTTATAATGCTTCTATTTGCAGCTCTTGTGTGGCGTGGAATACACATTGGTATGAGGGCAAGAGACAGGTTTGGTGCTTTGCTTGCATTCGGAATGACTGCCCAGCTTGCTCTTCAGGTTGTGTTTAATATAGCAGTTATAACAGATACTGTTCCAAATACAGGTATACCTCTTCCTTTCTTTAGCTATGGTGGTACAGCTCTCCTCATAACCCTCGCAGAAATGGGTGTAATATTGTCTGTATCACGTCAGGCAGATTTGAAAAAGGTGTATTCTTTAAGAAAACCAAAAGAAGAGAAAAATTAAAAATATGTTGTTAAAACATTTCAATACTATGGAAAAGGATGGTGTGATTTATGAAGGTTTTGATAGCAGCAGGTGGTACTGGTGGCCATGTAAACCCGGCGCTTGCAGTAGCAGGTGAAATTAAGAAAAGGCATCCCGACGCAGAAATTTGCTTTGTTGGTACAGCAGACAGAATAGAAGCAAAAATTGTTCCTGCAGCAGGGTATCCGTTAAAAACAATTGAAATAAGCGGCTTTAAGAGAGGCTTCTCTCCGGCAGAGATTAAGGCTAATATCAAAACTGTCGTAAAGCTTGCCAAAAGTTCAAGTGCAGTAAAAGCAATTATCAATGAATTTAAACCCGATGTAGCTATAGGATTCGGTGGTTACGTAAGTGGTCCCGTTATAAGAATGGCTGCAAAGATGGGTATCCCTACAGCAATTCATGAGCAGAATGCTTATCCGGGTGTAACAAACAAAGCTTTGGCTGAAAGAGTTGACGTGGTAATGCTTACTGCAGAAGATGCCAAAGCACATATGAAATGCAAAAACGAGCCTATCGTTACCGGACTTCCTATTCGTGGTGAAATTCTGGAAGCAGATCCTGTACGATCACGTGAAGAATTGGGCTTTAACGAAAAACCAATTATTCTTTCAATGGGTGGCTCATTAGGCTCAAGAGAAATAAACAAGGCAATGGTTGACGTTATTGTTTCCCATATGCACGATAACGACTACAACTTCATTGTGTCTACAGGTCAGAATGGTGTCTGGGTTCCTGATAAGTTAAGGGATAGAGGCGTAAATATAGAAAATTCACCCAATCTTCAGGTAAGAGCATATATTAACGATATGGATCGTTGCTTGTCAGCAGCAGACGTTGTAATTTGTCGTGCAGGTGCTTCCTCACTTTCTGAAATTCAGGCGTTGGGCAAGCCATCTATTCTTATTCCATCACCAAACGTAACTGAAAATCATCAGTTCCATAATGCTATGGCTCTTGTGAATAAGAAAGCAGCAGTTATCATTGAAGAAAAGGATCTTTCAGGCAGAGCGTTGGGTAACGCGATAGATAATTTGCTCACCAACAAAAAACGTTATGCAGAAATAAGTAAAAACGTTCGCGAAATGGCAGTTGTGAACGCAACAAGCCAGATTTGTGATATTGTTTTGGATATTGCAAAAAAGTAAATTAATCCAATAACCAAAAAAATAAATTTGCATATTATATAGCGTTAAGTCTTTCTTTTAGAAAATATCGGAAGGGGTAACGCTATATGCAAAAATTTGTTGTAAATGGTGGTAGGCGCCTTAGTGGGAGTCTTAAAGTCCAAGGCTCAAAAAATAGCGCCTTACCAATACTTGCAGCAACACTTCTCGTGAAAGGGAAAAGTGTTATACATAATGTTCCCACACTTTCAGATACCATTTGTACGCTGAAAATTCTTAAGGCGTTAGGATGTAAGGTCTACCGGGAGGGTAACACGGTTTTTGTTGATAACGAAAACGCCTTCGGTTACGAAATACCTGAAGATTTAATGAGGGAAATGCGTTCATCTGTTGTTTTTCTCGGTGCAATATTAGGTCGTTTCGGTAAGGCTACCATTTCCTCACCCGGTGGGTGTGAAATTGGTCTGCGTCCTATAGATTTGCATGTTTACGCAATGAGAAGATTGGGCGTCAGTGTTAACGAAAGCTTCGGCAAATTGGTGTGCACGACTAAAGATTATCTGAAAGGTGAAAAAATAACTTTTTCATTTCCAAGTGTAGGTGCTACGGAAAACGCTGTGTTGGCTTCTGTTACAGCCAGGGGTAACACCACTATTGTCAATGCAGCCAGAGAGCCTGAAATTATTGATTTATGCGATTTTCTCAACAAATGTGGCGCAAAAATCAATGGTGCAGGTGAAAGTATTATAACAGTTGAAGGTGTAAAAGAATTACACGCTACAGAGCACTCGGTTATATGCGACAGAATTGCAGCCTCGACCTATCTTGTGGCAGGAGCAGTAACTGGTGGTAATATTGAATTGACAAATACAAACCCTGTTCATTTGAATGCAATTTTGCCTGTGCTTGAGGAAGCCGGATGCGATATACGAGTTCGTTGTAAAGCAATAAGGCTGAAAGCATCGGGCAGATTGAACAGGGTTGATAAAATAATTACCCAGCCTTATCCGGGGTTTCCCACGGATTCGCAGGCTTTGTTTACGACACTTACTGCTGTTGCAAAAGGTACGAGTGTTATTGTTGAAAATATTTTTGAATGTAGATTCAAACATGTTCCTGAGCTTGTGCGAATGGGTGCAAAAATTCGCACGGAAGGTAGAGTGGCAGTCATAGACGGTGTCGAACGGTTGTACGGTGCAGACGTTCAGGCAGGCGATTTAAGAGGTGGGGCAGCCCTTGTTCTTGCAGGGTTGTGTGCCGAAGGCGCTACAAGTGTTTCGAATATACAGTTTATTGATAGAGGCTATGCAGATTTTGAAAGAAATTTGTGTTGCCTTAATGCAGACGTTTACAGGAAGGTAAAAAAAGATGGAACAACATGGCAGAAGAACAGCTAAGCGTTCCGGGACAAAAATTATTCCACCTAAGAAAAATGTGGAAAATTTGTCCCGTGATGAAGTGCGTTCCATTAACAAAAAAAGAATTAAAAGAAAACGTAAGATCAAAAAAATGATGTCACTTTTAGCGTTGAGTTCAGTTGTTTTGTGTGTAGGTGTTTTGTTAGTTCTTACCGTGTTCTTTAAGATAAATACTGTCAACGTTACAGGTGCGAAGATATATGCCAATAGTAAAGTTATGGAAGAAAGTGGCATTGAAATAGGCTCTAGTCTTTTTTCGGTAAGTGAAAAGAAACTCAACGAAATTCTTCCACAAAAGCTTCCTTACGTAAAAAGTGTGAAGCTTACAAGAAAGCTCCCCGACACCTTGGTGATTGACGTGACTGCAACACGTGAAACAGCAGCATTTGTTTATGGTTCAGGCTATATTCTTGTTGATGATTCGGGTAAGGTTCTTGACCGTGATGCTAAAATGCTTCGGGAAAATGTGGCAGTGGTAAGTGGCGTAGCTTTGAAGGGTGCACCACAGGGGCAGAAAATATCTCTTGACAATGAAACTGTAACAGGCGACTTGATAACGATTCTTTCAGAAATTAAAAAGAGTAAATTCAACGGAGTTACAGAAATTATACTTAAGGATAATGAATTTAAGCTTCTTTATGAAGACAGAATAACTATCAAGCTAGGTGCTATGACAAATCTTGATGTTAAGCTTCAAAGAGCCAAAGCAGCTATAGATAAAGAAGATAAAATCAACCCTTATTCCGAAGGTGTTCTCGATTTGAAGACGGAGCCGTATGCTTACTTCAAATTAGGGGCAGAGGAAGAGGTTACTTTGCCACAGGTGTATGTAACGGACGAAGAGGGAAATGCAGTTACAGACGAAAATGGTGAGTACCTTACAACAGAGCCTTCAAGTGACGAAACAAGTACAACAGAGGCTGCTGCCGAGGAATAAGAGTAAAACTATTAAAAACACGAAAATATTGTCTTAAATACTTAAAAAATACAAAAAAATACTTGCTATTGTCTGAAGTCTGTGTTAAGATTTAAGGGATATAGTATGTATAGCTATGATTGTGTATAAAGTTAAGATTTGGAGGAATTAAAAATGAATTTTGAAATTTCCAACGATTTTGAAGATGTTACCCAGATTAAAGTAATCGGTGTTGGTGGTGGCGGTGGAAACGCTATCAATCGCATGGTTAGTTCAGGTGTACAGGGCGTAGAGTTCGTTGCTGTAAATACAGATAAACAGGTTCTTACTTTCTCAAAAGCAACACATAAGATTCAGATTGGTGAAAAGGTTACAGGTGGCCGTGGTGCCGGTGCCCGTCCTGAAATGGGTCTTAAGGCTGCAGAAGAAAGCAGAGAAGCAATTGTAGATGCTCTCAATGGTGCAAATATGGTATTCATCACTGCTGGTATGGGTGGTGGTACCGGTACAGGTGCTGCTCCGGCAATTGCTGAAATTGCAAAGAGCAACGGTATCCTTACAGTTGGTATTGTTACAAAACCATTTGCATTTGAAGGTAAAAGAAGAATGCAGCAGGCAGAAGCAGGTATTGCTGAGCTTGCACAGCATGTAGATAGCCTTATTGTTATTCCTAACGAAAGACTTAAACTCGTTTCAGATCAGAAGATTACTTTTGCTAACGCTTTTGACGTTGCAGACGACGTTCTTCGTCAGGGTGTTAAGAGTATTTCAGAGCTCATTAAAGTTCCTGGTCTCATCAACCTTGACTTTGCTGACGTAACAGCAGTTATGAAGGATGCTGGCCATGCACACATGGGTGTTGGTCGTGCAACAGGTAAGGAAAAGGCAGAGGCAGCTGCAAATGCAGCAGTTTCAAGCCCTCTTCTTGAAACAACAATTCAGGGTGCTAAGGGTGTTATCATCAGCATTACTTCATCACCTGACATTACTCTTGATGATGTTGACGTTGCTGCAAGCATCATTGCAGAAGCTGCAGATGCAGATGCAAACATTATCTTCGGCGTTGCATTCGACGAGAAGCTTGAAGATGAAATGGTTGTTACAGTAATTGCAACAGGTTTTGGCTCTGATTCAAACGGTATTGCAAACAAGGCCGGCGCAGCTGCACTATCAACAGACAGCTTCGGTGCAGAGGATGATAACGACGATGAAGACATTGTTGATATCCTTGGTCTTTTCAAAAAATAATAAATGTTTTAAAACGGCATGTTTGGTTATCAAACGTGCCGTTTTTTTGTGTTTATACCTTGATTTTATTATTTAAATGATATACAATTAAATATGTATATTATCCCTTAGAATAGGAAGTGTTTTTATGAGTAAGAATTCAGCTAGAATAGGTTTTATCGGCATAAGCGGTCGCGGCTCCGGTATGCTTGATTTGCTTTTACAGGTTGATGGTGTAATAGTTCCTGCTGTTTGTGATTTAATTCCCGAAAGAGCAGAGCATGGTATTGAAATCGTTGAAAAACGTACAGAAAAAGCATACCCTGTACACGCATACCTTGACTACAAAGAAATGTTTGCAAAAGAGGAGTTAGACGCTGTTGTTATTGCAACAACATGGATTACTCACGCAATGATAGCAGTGGATGCTATGAATGCAGGTCTCCACGTTGGTATGGAGGTTGGTGGTGCTGCTTCTATTGAAGAGTGCTGGGAAATGGTACGTACAAGCAAACGTACGGGCAAAATTTGTATGCTTCTTGAAAACTGCTGCTACTGCAGAAATGAGATGGCAGTATTTAATATGATCAGAAAAGGTATCTTCGGTGAAATTGTTCACATGGAAGGTGGCTACCGTCACGACTTAAGAGATGAAATTTGTCTTGGTAGAGAAAATATCCACGGCAGACTTTATAACTTCATCCACCGTAATGGTGAGGTTTATCCTACTCATCAGTTAGGTCCTATTGCTAAGGCGTTGAACATAAACAGAGGTAACCGATTCCTTACTGTTAACTCCGTTGCAAGTAAGTCACGTGGTCTTCACCAGTGGATTAAAGACAACAAAGGTGAAGAGTATGACCTTTTCAATACAACCTTTAATTGTGGTGATATTGTTACAACTATTATTAAATGTGCAAATGGTGAAACTATAAAGCTTACTCACGACTGCTCACTTCCAAGACCATATACTCGCGATTACGAGGTGCAGGGTACAAAGGGTATTTACTCTGAGCCTGAAGATGGCAAGGGTAGAATTTACCTTGATGGTATGCACAAGGAAGACGACAGCTGGACACACAGCTGGGACGACTTTGAGCCATGGCGCGAAAAATATGAACATCCATTATGGGCGCTTTACGAAAAGGGTGGCATTAAAGCAGGTCACGGTGGTATGGACTACCTTATCCTTTCTTCTTTCGTGGATAGCGTTTTCGATGGCGAAAAAGCAAATATCGACGTTTACGATACAGCCACATGGATGGCAATTACCTGTCTTTCAGAGCAGTCAGTTGCTATGGGTGGCGCACCTGTTCCTGTACCTGACTTCACAAATGGTAAATGGATAGACCGTGAACCAATCAGACGTGGTATGTACTGTCTTGAAGAGGTTTGCGAAGAGTGTTATGCAGAGCAAGGAGAATAATAAAATGAAGTTTTACATAGGTGTAGACGGAGGCGGAACAAAAACTGCCTACGCGTTATTTGACGAAAACAAAAACATTGTTGCAGACTACGAAGGTCCTGCATCAAACCACGAAAATATGGAGGGCTCTTTCCCTGAGGCAGCAGGAATTATCGCTGACGGAATTAACGGCCTTTTAAATAAAGCAGGAAAAAGTCTTTCTGATGTAGAAGGTATGCTTATGGGTCTTGCAGGTATTGACCACCCATATCAGCACGACGCAATGCAGGAAGAGCTTGGAAAGCTTGGCATAAAAGGTGCTCGTATTTATAACGATGGATTCATTGTTATTAAAGCAGGTGTTGGCAGTGGTGCTGGTATAGGCTATAACTGTGGCACAGGTACATGCTGTAACTGTCTTGACACAAACGGCAATATGCTTCAGATTGGTGGCTTTGACGTGCTTTCAGGTGATAAAGCGAATGGTCATTGGGTAGGCAATCAGGCTTTCCGTATTATGTACGATCAGCTTTGCTTAGGTAAAGGCAAATCACAGATTACTGAACTTATGAATGAAAAAGCAGGAATATGTGACAGAGCAACACTTCTTGACTCAATCGCAGTTTTGGAAAGTGAAGACGAAGGCGAAGCATTCCTCAGAAAGCTTATTGTTTCATTCTTTGAGGCTGCAAACAACGACGACGAAGAAGCATTAAAGGTAATTGAAGAGATGGCTCAGCGTGGAGCAGACTACATTTGTGGTCATATCAATGCAATGACATTTGATTGCGATGTAATTAATGTTGTTCTTTCCGGCTCAATTCATACAAAGCTTCCATCAAAGAAATATACTGACAGAATGGCTCAGCTTGTTGAGGAAAGAACAAACAGAAAGTTTAATTTTATTAAGCTTGATTGTGCACCTGTTATGGGTTGCATCAACTGGCTTCTTGAAGACTAATATAATTGGAGTTGATTTAAAGTGAAAGAAATCAGTGTAACAGTCATCGGCTCAGGTTCTACATATTGTCCTGAACTTATTTATGGTTTTATTGAAGCAAAGGATTCTCTTAAACTCAAGAGAGTTGCTTTTATGGATATTGACGACAGAAAACGTGAAATCGTTGGTGGTCTTTGTACTCGTATGCTTAAGAGTGCAGGTATCGACTGCGAAATCGTTATGACAGACGACCTTGACCTTGCATTACAGGGTGCAGACTTCGTTGTAACACAGATTCGTGTTGGTAAGCTTCCTTGCCGTCACATAGACGAAAGCATTCCTCTTAAGCACGACCTTATCGGTCAGGAGACAACAGGTATTGGTGGTTTCTTTAAGGCACTTCGTACAATTCCTGTTATGGCTCACATTGCAGAGCGTATTGAAGCAATCTGCCCGGATGCATGGCTTATTAACTTCACAAATCCATCAGGTATTATTTCAGAATTCCTTATTAACCACACAAACGTAAAGACAATGGGTCTTTGCAACGTGCCAATCGCTATGATTGACGACGTTAAGGCAGCAGTAGGTGAGGATGCAAAAATTACATACCTTGGTCTTAACCATCTTAGCTGGATTACCTCTGTTAAGGTTAATGGTGAAGAAAAGCTCTTCGATTTGTTCGATGATGATTTTGCACCTACAGTTATGAAAAATATTCATGACGATGGTTTTGATATGGAATGTCTTAATGCTTGCAAGGGCTTCCCATCATCATACCTTCAGTATTATTACAGCCGTCAGGCAAAGCTTCAGCACCTTAAGGCTGGTTCAAAGAGCCGTGCTCAGGTTTGCATGGAAATTGAAGAACAGCTTCTTGAGCTTTACAGTGATAACGAGCTTGTGATTAAGCCTGCACTTCTTGAAGAGCGTGGTGGCTACAAATATTCACTTGCAGCTGTTTCACTTATCGATTCAATCGCTAACGACAAGAAGGATGTTCACGTAGTTAACATTAAAAATAACGGTACTCTTGACTTTATGGATGATGACGATATTGTTGAAATTGCAGCAGTTATCGGCGCAGATGGTGCAACACCTGTTGAAGTAGAACCATTCGATAACCGTCACGTAAAAGCTCTTATGAGAACTGTTAAAGCATACGAAAAGTACACTGTACAGGCAGGTATAAAGGGCTCTGACGAGGATGCGCTCAATGCTCTTATGCTTCACCCTCTTTGTGGTGACTTTGCACAGGCTAAGTCTTGCTTCGAAGAAATGAAGGCTGCTCATAAGAATTATTTGCCACAGTTTTTCAATAAATAATTAAACACCCATAAAAGGTAGGAGTTATTTATGGCTAAAAAGAACAAAACTAAAAAGCCACAGGTAGAAAGTATACCTGAAGGTATGAGAAGAGAAGATTATGCTGATGCTGCATTCCGTAAGAAGGTAACAATAATTATGGGTTCAATTCTACTCATTTTTGTTGTTGGTGTTGTTGCTGTACTTGTAGGGGAATGGGTAAGAGTAGAAAAGCATAATCAGCAGTTTGAGGCTAACCTTCAGGCATTCGAGGCAGAACGTAAGGACGTTTTGGCTCAGCTTCAGGCTATCGATGAAAAAGGCGGCTCCTTTGAGGACAAGGCTGCAGTTAAAATTAAATTGACAGACGATAACTTCTCTGACTGGATAGCAGCACTTGATGCAACGTACCAGATTCCTGAGGATGCAGAAGGCTACGCTGCTTATAAGGGTGCTACAATTGAACTTGAAGGTATGTTTATAACCCGTGAGTTTAAAGGTGGTGCAATTCAATATTGGGTGTACAGATACCATAGCCATGATAACGACCATCTTGAGCACGAGCATGACCATGAGGGTGAGGATGCCAATGCAGAGAGGGTACCTATAGAGGTTATTTTCCTTGACGATAAGGCAGAAATCCCGAAAGACGGTGAATGGGTAAAGGTTACGGGTGTAGTAGGCCCTGACTCAACAAGAAACCTTTCTGCAGTCCGTGAGGCAGTTGTTACTGTAATGGACGAAGCAGGAAACAAACATATTAATTGATTTTAATAACCATTGGGGGCTTTGCGTCCTCAATGGTTATTTTTAGAAATGAAACCTACAAGGTTGCAAGACTTTCCAATGCAAAGGATATTTAAAATGAATATAAAAAAGATTATATCTGTTTTAAAACAAACACCCGTAGTTGACCTTTCTGCAAAGGCAAAAAATCATAATACTGCAAAAGAAAAAGAGAAAAAACGTCAGGAAAACTTCAATCGCATAAAAAGGGTGGAGGAAACCTATGGCGTTGATTTCGGTGGCTATATACCAAATGTAAAGGACTTAGGTACAAATGCCGATATATGTAATGGCTACGAGGCTGCTTATCCTATGCCTGAAGTATTCAAATATTTGAATATTAAAGAATGTGATACACTTCTTGATGTGGGCAGTGGTAAAGGGTACGCTATGTATATGTTTTCGGAATTTCCTTTTTCTAAAATACATGGTGTAGAGTTAAGTGAAGAACTTGTGCGTGTATCAAAAGAAAATCTTGCAACGGTTTTCCCTGAAAATAGAGAACGTTTTCATATCTATTGCGAAAATGCATTAGAATTTGACAAGCTTGACGATTACAATTATATTTTTATGTACAACCCATTTCCAAGGGAAGTTGTGGGAGAGTTTGTAAATAAGCTTGTAGAATCTGTTGAACGAAGAAACAACAAGCTGACGGTTATTTATCAGAATCCTCAAAAGGGCAGCTTGTTTGAACAAAGTGGTGTGTTTGACACTGTACTTCGTGTGGATGGTACTGCAGTTTTCGTCAGTAAAAATTAATTTGATGAGGTCGGTAATCATTTCGTCAAA
Organism: Acutalibacteraceae bacterium; assembly: GCA_045605085.1. Taxonomy (GTDB): domain Bacteria; phylum Bacillota; class Clostridia; order Oscillospirales; family Acutalibacteraceae; genus DTU089. Next base: position 38,976 of record JAZUPI010000048.1, read on the forward strand.
GGCAAAGAAAACCAACCAGGAGAAAAGGCGTGGTTTAATTGGGAAAAGGGGCTGTAAAAACTTGCGTTTTTAAAGCCCCCTTTTTGTGATTTTTATACAGTTGTTTTAAATTATACAATTGATTAATTTTATAAAAATATATTGCGTTTGTGGAAATATAGTGCTATTATTCTAGGGTGGAAAAAGTTAGCAAAACCCGTCTTTTTCAACAAAATAAACTACGAAAAGAGGTATGTAAAATGTGGTTTTGGTTTTCAGTAATCGCTTTGATTTGCTGGAGTGGATCTGATTTATTTTCAAAAATCGGTTGCGCAGACAAGTCAGACAAGTACAGCCATTATAAAATGGTTACCGCCGTTGGCGTAGTTATGGGTGTCCATGCTTTGTATGAGATATTCGTTTCTGGCGTACCTATAGATTTTGCATCCCTTTTAAAATATCTTCCTGTTTCAGCATTGTATATTCTTTCTATGGCAATCGGTTACATAGGTCTTCGCTATATCGAGCTTTCCGTTTCTTCGCCAATATGTAACTCATCAGGTGCCCTTGTTGCCCTTCTTTGCATCATTACAGGTGATGCATTGGCAGTACCACAGTACATAGCAGTTGCACTTGTGTGTATCGGTGTTATAGGTCTTGGCATTGTTGAGGCAAAGGAAGACGACGAGCTTCGTGCATTAAGACAGGAAAAGGGAAACTACAAATATTCAAAGAGCCCTCTTGCAATAATTCTTCCACTTATTTATTGTCTTTTAGATGCTCTTGGCACCTTTGCAGACAGTATTGTGCTTGAAACCCTTGACGAGGATGTTGCAAACGTAGCGTATGAGCTTACCTTTCTTGCTTGTGGTATTGTTTGCTTTATTTACGTTAAGTTTATCAAAAAGCAGAAATTCCTTCCAAAGAAGGAGGCACCAAAGTATACAGGTGCAATTTTCGAAACTGCAGGTCAGTTTGCATACATTTATGCACTTGCTGATTCACAGCACGTTGCAATGGCAGCACCAATTATTTCCGCATATTGCGTAGCATCTGTTGTATGGGGAGGAATTTTCCTTAAGGAGAAGCTATCATTTAAACATTATGCAATGATTGTCATAGCAGTTGTTGGTATTATCATTCTTGGTCTTTACGATGCATAACAAGTAAAAAATTAAACGGCTTTCTGTTTTAACAGAAAGCCGTTTTTGGTTTTTAGATATTAACCAAAGAAGTTTGTATTATCTTCCTTTGTTTCTTCTACAGGGGTTGCGTCAACAGGCTCTTCGTTTTGTGTGAATATATTTGATGTCTGTATAGATGGATCTGTCTGCTGAGTTTCGCCGTAAAAACCATTTGTGTTTGGTTGTTGATTGTAGTAAGTTTCATTTGGTTGGTAATACTGCTGCGATGTCTGGTATGGAACATATTGGTCATAATCAGGAATGTCGTTGTAAGTGATTACACCATTTAATATAGCCAATTCACGTACGTGTGCGTAAAACTCTGTTTCAGCAAGTCTTTGGTATGGTGCAACGTACACAACAGACAAAATACCAAAAGTAAATAATGATAAAAAGTGCCAACCTACAAAAGAGAGGTTCAACACAAGTAAGTCGAGCTTGTGACCACGCATAATCTTTTTACTTAACTCTAAAGCCTTTGTATACTCTATAGTAGGATTAACACTGAGAATGTACTTAACCATAGAATACTCGTAAGACTTGATAATTCCCGGGATAACAAAAAGCAATGACCAAAGACCGATGTGAAGATTCCTCATAAAGGTTACCTTTGCTACGTTAAGGAAGGTTTTGTCCTTGTAGCTCTGGAAAAGCTCACCTAAGTCTACAGGCTGATTCTTTCTGTATTTAAGGAAAAATCTACAGCTTCCCGTCATTATTTGCTCTGCAACAAAAAACGTCGCGAAGCAAGTAATAGCTACTGACAAAATAAGCAACGGGAGACTTTCTGGTGTGTAATTGAAAAGATCCTTCGTGCTGTTGATAATAGCTGTTGAACCGTTGGCGAAAATATCAAAAAGACTATCTTCACCGAATTTTTCTATATTAGTTTTGTTTGTCAGGTTAACGCTGAAGTTTCCAGTGAAACCTGCAAGAAAAGCAACGAAAACGCAAAGCCAACGGTTTTTATCCAATAAACTCTTTGCGGTTTGCTTCATTTCATATCTGCCCATAAAATCAACCTTTCTTATTAATTATTTACAACTTTTATTTTAAATACTTTTACGCCATGAGGTTCAACGTTACATTCGATTTTGTCCCTGCAAACAGAAGTCTTGTTTTCCCAAAGATCTGTTACGTCATATTCCTTTGCAAGTGGCAAATCAACGTACGCCTCATTATGAATTTTGAGGATTGGCAATACCATATGCTTTCTCTCTGCTGATTTATTAAGGAAGCAAATTGCCAATTCTCTGTTTTCAAGTGGTTTTGCGATTATGTCCGTAATACCGTTTGTGTAAATACGTTTACCTTGTTTGCCTAGTTTATCCTGGTCAATCGCAATAAGCTCTTTGTTTTTGAGAATGCTCAGTATTTTGTCGTCCTCGTAAATGGTGCCGTCTGCCTTTAAGAACTTTCTTACGTCGTTGCCTAAAATAAGAGGGGCAGCCATCATACACCACAAAGAAAAATGGGTTTTATTTTCTTCTGTGGTAAGTGAGCCTACGCCAACCTCAAGCATATCAGGATCATTCCAACAGCCTGGTGAAGCGTGTTTGTACAGAAGCACGTTTTTCTCGTAAATGGTTAACATGGAAAGCCACGTAGGACGTATATCTGGGGTTGTTCTCCAAAGGTTACCCGCTTTCATACCCCATTTCCAAGGCTTGTTGAAGCCCCATTCACAAATAGAGTAGCATATAGGCTTTTCGGGAACGCCGTTTTTTTCTGCATACTCTTTAGTAGCACGTTTAAGCTCGTTACCCATTTTAATATACTGACGTTGCGCTGAGTCCATTTTAGATGCAACAGGGTTATAGAGTTCTATTGTGTTTATACCTTTTTTGAGGTTTATTTTTACCTGTAAGCGTCCATCTGCGGTAAAGCCTTTAGAAGCAGGGAAGTAGCAGTCGTATTCGGTGTCGCCATTAACTTTGCATACAAGGAATTTTCTTTTTTGACCACCTTTCCTGAAAACGATTGTAAGACTATATTCATTGTCTTCGGGTACATCAATTGTATCAAATGTGAGCTTTCCTAAACCACCACATAAATTGCCTACAACGTAGCCACCCTCAACTCTTTCGTCAGGAAAAACCTTTGCACCATCGGAAATAATGCCGTGGTTTGCCATTATGTCAATAAAATCTGTTTCACCAGGTTTGCCTATATATATTTTAATAAGCTGAGGTGCAATTGTAGGTATAGCTTCGTTGTGGCAGAAATCATATTTAAAATATTCTGCGCCCCATTCTGCGAGAGTATCTGCATCAACAGCTTCGTTGTAAAGGCTTGCGGGTAAATCTTCGCAGGTAAGGGTGCCGTTTGAGGTGTAAAGACCAACTTTAAGACCTTTAGTGTTAATATCTTCTATAAGGTGCTTAATTCCTCTTGGAAAGCGGGTGAGATCGCCCTGAAGCTTTCCGTCAGTGGTTCTCATTGAGCTTTGCCAGCAGTCGTCAAGATTTACGTAGACGTAACCTGCATCCTTAAGACCTGTTTTTACAAGAGCGTCTGCAGTATCTGTAATAAGCGTTTCATCTATAGTGTTTCTGAAGGTGTTCCAGCTACTCCAACCCATAGGTGGTGTAAGTGCAACGTTGTTGGAAAACTTCTCTTTTTCGTTAACGTGAACCTGTGTGTAGGCTAACGCCTTTTTTGCAACACAGGTAGGACATATATTTTTCTTTTTCAAGACTTTGCCTATGGCAACACCCATTCCGAAACCGGAGGATAAAGCAATTAATTTTTTAGTGTTCATATAAACCTACCTTTTATTTTAGAAAGTTGAAATAAGCGTGCCTGCAATAGCAACAGCACCAACGCCTGCAGCTATGTAACCGAGTTTGTGTAATGCCATACTCTGTCTGTCCGTAATTCTGCCTTCAATAGGACCAAGACAGGTTGGTTTTAAACCAAATTCTCTGAAGTGACGAACTGTAGACTTGATTTCTGAAGGGTTCTTTTCGTCAATTGTAACGATTCTTACAAGTGAACGACAACCGTCTGTGTAGCAGCAGAAACCACTTGTTTTGTTCTGCCCTAACATAATGCCGTCAACGTAGCCTGTGAAATCATTTAAGTGGTCGTGGCCAAAGAAAGCAGCCTTTACATCACCCATTTTCTTCCAACTTTCGAACTGCCCTGCATTGTACATAGGTGAGCATGGACCTTCACCTAAATATCCCTGAACACCTTTCTTTTTCATATAGTACTTGTCGAAAGGCTTGTGGCTACCTTTTGCTGCAAATGGTCTTTCATACCACTTAGCCTCACGCATAACGAAGTTTTCTTCGTAAACAGGCGTATGCTGAAAGAGTATTGCAGGAATTGTCTTGCCGTTGTGCGCGTCCTTTATTTCCTGTACCTTGTTTTCGTACCATTCAATTTGATCTTCGTGTACCCAATCGTACACAGAAAGCTCTCTGTCTTCGCAACAGTTGTTAGAGTCTATAAACCAGAGGTTAAGAATATCTTCAGTACCTGCAGAGTTTTTTACAAGTATATTACAGTTGAAGTTACCACGTGGTGCAGTAAGGTCGTTTTCACCTATCATGGTTTCAAACTGCTCGTAGGCTTTTACAATCTGTTCTTCCTGACCGTGGTCGTGCTCGTGGTTTCCAAGAACGTAACAGAAGGGAATGCCTGATTCAAGAATAGGCTTTAACGTGTCTTTTAAGTTTTCACGGTAAACAGTAAAGCCCTCAGAATCGTCCTTTTCACCACAGGTATCACCTAAAAGTACTATTAAATCGGGGTTGTATTCACGGATTCCTGCCTCTACAAGACGGTGCATATCGTTGCGTTTCTTTTGCTGAAGAGGATTTTCAATAATAAGGTGCTCGTGAATGTCGCCTAATGTCATAATGGTGAATTTGCCGTTTTTGAATTTAAGTGTTTTGTCCATTTTTAATCCTTTCGAAAAAAATAGCCGACCTGAAAAGGTCGGCTACAAATTCTAATTATTCAGCAACTTCGCTTGTTTGAGTGTTTGCTGTAAGCTTTGCATTGTAACCGGCAATAAGCTTATTAGCATAAGAAATTTTATAAACGCTGCTTACGATAGGTAAGAATCTACAAAGCATAACGAACATACCACCATGCTTGAGCTCTACGCCATAGTCAGGAGCCTTCTGGTATAATCTTTCAGCCATCTGATAGTTCCATACAAGTGAATAAATTCCAAAAGAGAAGATGTCAAGGAATAACACGAGTATATAATGTGCACTATCTTTGTCGTCACCTTCGCAAAGTGTGTTAACGTCTTTTGTCCACTTGCTCCAGAAGAAAAGACCATAAATGCCAAGGGTAATAATGTTAAGGAATATGTATAAACCGATTTTTTTCTTTTTTAACATGGTGATTGCCTCCCAAAATAATATTATATAGATAGACAGTCGATGTATCTACCCTTATTTATTATAATAAATAATACTATAATTAATAATAAAAGTCAATATTTAATTGTACACACTACTCAAATATGAAAACACCCTACAGAAGCTCTGTAGGGTGAATTTAAGATTAGTTGTTGAAAAGAGATAACTCGTTTTTCTTTTGCTCGTCGTTGTATTTCTGAAGTCTTGCCTTAATTTTATCAGCAGGGTTAAGAAGACTTGAAACAGAACAATCGTGGTTAAGAGTATCAATAATAAGTGAGCAGTACTTGCTCATATCAACCTCGAAATACCATGGCTTTTCAAGAAGCTCAGGTGTTCTGTAAACAAGGTTTGTTGTAAATACACCATCAATAATTTTGTTTGCATAAGCCTTATCAAATTCTTGAAGGCCATTACAGAAAAGACCAAAGCTTGTACAGATGAAGATTCTGTTTGCTTTAAGCTCTTTAAGCTTTGTAGCAACTTCGATCATAGAGTCACCGGAAGAAATCATATCGTCGATAATAAGGCAATCCTTACCTTCAACGTCGTCACCCAAAAACTCGTGTGCAAGAATTGGATTTCTGCCGTTAACAACAGTTGAGTAGTCACGACGTTTGTAGAACATACCTAAGTCAATTCCTAAAACTGTTGAGTAGTAAATACAACGTCCCATACCACCTTCGTCAGGGGAGATAACCATAAGATGATCGTGGTCAATTTTAAGATCCTTGAAATTCTTTGTAAGTGCCTTTACCATCTGGTAGGTAGGAGCAACGTTTTCAAAGCCCTTAAGAGGAATTGCGTTCTGTACTCGTGGATCGTGAGCATCAAAAGTGATGATGTTTTCAACACCCATATCTGCACAAAGCTCCTGAAGTGCAATTGCACAGTCAAGTGATTCTCTTCTTGAACGCTTATGCTGTCTGCCTTCGTAAAGCATTGGCATAATAACATTGATTCTTCTTGCCTTACCCTCAATAGCAGAGATAGCTCTCTTAAGATTTGCGTAATGCTCGTCAGGTGAATAGTGGCATTCGTAGCCGTACATATTGTAAGTTATACCATGGTTGAAGCAATCGCAGATGATATAAATGTCATAACCACGAATTGTTTCATGAAGAACGCATTTACCTTCACCAGAACCAAATCTTGTGAAGTCAACGTCTATAATGAAAGAGTCTCTCTGATAGCCGTAAAAAGCGATAGTATCTTTGTGCTCGCTTTCTCTTTCCTCTCTCCATGATGTAAGATAACTGTTGATTTTAGCAGCAAGCTCCTCGCAACCTGGTGTTGCAATAATACCTAAAGGACCTACCGGAATTGTGTTTGGAATACCGAATGCATCTGCCACGACTACTACCTCCGTCAATTTTCTGTTTTATATTGTTTATTGTACTAATATTTGACTTTTATTTCAAGTGGAATGGCAAAATTAGAGGTTAAATTTTTTTGAAAATAAACAAGCACATTTTGTAACTTTTCACAAAAAATAAAGACCACAAAAAATGTGGTCATAACTGAAAATCTTCTTTTGAATAATCAGCCATAAGAGAAATGGTTTTTGGCTGTCTTTTTAATGGATCGTATCTGTACTTTTTACACTTGGAGTGAAGCTGCATAACGCCACCTATTTTTTTGCAGACAACAACGCTACTTCCTTCTGATATTTCTGCAAACTCACAGTAAGCACACTGTGGGTCAATGTTGCCTTTAAAAAGCTTAAGTGCCATGTTTTCACTCCCTAATCTTTGATGTCATATATTTTAACACATTTTCTTTTTGTTATCAACCTCTAAAATCAAAACAAGACACGTCAAAATCAAAAATACTGTTGCAATTGTACTGTGAGAAAAATAAAAATCAGTATTACCTGCTTCAATTACCTGAAACACCTGGGTAGTGCGTGGAAATAGTTTTATAAGCACAGAACAATAAAATGCACTTATTGCTCCTGTTACGATTCGCCAACAGATAAAATACTTTAACTTGTATTTACATTGCTCCAGATATGGCGCAACCTGAAAAATCACTGCAAATCCACCAAAGCCCAGAATTGCACTCAGTACAGGAAGTGGAAAGGCGTTCATAATAACGGTTTTGCATCCTATGGTTACTTCTGCCACTGATTTGATGAATAAAGTGAATAATTTTCCGGTAACCATACAATCCAAACCCTTGGATGCAGCTGAAAAAATAATAACCCACGCGCAAATTGAGAGCATTGATTTACTTGATGATGCAACGGAATTAACAAATACATCGTTTTCCTTTATGGGTGTTATAGGCTGTATCATACTGTAGTCTTTAGGTGAAAGCGTACCAATAAATATTCCCAGTGTGGCTGATGCCAGAATTACCGAAACATAAAGAATAATACCGCTTTGTGTGTTTTTTAACATAAAGGTACCGATTGCTGTAATAACAAAAGCAGGGCTCGGATTTACACACCAACAAAATAATTTTTGCGTTTCGCTCTTGGTAATTGCTTTAGAAGTGTAAAAATCGGCTACAATCTTCGCACCAATGGGGTAACCACCAAGTATGCCGAGAAAAACACCGGTTAAGCCTGTGCCACTTACGTTGAAAATGCTTTGCGATATTCTGTTAATTACCTTACTTCCTCTGGTTATGAACGAACTATGTGCAACGTAGGTAGCAAATGTCATAAAGGGGAAAAGAGAGGGGATAATGTTTTCACCTAGTAAGGCAAGACCATCGCGCACTCCCTGCCCAATTTCTTCGGGGTGAATAAGAAGACAAAAAAAGGATAGGGAAATCAAAATAACTTTAGAAATATTTTTAATCAGAAATATACTTGCTCTTTTAATCAATCTCATCACCCACTCATTATATTTTATGTTTGGTAATCATAGAAATATAACGGGGAGTGAGTGTTTATGAAATTCAGCGGAATAAAAAGCGTGAAGGAGGATATAAACAACGCAACAATTGAATTGTACGCAAATAAAAGGGTGCTTATATTTGATTGTAAAAGCGTAGTTGACTATTCTAAAGAATGTGTTGTGCTTGATTTGGGTACGAGTAAATTGAAGCTTGTAGGCGAAAATTTTGTTGTGGATTCATTTGTTTTTGGACAGACGGACATAACAGGAGAAATACGTAGTCTTGAGTTTTTTTGAGAATTCAGTCAATTGATTTATCAGACTTGCAAGGAGTGGATGATATGATTAAGTTTTTAAGGCTCATTCAGGGCTATGTTATGTTTGAAGCAAGTGGCGGTTTTACAGAAAGATTTTTGAATTTGTGTAAAAACAACGGTCTGAATCTGTGGAGTGTGAAAAATGATGGTGTAAAGGTTGTTGCCTTTACTTCTGCTACTGAATATAAAAGGATAACCATCCCTGCTGAGAAGTCGGGGATGGAGATTAATTTAATAAAAACATATGGTCTGCCATTTTTTGTGACAAGGCACAAATGGCGATGTGGTGCGCTTTTGGGCATTGTTTTAGTGGTTGCGCTTATGTGGATTGCAAGCGGTTTTTTGTGGGATGTTGAAACCACGTCAAACGATGGTGTAAAGATAGAGCACTTTACAGAAGAGCTTGCGGATATGGGCGTAAAAGTTGGCGCAAGAAAATCAAAAATCGACGTTTTAAAGGTGCAGGAACAGCTTCTTGATACCTTTTCTGAGTTGTCGTGGGTGTCTATAAATATTTTCGGTACAAAAGCTCAGGTGGAATATACATATGCAAAGAAACAACAACCCATAAAAGATATGGTTACGCTTACAAATGTGGTTGCAAAAAAGAATGGGCTAGTAACTCTTGTGGAAGGCTATTCGGGTGAAAATATGGTTAGTAAAGGGACCTATGTTGTAAAGGGAAGCTTGTTGATATCTGGTGTTACAGAAAATGCAGATTTAACAGAAAGCTTTGTCCATGCATCAGGAAGAGTTTATGCTCAGACAGAAAACGAAATAAAAAAATTTATTGAGCAAAAAAAGAAAAGATATGTAGTCAGTGCCGATACGTCTTTGTATAAGCTTGCTTTTTTTTGCTTGGAAATACCATTTGGACAGAGTAAAGATGCTATGCAGAAGGTTGAAACAAATATTCTTTTAAAGGGCAATAATACAATTTTACCCCTAGGCTTTAAACGCGTAGATTATTTGTCTGTAACACAATCTCAGGTTGTGTTTTCCGATTCTCAGGTGAAGCTTTGGAGTTTATTGTCTTGTGTAAAAGAAAAAAGAGAGGAATATGCAGCCGCAGAGTTGAAAAAAGTGTCCTACGCAACAGACAAAAAAGACGAGACACTAGGCACTATAATGAAGATTACCTGTGTGGAAGATATTGCAATTGAGCGCCAAGTAAGCGTAGAGTAATCCAGGGAGTTTCTTTGTGTATATTTCCGAAGAAAACTAACACCTTTTAACAAAAAAAATCAAAAAATTTAGTAGACATTTACAAAAAATATGGTATACTAAACTTGACAGTTCTTTTTTAGATTTATATATAAAGAGGGTAATTAAGTCGGAACAGATAATAAACGTTGACAGAATGGAGCAGGCAGTAAGTCTCTTCGGTAGCTTTGATGAAAACATCTTAATTATACGAAAGGCCTTTGACGTTGACGTCATCAGCCGTGGTTCAGATATCAAAATAAATGGTGAACCCGAAAACGTTTCTAAGGCGTGCAAAGCCATTAATGGTCTTTTGATGCTTTTGAACAGGGGTGAAACTCTTAACGAACAAAACGTAAGGTACGTTATTTCTCTTGTGGGTGAGGGTAATGAGGATAAAATCACCTCTATGTCAGGAGATTGCGTGTGCATCACAAGTAAGGGTAAGCCTGTAAAACCAAAGACGTTAGGTCAGAAAAAGTACGTGGAGTCAATAAAGAATAACACAATTGTTATTGGGGTTGGTCCTGCAGGTACAGGTAAAACGTATCTTGCAGTTGCAATGGCAGTTAATGCATTCAGGGCAAAAGAGGTTAACAGAATCATCCTTACAAGACCTGCAGTTGAAGCAGGTGAAAAGCTTGGCTTTTTACCGGGTGACCTGCAAAGCAAGGTTGACCCTTATTTAAGGCCGCTTTACGACGCACTTTTTGATATGCTGGGTGCGGAAAACTTTAATAAATATCTTGAAAGAGGCAATATCGAGGTTGCGCCTCTTGCGTACATGAGAGGCAGAACCTTGGACGACAGCTTCATTATTCTTGACGAAGCACAGAATACCACACCTGAACAGATGAAAATGTTCTTAACAAGAATGGGCTTCAACTCAAAGGTAGTTGTTACCGGTGACGTTACCCAGATAGATTTGCCGGATGGTAAACGCTCAGGTCTTGTCGAGGTTACCAAGATTCTTAAAAATATGGATCAGATTGACATTGTTAAATTTACCGGTAAAGACGTTGTAAGACACAAGCTGGTGCAAGATATTATAAGAGCATACGAAAAATATGAGGAGGCAAAGAAAAGGAAATGAAAGAGAAGATTAAGGTAATTATTTCAAACGAGCAAAAACAGGTGAAAATTCCTACAGGTGTAAGACTTCTTGTCAGACGCTGCTGTAATGCCGTGTTGACTTTTGAAAACTTTTCTGAACCTGCAGAAATCAGCGTAACATTTGTAGATGACGAAAGAATTCACGAGCTTAACAAAATGCATCGTGATGTTGATAAAAGCACAGATGTTTTGTCATTTCCTTTAGGCGAGGACGGTGTGTATGATAAAAATCTCGAAACAGGCGCTTGTCTTTTAGGAGATATTGTTATTTCCGTACCTACGGCTGTAAGACAAGCCTATACATATGGTCACACACTTCAGCGTGAAATAGGGTTCCTTACAGTTCATTCAATGCTTCATCTTTTAGGCTACGACCACGTGAATGGTGGTATTGAAGCCGTTCATATGCGAGAAAAGGAAGAAAGAGTACTCACAGAGCTTGGTCTTAAGCGAAACGAGTCTTACTATATGAATTCCGAGGAGGAATAATTCCTATGCACGATATAGATAGTCTCTTGCGTAGCTTTATATATGCATTCAAAGGCATTGGTTGGATGATTTTTAACGAGCGTAATTTCCGAATCCATTTGACGTGCTTTGCATATATGATTTATTTCCTTTTCAGGTACGATTTCTTTGTTCTTTCAAAGACAGAGTGCGCCATTCTGTTTCTGTCTGCAGCCCTTGTAATAGGTGGCGAAATGATAAACAGTGGTATTGAAAAGGCAGACGATTCAGTTACCCGTGAAACTATTCACACAATAAAAATTTCAAAGGACGTTGCTGCAGGAGCAGTGTTTGTTTTTTCTTGTGCAGCAGTTTTTGTGGGTGTTCTCTTTTTGTGGCAGCCAGCAGCCTTTGAACAGCTTTTTTTACATTTTATAAACAACCCTGTACGTATAGTGGGGCTTTTAATGAGTTTTGTAATTTCCTTGTTATTCATTTTTAAACTTAATAACAAGTACATAAGAAAAGTTAACAGAAAATTAAAACAAAGAAAAGGTAAAAGATAATGTCAGAAAAAAAAACAGCATTTATAGCAATTGTAGGACGCCCTAACGTAGGTAAGTCTTCAATTCTTAACAGGCTTCTCGGTCAGAAGGTGGCGATTGTTTCTTCAAGACCACAGACAACACGTACAAAGATTATGGGTGTGTTGACCGAAAATGATACACAGTTGGTTTTTACAGATACACCTGGGTTTCATAAGCCTAAAACCAAATTAGGCGAGAAAATGATAAAAGCCGTTGACGATAGCATTGGTGGAGTTGATTCCTGTCTTTTCGTAACAGAAAGCAGGGGAGAAATAAGACCAACTGAAATAGAATTGCTTGAAAAACTAAATAAAGAGAAAATTCCTGTGGTTTTAGCAATCAATAAAATTGATATGTTGTCCGATAAGCAAGAGCTTATGACAAGAATTCTTGAACTTACAAAGCTTCTTGATTTTACAGCAGTTGTACCAGTTTCTGCAAAAGATGGTGATGGTATGACAGAGCTTAAGGACGAGCTTGTAAAACTTGCTGCACCATCTGAATTCTTCTTCCCGGAAGATACTTTAACAGACCAACCGGAACGTGTTTTAGCAGCAGAAATGATAAGAGAAAAGCTTCTTCATCGTTTAAATGAGGAAATTCCTCACGGTATTGCCGTGTCTATTGAGAAAATGCGTGAGCGTGACGATAAGCCCATTTTAGATGTTGAAGCAATTATTTACTGCGAAAGAGAAAGTCATAAAGGTATAGTTATCGGTAAAAAAGGTGCTATGCTTAAAGAAATTTCAACAAACGCCCGTCACGAGCTCGAAAACTTTTTTGAGTGCAAGGTAAATCTTCAGTGTTGGGTAAAGGTAAAGGAAGATTGGCGTAATCGCGAAGGATTAATCCATAATTTCGGTTTGGATTAATTTGTAACTGTATAAAGAAAATCCCATTGAATAGAATAATAATGAAGATATTCTGTGGGAGTGGTTTGATGGATGAAAATAAGTTGTGGGAAAAGTTTTGCGAAAACGGAAGTGTGGCAGATTACCTCACGTATCGCAATTGTGTAAATTCCATGGAAAAAACGGGGTTGGAAACACTTGGTAAAGATAACGGCACCGGGACTTGTCATAAGGGAACAGAGTATAGGTGAGTCCGATAAGCTTATCACTGTGCTAACGGCACAGTATGGTTTGGTGCGCGCTTTTTCAAGAGGAGCTAAAAAAACCAAGAGTAAAAAGCTCGCTGCAACGTCCTTGCTTGCGTATGCAGATTTCACTTTTACGAAAACAAAGGATGCATATTCTGTTGAAGATGCACTTGTTAAAGAGGTTTTTTTTGAGCTCAGGCAGGATGTTGAAAAAATGGCGTTAGCGCAGTATTTTTGTCAGCTTGCTAACGAGTTTTGCGAAGAAGAGTACGAGTCGGAGGAAATTCTCCGACTTTTTCTCAATGCCTTGTGGCTTCTTAAAGGTGACAAAAAAATTCCTGATTTTGTAAAAGCCGTTGTGGAGTTGCGTCTTATGTCTTTAAGTGGATATATGCCTGCACTTCTGGCGTGCGATAAGTGTGGTACATACGAGTCGGATTATATGTACTTTTCTGCAGAAAGTGGCAAGATATATTGCGAAAATTGTCTGTCATCGGGGCAGGGTTATTGTCTTAACGCATCGGTAATTCAGGCGTTGCGCTTTGTGACACTTTCAGACTTTGACAAAATATTTTCTTTTTCATTAGCAGATGATTCACTGAAGAAATTCTGTGAAATCTGCGAAATGTATTTACTTCATAAAACAGAACGAAAATTTTCAACTCTCGATTTTTATAGAGTGTTGAAGTAAGGGAAAAATAAAAATGACAGAAATAAACAGACATTTAAAAGCACTCGAATTTGATAAAGTTCTTACAATGCTTTCTACAAGGGGTTGCAATGACGACGCCAAGGAAAGCATTCTTGCTTTGCGTCCTGAAACTGATCTTGTAAAAGCCCAAAGACTTCTGGGGATGACAGAGGATGCGTACATAATGTTGGCAAAGCACGGTGGTCCATCCTTCGGTGGACTTAAAAACGTTACAAATGCACTTTCACGTGCAAATGCAGGTGGCGTGCTGTCAATGAAGGAGCTTCTTGATATCGGCTCAACAGTACGAGCTGTACGTGCCATCAGTGAGTGGCGTGCCAATTCAGGACAAGAGGACAGAAGCATAGATATATACTTCAGTTCACTTATGCCTAATAAGTATCTCGAAGAAAAGATTTTTTCAGCAATTCTTTCAGAGGATGAAATGAGTGACAATGCCTCTTCAGAGCTTGCAAGCATACGTCGTCAGATAAAAAACAAAGAGAATAGTGTCCGTGAGCAGTTGGAAAAGCTTATTCGTTCACAATCCTTAAGAACAATGCTTCAGGATGCAATTGTAACCCAACGTAATGGCAGATATGTTGTGCCTGTCAAAAGCGAACACAGAAACTCAATTTCAGGTCTTGTTCACGACACTTCTTCAACGGGCGCTACGGTTTTCATTGAGCCGGCAGGCGTAGTTGAAGCAAACAACGATATTCGTGTGCTTAAGGGTAAGGAAGCCCAGGAGATTGAACGAATACTTTACGAGCTTTCAACCGAAGCAGGTAACTTCCTTCATGAAATTAAGGGGAGCTACGAAAGCGCAGTTGAAATAAACGTTATTTTTGCTAAAGCGCATTTAGCGTATCAAATGAAGGGTAGTGTACCTATACTTAATGACAAGGGCATAACAGAGCTTAACAAGGCGCGTCATCCGCTAATTGATCCTGCTAAGGTTGTGGCAACAGATGTGCGTCTTGGCTCCGATTTCGATACGCTTGTTATTACAGGTCCCAATACAGGTGGTAAAACGGTTGCAATTAAAACAATTGGACTTTTGTCTGCTATGGCATCTGTAGGCCTTTTCGTACCTGCTGCAGACGAAAGTAAGGTATCTGTCTACAAGAATATACTCGTTGATATTGGTGACGAGCAGAGCATAGAGCAATCGCTTTCAACCTTCTCATCTCATATGGTGAATATTGTGAATATTCTTAAAAAAGCAGACGAAAGCTCACTTGTTTTAATAGACGAATTGGGCGCAGGTACAGATCCTGTAGAGGGCGCAGCGCTTGCTATGTCTATACTTGAGCAATTACATCGTCAGGGTGCCAAAATTGCTGCAACAACCCACTACGCAGAGCTTAAGGCGTATGCCTTAGAAACCCCTAGGGTTGAAAACGGCTCTTGTGAGTTTGATGTGAATAGCCTAAAACCAACCTATAGACTTCTTATAGGTATTCCTGGTAGGTCAAACGCTTTTGCAATATCCGAAAGATTAGGTGTAAGTAAAGATATAATTGACAGAGCAACAGAACTTGTGTCGTCTGAAAATATTCGTTTTGAGGACGTTGTTGATAGCCTCGAAAAAAGTCGTCTTGAAATGGAAAACCAGCGCTCACAAGCAAAGGCTATAACTGAGTCTGCACAGGCAGACAGAGAAAAGGCTGCGTCCATATTGAAGGATGCAGAGCAAAAGCGCGAAAAAGAAATAGAGAAGGCAAGAGGTGAAGCGTTACGTATTGTTGAACACGCAAAGCGTGAAGCAAATGCTCTTCTTAATCAGGTGGAACAGCTTAAAAAAGAAGCAAAGAAAACACAGAATGCAGCAGAGCTTGCAAGAAAAACCAAAGGTATTGTTAATTCTCACCTGAATTCTATTAATAGTGCAGTCAACCCTGTCTTTGATTCTATTGAGGACGACGATGATTATACACTCCCGAGAGAGTTACAGCTAGGTGATACCGTTTTCTGTAAAACAATAGGCAAAAACGCTACCATTTCAGCCCTGAAAGATAAAAAGGGTACGGTTGAAATTACTGCAGGTATGCTTAAAATGAGGGTTAAGGAAGAAACTCTTCGTCTTGTGGACAAGCTACAAAAGGAGGCACCTAAAAAGAAGGTGTCTACAGGTCGTGTGAGTGGTGCAAGCCGTTCATCTATGCAGGTTAACAACCGTTGCGACCTTCGTGGTCTTATGGTTGATGAAGCGATTATTGTCCTTGACAGATTCCTTGATGATTTGCTTCTTTCAGGTCTTACTGAGTGTACAATTATTCATGGTAAAGGCACAGGCGCCCTTAGAGCAGGAATAACCCAATACCTCAAATCGGACCCAAGAATTCGTACTTTCCGTCTCGGCACCTTTGGTGAGGGCGAAAATGGCGTAACTATAGCTGAAATAAAATAAAAAGCAAAGCAGTCAGTTTCAAATACTGACTGCTTTTGAACTTTTATTTTTTATTCCATCGAAAATTCTACATTGCTGAAATCAAGCCTTTTGAAATCGTCAAGTCTCATTGTGAAATAGGCGATTTTTTCTGTGTTAGCAAGAAAAGAGGGCATGTTGTCGTCCAATGGATCGTATTGCAAAAGGGTGAATTTGTCACCATCAATACCAAAAATTCCTGTGCCATCTTTAATGTCATTTTTCTCAACGTAGTCTATTGAATATTCTGTTTCTGTGTCACCTAAAAAGTCAAATCCTGCGTTGAAGTCATCTATAAGAGTGTCGGGCTCGTCGGCGCAATAACGCACATTTGGTGTGAATACACCATCGTTAAAGGTTAAAAAGAAATAAATGAAACCCGTCTGAGGTGTAGTGCCGTCCTTGTCAAGCATTTTGACTTCTGACAATTTTAATTGGCAAAAGAAGAAGTCCTCGTCACCAACAGTGCCGTCTTTAAGCCACTCTTCAGGCATAGTAGGGGCACCAAAAAATTTACTTGTGCCGGGATCGTATTCCCCATGAGCTTTCTCTACAGTTATTCCTATCATTGTGTTACCCCCAGATATTCCTCTAAAGTAAGTCCTTTTGCTTTCATTTGTTTAGCTGCTTCGACACCTACGTAGCGCCAATGCCATGGCTCGTAAGCTGAATTTGTTATGCTTTGTTTGTTATTTGGATAACGTAACACAAAGCCATAGTCAGCAGCGTTTTTATCAAGCCATTTAAATTCTTCGGTCTCTTCGAACCAGTTTTCTACACACACAATATCAATTGCAATACCCATATTGTGTTCGGATGAACCCCCCGGCATAGTGGACTCAATTGCCTTCGCTTTTGCCGTAGCATCGTCAAAGCCTTGTGAAATGTAGAAGTCAACCTTACGCTTGAAGTTTCTGTCTTGTGTTTCGGTTGAGCGGTAGCCTGAGCAGGGTGTCAGAAGTAAGTTTTCTTTTTGTGCTGCCTTATACATTTTTTCGTAGCTTTCAGCAACCTTTATATTAAGCCTTTCCTGACTATCACAAACGTAAACGAGGTCGGGTTCGTAATCCTCGGGAAGCTTGTATCCCACACCGAGAAGGGTCAGGTACCACTTTTCTTCATCAATTGTAATTATTTTAGGGTCATCAACAGTTCCTTTGTCAGGAACGTCTACGTCAACGTGTGCGGATACCTCTTCAGCCGGCTTTGAGGTGTCTGGCGTTACCTCATTAACTGATGAACCCGGAGTCGTAACAGCTTTGGTGGGGTTGTTTTTTGTTACTTCATCAATTTTTTGCTGAGCAAGAAGTGTTTTGTTTCGTTTGCTTACAAATATGCATATAACACCAAGAAAAACCAAAATCATGGCAATTGCAATACACAGAAATTTCTTTGCAGCTGCTTCTTGCGCCTTATTGAGTTTTTTTTCAGTTGTAGAAATTTCTACCTCGGATTGTTTTTTGTTAAGATCTATCATTTTTTCAACCTCAGTTCTTTTGTTAATTATATTTGAACAAACAGGAAAAGTCAAATGCAATATATAGAATATATTAGTTGTAAGATACAAAACATACGGGCTTGTTTTGTGCTTTTTTTACAAATATAAAAAAAATATCCATTTTCTATGTTGTTATATGGATTTTTGTGCTATAATCATACGGTAAATATAAAGGGTAATGTCGGTATGTATCGACTTATTCACAATCATCGAAAGGGGTAAAACCTTAATGAAACGTAAATTATCAATACTTATGGCAATCATGCTTGTGGTTTCCATGCTCGTTTGCTTAACATCTTGTGGCTCATCAGATGAAGCGTCAGACGAAGCAGAAGTTTTCACAACAGAAGAGGCAGTGTACACAGAAAGTGCAACTCCTGTGGCTAACACAAGTGAAGCTGTTCTGAACTATTTTAACGAAATTGTCAATGATCTTAAAGATTCCAAGCCTGCAATGTATTACAGATACGAAAAAGCAGTTCCTGACGATAGCATAAAGGTTACTAAGGCCGGTGCAGAGGAAGCGGAAGAGGTAGATGAAAGCCTTGCTCCAATCAACAAAGCTGCTAAGGGCGTTAAGGATCTGATTCTTTCAGATATTGGCGAATCATCAGGTGATATCGAAATGGGTTCAGATAACAGCAGCTACCTTTTCGTTACAGGTGAAAGCTGGACGTCTAAGCTTACTATTTCAGATATTGACTACGCAACAATCAAAGAAGTGGGTGATAACTACTTTATCACAATTGTTTTCGACGATATCGAGAAAAATGGCGATACATCAGCACTTCAGAAAGCATTCGATCTTCGCGATAAGGACGAAGTTCTTGCATCAGAAGAGTTTGCAAAAACAGCTGAATATCTCAAGTTTAACGATTACGACGTAGCTTACAGCGGTTGCACAATTACTGCTACTGTTAACAGACTTACAGACGAAATCACAAACCTTAACTATTACAAGGCTGCAAACGTTACAGCGCATATGACAGGCGCGGGAACATTTGCAGATTATGGCGACGTTAGTGTCATCTTTACACTTGAAGATAAAGCATATTTTGAAATCAATTGGGAAAGTGAGCTTCCTACAAGCCCACTTGAAACAACAGAGCAATAAACGGAGGGCAGTACCTTGAATAAAAAGATAATTGCTGCTATGGTTGCAATCACCTTAATTTTTGTAGGTGTGTTTGCAGCATGCAATAACAATGACGATGATTCGTATGAGCCGTCGAAGCTTTACCTTGAAGGTGACGAATATCCATTCCTCACTGATAAATCAGGTAACAAAACTCTTGATGAAAATGGCGAGTTCATTGTTTTCCAGACCGATAAAGATGGCGATTACGTGCACAATGATAATGGTGACCGTGTAACCAATGTTCAGCCATTTGAACCACTTTCAGAGGGCAACGTGATTATGGAATATGGTTATGAAATCACTCTTCCTGAAAAATGGACAATAGATGAAAATAAGCTTGGTGCGTTCAAAAATACAGAAACAGGCGACGTTCTTTCTATTGTTGTTCATGACAAATCATATCAAGATGTATATGAATCAAACTTTGATACATATGAGAAGCTGCTTGCATATGAAGAGCTTACAGTAACCTGGGAAGAAAATGTTGAAGATCTTGGTGATGCTTGTGAAGGTGTAGTTCGTTTCACTATGAAGAACGCAGAAGGTATGAACGTACTTTACTTCTTCAGAAATGCAGGCAACATTTACAAAGTTCTTTTTGAATCCCAAAACCCAAAGACTGCAGTGGCAGACAGTGTCGCAATTTGCAACGCGATTGTTTACAAGCCTTTTGATTATTATCCACCTGTAACGGATGAAAATGGCGAAGAGGTTATAGACGAGTTTTTAACAATGCCTACACTTACAACAGCTGTTGCAGATGCTTCAACGGAGGCTCCTACAGAAGTAGCTACTACACAGGCAGCACAAAACTAAAAAATAAAACCTGATGTTCATTGAACATCAGGTTTTTTTGTCAATTAAAGTTTTGATTTGAAGAATTTTTCTGTCGCCATATAAAGGGAAGGGACAATTACTAAAGCACTAACAAGCTCAATTAAACCGTTTGTACCGATAAGTGTAAGAATAATTGTTTCAATAGCGGCTGCAGCAGCACCTAAAAGTGATTCAAAGCCACCGAAAAGCTGAAGTGCACTTATAACAAGAACGGTGTTAGTAAGTGTACCTGCAAGTGTTGCAATTCCAAGTGCAATTGCTTTTGGGCATTTGGTTTTGGATAACCCAATGAAAACCCAACCGGCAACAACTGCTACGAGAATTCGAGGTATAAGGGAAACCATGGGGTTTGCAAATGGTGCAAAGCCCATCTGTATTGCTCTTACAATACAAGTAAGACCCCAGACGCCACCTACGATTGCACCGTATTTCGGTCCTAATACAAGGGCACCGAAAATTGCGATGATGTGTAACGTGGTTATTTCAATAGGACCTACTGAAATATAGCCCAGGTACGGTGTGAATGTCATAACGACTATCAATGCCGAGAAAAGGGCACACATTACAAGACGAACAAGTTTTTCTTTCTTTTTCATAATAAAACTCCTTTGCTATTGTCCGTTATGGTACAATGCATTTTTTATTATTAAATCAAGTAAACCTGACTTAGTAATCCAATTATTTATTTTTTTTGTATATTGTCAAAAGACCTTCTAAAACAAGGTTCTTGTTGAAAATTATCTCTTTTTTACAACAAGCAACAATTTCTTTTGCAAGACCACCTGTAGCCACAAGTGTTTTAACAGGCTTTCCAAGTTCTTTTTCAAGTCGGTCTGCCATACCGTCAAGCATTGCTTCGTTGCC
>JAZUPI010000049.1:0-35066 GCA_045605085.1 Acutalibacteraceae bacterium
TGTCAGGGCTGTGGCAGAGAATTTCTCATACCTCGCTCCAAGGCTGAAAAGAATATTAAAAAAATAATCAGGGAGAATACCGATGCTTGATAAATTAACCCACGTTGAAACCAGATTTGAAAAAGTAAACGAGCTTTTATGTCTTCCTGAAACTGTTTCGGATCAGAAAAAATATGCAGATCTTATGAAAGAGCTCAAAAACCTCACACCCATTGTTGAGGTTTTCAGGGAATATAAAAAGGCAGTGAACGATGGTGAAGCAGCAAAGCTTATGCTTTCCGAACATCCCGATAAAGAGCTTAAAGAAATGCTTGAGCTTGAAGTGGAGGAGTGCAAAGAACGCACTGCAGAGCTTTCGGAAGAGCTTAAAATACTTCTTTTACCAAAAGATCCTAACGACGACAAAAACGTTATTATAGAAATACGTGCAGGTGCAGGTGGTGAGGAAGCTGCATTGTTTGCTCACTCTCTTTTCAGAATGTACTCAATGTATTCAGAGGGACGTGGGTGGAAGCCTGAGGTTCTTTCTCTTAATGAAACCGGTTTAGGTGGCGTTAAGGAAATCAGCTTTATGATAACAGGTGAAGGAGCATACTCTCGCTTTAAGTTTGAAAGTGGTGTTCACCGTGTTCAGCGTGTACCGGAAACAGAGTCAGGTGGCAGAATTCATACGTCAACAGTTACAGTTGCTGTTTTACCTGAGGCAGAAGAGGTGGATATCGCAATTGATCCTACCGAGCTTCAGATAGATACCTACCGTTCAAGTGGTGCAGGTGGTCAGCACGTTAATAAGACCGAGTCAGCCATAAGAATTACTCATTTGCCTACAGGCACTGTTGTTGAATGTCAGGATGAACGTAGTCAGCATAAAAATCGAGAAAGAGCAATGAAAATTCTTCGTTCTCGTCTTTTAGAGGCTGAACGTGAAAGACAAAGTGCAGAAATTGCCGATGAAAGACGTTCGCAGGTAGGTACAGGTGACAGAAGTGAACGTATAAGAACATATAACTTCCCACAGGGAAGGGTTAGTGATCACAGAATCGGTCTTACTTTATATAAAATCGAAGCTATAATGAATGGTGATTTAGATGAAATTATAGATTCGTTGATAACTGCAGACACTGCAGAAAGATTAAAACAAAACTAAAAGAGGAATTATTGTAGTGGAAACCAGGCTTATTAAAATCTCAGTTACTGACAACAACGAGAAATATGAAGAAGCAGCTCGTCTTTTAAAGGACGGGCAGGTTGTGGGTATCCCTACAGAAACTGTTTATGGTCTTGCAGGAAACGCCTATTCGGAGGATGCAGTAAAACGCATTTTCGAAGCGAAGGGCAGACCACAGGACAATCCGCTTATTGTTCATATTTCTTGCTTTGATGAAATATACGACCTTGTAAGTTGCGTCCCTGAAAATGCAAAAAAACTTGCAGATGCCTATTGGCCGGGGCCACTTACAATTATTTTACCTAAGTCAGAAAAGGTTCCCCAATGTGTTACGGGTGGGCTCGATACAGTTGCAGTAAGGTGTCCAAAGCATCCTATCGCGAATAGGCTTATAAAGGTAACAGGCTTACCTCTTGCTGCCCCTTCAGCTAATCTTTCGGGTAAACCAAGCCCTACCAAAGCACAACACGTTTTTAATGATTTAAAGGGCAGAATACCTATGATTATTGATGGTGGAGAGTGTGAAGAAGGCGTAGAGTCAACCGTTGTTACACTTGCAACCGATGTACCAAAGCTTTTAAGACCGGGTAATATTACCTTGAATCAGCTTAAAGCAGTTTTAGGTGAGGTTAAGGTAGACGATGCTGTGCTTAAGCCCCTTGAGGATGGCCAAAGGGTTTCCTCACCGGGTATGAAGTATAAGCATTATTCACCTGATGCAAATGTAGTTGTTGTTAAGGGTAGCTACGACAAATTCTGTAAGTACGTTAATGCTATGGATGACGGAAATACATATGCTATGGTTTTTAGTGGCGAAGGGAAGGGCATTAACACAAAGGTTATTGAATACGGCTTGAGCAATAACTATAAAGAGCTCTCTCATGCGCTGTTTGATTCGTTAAGGTATCTTGATGAAATCAAAGCTACACGTTGTTTCGTAAGGTGTCCTGACGATAAAAACGACGACAACCTTGCTGTTTTAAATAGGCTTCTTCGTGCAGCAGCATTTGAGGTTATAGACCTTGATGAAAAAAAGCTTATAGGTCTTACAGGAAAAACAGGCTCGGGTAAATCTACAATAAGCAGTATTTTGAAGGACAAAGGTGTGTATATAATAGATGGTGACGTTGTAGCAAGAAAAGTTCTTGTGGAAGATAAAACGTTGCTTTCAAAGCTTGACGACGCTTTTTCTGGTGTTCTTAATTCAGATGGAAGCCTTGACAGAAAACTCTTGGCAGCTAAAGCATTTTCTACACCAGAAAACACGAAAAGGCTTAATTCAATTACACATCCTGCAATAAATGAATTTATTCATAAAGAGGTAGAAAAAGCTTTCATAACGTATGATGTTGTTATAGTTGATGCTGCTGCCATTATCGAATCAGGCTTTGCCGACGAATGCGATTTACTTGTTGTTGTGAATGCACCATTTGACGTGCGAAAGGAACGAATAATCGCAAGGGATAATTTGTCTGAAACGGATGCACTTATACGTATGAATGGGCAGAAGGAAGATGATTTTTATCTTTCCAAAGCAGATGTGGTAATAAACAATTATCCACCATACGATGTGAATGAAGAGATAAAAAAATTGAATTTATATATAACTTAACGGAGGATATATTATGAACGCTGAGGATTTGAAAAAAGAGCTTTGCTACAAGCCAAAACACGGCTGCACTGTTGTTGATGAAAAGGTGATTGCCGAGGCAGATAGCTTTGCAGAAGGATATAAATTTTTTCTCAATGAATCAAAAACAGAGAGGGAAGCAACTGCTACAGTAGTGGCACAGGCAAAAGAAAAAGGGTTTGTTGAATTTGAGCCATATAAACAATATAAAGCAGGTGACAAGGTTTACTACGTAAATCGTGAAAAGTCAATTATTCTTGCAGTAATCGGTAAAAAGCCTCTTACAGAGGGTGTAAAAATTGCTGCTGCACACATTGACTCACCAAGACTTGATTTGAAACCAAACCCACTTTATGAAAGTGATGAGCTTGCACTTTTCAAAACACATTATTATGGTGGCATTAAGAAATATCAGTGGGTTGCAATTCCTTTAGCACTTCACGGTGTTATTGTCAAAGCAGACGGTACCAAAGTAGAAGTGAAAATCGGTGAAGAAGAAGGGGAGCCTAAGTTTGTTATTTCCGACATTCTTCCACATTTGGGTGCAGAGCAGGGCAAACGAACCCTTTCTGAAGGCATAGCAGGTGAAGAGCTTAACGTTATCGTAGGCTCACGTCCTTTCAAAAACGACGAAGGCAGTGAGCTTGTAAAGCTTAACGTTTTAAGCTTACTTAACGAAAAGTACGGCATCAAGGAAGCAGATTTCTTGAGCGCAGAGCTTGAAGTTGTACCTGCATTCAAGGCTGATGACATAGGATTTGACAGAGGTCTTATAGGCTCTTATGGTCACGATGACAGAGTTTGTGCATACCCTGCAGCAATGGCAGCCTTTGCAGTTTCACAGCCTGATTATACCGTTTTAAGCGTGCTTACAGATAAGGAGGAAACAGGCTCAGACGGTAACACAGGACTTCAGTCTGACTATATGAAGAACTTTATTGCATACCTTGCAAAAGCGAACGGACTTGACGTGTTTGAGGTTCTTTCAAAAAGTGAGTGCTTGTCTGCAGACGTTAATTCTGCATATGATCCGACTTTTAATTCCGTATTTGAAAAGAACAACACTTCGTTCTTGAATAAGGGTGTAGTTATCACTAAATATACAGGCGCAAGAGGTAAGTCAAGCACAAGTGATGCAAGTGCCGAGTATATGGGTAAAATCAGAAGAATGCTTGATGAAGATGACGTTGTATGGCAAATCGGTGAATTGGGCAAGGTTGACGCAGGTGGTGGCGGTACAGTTGCAAAGTATATCGCAAATCTTGACGTTGACGTTGTTGACCTTGGTGTACCTGTGCTTTCAATGCACGCACCATATGAGGTTATTTCAAAGCTTGATTTGTATATGGCATATAAAGCATTTGTGAAATTTTTTAAACAATAAGGATGTAAATTATATGAAAAGAATCATATCTTTTATATTGTGTATGATAATGGCTTTCAGTTGCGTTTGTGTAAACGTATCAGCAGAAGACGTGCTTCTTGGTGACGTTGATGGTGATGGTACAGTCACCACAGAAGATGCTCAGCGCGTATTGAAAATGGCAGCGGGGATTGTTGCAGCAAAGCCTGGCATTGCAGATATGAATAGCGACGGTAACGTTTCTGTTGAAGATGCGATTGCAGTTCTGTTTGAAGCAACGAACATCGGTGGTGTTGTATTGCCTGACAAAAATGGTGAAAATTTCTTGTCGGATAGGGCTAATAACGAATTTATAAGGCTCATTGCCAACGAATATGATCTGGATCCTGCTTCACTTGTTGCAATTTATTCTGTGCCTGATAGTGGAACGAACTATGTTCTTGAATTTGGTAATACAGGTACTTTGTTGAAAAAAGAGTACGAAAAAAGTGCAGATAATCTGGAAAAAATATATCATATCGGTCTTGCGCCTGAAAGAAAAATCAGTTACACAGACGGTAGACTTGTAGGTGGTGACCATTATAATTGTACCTCTGAGGAGGGATGGATGGTTTTCGGCCTTGTCAAAAAGAACGTATTAACACAGTACCCGGATTATTTTACGGTTTAATTATGTAAAATTTGGGCTTTAGCTATGTTGCTTGAATGAAAAACAAAAATATGCTACTCTATACTATGGAATTCAGAAGTGTAGTGTATTCAGGAGGATACTGATGAGTAAAAAAAGTAAAGCAGAAAGAAAATACGTTTCACCTACAATTTATTGGGCTTTAAGACCCTTGTTGAAAATGATTTTTTATGTCGTTTTCTGGCCAAGAGTTAAAGGTAAAGAAAACATTCCCAAGGAAGGTGGGGCAGTGCTTGCCGGTAACCACGTTTTCGTTCTTGATCCGTTTTGTGTAGGCTCAGGTACAAGAAGATGTGTTCACTTTTTAGGTAAGTACGAAATATTTAAGTACAAGTTCACGAATTTCCTTTTTACAAAAGCAGGTGTTATTCCTGTTCACCGTCAAAGAAAGGACCATGCTGCCCTTGAAGCTGCAGAGGATTACCTTAAGGCAGGTGCACTTATTGCATTGTATCCTGAGGCAACCATTATTAAACCTGAGGGAATCAGAATTCTTCCGTTCAAAATGGGTGCAATAAAAATGGCGCACGATACAGGATGTCCTATTGTTCCATTTACAATTAATGGCAAATACATTCCGATAGTAGGCAGAATTTCAATTACCTTCCACGAGCCATATTATTTGGAAAGTGACGACCTTGAGGCAGAACGCGAAAAACTTGTTCAAAAGGTTTGTGCAGGTCTTAATCCACCACTCAAGCCTGAAGAAAGACTGTACGTAAACGACAAATAAACTCTGAAAAATAAAAACCAATCGGTACTGATTAACTCAGCTAACCGATTGGTTTTTTGTTTAGTTGAAGGCAATTCTTTCGCCAGTGTGTGCATTAACAACAGCCTTGTGTACGCCAATGTAGGTGTTGGAAATGTATTTGTCTAAATGAAGGCTACCGAAGAACCAACGCTTGAATTCACTGCATTTGGAAAGCTCATCAAAGTAAGCATTAAGTGTTGTAACTCGTACAGCCTCGCTTTCACCTAATTTAAGGAAGCCCTTTATTGTTGATGACGGCTCGTGTGTAATGATTACGTCAATTTTACAATCGTGTGCTTCAAGGTTAGTGGCACCTTCAAGAAGCTCCTCTTTAGACGGAATTTCATATTTCAACCAAGGGTTGTCGTCAATTCTTGCGTCAAGGTCAGGGCTTTCGCCACCACCCATAGTGAATATTTTAAGACCATCAATTTCAAACACCTGACCACGCATAAGGTGGTAAATATTGTCGGAAATCTGATGTACCTTGCCTCCATTCCATGTGGTAAGAGGGTAGCCGTTGAGCAGATCAAAATTTTCGTGAGTGCCATCTATAAAGCAAATGTTGTATTTTCTTTTAGAGAGCGCTTTCAGAAACTTTTGCTCTGCCTTTGATTTGTCCCATATAAAGCCAAAGTCACCACAAACGATTAACGTGTCACCCTCGTTAAGACATGAAAGGAATTTTTTAGAAAGACGGTTGGGGTCTCCGTGTGTATCTCCGGTAACAAAAACCATATTTTTGTTCTCCTTTTTTGCAAAATTCTATTTAACTTTGTCGAATAAAATGATATAATGCAATCATAGTTGCTTAAACACAAAATATATATCTATTATTCTATAACATTTATCGGTGAATGTCTATGAAAAAATTACTAATTTTTATAATTTCTATATTAATGCTTCTTCCAACCTTTTCGGTAGTAGGTTTTGCAGAGGGTGAAGAGGATGATGCAGTAAAAACAATAGGTGATTGCTACGATATTGATGCACCCGAGTACGAGTCGGAAATAGCACTTCTTGTAAATGCAGATACAGATACAGTCATTTACAGTAAGAATGCCGATATGGTAACTGCACCAGCGTCCTTAACGAAGATTGTTGCTGCCCTTGTTGTGTTGTCTAAGGGCGACAGCTTTGATACACAAATAACCTGTTCAAAAGCAGCTGTCGACAGTCTTCTTGGCACAGGTAGCTCTATTGTGGGCTTAATAGCTGATGAGGTTGTGCCACTTGAAATGCTTTTGTATTCACTTTTCCTTCCTAGTGCTAACGATGCAGCAGTTGTTCTTGCAGAACATTATGGTGGTGGGGATGTACAAGCCTTCGTTGATGAAATGAACGAGTATTGCAAAAAATTGGGTTGTAAAAACACCTTCTTTGTAAACCCTCATGGTCTTGATAATGAAGAAATTGAAGGCTTTGATGGTAAAACTCAGAATCAGACAACTGCGTCGGATATGTATCTTATCTCAAAAGAAGCGTTGAAAAACGAGCATATAAGACAAATATCCTCCAAGTATGGCAAAACAATGCCACCTACAAATAAGTTTGAGGACAACAGATATCTCTACAATACCAATGCCCTGTTGAACGACTATTCCTACTATTATTACGATGAGGCAATAGGTCTTAAAACAGGCACAACCGACAAGGCAGGTACGTGCCTTATTTCAAGTGCAGAAAAGGATGGCTACAAATTCATTGCTATTGCAATGAGAGGTACAGACGACTATTATGATGCAGGTGAGGCAAGAAACACGGCATTTATTACTTGCAGATATCTGTTAAGGTGGGCGTTTAATAATATAAAACTCAAAGTACTTGCAGATGAAACCTACAACGTAGGTGAGGTTGCAGTTAAGTTTGGCAGAGGTGCCGACTACGTCGCAGTTGTGCCGGATGGCGATATTGTTGCAGTTGTGCACAAGGATATTGATATTGATAATCTTACGGTTAAATTCCCGGAAGATTTCCCTGAAGCTGTTGACTCACCAATAAAAGAAGGGGATGCAGTAGGTAGAGCATCTCTTTATTATAAAGGTATTAAGGTTACGGACGTTAATCTTGTTGCACAACAGACCGTCAAGAAAAACTATCTTTGGGCAATGTTTAGCTGGGTTGAAAAGCTTATGTCATCTAAAGTTTTTGTGACCATTCTTGTTGTTGTAATAGTTGCTGTTCTTGTGGTTGTGTTCGGAACAAAGAACAACCGTAAACGCAGAAAAAGAAGAAAGAGAAGCGTTCAGGTAGTTAAGGATTATAGCAAACTTGCCAAATAAAAAGTGCAATTATTGTATATTATTTCAAAAATAGCACGCGAGAAAAACATATGAAAAAACGAGAAAAAACGAGAATAAGAGAGATAGCGTTTAATATATAAAAATTTATCAAAAAAAGTGTTGACAACTCCGTATTGCTGTGATAATATATCAAGGCAATGCGGGGTATTTATGTCCCGAAACTATTACGGAGGTAACTGTTATGTCTACTTATATGCCAAAAGGCAAAACTGAGCGTCAGTGGTACGTTCTTGACGCAGAAGGCAGAACTCTCGGCGAAGTTGCTGTTGAAGCTGCTGTTCTTCTTCGTGGTAAGCACAAACCTACATTCGCTCCACATGCAGATTGTGGCGATAGTGTTATCATCATCAATGCTGCAAAGGTTGTTCTCACAGGCAACAAGCTTGAGGACAAATATTATCATCATCACACAGGCTACGTAGGTAATATGAAATCTGTTAAGTATGGTATCCTCATGAAGGAAAAACCAGAATTCGCAGTTCAGAAAGCCGTTAAGGGTATGCTCCCAGATAACACTCTTGGTAGAGCAGCTATGGCTCGTCTTCGTGTTTATGCAGGTGCAGAGCACGAACAGGCAGCTCAGAAGCCTATCGTTAGAGAATTTTAAGGGAGGAGGCAATAATTATGTACGAAAGTAAAGCATATTTCTACGGAACAGGTAGAAGAAAAAAATCAGTTGCTCGTGTACGTGTTTATCCAGGTACAGGTAAAGTAACAATCAACGACAGAGATATCGACGATTATTTCGGTCTTGAAACACTCAAGCTCATCGTTCGTCAGCCTCTTGCTCTTACAGAGAGCCTTGAGAAATACGACGTTGTTTGCCGTGTAAATGGTGGCGGTGTTACAGGTCAGGCTGGCGCTATCCGTCATGGTATTGCTCGTGCTCTTCTTCAGTCAGAAGACGATGTACGTCCAATCCTCAAAAAAGCAGGTCTCCTTACTCGTGACCCAAGAATGAAAGAAAGAAAGAAATACGGTCTCAAAGGCGCACGTCGTGCACCACAGTTCTCAAAGAGATAATTGTTTCTTTGTATATTTCCAACTCCTTGTCATATGGCAGGGAGTTGTTTTTTATAGAAGAACTGTGGTGGTCCTCACGACTATCGTCGTTGTGGTAGCTCCTAAAAACAGTCCACAGGACTGTTTTCTTAACGTCGCTACAGTTCTCAAAGAGATAATCACTTATCTTACAGAGTATTCAAAAACCCCGAAACCATCACGGTTTTCGGGGTTTTGTTTATGTCTTGTTTTTTGCTTTGGTGCAAACTTGGTGCAAATTATTTTAAAGTGCTATGACACACGAAATGTCATAGTCCTTTTGTTATATCCAATATCCTCTAAATATGTAACTGCACAAACAACACAATCCAAATATTAATGAAAGTGGAATCAATATAAGCAATACCTTTAAGAAGACTTTTAATGCCTTGCTCGATATTTTGTTGATTTTATTTTTTAAGTTGTCGTATTTAGATTCAAACGGCATAAACAGTATTGAAAGAATGAGCTCTAAAATATCTTCCATATGCCTCTCCTATCACTTCCATCGGTTGATGGCGATGTCGTTTTCTTTAACTTCTTTTATGGTGTAGGTCTTATCACATTTGTTGCAACGAAAAACAGTTCGAATAAATTTTATATTTCCGACTAAAAAGCCATCACCATTTGAAAAATCATAGTTATTTGCTTCTTCCGATTTTGAATTAACAACCGTTTCCGTTTTCGTTTTTTCTAACCTCTCATTACAATAGGGGCAATAATGCTTTTTCATACAAAAAATCGGGTGAGACCATTCGCGCTTTACACCATGTATTTTCATTTCGTCACCTCATAATAGTAGTCACTATATGTAAAATAATCTTCGGCTTGTTCTTTGTAGTGGTCACAACAATCAAATAGTGTACGACTTCTGGTTTTTCGCTCCTCCTCATTCTCTGTAACATGCCATAAATCACGAGGCTCTTTCGGTGTGAATTCTGTTATACAAAACAGTTCATTATCAGAATTGCCCACGGGACAGAAATGGCCATAGCGACAGGAAATACAAGATCTTATATGCCACTTTTCAGGCAGATTCTTTGCGAGTAAAATTAGAGCTTCTTCGGTTGTTTCGGTTTGATATGAATGGTTTTCCTCTTGAACAATTGTTGAAATGGTGACACTCATATTTTCATCATCTTTATTAACCACAGTGTGATGAATTTCTAATTCAACAATTCTGTTAGGTGTTTTAATCGGTAGACAATATATTTTGTTTTCCATACAACCAACTCCAAATATTTTTATTATTATATTATAAAAATGTTGAATTTTCAATGTGTATGTAATTTTCTTGAGTAATAATGATTGATAATAGAAGAAATATGACTCTTATTAATTATACAAAGACTCTATAGATCAATCATAATTATAAAAAGCGTAAAGAATCTTTTGGGTTTTCATAGAGTTATGTGAAAATTTAGTAAAATATGCCATAAAAAAACACTCTCCAAAAACGGAGAGTGTTTAATGCTTTTAAAAAATGAATTATGCTTCAACCTCGTCAGCGAAAACATCGTCAACTTCAGGCTCAAGACCGTTATATTCGTTGAATGATGCAATCATTTTGTTAAGGTTTTTAACAATAACGTACTGTGAAACGAATGGACCTGTAAGAAGTGCAAGAACTACAACAAGTGCACCACTTTCACTGAATCTGAGGTCGTAACGTGCAGCGTTTGCTCTGAGTCTTTCCTGAAGCTTGAATTTCCAAACAAAACCGAAGATACCTACTGTAACAATGTTAAGAAGGAAACAGTAAACATATTTCATTGTTTTTCTGCCGTCGCCCTCGCAAAGTGTGTTAACTTCCTTTGAAAGCTTTGTCCAGAAAACAATTGAATAGATGCCTAACGTAAGAATGCTAAGCACAACGTATGAGAAAAAACTTCTTTCTTTAAGTGCAGGTGACATTTTCAAAACTCCTTTTCGAGTATATTTCTTTGGATAATTATATTATAAAATTTGGTAAAAATCAAGTGTTTTACTAATTTAGAAAAAATACGGGATGTTTTATCTGAAATATTATTATAATAACATAATTTAGTAAAAATCATACTTCTGTATCATTGACAATTGATTGATAATATGTGATAATAGCGTGTAAATTGAGTTTCTATGCAAAGAAACAAAGAATATATTAAGGGGGACTTCTTTTGAAGAAAGAGCTCGCAACAAAATATGATCCTAAAAACGTTGAGGATCGCATATACAAATCATGGCTTGATGGTAAATATTTTCACGCGAAATGTGAAGAGGGCAAGCCTACATATACAATTGTAATCCCACCACCGAACATTACCGGTCAGCTTCATATGGGACATGCACTTGACAATACTTTGCAGGACGTTCTCATCCGTTGGAAAAGAATGTCAGGCTATGACACCCTTTGGCTTCCGGGTACAGACCATGCGTCAATTGCTACAGAAGCAAAAATCGTTGAAACAATGCGCGCAGAGGGTGTTACCAAGGAAGACCTTGGCAGAGATGGTTTCCTTGAAAGAGCATGGGCATGGAAAGAGCAGTATGGTGGCAGAATTGTAGAACAGCTTAAAAAGCTTGGCTCATCCTGTGACTGGGACAGAGAACGCTTTACACTTGACGAGGGCTGCAGCAAGGCTGTTAACGAGGTTTTCTGTCGTCTTTACAAGAAGGATTTAATCTATAGAGGCAACCGTATGGTAAACTGGTGCCCTTGCTGTAATACATCAATTTCTGACGCAGAGGTTGAGTATGAGGAAAAGGATGGTAGCTTCTGGCACCTTCTTTACACTGTTAAGGAAACGGGCGAAAAGCTTGAACTTGCTACAACACGTCCTGAAACAATGCTTGGTGATACTGCTGTTGCTATTAACGCTGAAGATGAAAGATACAAGCATCTTCACGGTTGTCATGTAATCTTACCATTACTCAATAAAGAGATTCCGATTGTTTGCGACGAGCATGCAGATATGACAAAGGGTACAGGTGTTGTTAAAATTACGCCTGCTCACGACCCTAATGACTTTGAAGTTGGTCAGAGATGTAATCTTCCTATTGTTCGTACATTTACTTACGATGGTCGTCTTACAGGCGCAGAAGATAAGCGCATTGCTGACGAACTCAGAGCAAGTGGCAGAGCAACAGAGAACGAGCCTGAGGTACTTGATTGTGGCAAGTATGCAGGTATGACAACAATGGAAGCAAGAAAAGCTATTCTTGAAGATCTTAAAGCAGGTGGCTACATTAAGGAAATTGAGCCACTCAAGCATGAGGTTGGTACTTGCTACCGTTGTCATAGCACAATTGAACCAATGGTTTCAAAGCAGTGGTTTGTTCGTATGGTTCCTCTTGCAAAGCCTGCTATTGAAGCGGTTGAAAAGGGCGAAACAAAGTTTATTCCTGAAAGATTTACAAAGAACTATCTTAACTGGATGAATGGTACTCGCGACTGGTGTATTTCCCGTCAGCTCTGGTGGGGACACAGAATTCCTGCGTGGTATTGTGATGATTGTGGTGAAACAATTGTTTCTAAAACCCCTGTTACAGCTTGTCCAAAGTGTGGCAGTGCGCATCTTGCACAGGATGAGGATACACTCGATACATGGTTCTCTTCAGCTCTTTGGCCATTCTCAACGTTAGGCTGGCCTGATGAAACTGCAGACTTAAAGCATTATTATCCAACAAATACCCTCGTTACAGGTTACGATATTATCGGTTTCTGGGTTTCCAGAATGATTTTCTCTGCTCTTGAATATACTGATCAGGTTCCATTTGATACAGTTCTTATTCATGGTCTTGTTCGTGATGCACAGGGTAGAAAAATGTCCAAATCTCTAGGCAACGGCGTAGATCCACTTGAGATTATTGATCAGTACGGTGCAGATGCTCTCAGATTTTCTCTTGCTACAGGTAACAGTCCTGGTAACGATATGCGTTTCCTTCCGGAGAAAATTGAGGCTAGCCGTAACTTTGCTAATAAGCTTTGGAATGCAAACCGTTTCATTCTTATGAATCTTGATGAGGACGAGCCTGCACCACACATTCCTGCGAACCTTGCTACTGAAGATAAATGGATTCTTAGCCAGTTCAACAAGCTTGTTAAAGCTGTACAGAACTCTCTTGAAAATTTCGAGCTTGGTATTGCTGTGCAGAACCTTTATGACTTCATTTGGGACGTGTTCTGTGATTGGTATATTGAAATTGCAAAAATCCGTCTTAATGGTGACGATGAAGAGGGCAAAAAGACAGCAAAGGCAGTTCTTGTTTACGTAATGTCAAATACACTTAAGCTTCTTCATCCATTTATGCCTTTCATTACAGAGGAAATCTGGCTTGCTCTTCCACACGATGGTGAATCAATTATGATTTCTGAGTGGTGTAAGTATGACGAAGCACTTAATTTCCCTGCAGAAGAAGCAGCTATGGAGCGCGTTATGTCTGCAATTAAGGCAATCCGTAACCGTCGTGCAGAAATGAACGTACCACCTTCAAAGAAAGCAAAGCTTTATATTGCAACAAAATACACAGAAGACTTCAAAAACGGCAGTGTGTTTATGAATAGACTTGCTTCTGCATCTGACGTTGAAGTTGGCGATAATTTCGAAATTGAAGGCAGTGTTTCTGTTATTACAGAATCTGCAAAAATCTTCATTCCTCTTAATGAGCTTATTGACTTTGAAGCAGAAAAAGCAAGACTTCAGAAAGAGCTTGATGCTGCTAAGAAAGACCTTCAGTTTGTTGAAAACAAGCTTAACAATCCTGGCTTTATGGCAAAAGCTCCTGAAGCAGTTGTTGCACAGCAGCGCGAGGCACAGGAGAAGCATAAAGCAAAAATTTCAATGCTTGAAGAAAGTATACAGAAACTCAAATGAATTATATTGAAGCAGTAGATTATATTCATTCATTACTCAAATTTGGTATTCGTCCCGGTCTTTCCGGGATGAATGCCTTGTTGCATTTTTTAGGTAATCCTGAAAAAGAGCTTAAGTTTGTTCACGTTGCAGGTACAAATGGTAAGGGCTCTACGTCAACGGCAATTTCAAACGTTTTGGTGGATGCAGGGTACAATGTAGGTTTATATACGTCACCTTACGTTTGTGAGTTTCTTGAAAGAGTGCAGTTTAATGGTAAACCTGTTGACAAATCACTCTTTGCTGAGAATGTGTGCAAGGTGAAATCAGCTGTGGAAAAACTTGAAGCTGACGGTGTAATTATAACCGAATTTGAAGCCTTGACGGCTGCTGCTTTTCTTTGCTTTAAAGACCTTTCTTGCCATATTGTAGTGCTTGAAGTCGGACTTGGTGGCAGACTTGATGCAACTAACGTTATTGCTACTCCTGTTGTAAACGTTATTACATCGCTCTCTCTTGACCATACGGCGATTCTAGGTGAAACAATAGAAGAAATTGCCTTTGAAAAATGTGGCACAATTAAGGAAAATGGTAGCGTTGTTGCTTCTTTTGGTCAACCTGAAGGTGCGTTAAAGGTTATAAAAGAAACGGCAGCTAAAAACAAATGTAGGTTGATAATCCCTGACGAAAGACTTGTTGAAATAGTAAAAACGGACCTTTTTGGTACCGAGTTTAACTATAAAGGTGAAAAATATCACGTTACTATGCCCGGTGCTCATCAGGTCAAAAATATGACGTGTGTCATTGAAGCGTGTCAGGTTTTAGAAAAACAGTTCAACATATCCTTAGGTAACGTGAAAAATGGCATCAAAAAAACTGCTGTCCCTGCTCGTGTTGAGGTTTTATGTAAAAGTCCGTTAGTGGTTCTTGACGGTGGTCACAACGAGGATGGCGCAAAGGCTTTTTTTGAGGCTATAAAGCCTGTTTTGAACGACGGGAGAAAGGTGTATGTCCTTGCAGGGATGATGGGAGATAAGGCTGTTGAAAGCTCTTTGAAGCCGCTTTTTAGTAAGTGTACAGAAGTTGTTTGTGTTACGCCTGAAAATCCTCGTGCTATGTCTGCCGGCGAACTTTCAAAAATTGCAAGTAAATACTGCCGAAGGGTAAACGCCATAGATGAGGCAAAACGTGGTGTGGATTACGTTTTTGAAAATTTAAAAAAAGACGACGCTTTTCTTTTGGTTGGCTCTCTTTACCTTGCGGGTGAAGTGCGCGAAAAAGTAATAGAAAATTTAAAGAAATTTAATTGATTTATTTTTTTACCAGTGATAAAATACAGTTATAAAATTAAAGTGAAGTGATCATATGGAAAAATTTGACGCATTCGCAAGTGGTATTGATTTTGGTGGCTTGCGCAATATGCTTGATATAAAAATTCTTGTTTGTTATATTCTCAAATCTGTTAAAATACCAATGACAAGGACACAGATTTGTGATGCTATGCAAAAAACGGGACTCGTTAATTTTTTTGATACCAATTCAGCTATTGATGAGCTCTTGAAAACAGGTACCATTTTGGAGCAGGAATATGTGGGTAAACCACACCTTGTTGTTTCAGAGGTAGGTGGCAACAGTGCCCTTGAGCTTGAAAAAAATCTTCTTCCGGGTGTTCGTGAAAGAGCAGTGAAAACTGCTTTGAATATTGTTTCAAGAGCACGTTCTGAAAGAGAGAATAAGGTAACAATCGAAAAACTTGAGGATGGCTGTAACGTTACTTTTGAAATAGAATCGTTGGGTGAAACAATGCTTTCCTTGACATTGAATGTGGCAGATGTTTTGCAAGCAGAACAGCTCAAAGACGGATTTTTAGACGATCCGGGCGCGCTTTATTCAGATATAATAGATCGCTTAATCGGTATGAAATAAACTTCGAGCTTCAAAAAATAAAGACGGAAATTCTTCTGGAATTTCCGTCTTTTTGCGTATGTTGTTAACAACCACATTTGCCATTTGGGTTGAATGGATGAGTACAGGAGTCGTTTTTCGTGTTAGGTGGGAAAAATTCATCAACAGGAAAGCTTATACGCTTGAATGTGTCACAAGGGTCTTCTGTGTCACAGCAGCACTCTTTTGTTGGTATGCAGAAATCGTATGCAGGAATCAGCATCTGTACGTCTCTTTCAAGCTGAATGATTGTAAATATTCCAAGGGTAACCTTAATTACCTTTTCGCAATTGCAACAGAAGGTGCCTTCAAAACAACGGCAGATATTGCGTGGTAATGAGTCGCAACTTTCACCCAAGGTGCTGCAGCAGTCACATACTCGACAAATCTGTGCATCAAGCACAATAGGGTCAACACATTGAACCTTTGCAGTAGGGTTGGAGTTACACATTAAATTCTGGTCGTCAATCCCGTCAGGAATATAATTGGATGTAAATATTTTTACGTTTCCTTCACTGCCATAAAGAATGCATTTTTTACCAAACGTCACAAGACCTTCAATGGTTGTTGCAGGTGCTGTAGGGCATGTTAATGCATCAAGACATACCTTAACAAAAAAGGTAAGGTCAACAGAGTAACAACCCTTGTTGAAAGGAACTTTTTCAACTTCGATAATGCAGTTAAGTATTTCTGCCGATTTTGCACGCACAGTGCTTGCATTATCTAAAACGTGTTGTGCGCAATCTGTAAGGTAAACCCTTAAATCAGCAAGACAATCCTTGTCGGCGCAGGAGTCGTAAACTCTGTTTGTGTCAATACAGATTGCCTCTTTTACGTGATGGAGATCAAAACCCTGAAGGCTTTTGTTATCAGACATACATCTTCCTCCTAATATTGATTTTGAAGTTAGCAATTCTTAAACTTCACTATCATATTATGAGAAAGATGATATTTGGTTACAGTTTTATGGGATTTTATTGCCTAAATTAAATGGTGGAACATATTCCTCGGAGGCTGAGGATAGCTCCTGCATAAATCCATCTTCAATCCCTGATTCGTATAAATAATCTTCAATAATGTCATATTCCTCTTGTTTAAGGCGTCTGTTCAGTGAATCAATGTTACAAGAGGGTATCGGTGTAAACTGACTCATAAGGCTGAATAAAACCTCACCGGGCTTGAAACTTTCTTTAATCCAATCTATTACACCTTTAGTGTTTTCTAACTGTCCTGGTAATATCAGGTGACGGATAATGACGCCTTTCTTCATGACACCATTGTCGTCAATAATGTAATTTCCCACTTGCTTGTGCATTTCCTTGATAGCTTTTGTTGCAGTTTCAAAATAATCGGGAGCTTTTGAGTATTTTTTGGCGAGGGTGTTATCCACATATTTTAAATCGGGGATATAAATATCAATTAACCCATCAAGCTTTTTAAGTGTTTCAATAGCTTCGTAACCACCACAGTTATACACAACCGGTACAGAAAGTGGAACATCAAGAGATTTTACAATGGCATCTGTAAAATGTGAAGGTGTTACAAGGTTAATGTTGTGTGCACCTTTGTTTATAAGCTCTTGATATATGTTTTTTAATTCATTTACAGTGATTTCCTTGCCAAATTTACCTCGGCTTATTTTTTCATTCTGACAAAAAATACATTGAAGGTTACATCCGGAAAAGAAAATGGTGCCACTACCATTTTGAGCACTTATAGGTGGTTCTTCCCAAAAATGAAGGTCGGCTCTTGCGATGACAGGGTTTTCACCCATATTGCAAAAGCCCTTACCTGAATCGGCAAGAGCTTTTCTTTTGGCGTTACATTTTCTTGGACAATCGTTACATATATACATATCAGTTCTTTTTCATAAACTCAATTGAAGCCCAACCATAAGTGTCGTCAACCTTAATGAAGCCCCAATCACCACATACTGTCAAAACGTCAACTTCCTTGCCTTTGGCAATTTCACCGACTCTTTCGGCATTTGAGTCAGGCTTGCTTCTCATGCCGAGGGCGTCACTTTCTGTGTTGATTGTATATTTGCCTGTAGCGTGTTCAGGTGCTTCTGCTTTTTCGGAGAGCTTAATAAAATCCTTCTTTACCCAACCGTTAACATCATCCTTTGCAACGTATGCCCAGTTGTCGTACGTTGCAAGAACAGTTACTTCAGAATCCTTAGGTAACTCGGAAATTCTTTGACTGTCTGCATCAGGGTTACTTCTCATTGCTAATGGATCTTCCTGGGTGATGACAATATATTTACCTGGTACGTTGTTTGTGTCAACAACTGCCTGAGTGCTTTCAACAGGGGCACTCTCGTCAGGTGTAACTGCGTCAGTTTTTGTTGTAGCAGGTGCTTTTTTGTTTGTTGTCTGAACAACGGGAGCCTCTGTTGTTTGTGAGGTTACTCTTTTCTTTTCAACCGTTGTAGCAACAACAGCAATTATAACTGCAAGTACAACAAGAAATGCTGATATTGCAAGAACAATATTGTTTTTATCTCTGAATTTCATAAAAAGTCTCCTTCGAAACTAAAATACCGTATTTTACCCAATTATAGCAATTCATTTACATAAAATCAATATATTTAAAACAAATGAACATATTATTAATTATTACATATAAATAGTTGATATTTTATATACTTATATGGTATAATATCTCGAAAATCTGTAAGTGTGTCTATAGGTGGTGAATGTGTGGTAATTTTAGGTATTGACCCGGGTTATGCAATAGTCGGTTGTGGAATTGTTCGTTACGAAAAAAACAATTTTTCCCTTATAGGTTATGGTGCCGTCACTACAGATAAAGATATGCCCTTTAACAGCAGGTTGAAGAAAATTTACGACGATATTACAGAGCTTAT
This sequence comes from Acutalibacteraceae bacterium, assembly GCA_045605085.1. Classification (GTDB taxonomy): domain Bacteria; phylum Bacillota; class Clostridia; order Oscillospirales; family Acutalibacteraceae; genus DTU089. Next base: position 18,593 of record JAZUPI010000049.1, read on the forward strand.
AAATAAATTCAAGCCCGATGCAGTCAGCATAGAGCGACTGTACTTCAATACCAACCAAAAAACTGCCATTGACGTTGCACAGGCAAGGGGCGTAATTGTCCTTGCAGTTGAAAATGCTGGTGTGCCGTTGTTTGAATATACTCCTTTGCAGGTTAAACAAAGTATGGTAGGCTATGGTCGTGCAGAAAAGACCCAGGTTCAGGAAATGACAAAGACGTTTCTCCATCTTGATAAAATCCCAAAGCCTGACGATGCTGCCGATGCGCTTGCCCTTGCAATATGTCACGGACATTCAAGTGATTCTTTAATTCTTAACAACATAAACAGGAGGGGCTGAAATGTTTTACAGTCTTACCGGTAAAGTACTTCATGCAGACGAACAAAGCGTTGCAATAGCTTGTGGTGGGGTAGGGTTTAAATGCTTCACAACAATGAACACCTTGCAAAGCGTTCGCCAGAATAATAACGATGAAATAACTCTTTTTACACATCTCAACGTGCGTGAGGATGCACTGGATTTATTCGGCTTTTTCACTGAACAGGAGCTCGATGCTTTCAGGCTTCTTATAAGTGTTTCGGGTGTTGGTCCAAAGGCAGCGTTGGCAATTCTTTCTCAATTAACTCCTGACAGCTTTGCTGTTGCCGTTTCTTCCGGTGACACAAAAGCAATTACTGCAGCAAACGGTGTTGGTCCTAAGCTTGCCCAAAGAATTATTATGGAGCTTAAAGACAAAATTGCAGGTGTTAGCTTTATTTCTGAAGAAAGCAGCATGGTATCCAGTGCTGTGAACTCAGTAAATAATGTTTCTAACACCGCAGAGGCAATTGCAGCACTTACTGCTCTTGGATATTCTCAGACAGAGGCATCGGTTGCTGTAAGCAAGCTTTCACCTTCACTTTCCGTAGAAGAGCTTATAAAAAATGCATTAAAAAATATGACCTTACGTTTTTGAGGAGATAAATTATGGATGATTTTTTCATTGCTGATGAGGAAAGAGTTATTGCTCCGGAATACATAACCGACGACAACGACATCGAAACCTCTTTAAGACCACATAGCCTTGAAGAATATGTTGGTCAGGAAAAAGCAAAAGAAAATTTAAAGATTTATATTGAAGCAGCTAAAAAAAGAAAAGAATCATTAGATCACGTTCTTTTGTATGGGCCACCGGGCTTGGGTAAAACTACTCTTGCAGGTATAGTTGCAAACGAAATGGGTGTACAAATTCGTGTTACTTCAGGTCCGGCAATTGAAAAACCGGGTGATCTTGCTGCTTTGCTTACAAGCCTTAACGATGGTGATATTCTTTTTATTGATGAAATTCACCGTCTTTCAAGAAGCATAGAAGAGGTTTTGTATCCTGCAATGGAGGACTTTGCGCTAGATATCATTATCGGTAAAGGACCTTCTGCGCGTTCAATAAGACTTGATTTAAAAAGGTTTACGCTTATTGGTGCTACAACTCGTGCAGGTCAACTTTCTGCACCACTCAGAGACCGTTTCGGTGTTATTCTCAGACTTGAATTATATTCACCTGAGGAGCTTTCCCGAATTGTACAACGAAGTGCAAATATTCTTGGCATAGAGGCAGTTAAAGATGGTGCGCTTGAAATAGCATCCCGTTCAAGGGGAACACCACGAATAGCAAACAGATTGCTTAAACGTGCAAGAGACTATGCACAGGTTATGGGTAATGGCATCATTACAGTTGAATCTGCACAGCAAGCACTTGAACGTATGGAAATAGACGAATTAGGGCTTGATCTTGTGGATAGAAATCTTTTACGTGCAATGATTGAAAACTACAATGGTGGTCCTGTTGGACTTGAAACAATTGCAGCCCTTATTGGTGAGGAAGCAGTTACCATTGAAGATGTTTATGAGCCATATCTTATGCAGCTCGGATTTTTAGTAAGAACACCAAGAGGTAGAAAGGTTACTCCTGCGGGATATAGTCATATGGGTTACACACCTGTTACTGAAGAAAACATACAAGGTACACTCGAATCTTATTAACGGAGGCTAATGTATGGGTAGATTATTTGGAACAGACGGTGCAAGAGGCGTAGCAAATACTGAAATAACTTGTGAACTTGCTATGCAGATAGGAAGAGCAGCTGCAATGGTTCTTACCGAGCAGACAAAAGAAAGACCTAAGGTGCTTATTGGAATGGATACAAGAGCATCATCACAAATGCTTGAATCTGCAATCGCTGCCGGACTTTGTTCTGTTGGTGCAGACGTAAATCTGTTGGGAGAAATCCCGACACCTGCTGTTGCATATCTTGTAAGAAAATACGGATATGACGCAGCCATTATGATTTCAGCATCACATAACCCATGTGAGTACAATGGCATCAAGATTTTTCAAGGTAATGGATATAAACTTCCTGATGCAATAGAAGAAGAAATAGAAAGTATCATTCTTGATAAGTCCCAAATTCCACCTGTTAAAGTCGGTGGCGAAGTGGGGCGAATCAAACGTTCCAGAACGGCAGCAGCCGACTATGTTAAGTATTTGTACAGCATTGCAAAAAATGATCTTGCTGAATACGACATTATGGACATCAGTGGTTTGAAAATAGCTGTTGACTGTTCGAATGGTGCAGCATCAGTTACTGCACCTGAATTATTTATGAAATTGTGTGACGATTGTTTCTTTGTGGCTTCACATCCTAACGGTACAAACATCAATAATAAGTGTGGTTCTACCCACCTTGAAGTTTTGCGGGATTTTGTTGTACGTAATAAGTGCGACGTTGGTCTTGCTTTTGATGGGGACGCTGACAGATTCCTGGCAGTGGACGAAAATGGCAGTGTTGTGGATGGTGATATGCTTATCGCTATTTTTGCTAAATATCTTAAAGATAAGGGTAAGCTGAAAAACGACACTGCAGTTGTCACCGTAATGAGTAATATGGGCTTTTTTAAGTTCTGTGAAGAAAATAACATTAAATGTGAAAAAACAAAAGTAGGAGACAGGTACGTTCTTGAAAATATGCTTGTGAACGGACATTCAATCGGTGGCGAGCAGTCGGGACACCTTATTTTTCTTGACCACGCAACTACAGGTGACGGTCAGCTGTCAGCTTTGAAGCTTCTTTGTATAATGAAAGAAACAGGTAAAAAGCTTTCAGAATTAGCAAACGTAATGCAGGTATTTCCACAGGTGCTTGTAAATGTTCGTGTTTCAGATTTTGGTAAAGTAAAATTCCCTCGCGATAAAGAAATTGAAAATGCAATCGCTTCAGTTGAAAAAGAACTGGGTGATGAGGGCAGAGTTCTTGTGCGCGTTTCAGGCACAGAACCACTTGTTCGTGTAATGCTTGAGGGAAAAGATGAAGAAAGAATAAACCTTCTTGCACAAGAGCTTGCAGAGGTTATTAGAGAGAGGTTAATTTAATGCGCGTATCTGATGGTTGGAAAGATTATGAGCTTATAGATTGCTCCGATGGTGAAAGGCTTGAGCGTTGGGGTGACATACTTTTAATCAGACCTGATCCACAAGCTCTTTGGAACACTAAAAGAGATAATAGGCTTTGGAAAAATGCTCATGCAAGATATATCCGTTCCAATCAGGGTGGAGGAGCATGGCAGTTTTACAAGAAGATTCCTGAAGTATGGCAAATAGGCTACAGAGATCTTACCTTTAACCTTAAGCCAATGGGCTTTAAGCATACAGGTGTTTTCATTGAACAGGCTTGCAACTGGGATCTTGTCCGTGAAATAATCTCACAAAGCGGACGTAAGGATGTCAAAGTGCTTAACCTTTTCGGTTATACCGGTGCTGCTACCATAAGTGCACTTAAAGCAGGTGCTTCCGTTTGTCACGTTGATGCATCAAAGGGTATGGTTCAGTGGGGTAAGGAAAACGCAGTTTCTACAGGCGTACAGGATCGTCCTGTTCGTTGGATCGTTGATGATTGTATGAAATTCGTTGCACGCGAAATAAGACGTGGCAATAAGTACGACATAATCATTATGGATCCACCATCATACGGCAGAGGTCCCGGTGGAGAAGTCTGGAAATTAGAAAATGAAATTTACGGCTTTGTTGATCAATGCAAAGAGCTGTTAACAGACGATTCTTTGGCAGTTCTTATTAATTCATATACTGCAGGTGTTTCACCTGCTGTTATGAGTTACATATTAAATACTACCGTTGCAAAACGTTTTGGTGGTAAGGCAGAGGCAGATGAAATTGGTTTACCTGTTACACAGACGGGGCTTGTATTGCCTTGTGGGTCAACAGCTGTTTGGACAAAATAAATATGGATAAGATAATTGAATTTAAAAATGTCAGTTTTTCATATGATGAAGCTGAAGAAAGTGTAATTAAAGATATTAATCTGGATTTTTATGATGGTCAATTTACGTGTGTTTTAGGTCATAACGGCTCGGGTAAGTCAACTATGGCAAAGCTCATAAACGCACTTTTGATTCCGTCAAATGGTCAGGTTATATCCTTTGGTTACGACACTGCAGATGAAAATAACGAAATAGATATACGCAGAAACATCGGTATGGTATTTCAAAATCCCGACAACCAGATTGTTGCTACAATTGTTGAGGATGACGTTGCTTTCGGTCCTGAAAATCTTGGTGTGCCACGCGCTGAAATACGTAAACGTGTAGACGAGGCACTTAAGATTGTAGATATGTACGACTACAGAAAGCACGAACCACACAGGCTTTCAGGTGGTCAGAAGCAGCGTGTTGCCATAGCAGGTATTATAGCAATGCAGACAAAATGTATTGTTCTTGATGAGCCAACTGCAATGCTTGATCCCAAAGGTCGTAAAGAGGTTATGAGTGCATTGCGTAAGCTAAAAGAAGAGTTAGGAATTACAATAATTCTTGTAACTCACTTTATGGATGAAGCAGTTATGGCAGATAGAGTAGTTGTTATGAATGATGGTGAGATTGTGCTTGACGGTACACCTACAGAGGTTTTTGAAAAATCTGACTATCTTTCTTCTATCGGCTTGTCTGTGCCAAAACCATTAGAGCTTGCTGTAGAGCTTAAAAATGCAGGGGTTAGCTTTAAGACCTCTCCACTTACAGCAGAAGATTTTGTTAAAGAGTTTATTAACATAGTTAGTTGAGGTTTAAGAGATGTCTGTTCTTTCGGTGAAAAATTTAATATATGGCTACTCTAAAGGCACACCGTTTGAAAAGGATGCATTAAAGGATGTTTCTGTAGATTTCAACTCAGGTGAAATTGTTGCCGTTATAGGTCATACAGGTTCAGGTAAAAGTACCTTTTTACAGCACCTTAACGGTCTTTTGAAAGCCGATTCAGGTGAGATTTTATTTGAGGGTGTAAACATTTACTCCTCTAAAGAAACTCTTCGCAATTGTCGCTTTAATGTTGGCTTGTGCTTTCAGTATCCTGAGCAACAGCTCTTTGAATCAACTGTATACAAGGACGTTGCATTCGGTCCTATCAATATGGGCTTGAGCGAGGAAGAAATCAATTCACGTGTACGTGAAGCCATAAGGTATGTTAATATTCCTGAAGAGTATCTTGAAAAATCACCATTCGACTTGTCGGGTGGTGAAAAAAGACGTGTAGCAATAGCCGGCGTGCTTGCTATGATGCCTAAGGTTTTAATCCTTGACGAGCCTACAGCAGGCCTTGATCCTGTTGGTAAAAGCAACTTGCTTAAACTTATTACCGATTATAACAAATCAACAGGCAGTACCATTATTTTTGTTTCACACAATATGGATGACGTTGCATTGATTGCTGACAGAGTGCTTGTAATGAGTGAAGGCAGAATTATGCTTGATGGTACTGTTGAAGAGGTATATTCACAAGGCGAAACTCTTTCTTCTCTTGGGTTGGATGTGCCTGAAATAACAACAGTTTTCCTTGAATTGAAAGAAGCAGGTTTTGATTTAGGTAAAACCGAGTATACCGTTGAGGGTGCAAAAGCTTCTATTCTTAGCTTTCTCTCGAAGGGGGGAAAGTTATGATTAAAGATATTACAATCGGACAATATTTCCCCGGTAAATCATTTATTCACAAGCTTGATGCAAGGACTAAAATAATTCTTACTCTTGTTTTCCTTGTTTTTACGTTTATATGTAAAAACTTCTTCTCGCTAGGACTTATTACCATAGTTGCTGTTGTATCGTACTTATTTTCAAAAATTTCTCCTAAGGTTATTCTTAAGAGCCTTAAACCGTTATTGCCCATCATTTTATTGACAACGCTTTTGCAGCTGTATTACGTTAAAGATGGAAATATTATTTTACAGTGGAAGTTTGTTGAAATAACCGACAGAGGCGTGTTTATGGCAATATTTATTGCCGTAAGAATATTTGTGCTTCTTCTTGTCAGCTCTTTACTGACTTATACAACTGCACCGACAGATTTAACAGATGCAATAGAAAAGCTTCTGTCACCTTTGAAGGTGTTTAAAATAGAGGTTCATACTTTTGCTATGATGATGACCATTGCGCTCCGTTTTATTCCTACGTTGATAGATGAAATAGACAGAATAATGTCAGCGCAAAAGGCAAGAGGAGCAGATTTTGAAAGTGGCAACCTTGCGAAAAGGGTAAAAGCCTTGTTTCCGATTTTTATTCCTTTGTTTGTTTCTGCATTTAAACGAGCAATAGAACTTGCAGACGCAATGTCCTGCAGATGTTACACAGGTGGAAGTGGCAGAACCAGACTTCGTAAAATGGAGTTTACAATACGCGATGCTTTTGCGGGTGTGTTTATTCTTGTGATCTGCGTATTGGTTATAGTTTTCAATGTTAGTTTTGTGAAGATAATTTAATATGAGAAATTTATTGTTTAAAATAGCCTTTGAAGGCTCCGCCTTTCATGGATGGCAGCAGCAAGAAAATGCAGTTACTGTTCAAGGGGAGTTAAAGTCAGCTTTTTACAGGCTGACAGGTGAGGACGTAAATATAATTGGCTGCAGTCGAACAGATGCAGGCGTTCACGCTAACGAATATTATTTCAGCGTTAAAACCGATGCGACAATACCAACGGGTAGCTTTCCTGTTGCTCTTGCATCTGCAAAGCTTCCTGGTGAAATTTCAGTAGTTTCCTGTAAGGAAGTTACGGACGATTTTAACGCAAGATTTGATAGCATAAAAAAAGAGTATATATACGTCTTTGAGAATACCGTAATTCCATCACCCTTTAATTACAAAAGGGCAATGAATTACAAATATTATATGAACGTTGAGGATATGAACGAGGCGGCTAAGGCTTTTATTGGTGAATATGATTTTTCAGCGTTTTGTGCATCGGGTGCACAGGTTGTTTCTAAGGTCAGGGAAATATACGAGGCTTCTGTTGAAAGACAGGGGGAGCTTGTTGTTTTTCGTGTTTGTGGAAACGGTTTTCTGTACAATATGGTCAGAATTATGGCAGGAACACTTCTTTATGTGTCTATGGGCAAAATAAAGAAGGACGAAATTTCAGATATAATTAAAAGTCAGGATAGAACAAGGGCAGGCATAACAGCTCCACCTGATGGTTTGTATCTGAACAAAGTATATTTTTCAGGTGAAGAAAATGAAGGTTAGTTTTACCGAATTAAATTCAGGCTATAAAGGTGAAAAACGAGTTTCTCGTACGACATCAAAGGGGAAGGCAAAGGCAATTATTGCTTTAACGTTAGTCCTTGTTTTTGCGTTTACCTTTATTCTTTCTTCAGTGGGCATAATTCCGATTGATGCACTTTTTTTGAGGGCAAAGGTTTCTGTTACGGGTAATGGTGACAGGTTTCCTCTTCCGGTAAGTACCAATTCAACTCTGTATACAGACGTGTTAGGGGATAACCTGATTATTGTTACAACGGAAACTGTGGTTATATACTCTCATAATGGTAAACAATTGTGCAATCAACCTCATAACTTTGCAAAACCAGGTTTATCTGTAAATAATGGCAGAGCAGTTGTTTTTGACCGTGGAGGAAAAGGTTTTTATCTTTTTGATGAGGAAAAAATGTCCTACGAGGGAACGGCAGAAAATATAATTATTTCTGCAGAATACGGTAAAGACGGAAATTACGCTTTAGCAACAAAAACCAATGGTGCAACAAGCGCGCTGGTTGTTTACGATAAACATAATAAAGTGATTTTCCAATGGAATTGTGCACATGAAAACATTGTTTCAATAACACTTTCTGATAACGGCAGGTATGCAGGCGTTGCGGTGCTTGGGGCAGAAAATGGTGAAATTGTCACAACTGTTAAGTATTTTGGGTTTGATTACAAGGAAGCACTTAACACACAAAAAATCGTCGGTGTTTCTCCGTTCGACATACAATTCACGAAATTGAATTCTATTACACTTTTGACAGATAAGGGTGTTTTCTTAGTCGAGCGAAAAGCAGAAAAGTATGAAACAGTTACAACCTATTATTCAACAGAATTTAATTCCTGTGATTTTTCAGATGACGGAAAATACATTGTTACTCTCGCAAAATATGGTAGTGAAAATGTTTTTCAAATTGCTTTTTTCTCGAAAACAGGGAAGCTTAAAACAACTATTTCCGTTGATTTTGAATTGAAGTCAACAAGGATTTCAGATAAATATATTTTTGCATTAGGCGAAAATAAAATAATGGTTTATAATTTAAGTGGTGCTAACGTATCGGAAATTAAGTTTAAAGGTGAGGCATATTCGCTTCTTCCAACAGACGATTTCATATTCGTTACGTCACTTGATAAAATAACAAGGTGTTTTTCCTATGGTGATGCAACCATAGAATTAAATGCTTAGGAGGTTTTTTATGAATATTTTTGACATTGTTATTGTTGTTTTGATGGCAGTAGTTGTTATACTGTCGGCAAAAAAAGGTTTTGTTGCATCTTGTCTTGATACGTTTTCTATGGCAATTTCAGCATTTTCGTCATACGTCCTTTGTCCTACGGTTTCCAATAAGCTTTATGATATGTTTATAAGAGATTTGGTGAAAACTGAATTCAGACAGGCACTTGACGATATGTCATCAACTCTCTCAGTACAGGAAAAAGTCTCAGGTATGCTTGCATCTCTGCCTGAAACGGCAGTTAAATTAGCACAAAGTATGGGAGTTAATGTAAACAACCTTTCCACATCAATTGTTTCTTCCGTTGGCACAAGTGAAGAGGCTTTCATTGATATGGTTGTTGATACCTTTGCTTATAAGATTATGATCACCTTAACAGAAATCGTAGTATTCATTGCTTTGTTCATTCTCATTACAATTTTAGTTCGTCTTATATCCTCCTTCTTCTCACACAATTTGGAAAAGATTCCTCTTGTTGGACAGCTTGATACAGTTTTAGGTCTTGCCTTAGGTGTTGTTAAAGCAGTTGTTCTTTTGTTTGCAGCAAGTGTTGTTTTGTACATAATTGCGCAGACAACAGATCCGGGTTCACCACTTGAGAGCCTTGAGACGTCTAAAATCTACATGTTTATGAACGAATATAATCCAATAATTGGTGTTTTGAAGGGTTGAGATTTTAATGAAAGATTTATTTAAAGGTTGTTGGACCATACCCAACCTACTCAGCGTGTTAAGAATTGTTATTGTTCCATTCTTCGCGTATTATTTCATAAAGGGTGAACCTGTAATTGCAGTTACACTTCTTGCTCTTTCAGGCTTTTCGGATTTTCTTGATGGTAAAATTGCAAGAAAATTCAATCAGATAAGTGCATTGGGTAAAGTTCTTGACCCTGTTGCCGATAAACTTACACAAATAACACTTGCTGCTATTTTGCTTTATATGTTTGGTAATGCTCAGGATGAAACTCTCAAAGCGTTCAGCTGGGTGTTCCTTGTGTTCATATTAAAAGAGGCAGTAATGGTTATAGGCGGTCTTATAATGCTTATGTTTAACCTCAGACCTTCTGCAGCTGAGTTCTATGGTAAATTAGCAACATTTGCTTTTTACGGAATAATGCTTATTATTGTTGCTTTTGGTCCTGAAGTTGGCTTGTTCAGAGAATCACTCTTCCAGCTTCCTACCATTGTTATGATGCTTCTTGTTGGTGTATCTGCAATACTAACAATCGTTGCATTTTTTAGCTATTTACCTGATACTTTTAAGCAGTTTAAGGAATATAAAGCAAACAAAAACACAAAATAAACTATCGTATACTCAGGAGAATTAAATGAATAACAAAATGATTTGCAGTAAATGTAAAAAACGACCTGCTGTTATTTTCGTTTCACGTGTTGATGGCGATAAAACAACACAGGAGGGCTTTTGCATCAAGTGTGCAAGTGAATTGAATATAGGTCCTATTAAACAGATGATGCAGAATATGGGTATTACAGAGGATGACCTGGATGCAGTAAGTGAACAGTTCAGTGATTTAATGGATAATGTGGACGATTTTCAGTTGGGTGGCGCAGGAACAATGCCCTTTATGCAGAATTTCCTCAACAATGGCGCAAGTGCACCTGACAATTCTTCAGATGAAGTTTCCGAACAGGAAGAGGAAGATGTGGCAGAAGATACTGAAAAATCCAAAAAGAAAAAGAAGAAGCATAAAAGCAAAAGAAAGTTCCTTGGCTCTTATTGTACAGATTTAACTGCAAAAGCACGCGAAGGCAAAATCGACCGTATTATAGGCAGAGAAACAGAAATTTACAGGGTTACACAGATTCTTTGTAGAAGAACCAAAAACAACCCTTGCCTTATTGGTGAGCCCGGTGTAGGTAAAACTGCCATCGCAGAGGGTCTTGCACTGAAAATTGCCTCAGGCGAGGTGCCTGCAAGAATTGCTGACAAAGAAATTCATCTTCTGGATTTAACTTCTCTCGTTGCAGGTACACAGTTCCGAGGACAATTCGAAAGCAGAATTAAAGGTCTTGTAGACGAGGTCAAGGAAGAGGGTAACATAATTCTCTTTATTGACGAGGTTCACAACCTTGTTGGTACAGGTGATGCTGAAGGCTCGATGAACGCAGCAAACATCCTCAAGCCTGCTCTTTCCAGGGGACAGATTCAGGTTATTGGTGCTACCACATTCAACGAATATCGTAAGCACATTGAAAAGGATGCTGCACTTGAAAGACGTTTCCAGCCTGTTAAGGTTGAAGAGCCGTCTGTAGCTGATTGCTATAAAATGCTTTTGGGAATTAAGGAATATTACGAGGATTTCCATAAGGTTAAAATATCCGATGCGCTTGTTTACAGAGCAGTTTTATTGTCTGAAAGATATATAAACGACAGATTCTTGCCTGACAAGGCTATTGATCTTCTTGACGAAGCATGTACCTGTGCAAACCTCAGAAATGTTGCTATAAGTGATTATGAAAAGATTTCTGCAAAAATCATAGAGCTTAATGAAAGACAGGAAGAGCTTCTCGATACAACAGATGAAAAGGGTCCTGATTACGAGGCAATTTCAATGCTTAAGGCAGAGAAAATCGCTCTTGAAAAAGAGGCTGCACAGCTTAAAATAAGGGCTGATGATAACGATGTTACCGAGGAAGATGTGGCAAAGGTAATTAACCTTTGGACAGGTATACCAACTTCTAAAATCATCGAGAACGATATGAAAAAGCTTTGTAACCTTGAAACTAAGCTTAAATCTCGTATTATTGGTCAGGATGAAGCTGTTGAAGTGCTTTCTGCAGCAATCCGTCGTTCAAGAGTTCAGATTTCTGCAGTAAGAAAGCCAGCTTCGTTCATATTTGTAGGTCCTACAGGCGTTGGTAAAACTGAGCTTGTAAAGCAACTTGCAAACGAGCTTTTCGAAACACCTGAAACCTTAATAAGACTTGATATGTCTGAGTTTATGGAAAAGCATAGTGTTTCAAGACTTATTGGCTCACCTCCGGGTTACGTTGGTTATGACGAGGCAGGTCAGCTTACAGAAAAGGTAAGAAGAAAGCCGTATTCGGTTGTCCTTTTTGATGAAATTGAAAAAGCACATCCTGACGTGCTTAACATACTTCTTCAGATTCTTGATGAAGGCAAAACAAATGATGCTCAGGGCAGAACGGTAAGCTTTGAAAATACAGTTATAATTATGACGTCTAACGCAGGTAGTCATATAACTGAAAATGCGCTTGGTTTTAATCGTGATAAAAATCAGGCTTCAAAGGATAAGGTTATGAAGGCCCTCAAGGAATTCCTTCGTCCTGAATTCTTAGGCAGAGTAGATGAGATTGTTGTCTTCAACACCCTCAGTAAAGACGATCTTGTTAAGATTGCTGCAATTCTTATTGAAGAATTCAGACAGCCACTTAAGGATAAAGGCATTCACCTTACTGTTGGTGACGGTGTGTGCGAAATTATTGCCGAAAAGTCCGAAGATGGTGGCAGAGGTGCACGTGATATAAGAAGAACAATAAGAAAAACCGTTGAAGACGAAGTAGCAAATATTCTTATTAATAATGCAGATGCACTTGTTAAAGAGATTGTTGTTACTGCAAAAGACGGAGAAATTGTTGTTGATTTCAAATCATAACAATCAGCCGACAGAGCATATTCGGCTCTGTCGGTTTTTTAGTGAGGATATATGGGTAAAACGGTTGTTGGAATTTTGGCTCATGTTGACGCAGGTAAAACAACGTTGGCTGAGGCTATGCTTTACAAAGCAGGTTCAATAAGAAGTGTTGGTCGTGTTGATAATGGCAATACGGCTTTAGATACCCATACCCTTGAAAAAGAAAGAGGAATAACAATTTTTGCAGGTGAGTCACACTTTAATGTTGGTGACCTGGAAGTAGCACTTCTAGACACCCCGGGTCACGTAGATTTTTCTGCGGAAACCGAAAGAATGTTAAAGGTGCTTGATTACGCTATTCTTGTCATTAGTGGCACCGATGGTGTTCAAGCACACACAAGGACTTTGTGGCGTTTATTAAAGGCTTACGGTATACCAACATTTGTTTTTGTTACAAAAATGGACTTTGCAAGGCTTGAGTCATCTCATATAATGGCAGATTTAAAATCATTATGTGGTGAAAGCTGCGTTGATTTTTCAACAGTTGATATCGATGAACGCAACGAGAACATTGCCGTTAATGACGATGCTCTGCTTGAAAAATTTCTTGAAACAAACAGTGTTACAGATGATGAAATTTCCGACTTGATTGCAAGAGGTAAACTGTGTCCTTGCTTCTTTGGCTCAGGTCTCAAAATAGACGGTATCGAAGATTTTTTAACTGCATTATCAAAATATATCGTTGTAAAAAAATATCCGGAAAATCTCGGCGCGAAGGTCTATAAAATCACTCACGATTCAAAAGGCGAAAGACTTACTCACCTTAAAGTCACAGGTGGCACCATAAAGGTAAAGGACGTAATTACATATAACGGGAAAACCGAAAAAATTAATAACATACGCATTTATTCAGGTGCAAAGTTTACTGCTGTTGATGAGGTGCAGGCAGGTGGCATATGTGTTGTAACTGGCATCTCGGATTTAAAATGTGGTGATGGCATAGGTTTTGAGCTTTCGTCAAATGAAGTGTACCTTGAGCCAGTAATGAATTACAGAATTGTTTTACCAAAGGGCGTAGATGCACAAACCTTTTTACCAAAGCTTAAACAGCTTGAGGAAGAGGACCCTCAGCTTCGCGTTTCATGGAAAAGCTTTTTACAGGAAATTAACGTTGCCCTTATGGGTGAAGTACAAACTGAAATTTTAAAAAGCCTTATTTCTGAAAGATTTGACATGTCTGTTGAAATCGATTCAGGCAGAGTACTTTATAAAGAAACCATTTCCGATAAAGTAGAAGGTGTGGGTCACTACGAGCCGTTGAGACATTACGCAGAGGTACACCTTATTCTTGAGCCAAACGAAAGGGGTAAGGGCATTACCATAACATCAAAATGTGGTGAGGACATCCTTGATAGAAACTGGCAGAATCTGATACGCTCTCATTTGTCTGAGAAAGAGCATATAGGCGTTTTGACAGGCTCACCCATAACAGATGTCAAAATAACCCTTGCAGCCGGTAGAGCCCACTTAAAGCACACAGAGGGTGGCGATTTTAGACAAGCTACATATAGAGCTGTAAGACAAGGCTTGATGCAGGCGGAATGTGTGTTGCTTGAGCCGTACTATGAATATAGACTTGAGGTGCCTACAGAAACAGTAGGCAGAGCAATCAATGATATAAGAATGATGAACGGAACACTTTCTGCACCTGAAGACATTGGTGGTGTTTCAGTTCTTGTAGGTAAGTGTCCTGTTGTTTGTATGAACGGCTATGCAGCAGTTGTTTCTTCGTATACAGGTGGTAACGGACGTCTGTTTTGTAATGTTTGTGGTTACGACGTGTGTCATAATCAGACTGAGGTTGTTGAACAGTTAAGGTATTCACCTGAAAGTGATTTGGAAAACACACCCGACTCTGTTTTTTGTGCACATGGTGCAGGCTTCAATGTGAAATGGGATCAGGTTAAAGATTATATGCATATCGACTCTTGTCTTGAGCAGGAAAGTAATCCTTACGAGGTTACTTTGAATAGCCGTAATTTCCATATTGATGAAAAAGAGCTTGAAGCAATAATGGAAAAGGAGTTCGGTAAGGATAAGCATCCGTATTACAGATACAGCCATTCCACAACACCGGCTAAACCTGTTAAATCTGAATATAATCCTGTTGTTCATAAAAAGTACGTTATTGTTGATGGCTACAACGTTATTTTCGCATGGGACGAGCTTAAAAATATAGCTAATGATAATCTGGAAGCTGCGCGTGATAAGTTGGCAGATATTTTGTGTAACTACAGTGCGTTTACAAAAACAGAAACCATCCTTGTTTTTGATGCATACAAGGTACAGGGAAATAACGGTAAAAGAATAAATTATAATAATATTCACATTGTGTATACCAAAGAACGTGAACTGGGCGATAATTACATCGAAAAGCTTATAAGTGATATTGGTAAAAATGAAAACGTAAGAGTCGTCACGTCAGATAACCTTATTCAGCTTTCTGCAGTACGCTATGGTGTTTTACGTGTTTCTGCAAGAGAATTTGAAAAAGAAGTGAAAAAAATAGACGAGCATATTGATGAGTTGCTATATAAAATCAATAAACCCAGACCCCAAAAGGTAGGGGAGCTTATTGAGCTTATAAAAAGTACCCAGTCAAATTGACAAAACTAAATGGTGGATATATAATTAGTGTAATAATTTCCAGGAGTAATAAACTATGTCTCTTCAAACATTTATTGATAAGTACAGAAATCAATTTAAAGCAATGGCACCGGACTACGATAAACCTTTTGAGCTTTCGAAAGAACATCCTATAGAGTTTATGGATAGTGAAAATGTAAAGCTTACTTTTGCTAATATTGCAGACACGCATCTTATAGACAACGAAAGTGCTACAATAAATCTCGGGAACTTCTTTGAAGATATTTCAAATGCTAAGGGTAGGTTTGATGCTGTGCTTATTGCAGGTGACCTTTCCGAGTACGGCAAAATTGCAGAGTACAACAGATTTTTCAATGTTTTTGACCAATTTAAGAACAAATTCAAATTGTTTATAACAATGGGTAACCACGATGTTCGTTTCCTTTTTCCAAGAAACCAAAAAATTATTATGGATAAGGTTAACGAATATCTTGACATAAACACACAGGGCAAAAGCTATTATTCATACGATGTGAATGGCTATACTTTTATTGTAATAGGCACAGAAAAGCGTGTTCTGGAAAAGGCTTACATTACACAGGCTCAGATAGATTTCCTTGATAAAGAGCTTGAGAGGGCAACAAAAGACGGTAAACCTGCTTTTGTAATGTGTCATCAGGCATTCGGCTTTACCCATGGACTTCCTGAGGTTTGGAAAACAGGTGATATGGGTGAGCAGAACGATGATGTGCGTGCAGTAATGGAAAAGTATAAAAATGTATTTTTCATTAATGGTCACCTTCATGGTGGTATTTTCGAGAAAACCTTGGAAATACTCAACAAAGATAATAACGTAATATCTCTTAGCATCCCTTGTTACCGTAAGGAGAATAACTTTGGCATAAGAGATTGTGGCGTGGGGTACTATTGCGAGGTGTATGAAAATAAGGTAATGTTTACTGCCCGTAATTTCGTTAAAGGTGAAAAGGTAGAAGGGGAATATACCAAGTTTTCATTTGATTTTATTTAAGAAATATTTTTACTTATTTTAATAAATTAGCCTTGACATTGGAGTAGTGTTGTGATAGAATATCCGTTGTTGTGATACGCGCGGGTGTAGTTCAATGGTAGAATTCCAGCCTTCCAAGCTGGCCGTGTGGGTTCGATTCCCATCACCCGCTCCACAACGCGCGGATGTAGCTCAGTTGGATAGAGCAACTGCCTTCTAAGCAGTAGGTCGGGGGTTCGAGCCCCTCCATCCGTGCCATATATGGTGGATGTAGCTCAGTTGGTTAGAGTGCCAGGTTGTGGCCCTGGAGGTCGTCGGTTCGATTCCGATCATCCACCCCATTTTTTTAGGTCAAACTTCAGACGCACGTTTGATGTTTGACATTTTTAATATAGGGATG
>JAZUPI010000050.1:0-29425 GCA_045605085.1 Acutalibacteraceae bacterium
CAAGGGTGAATTGTGTATTGCCGGTGTCAACGTTGGTCAGGGCTACCTTAACAACCCTGAGCTCACAAATGAAAAATTCATAGATAACCCATTTGGTGACGGTAAGCTCTACAAAACCGGTGACCTTGCTTACTGGCGTGAGGATGGTAACATCATCTTCTGTGGCAGGATTGATAACCAGATTAAGCTTAATGGTCAGCGTATTGAATTAGGTGAGATTGAAAACGTCATTGGAAGCGTTGATGGTGTCGATGCTGTAGCAGTTACAATCAACAAAAATGAAGGCAGGGATATTCTTGTTGCATACTGTTGTGGCAAAAAAGCTAATATTCAAACAATAAAAGATAAGTGTACCGAGAAGTTGCCTGCTTATATGGTTCCACAAGGCTTTACTTTCCTTAAGGAGTTACCATTGAACCAAAGCGGTAAGCTTGACAGAAAGAAATTGTCAACACTCACATACACAATTGTAGAAAACAAATTCGAAATACCTGTAAATGAAACAGAGGCAGAAATATGCAGAATGTTCAGCTCTACATTAGGTGTGGATAACATTGGCAGAAACAGCAATTTCTTCGATTTGGGCGGAACAAGTCTTTCTATGATTTCAATTCTCTCTGAGGAGATACTCAAAAACGTTTCTGCAGCTGATTTCATTGTTAATGCAACACCCGCAAAGCTTGCCCGTTTACTTAAAAACACACCAGAAAACGCTTTCCGTTACATTAAAGCTTTAAGTAATATCAACAAAGCGACAAAAGCATTTGTTTTGTTCCCGTTTGCCGGTGGTGGAGCAGAAAACTACGCCTCATTCATTAACAATTTCTTACAAAAAACATCAGAATATGATTTATTCTACGTAAACTTCCTTCGCTCACGTGAGGAATGCGAAAATGCAGCAAACGAAATATATCAGCTCGCAAAAGAATATGACGTTTATTTCTACTCTCACTGTGCGGGTGCTACCGTAGCAATGGAAATACTTAATATTATTGAAGAAAAAAATCTTTGCAATATTAAGCATTATATTGCCGGTGGTGTTATCCCTCCACGGAAAGCCTCACGAATAAATGGTTGGAATTATACGCCTGACTTTGTGTTAAAAAACAAGCTTATTAAAGCAGGGGCAGACTTCAAGTGCCTTGACAAAAAGACCTTGAAGACTATACTTACTGAATTCCGTAAAGACACAGACTTTATGACGGAATATTACTATAACCATGGTTCAGTAAAAATAAAATGTCCTGTCGCTTTAATAATGAGTAAAACAGATATATTCACCCAAGAATATAAAAAAGCTATCTCATTGTGGTCAGCGTACGCAGAAAACATCAGTTGTATAAAATTTATTGAGACAGATTCTCACTACTTCCAAGCAGCTGAGAGTTCTACTCTTGTAGAATATATTCTTGAAATTACAAAATGACGCAAACAAAAAGGCTACAAGCTTTCAATGAAAGCTTGTAGCCTTAAGTTTTTAAGGTTTTTAACAGCTAAAAAAAACTTTTGATTTTTGTCTGAGTTTTCGACTGAAATACAATGTATTTTCAAAATACAGATTTATTTTATCAGCATATTTGTTGACAAGTATAAGCTCTACAATACCAACGACAACACCAATAGCGCAGAAAACATGGTAGTAACGGAATGGTCCAAAAATAAGAGTCTGTCCCCGCCAGAATTCTGTTACGAAACGTGTTGCACTGTACAAAATAGCAAAAACAGGGAACATTGTACCCGGTTTAGCTTTTTTCTTGTATTTCAAAAGAACTATACCTATTATGAATGCTACAATAGCTTCAATAAGTTGGATCGGCACTTCATAACGACGAGTCGCGTAGTTATACATACCTGCCGGCCACCATAAACCATTGCAACAGCCAGCGCAAAAACATCCACAAAATTTATCTACACACAGCGTAAATGGATAAAACGTGGTCAAAATATCAGTCTGTTTTAACGGATTAACCCATAAAACGAGCGAAATGAGTGCAATAATTAAAGGCATAAAAAACAACGTACCAAAAAAGTTACCACTATTCATGCCCACAGCAATACCAAATGTACGGTTTAACGGTGCTTTAATAAACATCTGAATTGCAGATATAATAAAAATTTCGATAATAAGCCACGGCATAATTGATGCAAAAGGCTTAAAAACTTTATTCTTCTGAGCTAGTTTTGCAAAAACACCTTGAATAGCTAACGTAGGGACACCTGCTATTTGTTTTTTCTTTTTGTAATATGAATAGTTGTGAATAATGATAAGTATGACGTTGACGTACGTTGTTGCCATAGCATACATAAAATTTCTTAATTCAAGATCAGGAATCATAAAATTCTCCTTAGAAAATTAGTACAATATGATATTAACATACTGTTCTGTAATTTTCAAGTGGCTTGTAGGCAAGAGAATATATTTAACGTATGTTATTGCTTTTCACGTTGTGATTATGGTATATTTTAGATAGATTTCTTATGAGATTGGGGTGACAATATGAAATGGTACAAATTCAATATTAACTCCTTAACCGAAGATTGCTACTGCAAATGGTACAACCTTATGAGTACAGAAAAGCAAAGCAAAGTAGACAAGCTTCGTTTTGATGAAGATAAAAAGAGGTCTGTCTGTGGCGATATGCTTGCCAAAAAAGCCGTTGCTGAATTTTTAAACATATCTGCAGAAGAAATAAAAATAAATACTAAAGAAAACGGCAAGCCCTACCCTGTTGACTTGAATGCAGAGATTAATATAAGCCACAGTGGTGATTGGGTTGTATGTGCCGTTTCACAGAAGCCTGTAGGAATTGACGTGGAAAAAATACGTCCCATAAATCTTAAAATAGCGAAAAAATTCTACACAGAAGAAGAGATTTTTTATCTTTTTGGTCATCTTCCTGAAGAAAGAGAATTCACAGAAGCAAAAGATTATGACGTAATCAAAAGATTTTTTGAAATCTGGACCGGTAAAGAGGCTTATCTGAAATACACCGGTGAAGGCATAACCGTCAGTCTTAACAAGCTTAGTTACAACAAACAAAACTTACACACAGAATTTTTTGATGATTACGTTGTAAGTGTGTACTGCGAGGAATAACATAAAAACACAAAGCAACACTCCCTTGTACACTTCTGTGCAAAGGAGTGTTTTAATATAAACAAACAAATTATTCTACCCCCTTGAATGATTATATATTTTTTGCTATACTACCATACAAATACAAAGGGAAAGCCGTGTTTTTATGTCAATTGAAACAGTAATAAAAAAAAGGCGTATATACCTGGCAACAGGTGTGTTTGCAATGCTTTTTTCAGGTGTTTTGTACGCCTGGTCCATATTAAAAATCCCGTTCAAGGCAGACTACAACTGGAGTGATTCCGTACTTGCCTTTAACTTCACTCTAACAATGTGTTTTTTCTGCCTCGGTGCCTTCTTCGGTAGCCTAATATCCAAAAAAATCGGGCACAAAATTGCACTTGTAATTTCAGGTGCTTTGGTTGGTATAGGCTTTTCCTGGACAGGTCTTTTAAATGCTGATAATCCATACCTGATATACCTGACCTACGCTATTCTGGCAGGCTCGGGAATTGGTATTTCATATAACGTGGTTGTTTCAACTGTAAACTCCTGGTTTCCTGATAAAAAAGGCTTTTGCTCAGGATGTCTTATGATGGGCTTCGGCATCAGTACCCTTTTCCTAGGTGAAGTCATAAACGCTTTGTTTGAAAATTCTAACATTGGTTGGAGTAAGGCGTACATAATTCTTGGGATCGTTGTAGCTGTTGTTATTATACTATCAGGAATTATTCTTCAAAAGCCATCGGCAGATACACATTTTCCTGCACTAAAGGCGAAAAAGAGCGTTCAGAAGGAAAATTTTGAAACAAAAGATTTCACAACTAAAAAGATGCTTAAAAGCTTCACCTTCTGGCGTGCATTCATATTTATGGCACTTATTTCTGCTGTAGGTAACTCTGTCATAAGCTTTGCAAGAGACCTTGTAATTTCTGTAGATGCAGCACCCGCACTTGCAACAACACTCGTTGGTATACTTTCTGTTTTTAACGGCGTAGGCAGAGTTTTGACCGGAGCTATTTATGATTCAGCAGGCAGAAAAACTACAATGCTTTCAGCAAACATACTTACAATTTTTGCTGCTGCACTTACACTTGTTGCAGTACAGATGCACTCGTTACCTGTTTGTATTATAGGCCTTTGTCTTACGGGTCTTTCATACGGCACTTGCCCTACAATTACTTCAGCATTTACTGCTTCTTTTTACGGTGCAAAGTATTTTGCCACGAACTACAGTCTTATAAACTTTAATTTAATTGCAGCTTCCTTTATTGCGAGCTTCAGTAACTCCTTACTTATTTCAACAGGTGGATATACTGCACCATTTGTAATGCTCCTTATTTTATCTGTTTGTGCGTTAGGAATTAACTTCACAATAAAAAGACCATAACAAATATAAACACACCCTTGATTTGCAAACTTGTAAATCAGGCGTTTTTGTTTTGCACAGATAAAAAGTCTGTTGACTTTGGTTTTTGTTTATAATATAATGACCGGGTTGTAAATTTTTAACAATACGGTGATCGCTTGAAGGTATTAAGATTTATAAAGAAAAATTTTGTTTTTTGTATTGCCACATTCGTGGCGTTGGCGTCCTGTTTTCTTGTGCCACCCGACAAAGAATATTTAGGTTATTTTGATTGGAAAACCCTCTCTTGTTTGTTTTTAACACTAGCAGTTATTTGTGCATTGAGAAACATTAAGTTTTTTACCATTCTTGCACGCAAGCTTGTAACCATGACAGGAAACCTGCGTTCTTTGTTTATTTTACTTATAATCATTACTTTTATTGGTTCTATGATTATTGCAAACGACATGGCGCTTATAACCTTCTTACCTTTAGGCTATTTTGCGCTTTCGGTAACGAAGCAAGAAAAATATATGGCATACCTTTTTGTTTTGCAGAATATATCGGCAAACCTGGGTGGTATGCTTACACCATTCGGAAACCCACAAAACCTTTATTTGTATTCCTATTTCAACATACCAACAGGCGAATTCACCAGCATTATGCTAGTACCCTTCCTTGTTGCCGTTGCACTTCTTATTGTGGCTTGTCTTCCTGTTAAACCAATCAAGTTTTCGTTAAACGATAACTTCGGTGAAAAGTTGCATAAAAAGAAAGCTTTGATTTACGGAATATTGTTCCTTTTCTCTATACTTATAGTTTTCAGAGTTATTCCGTTTATGGTTGGATTAATTCTTATACCTGTAATTCTATTCTTTATTGACCATGATGCTTTGAAAATGGTTGACTACGGCTTACTTGGAACATTTTTCTTCTTTTTTATTTTTGCAGGTAATTTAGCAAGGTTAGACGCAGTAAACGAGCTTATTTCATCATTACTTGAGAAAGACACTTTAATTGTTTCGATACTATCTTGCCAGATTATAAGCAACGTTCCGTCGGCTATTTTACTTTCAAGATTCACAACCGATTACCCCGCCTTACTTTTAGGTGTTAACATAGGTGGAACAGGAACACTTATTGCTTCGCTTGCAAGTCTTATTACGTTCAACGAATTCAGAATATTACACCCTGAAGAAACGAAAAAATACCTTGTTATTTTCGGAACTGCAAATGTTGTTTTTGTTGTTATATTAACCGTTGTGGCTAAGGTGTTTTTGGTGTAGGGATGGTACATAGTTTTTCATATGTTTAAATATTCAAAACAATACAAATTCCTTTGTTTACAGATAACGGAAGGTTATCAAGGTAAACAGAGGAGTTTTTATTGCAAGGATACCGAGAAACAAGGTTCTTGACACCTTTCAAAAATCTCCGATTTTCAGAAAGATAAGGTTTTTATATATGAAAGCAACTGGTGACGTCGCGAGCGCGTCCGGTGGACGATACAGCGAGCGTAGCGATCAAAATCGTCAGCGACGAACAGGATCACCTGACGATTTTGGATACCGCAAGAGGTCTTGTGTGAAGAATAGATGATTTAGGAAGGGTTGTTATTCCTAAAGAGATCAGAAGAACTTTAAGAATTCGTGAAGGAGCCCCGTCATATACAACATTGACACAATTCGACAGATTTTGCTTTGGGGTACATAGTTTTGTAAAAAGATATAAAGCGAGGTGAATCTCACCTCGCTTGTATTTTATTTTATAAAATATTCAAATCCCAGTATAACTATACCCAACACAACTAACACTACACCTACTACTCTATTAAGGGTTTCCGGTTTTGCTTTGTTAGCAAACTTAGCTGCAATTCGAGCCCAAATAAATGTAAATACAACACACAAAACCATAACCCAAATATCAGGTAAATCACCAAGACAAAAATGGGAAACAGCACCCGTCAATGCGGTGAAGGTCATAATAAATACGCTTGTGCCTACGGCAGTTTTTAATTCATATCCAAGTACACTGGTAAGAATAAGAAGCATCATCATACCACCACCGGCACCTACAAAACCACAAATAAACCCAATAAATATACCACATAGCACAGAGCCGACTATTTTTCTTTTTTTGCTGACCGCTTCCATTTCAGCTTTTGTTGTCATAACTGGTTTTAAAATAAACTTGATACCGAGAATTAGTGTGACGAATGTACTGAATCCACCCATGGTATGTGAGGGAACCATACTTGATACATAACTTCCAACTACGGTAAAAATCAATATAATTCCCATCATAAGAAGTCCGTTTTTCACGTCTAGATTTTTATTCTTACGATAAGTATATGCTGAAACAGCACTCGCCAACACATCAGATGCAAGGGCAATACCTACAGCAGTATAAGGTGCAATTCCAAGAAAAGTAATCAGCATTGGAGTTATCACAGCAGCGGCACTCATTCCTGCAAACCCTGTACCGAGACCTGCTCCCATTCCGGCAAAAAAAGTAACAATTATTGTAACTAAATAATCCATCAATCATATCCCCACAAAATAATCCTTGATTCAAATGATGTAATCCAAAATATTATATCACAACTAAATCGAATTGTAAATTCAGACAGTATAAATTACCTTTAATCACAAATACTAACAACATAATTTGAGTTTAAGGAGAAATGTATATATGAAAGCAACCGGTGACGTCGCGAGCGCGTCCGGTGGACGATGCAGCGAGCGCAAGGAAGCGTAGCGGTCAAAATCGTCAGCGACGAACAGGAGCGCCTGACGATTTTGGGTACTGCAAGAGGTCTTGTGAGAAGAATAGAGGCTCGTGTTATAATAACACAAAAGTCGCTTGAAGTCGCATAAACACTAGGGTTTTCGCTGATTTTTGTCCAACTCAATTTGCACAAAATCCGATCAAAATTGGTTTTCGGCGATTTTAGAAAGGAGCATAATACATTCTAATATGCGTCAGAAATATATACTCTGAGCAGCTAAAACCAAATATTCAAACTGTCACAAAGCCGGATGAGTTTTATGTCTCGTCCGGCTTTCTTTTCTGGAAATTTAACAGTTGAAAAAATAATACATAAAAATTTCTTCAATGATTTTTCAATCTTTTATGGTATAATGATGTATAAGTGGAGGTGTACATATGAGGATTTTACTCGTTGAAGATGAAAAAAGAATGGCTCAGGCACTATGCGAAATCCTGCGTCTTGAAAAATATGAAGTAGACCACTATGCTAACGGACTTGATGGTTTAGCCGCAATTGAGAGCAATATATACGACATTATTATCCTTGACGTTATGCTTCCCGGAATGAACGGCTTTGAAATTGCAAAGCGTGTTCGAAGCCAAGGAATTGTAACGCCAATATTGATGCTGACTGCAAAGGCAGAACTGGACGATAAAGTGATAGGTCTTGACAGCGGCGCAGATGATTACTTAACAAAACCCTTTATGACCAAAGAACTCCTCGCACGTCTTCGTGCGCTCGGGCGTCGAACACTCGGCACGACAGATGGCTTTCTTTCTTTTGCTGATATCACTCTTGATACAGGCACACTCACGTTATCTTGCACTGCCAATGGTCAGAGTGTTCGGCTCAGCGAAAAGGAATATCGAATCCTTGAATACTTAATTGCAAACAGTGGTCAGATCCTTACACGTGAGCAACTTGCAGTAAAAATTTGGGGATTTGAGAGTGAAGCCGAATACAACAACGTGGAAGTATATATGTCCTTCACACGCAAAAAACTCAGCTTTGTGGAAGCGAAAACCGAAATAAAAGCGGTGCGTGGTATCGGATATGAATTGAGGTGTGACGATGTTTAAGAAGTCCCGTAGAAAAATCGTTGCCGCCATTATGTCCATTCTCGTGCTTTTGTGGGTGGGAACACTTGGCGTTATTTATGCATCAAGTTATTTTGAAATGACAAAACAAAACAAGCAGATGCTTCAGGCACACGCCGAAATGTATTCACTGCCGAATTCTTTTGGAGAAATGATGCCACCCAATAGACCAAGGCCTGACGGTAATCACGGTTTCAACCCCGGATTTGATCCGCAGTCGCCCATGTTTCAGTTATCCACCTTCTATACGGTTGGGGTTTCCTATGATGGTGACATTCTTGAGATAAAGAACGAACCGCCAACGGTACATTCTGATGATGACCTAAAGGAGCTGGCACAGAGGATCATTAAAGACAATAAACAGTATGGTACAGACGATAACCTTACCTTCTATAAAACAGACAAAGGCGGATATACCCTTGTCACTTTTATGGACAATACCGTTATTAACGAAAGTGCGATGACCTTGTTTCGTTATACGGTGATTTTCGGTGGTGTTGCATTGATATTGTTTTTCTTCCTGTCGGTATTCTTGGCAAGAAAAATTGTAAATCCTCTTGAAGAAAGCTATCAAAAGCAGAAGCAGTTTATATCGGATGCCGGTCACGAATTAAAAACCCCTGTATCTGTGGTAAGCGCCAATGCAGAGCTTTTGTCCCGTGAAATCGGCGATAACCAATGGTTGCAAAATATTCAATATGAAAATGAGCGAATGGGAATGTTGGTAGGACAGCTCCTTGATCTTGCCCGAACAGAGAACGTTACACCGCAAATGGAGCATATTGATTTTAGTCGTCTTGTTGCCGGTGAAGCTCTGCCCTTCGAAAGCGTTGCCTTTGAAAAAGGACTTAACTTAAATAATAATATCGCAGAAAATATCGGTGTGATTGGCAACAGCATGCAGCTTAAACAACTTGTGTCTATACTGCTTGATAATGCTATTCGCCATAGCAAAGGTGGGGGCGAAGTCTGGCTAGCCTTGACCAAGGAACACGGATTAGCAAAACTTTCGGTAATCAATAGAGGTGATAAAATCCCCGAGGAGCAACGAGCAAATATTTTCGAGCGTTTCTATCGTATGGATACTGCCCGTAACGGAGAGGACAAGCATTACGGTCTCGGACTTGCCATCGCCAAAGCAATTACCACCACACACAAAGGTAATATTGCTGTGCACTGCTTTGATGGATTCGTAGAATTCAGAGTGCAGATCCCCACAATCTGAAAAATGAAAGAAATTCAATAAAACTTCAATCTTCCTCCTGTACAATGGTTGTATCATGGTACAGGAGGTTTTTTATGGCATTTCAAACCGTATTTAAGAGATACGAACTGAAATATATGCTCACAACCGAGCAAAAGGAACGAGTCCTTTCAGCGATGACACCGTATATGAAGCTTGATAAATACGGAAGAACCACCATCCGAAACCTTTATTTTGATACGGATACCTATCTTTTAATTCGCCGATCCATCGAGAAGCCGACTTATAAGGAAAAATTGCGCATACGAAGTTATAGAAAAGCCGATGCCGATAGCACGGTGTTTGTTGAACTGAAAAAGAAATATAAGCACGTGGTATATAAACGAAGAATGTCCTTGCCGGAAGCCGAAGCTGTAAAATGGCTGTCAGGAGAAAAGCATACCGAAAAGCACACCCAAATATCAAACGAAATTGATTATTTTATGGAACTGTACGGCACGCTTCATCCTACGGTGTTTCTCTCTTATGAGCGTGAAGCGTATTACTCTAATGACGGCTGCGACTTCCGTGTAACTTTTGATGATAATATACTTTGCAGACAAGAGGATCTGTCTTTACAATCCGATGTCTACGGTACACCGATTTTACCCGAAGGTAAGGTGTTAATGGAAATTAAATGTAGTGGCGGTATACCACTCTGGATGACAGAAGTGCTGTCAAGAGAAAAGATATATAAAACATCCTTTTCAAAATACGGAACGGCATACAGAACGCTGATTTTTCCGCAAAATCATAAAATGAACTCATATAATATGTTGGAGGTAACTCAGAATGCTTGAAAATTTATTTAAAGGATTATTTGATACAGATTTAACGGCAGTCATCAGTGTGACCGACTTTTTACTCTGCCTTGGCGCATCCCTCATTATCGGCATTTTAATGGCATTTGCCTATATGTATCGCACACGCTATACCAAAAGCTTTGTTGTAACATTGGCTCTGCTCCCTGCGGTAGTTTGCGTTGTTATTATGATGGTCAACGGTAACGTAGGTACCGGTGTTGCGGTGGCAGGTGCTTTTAGTCTTGTGCGTTTTCGCTCTGTTCCCGGCACGGCAAAAGAAATTTGCACCTTGTTTTTAGCTATGGGTGCAGGTCTTATAGCAGGTATGGGATACCTTGGATTTGCGTTGCTGTTCACGGCGGTTATGTGTATTATGTTTGTACTTTATAACCGTTTGGATTTTGGAACAAAGAAAAACGCAGCCACCTTTAAGACCTTTACCATCACCATTCCCGAAGACTTGGATTATTCAGGCATTTTTGATGATATCTTCGCTGAGTTTACAACCACTCACGACCTTGTCCGTGTTAAGAGTACGAATATGGGAAGTATGTTCAAGCTTACATACAACGTAATGCTCCGTGACATTACCCGTGAAAAAGAGATGATCGATAAAATCCGTTGTCGTAATGGAAATCTTGAAATTGCGGTGTCTAAACAGGAAACAGTCGGTACAGAATTATAATGGGTGATTTTATGAAAAAAATATTATCTATTCTACTGATTTTAACTTTAATGCTTTCGCTTCTCGTGGGTTGCGGAAAAGATGTGGATAGTAACACACCGACCAAAAGTCAGGATAGCACATTCTCCACCGATACTCCCGTAGAGGTTGATTTTTCAAAAACCGATGCAGATATGTTTACCGAGCAAGATAATAAAACCGACTATGATGAGGGCAAGGCGGTTACTATCAGGCTGAACGGCACAACGGCTACTGCGAGTTCGAACAGCGTAAAAATCTCAGGTTCAAAAATTACGATCACCGAAGAAGCGACCTATGTTGTTTCGGGTGAGCTGACTGACGGTATGCTGATTGTCAATGCACCCGATACAGCGAAACTGCAAATTGTTCTCAGTGGTGCTAATATTACAAGCAAAACCTCTGCCGCACTCTACATTTCAGAAGCCGATAAGGTGTTCTTAACTCTTGCTGATGGAACGGAAAACACCCTTGCTAATGGTGGAACTTTTACTGCTATTGACGACAATAATATCGATGCGGCACTCTTCTCAAAACAAGATTTGACACTTAATGGAACAGGTTCTTTGACGGTCACTTCTCCTGCAGCGCACGGTGTTGTCTGCAAGGATGATTTAGTGATTACAAGCGGAACCTATACAGTCAATTCCGCTTCTCACGGTTTAGATGCTAACGACAGTGTAAGAGTTGCAAATGCAACACTTAACATTGATGCCGGCAAGGATGCCATACATGCCGAGAATAGCGATGATACCTCCCTTGGTTATATTTATATTGCAAGTGGAACGATTAAAGCGGAAGCTGAAGGCGATGGGATAGCCGCCGGTGCTTATATGCAGATTGCAGACGGCACGATAGATCTTCTTGTTGGTGGCGGCAGTGAAAATGGAAGTAAGGAACATTCGGATAACTTTGGCGGCTTTATGGGTGGAGGACACGGCGGTGGTCGACCCGGTGAAGTGCGACCGGGCAGTTCACAAAGTTCAACCACCACAACCGATGAAAACAGCACAAGTATGAAGGGACTCAAAGCCACAAACAGTATGCTGATTTCGGGTGGTAATTTTACCATCAACTCGGCTGATGATTCGGTACACTCAGATGTTTCGGTTATTATTAACGGTGGAACATTTACCATAGCATCAGGTGATGATGCTATTCACGCTGAGGATACTTTGACCATTACTGCGGGTAAAATTAATATTTCTGAGAGTTACGAAGGGCTTGAAGCTCTGCACATAGACGTGCAAGGTGGAGATATTAAACTTAAGGCGAGTGACGATGGACTGAATGCTGCAGGCGGCACCGACCAAAGCGGTAACGAAGGTGGCCGCGACGGAATGTTCGGTGGAGGAATGGGCGGTGGCAAAGCCGGAGGTATGGGTGGCCACGGCGGTATGTCCTCTAACTCTAACGGTAGCATTAAAATATCGGGTGGCACGCTCTATATCGATTCTTCCGGTGACGGCTTGGATGCCAACGGCACCTTGGAAATTTCGGGAGGACATACAACTGTTGTCGGACCTACACAAGGTGATACCGCAACGCTTGACTATGACAAGAGTGGTATTATTACGGGAGGAACCTTCATTGGAACAGGTGCTCAGGGTATGGCTCAATCCTTTAGCGATTCCGAGCAAGGTGTTATAGCTATAAGCGTTGGTAATCAAAGCGCAGGCACAAAGATTGTATTAAAAGATAAAAGTGGAAAAACAATTATTGAACATTCACCCGAGCTTAATTTCGCAGTTGTGATTCTCTCAAGTCCCAATATCAAAAAGGGAGAAAGCTATACGCTAACAGTTGGTTCCGAATCGGGCGAATTTAAAGCAAGTTAATATATAGATATATCTTGCAAAACACACAGAAAAGGCATCGCTCACAACAGCGGTGCCTTTGCTTATGCCTATATTGTGCCTATTCTATGCCCATTTTTTGCCTATAAAAAGACGATTCTTTGCCGATGGCATTGGGATATGAATCATATATAATTGTTATCGTGGAAAAATATAATTAAAGAAAATTTTTAAAAGTGATTATATTTTCGATTTTTTATACGTGTTTATATTATGAAAGGGCAAAATAAGTTTATGGATAATAAAATGTTTAAATCAAAAATTATGCTTTTGAAAAAGAATGCGCCAGCACAGCATATGGAGCCTTAATTCTTTGATTATCTGCCGGAAGATTTTTATCAGATTAATAAAGACCAATTAATGTATATGTGGCACTTCTTGTCAGATAAGGATATCGCCGAGCTTTATGATATTCCTGTGCGTAAAGTGAAAAATCGTCGTCACGATTTTAATATTAAGCCAGTTACGTCTGCTATTGATCGAATAGAACGTGAACTATACGGACGAGAAGATTGGATTGTAGAGGAATTAAAAAGCGTGCTTCCTTTTGAGTATAATAATGGCAGTATTCCACATACTAACTCCACACCATTAAATAGTGAAAAGCATTTTTATATATGCTTTATAAGATTTCTATAAAAACTTGACTAAAATAATAAATTGTGTTATGATAATAAAAATGATAGATGTGAATGGAACCAGCTGTCTGCAGAGGAAGTTGGTTTCATTTTGTTTTGTATAGAAAATTTAGGGTGTATGATGAATTTATGAAAAAGCAACGGCCTCTGGTATCTACAACACATATTATATTGTTGAGTTTTTTGATAGCGATATTGATAGGCGCAGTATTGCTTTCGCTTCCTATAAGTTCAGCCGAAGGAAAACCGACTTCTTTTTTAGATGCGCTTTTCACCGCAACGACCTCCACCTGTGTTACGGGCTTGGTTGTAACACCGACCTTTTCCTCCTGGAGTGTTTTTGGGCAGGTTGTAATTTTGATACTGATTCAGATCGGCGGTCTTGGTGTTATTACCATTATGTCAGAACTTATGATACTTCTGCACAAGAAAATGGGTATCGGTGACAGACTGCTCTTGCAGGACGCATTTAATCTGAATTCGTTGTCGGGGCTTGTTCGGTTCGTAAAAAAGGTTGTAACCGGAACGCTCATTATAGAAGGTATCGGCGCTCTGCTTTATATGACGGTTTTTATACCTGAGTTCGGTGCAAAAGGAATATGGATATCACTTTTTACTTCCGTTTCTGCCTTTTGCAATGCTGGTCTTGATATCATTGCCGAAAACAGCCTTTGCGATTATGTACTTAATCCTGTCATCAATGTTGTTACGTGTGCCTTAATTATCTTGGGTGGTATCGGTTATATCGTTTGGTGGGATGTGCTGAGAGTACTAAAAAAGGCGCGAACGAAGAAAGTGAGATTTTTCAGAGATCTTACCCTGCACAGTAAAATCGCTATCACAGCAACCTTGATTTTGATTTTTGTGGGTGCAGCATTTATTTTTGCATTTGAATATAACAATCCGCAAACAATGGGCAATTATACCTTGTTTCAAAAAATCGAAGTATCCTTGTTTCAGTCGGTCACAACGAGAACCGCAGGTTTTGCGACAGTGCCGCAGGAAAACCTCACGAACGCAAGCGCTATCGTATGTTTGCTTTTGATGTTTATCGGTGGTTCACCCGTTGGCACAGCCGGAGGCATCAAAACGGTGACATTTGCTGTTATTATTGTAGCAGCGATTGCCTCTATTCGTAATAAAGAGGATACCGAGGTGTTTGGCAGACAGCTCACAAAACAGGCGGTCAGCAAAGCAGTCGCCGTTACCTGTATGTCCTTTATTATTATGTTTACTTCAACGGTTTTGCTCTCTGCGGTAACAGATGCAAATGCACTGGATATTGTTTATGAAACGGTTAGTGCTACTGCGACCGTAGGTCTTACAAGAAATCTTACGGCATCTCTCGGTAGTGTTGGTAAGCTTATCATTATCATAACGATGTATCTTGGCAGAGTAGGCCCTATATCGCTCGCCGTTGCATTTAAGCGAAGTAAGGATAATCAGAATATTGTAAGAAACCCTATCGAAGAAATAAGTGTGGGATAAGAAGGGATAATTTTTATGAGCATCAATAAAACCTATGCCGTATTAGGTCTCGGCAGATACGGAAAAGCTGTTGCAGAAGAACTTGTAAATAATGGTGCAGAGGTTCTGGCTGTTGATATCGACCAAAACAATGTTAATAACGCAATTGAAACAATCCCTGTATGCAAATGCGCCGATATTACCGAGCCGGAGGCAGTAAAAAGACTTGGTATATCCAATATTGACATTGTTATCGTTGCGATGGCAAGTAATCTTGAAGCAAGCGTTATGGCGGTAACACTCTGTAAGGAAGCGGGCGTGTCCACCGTTATTGTTAAATGTGGCAATGAAATGCATCAAAAGATTTTAAGCCGTGTGGGTGCCGACAGAGTGATTTTTCCCGAAAAAGAATCGGGAACAAGACTTGCTAAAAATCTGCTCACATCGGGATTTTCGGAAATGATAGAGCTTTCAGATGAAGTGTCTATGGTAGAAATAGACGTAAAAGATGAGTGGGTTGGTAAAACGCTGATAGAACTGAGTTTGCGCAAAAAATATTCTATTAACGTTGTTGCAATACGAAACGGTGATAAGATCAGTACAACGGTTGATCCTGCGCTCCCGCTTGAAAAAGGAATGCAGCTTATTGTTATTGCTAATACCCTAAAATTGCAAAAATTAAAATAATGTGGTGAATGTATGAAAGAACAGCAGAAAAAACTGATTGCGCCGATTATTGTAACCGCTATTATGGTTTTGTATTACATTGCTTACTTTGGTTTTTTAATATCACTGATAGATGGCATTTGGAAATGGCTTTTAGGTATTATCCCACTTGCTTTTACTGCTGTTATGCTTAAAGTTTGCATAGAAAGAATTAATGAAATAAAGAAAGGTGAAGAAGATGATCTTAGTAAATACTGATTACATCAGCGGCAAGGAACTCGACATGTTGGGCCTTGTAAAAGGAAGCACGATCCAGTCAAAGCACATAGGAAAGGATATCTCCCAAAGCTTTAAAACCTTGGTCGGAGGCGAACTTAAATCCTATAATGAAATGATGAACGAAGCACGTGCTCTTGCTACCAAGAGAATGGTCGCAGAAGCTGAAGAACTTGGTGCGGATGCTATTGTTAATATTCGCTATGCCTCATCTGCTATTATGCAGGGCGCAGCCGAAGTTATTGCATACGGTACAGCGGTTAAGTTCATTGAAAAATAATCTGTTTTGAAAAAGATTTGTTTTTTGAAAGAGGCGATGACTCGAAAAAGTCATCGCCCTTTTCATATATCGATTTAAAAATTTAATAACAATTGGAAATTCTACTCATAATTTCTACAAAAAGTGTGATACTAATATCACATTAAAATTGTAAAAAGAGGAGATTTATATATGAAAGCAACCGGTGACGTCGCGAGCGCGTCCGGTGGACGATGCAGCGAGCGTAAGGAAGCGTAGCGGTCAAAATCGTCAGCGACGAACAGGAGCGCCTGACGATTTTGGGTACTGCAAGAGGTCTTGTGAGAAGAATTGAGGCTCGTGTTATAATAACACAAAAGTGCGATAAAGCCTTATAAACACTGGACTTTCAGGCGATTTTTGAAGAAAAATTTTTGACGAAAAACAGCAAATTATGACCTATACATAGCAACAGCGGAGTGAAAATTCACTCCGCTGTTATTTTATTGAAAATTATTCCAATCCAACATTTTTCTACACAAGCATTGTTCTTGTCCTTTTCTTAATGCAGAACCGCAGGAAGGGCACGCATAAGTATCATGTTTCTTATCGTGAACGGGCATGACTGTTTCGTATACTACTGGTGTATTATCGATTATTTCTTCTGTGGTACGCTTAATATCGGCTTCACGTTTTGCTTTTTCTTCTGCAACTGTTCCTTCTTTATTGCGTATTGCGTGAATATCCTCAACCAATTCGCCAAAAGCATATAAAATCCATGAACCAACCCAAGCAATAATAGGGCCGCAAAATAAAGTAAGCAAACCTATCAAAATAAAACCAGCATCTGTTGCAACTAAAGCAATTCCTGCAATGACTGCACCAATTACCTCAACTATAAACATGGCTTTTGCTAAACCTTTGATTTTCCCGCCTATATTATCGTACATAATTTAAACCTCCAAAAATTTTCTTTATTATATCACAATCACATTAAATTGTAAACGATTACAGTATAAATCCCCTTGTTTTACAGATACTAACAGTACAAATTTGTAAAGCAAGGAGATTTTATATATTATGAAAGCAACAGGTGACGTCGCGAGCGCGTCCAGTGGACGATGCAGCGAGCGTAAGGAAGCGTAGCGGTCAAAATCGTCAGCGACGAACAGGAGCGCCTGACGATTTTGGGCACCCCAAGAAGTCTTGTGAGAAGAATAGATGATTTGGGAAGGGTTGTTATTCCAAAAGAGATTCGTAGAACTTTAAGGATTCGTGAAGGTGACCCATCATATACCACATTGACACTTTTCGACAGGTTTTGCTTTGGGGTACATAGTTTTATGAAGAGATATAATACATAAAAGAAAGCGGAGTGAAATTCACTCCGCTTTACCTTTGGGTTCCATTACGATAGTATAGATTGTTTCGGTATAGTCATCCCCTGACAAATATGTTATATTGATATTTCCTTTTCTGTTAAAACCACCACTAACTACAAAATCTGCTGCAACAGGTGAAACATTTTCCAACCTATATTCTCTATAGTATTGCTCTTTATCAAAAATATCCTCTACTATTATAAAGTGTTCGCCATCTCTATAATCAGCATAAACAACACAATCATCCTCTGCATCAATAACATGATAAAATATTTTTGAAATTTTGCCGGTTTCCAAATCATAAAACTTCGCATAATTTGTTGACAATCCAGTCCCCGCTTGAACAGATATGCCGACAACATCGGTATCTACACAGAGTCTTTCAGGCTGTGTCCTTAAATAGTGTTTATAATCCAGAATTTTACCTTTATAGTCAGTAATTTCGTATGAATATGTTTTATCTTTTTCTTGAGTGATCATTGAATGGGTAACCAAATATGAATCCCATAATTCATATCGGTTTATACTCTTAATGGAGCCACAATACTGACCAAGATGACCACAATCATCCTTATCAAAAAAGCCTTCTACAATAACATACTCACCATTATAAAGTTTAAACTCTTCATTAGAAACTACTTTTTCACCCAGTTCAATCCAAATAGAATTACCAATATTGTATTTTAAATCTTCTTTGCTGAGAGTTATACAACTCTTTTCAAAATCATAACTACTGACACCAATTACTCTGACAAATTCACCATCGTATTTTTCAGGAGCAGTAATAAGTTGCAACATAGTTACATCTTTGGCATTTTGGTTGTCAGAACCGAACTTTCCTTTGTTATTATAACTTTTAATACCAAAAAACACCACAAAAATAAATGCTAACACGATAAAAACAGAAAGAAAAATAATTAATATTCGTTTTTTATTCTTCACAAAATCACCGCCTTTATTTTATTCTATCACAACCAAATCAAAAAGTAAATTCACACAGTATAAATTCCCTTTAATCACAAATACTAACAACATAATTTGAGTTTAAGGAGAATGATATATATGAAAGCAACAGGGATTGTGAGAAGAATTGATGATTTAGGTCGTGTTGTAATACCAAAAGAGATTAGAAGAACTTTGAGGATTCGTGAGGGAGACCCATTGGAAATATTTACTAAAAGTGATGGCGAGGTTATTTTTAAAAAATATTCACCTATGGGTGAGCTTTCGGAGTTTTCCGGTCAATATTCCGAGGTATTAAACAGAACTGCAAATTCCCCCATTGTCATTACCGACAGGGATCACGTAATTTCCGTTTCAGGTCTTCCCAAAAAAGATTTGTTGGAAAGACGTGTTTCTTCGCCTTTAGAGGAGCTTATGGAAAGCAGAGAGAAATTTGTCGACTCCGGCGACAAAAACATTTTATACCCCATTGAAGGCTTGGAAATGAAGGCTTTAGTAGTGTACCCTGTTATCGCGTCCGGTGACATTGCGGGCTCAGTTATATTTATGGAAAATGAAGGTAAAAAAGCACCTGATGAAACAGACATTAAGCTTTGCCAGGTTGCTGCTGCATTTTTAGGTAAGCAGATGGAAGAATGAAATAAGTGCAAACACTTATTTCAACTAAGTTTGGCCTATTCCACAAATACAATTTTCACATTGTAAAAATTGACTCCTTATGCTAAAATAGAGTTCATAATGAATTCAGGCATAAGGAGTTTTTTATGGCATCCCGAAAAGAACGAACAGAAGCACTTGCAACAAACTTAAATATATATGTAAGCGATGCTCACATTTTCACATCTGACGCTATTGTACTGGCAGACTTTTGTGCCCCACGTCACAAGGACAAATGCTGTGACCTCGGTACAGGCAACGGTATAATTCCGCTTTTATGGCAAAGGGATTTTAAGCCTAAAGAGATTGTAGGCGTAGAGCTTTCCGAAAGTGCCGTTCAGCTTTTCACAAAAACACTTAACGAAAATAATCTTGCAGATAAAATCAAGCTTGTTCACCAAGATTTACGAAAGCTTAAAGGCGTTCTTCCTAACGAATATTTTGACGTGGTAAGCATTAACCCACCATACAAAAAGCTTGGTACGGGAATCGTCAACGAGGGCGAGGACTACAAAAACGCACGTCACGAATTTACCTGCACACTTGACGATGCTGCACAGGCTGCTGCTCTTCTGTTGAAGTTCGGTGGTCGTTTCTGCATTTGTCAACGTCCTGAAAGGTTACCGGATATATTTGCTGCTATGCGCAAATTCAAAATTGAACCAAAATCAATGCGTGAGGTCATTCAGCGCATAGGTAAAGAGCCTAGCCTTGTTTTGGTTGAAGGGAAAAAAGGCTCTGCACCCGGTTTTAGAATTCTTGAGCCACTTATTTTAGAAACCACAGACGGTGAATACACCGATAAAGCTAAAGAGTTATTCTTATCATACAAACACAAAGAAATGTAAAATCTAACCAAATTCTTCCAACGCCTCCCCACATCTATTGACAAATTCGTGAAAAAATATTAAAATTAATTGGTTGGTGTTTATCGACTCCACCGTAAATAAAAAGGTGTAAAACGCACTTACAAAGGATGAATTTCATGAAATACGATGTTGTAATCGTAGGCGCAGGACCTGCCGGTATTTTTACAGCCCTCGAAATGAGAAGAAAAGGCAGTAAAAAATCTATTCTTATTATTGAAAAGGGACAACCTGTAGAAAAACGTAGTTGTCCTAAAGCAAAAACCAAACAATGTGTTAACTGCAAACCATATTGCCATATTACTACCGGCTTTTCAGGTGCAGGTGCATTTTCTGACGGTAAGCTCTCTTTAAGCTACGAGGTTGGTGGCGACCTTCCTACCCTTATTGGTGAAGATTTTGCACAGGAATTAATTGATTATACGGATAAAATATACCTTGAATTCGGTGCTGACGAGCATATTGAAGGTATCAGCAATGATAACGAAGTTAAAGAAATCAGAAAAAATGCAATTCAGGCAGGTTTAAAGCTTGTTGACTGCCCTATCCGTCACCTTGGTACAGAAAAGGCACAGACGCTTTACCTTGAAATAGAAAACCACTTAAAAGCCAACAACGTTGATATGATGTTTGGTTACGAGTGTAACGACATTATTATTGAAAATGGTATTTGTAAAGGCGTTTATATAAGTAAGGGTGACGACCACCAGCAAATAGACGCTGAAAAAATAGTAGTTGCAACAGGACGTCGTGGTGCAGACTGGTTAGAAAAGCTTTGCAACGAGCATGGAATAGAACACCAGGCAGGTACGGTTGATATAGGTGTACGTGTCGAAGTACGCAACGAGGTTATGGAAAAGGTTAATCGTGTACTTTACGAATCAAAGCTTATCGGTTACCCAAAGCCATTCAAAAACAAGGTACGTACCTTCTGCCAGAATCCCGGTGGCTTTGTAAGTCAGGAAAACTATGACAATGACCTTGCCGTTGTTAACGGACACTCTTACAAAGAGAAAAAGTCGAATAACACAAACGTTGCTATTCTTTGCTCCCACAACTTTAACTATCCATTTAACCAACCAATTGAATATGCACAGAAGGTTGGCGAGCTTACAAATATGCTTGGCGCAGGTCACATTCTTGTACAACGCTATGGTGATATTCTTGACGGTAAAAGAACATGGCCTAAAGAGCTTGCACAATCAAATCTTAAGCCATCGCTTCCTGATGCTGTTGCAGGTGACATTACTGCTGCAATGCCATACAGAGCAATGACAAACATCATTAATTTTATTCAGGCAGTTGACCAGGTTGTACCCGGCTTTGCCTCAACAGAAACGTTGCTTTACTCCCCTGAATTAAAATTCTACTCTAACAAAATTAAAATGGATGATAGCCTTAACACAAGTGTAAAGGGACTTCATTGTCTTGGAGACTCTTCCGGTTGGACAAGAGGACTTATGATGGCATCTGTTATGGGTGTTTTAATGGGTAGATTCATTGCGCAGGAAGATTAAATAACAATAAAACAAAAACCTGTTGATTCTTGTTAGGGTCAACAGGTTTTTGCATAAACACACATAAGTAACAATATAATTATAATGAGAAATATAGGTGGTGTTATTTATGGTGCTGAAATTTGATTATAAAAAGCTTTTTAAAAATATTCTTATTCCATTAGCCGTTGGTATTGTCTCAGGATTTTTCACACGGTCAGGGGTTGAAAACTTCTCCCAAACTGCCGTCAAGCCTGTTTTCATGCCACCATCATGGCTTTTCCCTATAGTATGGACAATACTTTATATTTTAATGGGAATAAGTGCGTACCTTGTTGAAACTGCGCAGACTGACTTACCAAAGCAACGCGCTATGATTCTTTATTACGCACAACTGTTTTTCAACTTCTGTTGGAGCTTTATATTTTTCAATTTCCAGGCATATTTACTTGCATTCATATGGACAATTGTACTTTTAACATTAATTGTAGCAACAACGCTTGAATTCTTTAAAACATCTGAAAAAGCTGCTTACCTTATGATTCCATACATTATATGGGTAGCTTTTGCTACAGTATTGACATTCAGCGTTTACTTATTAAATTAAAAAAAGCCTTGTCAACAACAAATGTTGATAAGGCTTTCTTTTTTATCAGTTTGGTTGTTCGGTTGTTGTAACTTCGTTTTGTGCCGTAGATTTGTAAAGTCTTTCTCTGACATCAACCGACTCGTTTATACAGAAAAGGTCATTCTCCACTTTGTAGTCAGAACACCATACGCCGATGCTGTAATCCTCAAAAAACTTTTTAACAGTAATTTTTTCTTCGTTCATTTCTTTAAAAAGTTCTGTTAAAGAAAGCTCGTCAAATTTACAACGTAACATATAAAGATTGTCGTACTCAGTTACAATAAAGTTCCATTTGTAAAGCTTACCACCCTTTTCAAAACCGAAGAAAATGAAATTTGTCTTTTCTTTACTGTTGTATTTATTGTAAGCATCCTCGTCCTTGAAATAAACATCTATCCAGGTAAATGCATCTGCTGTAGTTACCTTCACTTCCTTAACGTCTTCATTCAAATCTACAATCTCTGCCGGTACAGATAAGTGTTCGTTTTTGAATTGCTCAACAGTCTGTGCATAAGTACCGAAAAGTGTTTTGCCTACCCCTTCGTTTGTTTTGTGTGCAATGTAAACGTTAAAGGGGTTACTCATTATGTTATCAAGCGTAACGGTTGTTTTATCGATTAATGACATTATATTTGCAAAATCTTTTGTTTCCGAAAGATAATATGCAACCGTTTTACTGTCGTTCAACAAGCGAAGCTCACCAGGAAGCTCGACCTGAAGACCATTACCAACGTAAAAGCAGAACACAGGAATAACGTCTAAACTAAACGCATTTTTGGCGTAATGCTCGTCAAGAAGCGCTTGCTCGTCAGTATAAGCAACCTTTACCGCAATTCGGTTAACTTCCTTCGTAACGTTTATTGTCTGTATTTTATCAGTGTATTTTTTTAACGCGCCAACCTTAACGCTGGCATCCTTCTTGGTTTCTTCGTAAGGTGGAATTTCTGCCTTTGTAGTTGCTTGGGTTGTCTTGGCTTTTTCAATTTGTGCAATTCTTGTATCTACAGCTTTAGAAAGCGTAAA
This sequence comes from Acutalibacteraceae bacterium, assembly GCA_045605085.1. Lineage (GTDB taxonomy): Bacteria > Bacillota > Clostridia > Oscillospirales > Acutalibacteraceae > DTU089. The sequence continues at coordinate 23,197 of JAZUPI010000050.1, forward strand.
CACAACAAAAATTGCAATCCCCACAACAATTACAAAAAGCGCTACAAGAAAAGGATTAATTTTCTTTAAAAAGTCCTTTTTCGGATTATTCATATCATTCTCCCAAATTTTTCTGGTTTTCTTTAGCTTTTTCAGCTGCTTCGCGTTCTTCTTTTTCTTTACGCTCAGCTTCCTTACCTGCCCTGTCGGCTACCTTTTCCATTTCACGAATAGCCTTTTTTTCTTCCCTGATTTCTTTTCGTGTAGGTTGAGGTGTAGGTGGTGTGTCAGTAAGCTTCATAAAGTCAATTTTTGCCATCTTGGTTTTCGGTAAAGCATCAAGAATAGTAACCGTTGTCGGTCTTGAGAATTTCTCAAGCTTTGAATTACAATATTCCAAAATGCACTTACGCGTTTCCTCCGGCTTATCTGTTGGCTCTGTAAGAGAAACAAAGAGTTTAATTACAGGCCTGGAATCAATATAGCCCTGTACCGCACAAGCTTCGTTAATATAGTCGAGTTTGAGTACTTCCTGCTCAATATCGTTAGGGTAAACGTTGTAGCCAGAAATGATTATCATTCGCTTCTTTCTGCCTGTAAAGAAGAAGTAACCATCCTCGTCAACATAACCCAAGTCACCTGAAAGCACCCAACGCTTACCTTCTTCATCCACGAAAATGCCATCGTCCTCACTATTGTAATAGCCTTGCATTACAGTTGAGCCTGTAATTGCAATTTCACCAATAGTGTTTGGAGGAAGCTTCTTTTTATTTTCATCCCATATTTCAATGGTCAATCCGTCAAGTGGTCTGCCTATTGAGTTTTCTCTGTTAGCACCACGTACATTTGCAGTACATACAGAAGACACCTCTGTGAGTCCGTACCCTCTGTATAACCTACCTTTTGCTCCCCATTTCGCAAGCTTTGAGTTGAAGGAGTTCATAAATGTATCACTTACAATATCTCCACCTGCCCACAAAAGACGAAGCTTTTTCAAGTGCTCCCCATCGAAATTAGATGCTTCATACATCTTTTTGTACATTGCAGGAACACCAACAACGTAAGTAACGTTGTGCTTTTTAATGTATTTATTTGCTTTATCTGCTGAGAAGGTAGGCATACCAATACAGGTGAAGCCTGCACACATACTGAAATGAAGTGCAACACCCAAACCGAACGCATGGAAAAGCGGAAGAACAATCAAAGAGAATTCTTCACCCGGTGCATGTGGCTCATCTAAAAAACTGAGCTTATATGCAAGTGCATTAAGGTTATTATTGGAAAGGCGTATTGTTTTGCTTTTACCTGTAGTTCCACCACCATGAAGATATACTGCATCTTCTTCACCATTACCCTCAACCTTTGGTGCCCTGAAGGCAAGATTGCTGATGGTATGGAAGTGAGCAGTTTTAGATGACGGTGCTTTAGATTTGACTTTCACCTTCTCAAAGAGCTTTAATGCAGGTCTTTTGACTGTAGGTGCATAGTCGGAGCTTGAGCAGACAATAACAAGCCTATTAAGCCTTCTGAGTGTTTCAACGTACGGCTCCATAATAATGTCAAAAACAAATATTGCCTTGGAATGATTTGTTTTAATCATTTCCTCAAGGGTATCTGCAGGGGTAAGAGGGTGAACAATGTTTGCAATTGCACCCAATCGATTTACTGCATAAAAAGCAACAAAGCTCTGAACGATGTTTGGCATAAAAATTGTGACAACATCGCCCTTTTTAATGTTTTTACTGTAAAGAAAGCCGGCAACCGACTCAACGTCGTTAACAAACTTTTTGCGACTTATAAGGTTGCCGAAGCTCTCAGCAACATCATACACACCAAAATCCTTAGTGCATTCGCAAAAAAACTCAAAACAGTTTCTGTTTTCGGGTTTTATCATATAAAATAAATTCCTTTCGAAATGTATATTACAAATAAACAATAATTAAATATTTTAATATAATACAATATTATTGTCAAGTTAAGCCATTTATATACATATGTTTTACCATTTACGGTTTGCTGCATCAGGACAATTCTGCTTTTTGAAGGCTGCCCTGAATTCCACATAACAGCCACATTTCAGGCACATACCCGATATTAAATTATCACACATTTTACAAAAGCTCAGTCTGTTTTCGTACTCCTCCTGAGAAACTTTTTCATCAGGTGAAAGCTTTTCTATTTTTTCTTTTATCAAATTAAGCATATCGCCTTCTGCACTTTCGAGCAGAAGGCATTTTTTACATTCTCTGATCATTACTTAATTATAAACTTAACAACACTGCATGGTGGTATTTTAGCAACAAAACCATCATTAGTTAGAGTAAAGTCTGTGAATTGCTGTGTGCCAACAACGTCTGATTTTTCAAACGAGTTGTAGTCACGTGCGTTGCCTGTAACAATTTCTGCTTCAACAGAAGAAACTGTTGAATCTGCAATCTGACACTTTATCTCTTCAGCCTGTGTCAACGAAGCGTTGGAAACAGTAGAAATAATTGTTCCGTCATCTTTTACAGAAGCACTTTCAGTCAATACAGGTGTTTTCTTGTCTTCAAGGTAATCTGTAGTCATAAAGCTACCCAATAAAGTGTTTTCTGAATGCGCTTTGAAAAGTTTGAAGATGTGGTAAGTTGGTGTAAGAAGCATCTTCTCACCATCTGTTAAAATAACAGACTGCAAAACGTTAACGGTTTGTGCAATGTTTGCCATACGCACTCTGTCACTATGCTTATTGAAAATGTTCAAAGTAAGACCTGCAACAAGGGCATCTCTCATTGTGCTTTGCTGATATAAGAAGCCTGGGTTTGTACCCTCTTCAACGTCGTACCACGTACCCCATTCATCAACAATAAGATCAACTCTCTTCTCGGGGTCATGACGATTCATAACCTCTGTATGACGACGCACAAGCTCTTCCATTCTGTATGCACCGGAGATTGTTGCGTAATACTCGTCGTCTGTGTAAGTAAGGGCTGCACCCTTGTGTCCCCAGTCACCGGATGGAACAGTATAATAATGAAGTGAAATACCATTCATTTTATTACCTGCATAGTGCATAACTTCATCTGTCCAATCGAAGTCAAATGCATTAGGTCCACAAGCAATTTTATATATTCTATTCTTACTATCGTAATCACGGACGTATACCTGATAACGTCTGTACTCGTCTGCATAGTAATGTGGCATCATATTACCACCACAGCCCCATGATTCATTACCAACACCGAAATATTTCAACTTCCATGGTTTTTCTCTGCCGTTCTTTTTGCGGAGTTCTGCCATAGGAGATATACCATCAAAGGTCATATATTCAATCCATTCGCTCATTTCCTGCACTGTGCCACTACCTACGTTACCATTAACATAAGCGTCACAGCCAATCTGTTCGCAAAGCTCGAAGAACTCGTGTGTACCGAAGGAGTTATCCTCTACAAGCCCACCCCAATGAGTATTGATCATTTTTTTACGACTTTCCTTTGGACCGATACCGTCTTTCCAATGATATTCATCAGCAAAGCATCCACCCGGCCAACGAAGTACAGGAAGGCCCATTTCCTTAAGTGCCTGCACAACGTCTTTACGCATACCGTTAACGTTTGGTATTGGTGAATCTTTACCTACAAACGTGCCTTCGTAGATGCATCTGCCAAGGTGCTCGGAAAAAGTGCCGTATATATCTTTATTTATCTTTGCAATTTTTTGATTTGGATTAATTAAATACTTTTGCATCACATTAACCTACCTTTAAATGTTTTCTAAATTATACCATACTAATAATACCATTTTCAACCAAATCACGTTTTTTGATATACAAAGAATATATGGTGTTTTTTGTGCATATTTTTACATAGCAAAAACATTGGTGAATGGCTATTCACTGCCGTTTGCGGCACTTTCAATGTTGCTATTTGCAAAAAAAGTTTTTTCAAAAATATCTATTTTTGGTAAAAGATACAATATTTTTACATTAATATACAAATTTATTGCATTTTCGTTTTTTTAGGTATAAAATAATGAGCGTATTTTATTTTGAGGTTTTATATTAAAACTTCTAATTTGTTACAAAGCAACAAAAGGAGTGCTGACAATGAGTTATATTGAAAAAGTAATTAATGACGTTGCAAAAAAGCATGCAAGCGAACCTGAGTTCGTGCAGACTGTAACTGAGGTTTTAACTTCTCTTGCACCTGTTATTGAACAACACCCGGAATATGAAAAATATTCATTACTTGAAAGAATTGTTGAGCCTGAAAGACAGATTACTTTCCGCGTTACATGGACAGATGACAACGGAAATGTTCACGTTAACACAGGCTACAGAATTCAGTTTAATGGTGCTATCGGACCATATAAGGGTGGTCTTCGTTTCCATCCGTCTGTTTATTCAGGTATTATGAAATTCCTTGCTTTCGAACAGACCTTCAAAAACAGCCTTACAGGCTTACCTATCGGTGGCGGTAAAGGTGGTTCTGACTTCGACCCACGTGGCAAGAGCGATATGGATATTCTCCGTTTCTGCCAGAGTTTTATGACAGAGCTTTACAGACACATTGGTCCTGACGTTGACGTTCCTGCCGGTGATATCGGCGTTGGTGGAAGAGAAATCGGCTACCTCTACGGTCAGTACAGAAGAATCAAGGGTGCTTTCAAGAACGGTGTTCTTACAGGTAAGGGTCTCTCATACGGTGGCTCACTTGTTCGTCCTGAAGCAACAGGCTTCGGTGCTACATACTACGCTTGCGAAGTTTTCAAACACTTCGGTGAAGATATCAAGGGCAAAACCTTTGCTCTTTCAGGCTTCGGTAACGTTGCATGGGGAGCAGCTAAGAAGATTGCTGAGCTTGGTGGTAAGGTTCTTACCATCTCCGGTCCTGACGGCTACGTTTATGACAAAGATGGCATCAACACTGACGAAAAGATTGAATACATGCTTGAAATGAGAGCCTCAGGTCGTGACAAGGTTCAGGATTATGCTGACAAATTCGGTGCTGAGTTCTATCCAGGCGAAAAGCCATGGGGCGTTAAGGTTGACGTTGCTATGCCTTGTGCTACACAAAACGAAATCAATATGGACGAAGCTAAGAAGCTTGTTGCAAATGGTGTACAGTACTACATCGAGGTTGCTAATATGCCAACAACAAACGACGCTCTTGAATACCTTAAAGAAAACGTTAAGGTTGTTGCTCCTTCAAAAGCTGTTAATGCCGGTGGTGTTGCTGTTTCTGCTCTTGAAATGGGTCAGAACTCAATGAGATATAGCTGGTCTGCAGAAGAGGTTGACGCAAGACTTCAGCAGATTATGAAAGAAATCCACGACAACTCTGCAAATGCTGCAGAAAAATATGGTCTTGGATACGACCTTGTTGCAGGTGCTAACATTGCAGGCTTTGTTAAGGTTGCAGATGCTATGATGGCTCAGGGCATAATCTAAATATATTATTAACACATTATCAAAACACAGGTTAGTAGACTAACCTGTGTTTTATTTTCATATTTACAATTTCAAATAAGTATGATATATTGTTAATGGATATTCTAACTCTTATTATGGGAGGTTATTATATGTATAAATTTCTACAATCAAAGAAAGGCTTTACTCTTGTAGAGCTTATTGTTGTTTTCGTTATAATGGGCATACTTGTAGCTGTTGCTATTCCGTTATATAATGGAATTCAAAAAAACAATCGCATTAAAATTTGCAGAGTAAAAACAGCAAAGGTTGAAACCGACGTTCGTCTGTGGGCTATGCAGTACCCTTTCAACGAGCCACTCTCCTTCAAAATTGAATCCGATGGTCAAAAAGGTACTTTGGTTGCCTGGAATCACGGTCTGAATAATGATACGAAAGAAATTATTGAAACACAAATATTCCCTGATGAAATTCCTTATTGCCCCGGTGATGGAACAATGTATGTTACCCTCACCCCACAAGATCAAAAAACCTACTGTAGCGTAACTGTCACTTGTGATGGTGGTAGTGATGGTGACTGTCATAACCGTCCATAAAATATGAACACAAAAAACAAAGCGTAAGCTCCTTGTCTGAGCTTACGCTTATATTTTTTATTAATTAAAGAATTTCAACTGTACCGTCTTCGTATACTTTAATTTTATCGCCTGTTTTTACAGTGTTAAGGAATTCTTCACCAAGGCAGTCAATAGTTGGCATTGGTGTATCTGTCCATACAGCACCAAGGATTGCACCTGCTGCTGCAAGTGAGTCAATATGCTCTGAGAAAAGCATACAAGCAGG
>JAZUPI010000051.1:0-18486 GCA_045605085.1 Acutalibacteraceae bacterium
AAATAACTGTTTCCTTTTTCTCTTTTGTAAGATATTTATTGAGCTTGACTATTCTTGCGGCAAACAACAAGGATTTATCCAATAACGGATTATCTTTTTGCATATCGTTATTCTCCTTTTTAAAGAATAAAGAAAAAATAATAAAGAATAAAGAATAATACAGAACCGGCACCGAAAACGGAAACATTTTTATTTCTTAATTATTCTTTATTCTTTCTTCTTTTAGGCGAGCTTGTCTCGCAGCTTCTGGCACCCCCTGCGAGAATCGAACTCACATCTAATCCTTAGGAGGGATTTATTCTATCCATTGAACTAAGGAGGCGTATTTACTATATGTTTTTAATAATGGGTTTATTATTACAAGCATTGATAATTATATCAAAAGAAATACAAAAGTCAAGTGCATTAGATTTACCAATTAATTATATTTTTACATTTTCTCTTCCTTTCAGGGAACACTTTTTATAGTTTCTTGAAAGGAGTTTTTTATGAAAAAATCAGATAATCGACCTGAAAATAAAAGTCATTTGAGTGTGAATCTTAATTCAAAATCCAAGGAAAGTTCTAAGGATGCGGAGAATTTTAGTCCGCCAATCAGTATTTCTGCCACACCATTTCGTTCTTGTCCCGAAACTTGCGAAGAGATGATAAATACCTACGGTACCTATAATATTCAAGCTACAGCAAATACTGCCAATGACTTTCCAGCCATCGCACAGGCAACGCCACCATATATGAAAGAAAGACCTCTTGAGTTTTTCAGGGGCAGGGAGGACGAAAACCCTGCAAAAGATACCTCGGACGGTCATTGTATTTAAAATAACCCATTAAATTCCTTTTAAAAATAATTATCGACAAAAATATGTTTATAACAGCACCATATTGCGACCTTTATTTTCTTTTAAATGAATTAAAATTGTAAAAAACAGTATTTAGGAGAGCATTTATGAGTGTGTATGAAGCTGTTATGGTGTGTAAAGAGAAGAGTAGCAAATTGTACGAAAAAATTAATATAACCTCGGTTTTACGACACATTTGTTGCTTTGGCTTCGGTGTGCTTTTTAGTCTTGCGGGATTTAATGAAAGCTTTTCGCCTTTTGGTGTTGCTTTTGCTGGTTGTGTAACTAAAAGGTTTACCGTAACAGCAACCTTGGGTGCAGTTATAGGCTATTTTGTAGCCCTTGATTCTGTGAGCGCCTTAAGGTACACAGCCTCTGTGTTGGCACTTACGGTTGTTATGACTGCACTTAAGTCATTCAAAGGATTACGAGAGCATACATTGACACCTGTTGTTGTGTCTTTTACTTGTGTTTTTGTCACCGGACTTGCTGTTGTGGTGTCAAAGGATTTTTCATTTTTTAATCTTTTGATAACGTTTTGCGAGTCTACAGTAGGTGGCGCAGCTGCTTTTGTTTTTTGTAAAAGCAGAGTTTACTTATCAATGCGTGGTGGCATAAAAACCGTAACCTCAAAGGAAATAACATCTATTGTAATTACAGGTGCCATTTTGTTGCTTGCTTTCAAATATGTAACAGTTTTTGGGGTTTCCTTCGCGCATATAGTTGCAACGTTTCTTGTGCTTATCTGCTCTACCTATGCAAAAGAGTCAGGTGGCTCTATTGTGGGTATTTGTTGTGGTGTAACAATGAGCCTTGGCTCCGATAATCTTTTTATTTTGTCCTTCTATTCATTGGGCGGCTTGTTGAGTGGTGCGTTTTCAGGCTTTGGTAAACTAGCATCCCTTCTGTCTTTTGTTGCTTCCGGTGTGGCAATTGCTGTTATTTCAGGCTATTCCGGTAATCTGATTCCCGTTGCAATAGAAACGGCTATAGGCTCAATAATGTTTCTTGTAATAAGCCACAAGTTTAACTATGAGCTTCGTGATTTTTTTACACCCTCAGTAACGTCTCCAGTAGTAGATTCAGTTAAAAACAACATAATAAATAAACTTCAGAAAGCATCAGAATTTTCTACGGAAATATGTCAGACACTTGACGATGTAAGTGCAGTGCTATCTAAGTCCGAAAAATCAAAAGTTAAACTGATTCCTCATAAAGCAAAAACAGCAGTGTGCTCATCTTGTGGTCTATATGACGTTTGTTGGGTAGAAATGAAGGATATAACAACGCGTAGCTTTAACGAGCTTTTAGATTTGAAAAAGAAAGGCATTAACCTTGATTTAAAGTCTGCGCCACAGAATTTTGCATCAGTCTGCATACGTACAGAAAGTATATCTGGTTCTTTTAACAAGTTGTTTTCTGAGTGTAAACTTCACGAAAAAGCAGAAAACAGAATAAAAGAAATCCAGACTCTTGCTTCAGAACAATTTGAAAATGTTTCCGACTTGCTTTCTTCCCTTTGTGATGAAATAAATGAAGAGGTAAAGTTCGATATGGATGTTGCTGCAAGGTGTAAGGCAGTTGCCTTAAGTGCAGGGCTAAAACCTATTGATTGTTGCTGTGTTTGTGATAGTCTGGAACGAATTACCGTAGAAATGCGCTTTTCAAAGCCTTTAGATAGAAAGGAACTTAATAAATTGACATCACAACTTTCTCTTGTTTCGAGAAGAAATCTCGAGCAACCGGAAACAGATGAATTTGATGAATATATAAAAGCCGTTTTTTTAGAGAAGCCCACGTACAAAATTGTTTCATCTTGTGTGCAGTTTAATGCAAATGGTGAGAAATATTCAGGAGACACTTACTCGACCTTCTGTGATGGCAAGGGATGGTTTTATGCAGTTGTTTGCGATGGTATGGGTACGGGCTCAAGGGCGGCAGTTTCCTCAGGACTTGCTGTTAATCTGCTTGAAAAATTAATAAAAGCAGGCTTTGGCATTAGGTCTGCAATTAAAACTGTTAATACGTCACTTGTTTCAAAATCTGACGAAGAATGTTCTGTTACCCTTGATTTGATTGCGTTGGATATGTATACCGGTATGGTAGAATTCTATAAATGTGGAGCACAAAACACAGTTCTTAAGAGAAAAGGCAGAGTTACAGAAATCTCTTTTGACACTTTACCAATGGGCATTCTTAATGATGTAGATGTCGGTTGTGGTAGCAGTGAGGTAGGTATTGGTGACGTGTTGATTATATGCTCCGATGGTGTCCGTGAAGAAGACTTCTGGCAGTTGAGAAACGCAGTGAAAGTGTTCGATAATGGTAACGTGGAGCGTTTTACACAGGAAATTTCAGACGTAATCAGACGCTCGCAGCCTGAGAAAAATGATGATTTTACAATGGTTACACTAGCGGTAACGGGTAATGGTTAGGAGGTCTTATGTACAAGTTTACAGGATTTACAGAAAGTGCTAATAACGCACTTAATTACGCTATTGAATGTGCAGAGGATATGGGGCATACCTATGTAGGTAGTGAGCACGTTTTGCTTGGACTTTTGTCGGATACACGGATGGTTTCAGCTACGATTTTGGGTGTCAAAAAAATCACTCTGAAAAAAGCAGAAGAACAGGTGAAAGCCACTGTTGGTATCGGAATACCGACAACACTTACAGCTGACGACATAACGCCACGTTGTAGAAAAATAATTGAAAATGCTTTGGCGTTAAGAAATAAAAAAATCGGTGGCGATGCAGGAACAGAACAACTGTTAAAAGCACTTGTGCACGAAGCTGATTCAGCAGGCTGTAAGGTGATTGTTGCTCTCGGTGCTCAACCACACGAGTTTTTTAATGGCTACAATGATTTAAATGAGGATAAACTAGGCACGAGCCAGAAAGTCTCTAAATCAACCTTGGAAAAATATAGTCGTAACCTTACGGAGTTATGTAGACTTGGTGAAATTGATCCCGTAATAGGACGCGACAAGGAAATTCAAAGGGTAATAGAAATTCTTTGTAGAAGAACTAAAAATAACCCATGCCTCATAGGTGTGTCAGGGGTGGGTAAAACTGCTATTGCTGAAGGTCTTGCTCTTGAAATTGCCCAAGGCAGAGCGCCGGAAATACTTAAAAATAAGCAAATAGTAAGTGTAGATTTAACCTGTATGGTTGCAGGTACAAAGTATAGAGGTGATTTTGAGGAGCGCGTCAAAAATATAATTGATGAGGTTTCTACCGATGGCAATATAATTCTTTTTATTGACGAGCTACATAATATTGTAGGTGCAGGCTCTGCAGAAGGTGCCGTTGATGCAGCGAATATATTGAAGCCCGGACTTGCCCGTGGTGAAATACAGGTAATTGGTGCAACAACCATAGACGAATATAGGAAGTATATTGAAAAGGATGCTGCCCTTGAAAGACGTTTTCAGACGGTGTCAGTTGAAGAACCATCCGAGGAAACAACAGTTCTGATACTAGAGGGGATCAGGGATTTGTACGAGGAGCATCATAACGTTAGAATTGACGATGCAGCCATACGAACGGCAGTATCTTTGAGCGTAAGATACATGACAGACAAATTTCTTCCTGATAAGGCAATAGACTTAATTGACGAGGCTGCGTCAAGAGTCAGACTGAAGGGGTTCACTCCACCTGAAGATATTCGTAAACTCGAAGAAAAGCTTAATTCCGTATCAAGAAAAAAGACTCAATCTATTGAAAACCAGAATTTTGAAGTCGCTGCAAGCTATCGTGACAAAGAAAAAGAGCTTTTTACAAAGTTGCTTACTAAAAAAAGAGAATGGAAGGATAGTGTTTTTGGTGAAACACGTGTCGTAAGGGAAGAGGATGTGGCAGAGGTTGTTTCAACCATTTGTGGAGTGCCTGTTTCAAAACTCACAAAAGATGAAAGCCAGAAGCTTTTAAGTCTTGAAGAGCAGCTACACGAAAGGATTGTGGGACAAGATGATGCAGTGTCAGCTGTGTCAAAGGCAGTAAGACGTGGTCGCGTTGTCTTTAAGAACCCCAAAAGACCAATCGGTTCGTTTATCTTTTTTGGTCCATCAGGTGTGGGTAAAACGGAGCTTACAAAGGCTCTTGCGGAAATTGTTTTCGGCTCAGAACAAAATATTATTAGATTTGATATGTCTGAGTATATGGAAAAACATTCTGTTTCACGTCTTGTAGGTGCACCTCCAGGTTATGTTGGTTATGACGAAGGTGGACAGCTGACGGAGAAAATACGCAGGCACCCTTATTCTGTTGTGCTTTTTGATGAAATAGAAAAAGCAGATACAGAAATATATAACCTGCTTTTGCAGATTCTGGAGGATGGAATACTAACTGACTCGAACGGCAGAAAGTGCGACTTTAAAAACAGCATAATAATTATGACGTCCAACATTGGAGCAAAGTATATAGCAAAAAACGCTAATTCAATAGGTTTTCAGGAAAATTCAAAGGAAGGCATAAGCAAACGGATAAAAGAGCTTGTTCTTTCAGAGGCTAAAAACGTATTTAAACCGGAATTCATAAATCGTGTGGACGAAATGATTGTTTTCGACGCATTGACGGAAAAAGATATTCGTCAGATTACAAGTCGTATGTTAAATGATATTTCAAATCGTTGCAAAAAAGCAGATATAGAGCTTTTTTTCTCGGATGCTGCAGTTGCAGAAATTGCCCGTAAAGGGGGGGATCTTGTGTATGGCGCAAGACCTCTGCGTAGAGCTGTAACAACGTACATTGAGGACACCTTGTCAGAAAAGTTTTTATCAGGAGAAATTATGTCAGGAAAGCAGTATAGAGTTGACTTTTCAAATGATTCATTTGTTTTTGAAGAAATCAAGTGACTTCCGTTGCACCAACAATAAGCATACCCCAAAAGCCTATTCCACTAACATTTTTTGCACATTGAAGTAGTTCGTCCGACAAAATCAATAGCTCAAAATAGCTTTCGGAATGTGTAGCGTTTAACGCATAAATTGAAGTTAAAACGAGCGCCGAAAACAGCAAAATTGTTATTCTTATAATTAAACGTGTGTTAGCGCCGAATTGTCGGTAACTTTCACACGTTTTTTTGAATATATACATAATGAAATCACCATAAAGAGCATACAGAAAAATATTTGTAAATTCAATGGTAAATGAACCCAAAATATTGTTAAAGGTATTGCATATATATACTGTATTTGGTATAATTAAACATATTTATTTTAATATGAGGTGCATATTATGAAGTGTCCTTTTTGCAGTTTCGAAGAAAGTAAGGTTATCGACTCCAGACCAACAGATGAGGGAGAGCGTATACGTCGTCGTCGCGAATGTATGAGCTGTGCAAAGCGTTTTACTACGTACGAAATAATTGAAAGTGTTCCTATCGTTGTTGTGAAGAAAGACAAGTCACGCGAGGTGTTTGATAGAGATAAGCTTTTCAATGGTATGATGCGTGCGTGTGAAAAACGTCCTGTGTCTGTTGAGATTATTGAAAAAGCTATCGATGAAATCGAAGCAGAGCTTCAGAACTCATTAGACAGAGAAGTAACCTCTGTTAAAATTGGTGAGTGTGTTATGGATAAGCTAAAAGACATCGACGAGGTTGCATACGTTCGTTTTGCCTCTGTTTATCGTCAGTTTAAGGACATTAATACATTTATGAGCGAGCTTAAAAAGCTACTTATTGAAGAATGATGTCAAAGTTTATTTGTCCTGTTTGTAAATGCAATCTTACAAAAACAGAAAAAACGTATACTTGTGTCAATCGTCACAACTTCGACATATCTAAAGATGGCTACGTCAATTTACTTATGTCACAGCAAAGCTCACAGAAGCGTCACGGTGACGACAAGCTTATGGTACGCTCACGTCGTGAGTTTTTGTCTGCAGGCTTTTACGAGCAATTGCGTAACAAAATACGTGATGTTGTTAAAGATTATACACGGATTGGTGCGACAGTTGTTGACGTTGGTTGTGGCGAGGGCTATTATTCACAGTCAGTTTGCGACAGTGTTGCGTTTTACGGAATAGACATTTCAAAGGATGCTTTAAAGTTTGCATCAAAATCAATAAAAAATGGCGAGTTTGCAGTTGCAAGTGCCTTTAACCTGCCATTCGAAGCACAAAGCATTGATTGTATATTGAATATTTTCGCACCATCCGCATACGAGGATTTTCATCGTGTTTTAAAGGATGACGGTTATCTTATAAAAGCAGTGCCGCTTGAAAATCACTTGTGGGAATTGAAATGTGCCGTGTACGATGAACCATATAAAAACAAGCCCGAAATAAAAAACGAGAACTTGTTTGAAATGGTTCATTTTGAAGAATTAGTGTACCAGATTCACTTGACTAATAGTGAAGACATTGCAAATCTTTTCAGAATGACACCATATTTTTATAAAACAAGCAAAGAGGCAACTGAAAGAATTTTGCAAAAAACAGAGCTTCTGACAACAGTTCATTTTGGTGTTGAAGTGTATAGAAAGAGGTAAGAATATGAAATTTGAAAATAATTGGGAATCATTGAACAGCAGAAAGATTCCTGAATGGTTTGGTAAAGCTAAGTTCGGCATTTTTATTCATTGGGGACTTTACAGCATACCTGCGTATGCTCCTGTTAAAGATTATGCAGAGTGGTATGGTTACGCTTGTAATATGGAAAATCCGCAGACTCCTGCACAGGAAAAGTATAAGGAATATCATAAAAAACACTACAATTCAAGACCTTACTATGAATTCAAAAATGAATTTACAGGTGAGCGTTTTGATGCAGAAAAGTGGGCGACACTTTTCAAGCGTGCAGGTGCTAAGTATATAAACTTTGTTTCAAAGCACCACGACGGTTACTGCCTTTACGAAACACAATATGCACCTGAGCTTAACTCTGTAGAGTGTGCACCTAAGCGCGATTTCCTTATGGAGCTTAAAAATGCAATGGAGGGTACAGGTGTTAAATTTGGTGTTTACCACTCAGTGTACGAATGGTGGCACCCATATTACCTTGAGGATCCTGAAAAATACGCTTTGGAGCACCTTCACCCAATGCTGAAGGAGCTTGTTGAAAAGTATCAGCCATATACACTTTTCACAGATGGTGAGTGGGAGCATGAAAGCTCTGTATGGCATTCAACAGAGTTTTTACAGTGGCTTTACAACGAGTCCTCTGTTAAGGATTACATCGTCCCTAATGACCGTTGGGGTAAAGAGACACGAGGCAGAAAAGGTGGTAATTTCACTACCGAATACGGCATTATAGACGTTTACCTTGGTACAGAAAGAAGAATTGAAGATGTAGAGCTGGACAGACCTTTCGAGGAGTGTCGTGGTATTGGCTGTTCATTTGGCATCAACAAGGAAGAGGGTTGCGAAAACTATCTTTCAGTTAAGGAGCTTCTCAAAACTCTTTGCTCTCTTGTTTCAAAGGGTGGTAACTTCCTTCTTAATATCGGCCCTGATGCAGACGGTACAATTCCACCACTTATGGAAGAAAGACTTCTCGGTATGGGTAAATGGCTTGAAACAAATGGTGAAGCAATTTACGATAGCGAGGTTTACTTCAATAAGGCTCCTGAGGGCGTTTACTATACTCAGCGTGACGGCTATATTTATGCAATAACAGAAAAATTCCCATCAAAAGAAACTGTATTTGAAGCAGTTGATTACAACCCGGACTATAAGGTTACACTTCTCGGTAGTGATGCAAACGTTGTCTTGGCAGATTGTAACGGCAAGTTAGGTCTCAAAGCAGATGTTTGTGCGCCTGAAGACGTAGCAAGTGAACACTTATACGTTTATAGAATTGAAAAATGATGCATCCGATAAAACATTTTAAGACAATAACAAAGCATCGTCATATTGTTATTAAGCATTGCTTTAAAGCAGGTGTTTTCAGCCAAGGTCTTCGTCACGATTTATCTAAATATTCACCTACGGAATTTATACCTGGTATGCGCTACTATGCAGGTACACATAGTCCAAATGAAACCGAAAGAGCTTTGTTTGGTCATTCATTAGCGTGGATTCACCATAAGGGCAGAAACAAGCACCATTTCGAGTATTGGACAGATTATAACCCTGTTTCAAAGGTTGTGGAGCCTGTTAAAATGCCGGTACGCTATGTTGCAGAAATGTTTTGTGACAGAGTAGCAGCAGGTAAAATTTACAATGGTGACAAGTATAACGATCAATCACCCATAGAGTATTTTATTAGAGGAAAGGGAAGACGGGTAATTCATCCCGAAACATCTGATTTACTTGAAAGCTTACTCATTATGTTGTCCGAAAAGGGCGAAGAAGAAACCTTTAAGTACATTCGTGAACTTGTAAAGGCTGAAAAACATGAGAAATAAGTTAATGAATTGTAAACAAAGTTTTATAACTTTGTGATTTTGTTGTTTTTTACAAATAAATATGTTAAAATTTCAATAATGTGGTTTTATTATAACTTGCCATATGTTTTGGAGGAATTATGAAGAAATTTGTTTTGTCAGTTACAACAATTATTGTTGTACTGTCAGTTTTAACCTTGTGTGGTTGCGAAACAACCGTAAATCTTGAAGAAACAACAACCAGGAAAGCGCCTTCCGTAACTGCGCCTCATCCTACGGCAGTTGTTGACGTCACTAACGAAGAAGGTACTGTTCTTGCGACAGAAACGGTAACCTTAACAATGTCTGCACAGGAGCAGGAGGAAGAAAAGAATTTCTTTGTACCTGCAACGCAGTCATCATCACACAATAACGCATCCAACGACAGAATTCAGCAGGCATTACAGCAACAACAAGCTTTGCAGAACCAAAGTAAGCCTGACGATGAAAAGGTGACGGGGGAAGGTCAGCAGACAGAGGAGCATACTACTGAGAAAAACTCGAAACCAGAAACAAATAAAGAAGATAAAACAACAAACCCATCCAATGATACAAATACTAAAAAACCACAGTCAAATGAAAAGGAAACACAGGCTACAACGACTGAGGTTGCTGAAACAGTTCCTTTCGTTCAGGATGATGCAGCAGTAATGCGCTCAGATCAGTATATGATAACAGCTCGTCTTGTTGACAGTGAAGGTGTTTCAGGTACCTATAAAATCGCTAAGAATGGTAAAAGATCATCGGTTTCTTTGGTTTACAATGAAGTTCCTATGATTGTTATTCTTGCAGAAGAAGAGTGGTACGTCCTTTCTGTTACAGATAAAACATACGTTACAATTCCTAAGGAAATGATTAAAGAAAGCGCGTCTGACCAGGAAATGGCAGATATTCTTATGGATGATCCATTCAATTTTGAAAGAGAAATAGTTTCAGAAACAACGGAAACTATTGATGGTATAAACTATCGTGTTGTTGAATACGTGGATGGCAATAAAGATTACTTTATTGGCAAAACCATTATCAAAACAACTGCAACAGACAACAGTGTAATGTATTACGATACTGTTTCAGCATTTGCTCCGGAATCATTGTTTGTTCCACCTGCAGATTATACTGAAACAGAGGTTAATCAGGAAAATGCAGCAGAAATCGTAAGCTCTATCGATCCCTCTGCAGTTGTAACAACAGTTGTACCAACACAGGCGTCTGCCGACGTTCCGGCAGAGGCCGCTGTAGAACCTATTGTGGAAGATAGTACCGATGATGAGTAATAAGGTTGCTTTAGTTACAGGTGGGGCAAAGGGCATAGGTGCTGCAATTTGTCGTGCACTTGCTGAGGCTGGTTATAGCATAGCAATAAACTATAACACGTCTGCTTGTGATGCAGAGAAGATCAAAAAAGAGCTTTCCCATGTTACCGACGTTGAGATTTTCAAGGCAGACGTTTCGAACTCTGTTGACGTTAACAAAATGTTTGACGAAATAGAAAGTCGCTTTGGTGGTGTAGACGTTCTTGTTAATAATGCGGGAATTGCTCAGCAGGCCCTTTTTACCGACGTTACAGATGAAATGTGGCATAAAATGATAGATACAAATCTTTCGAGTGCATTTTATTGCTGCAAACGTGCATTGCCGTTTATGATTAACAAAAAACAAGGTGTGATTGTTAATGTTGCGTCAATGTGGGGCGAAGTAGGGGCTTCTATGGAGGTTCACTATTCGGTGTCGAAAGCAGGACTTATCGGTCTTACAAGGGCTTTAGCAAAGGAAGTTGGTCTTTCGGGTATCAGAGTTAACGCAGTTTCACCTGGTGTTATTTCTACAGATATGATGTCAGGCTTTAGTGCTGAGGATGTAGAAGTTCTTAAAAATGACACGCCACTTAACCGAATAGGTACACCTGAAGACATTGCAAATGTAGTAGCGTTTCTTGTGTCCGACAAAGCTGATTTTGTTACAGGTCAGGTTTTTTCCGTAAACGGTGGCTATATCATATAAAACTAAATTTCTTGAAATTCAGGAATCCACATTTTATGTGGATTCCTTGTTTTATTTGTACCATTTGTTGACATTTTAATTAAATGAAATTATAATGTTAATATCTATAATTGTATATAAATATATTGAGGGAGGATGCTATGAAAAAACGATTATTTACCATATTGTTTTCATTGATTATGATGTTCAGTATACTTGCATTGACAAGCATTAACACAAATGCTGCATATGGGTATACAGGTACTGTTACAGGTACTATGCAGGATACCTCATCTCCGTCAAATGGTGTATTAAAATGGGAGTTTGATTACGACAGATATTCAGGAACAGCAAGTCTTACCATTACGGGTGACGGCTATATGCCTAATGCTACCGAAGATTCATGGCATAAGGTTCAAAATGAAGTGCAATGCTACATCACTAAGCTTGTTATAGGTGATGGTGTTAAAAGCATTATGGAAGATGCCTTTGCTCAGGAAAAGTATCTTACAAGTGTAAAGCTTCCAAGCAGTATTGAAAGCATAGGCGATAATGCTTTTGCTTATACAGGACTTACAGAGTTAACAATTCCGTATAAGGTTGACTACCTTTCAGGTAAAATGTTTTACGGCTCTCCAATTTCCGAGTTCAAGGTGTCGTCCAGCAACAAATACTATAAATCATATAATGGTGACATTTACACTAAAAGTATGAAAAGCCTGGTTGTAAGCGCACCGGGTAAGTACGTGAACGACAGCTTTTATGAAATGACGATTCCTTCAAGCGTATACAAAATTGATCCATACGCTTTCTATATGTCGCAGGTGAAGAAGCTTACGATTCCTTCAAACGTTAAGGAAATCAGACAAATGGCTTTCGCAGGCTCGTCTATAAGTTATTTACGTATACATAGTGGACTCGAAAAAATATACGACAGTGCTTTTCTTGCGTGTAGTGACCTGAAAAGTATATCTCTTCCACATACTGTAGATTATCTTGGTTATTGTTCTATAGGCTATACTTACGATATCAATATGGATGATGTTGAGTATATTCTTGACACATACAATATATCTCATGGATATCTGACACCATCCAATTGTCAGAGTTATCTTGCACAGGCAGGATTCTCGATAGAACAATTTATTGTTTATGTTCCCGACACATCTGTAGTGATTTATGCTGCTACAGGCTCCTCGGGCGAACAGTACGCTATGAATAATGGCTTGAAATACGCTATTCGCGAAGCAGATTATACACGTGTGTATTCAGTAAAGAGTGTTGAAGGTGGACTCTGTGTTAACTGGAAAGCATCAACAAACGCTACTGGTTATAAGATCTACAGAAAAAATTTGAATGGTCAGTGGGTTCTGATTGCAACTGTAAATGGTGGCACCAAGACCTCGTACATAGATAAAAACCCATATCACAACGCCTATAACGAGTACACCGTAAAAGCATTTAACAGCAAAGGTGTAGGAGATTATGAGAAAACAGGTGTTTTCTGTTATTACGTAAAGCAACCTAAAATAACAGAGCTTGAAAGCACATCTAAAGGCGTGAAGCTTTGTTGGGAAAAGATTGCCGATGCAGAGTATTACTACGTTTATCGTAAAATTCCAGGTGAAACCGAGTGGGCAAGGTACAAGGTTTTGTCCGCAAGTAATACGAAGCTAATAGACACCAAAGCAGAAAAGGGTAAAACCTATGCTTACACCGTAAGGTCCAGAATAGGCGATGTTATAAGCTCTTACAGTATTGATGGCTCAAAAATAACGGTTGTTTCTCAGCCTAAGCTTACAGTTGCAAATGCAGCAACAGGCGTTTACCTTAAATGGAGTTATACACCTAAGGCAGACTCGTTTAAAATTTTCCGTAAAACCTCTTCTTCAGCCTGGAAACAAATCGGTACTGTAAAGGGTGACGTTCGTAAGTATGTAGATAAAACTGCATCAGGTGGAGTTAAATATTTCTATAAAATTGCAGTCGTTTTAGGTAGTAGAGTTGTTGTGAGAACGGAGAATAATCCATCCATTCTTTGCATCAAGGCACCAATAAAATTTACACTTACAAACAGGACTGCAGGCGTATTTATTAAATGGACGAAGTGTGCAGGTGCCAAGGGTTATTATGTATATAAAAAAACATCGTCAGGTTGGTCTAGAATAGCAACTCTTTCAGGTGCAAATTCCGTTTCATACGGAGACAAAAATGTTAAAAGTGGAGCAACGTATACATATACAGTAAGAGCATTTAATGGTAATTACGTAAGCTCGTTTGATGTTGACGGGGAAAAAATAACCTTCTTAAAAGCACCTAAGGTTTCCTCGGTTAAAAGTACTAAATCCGGTATGCAGGTTAAATATTCTGCTTCCTCAAATGCACAGGGATACCATATTTACAGAAAAACCTCCGGTACATCGTGGGTGAAGGTTGCTACAATAAAAGACAGTAGTAAGTGCATCTACTATGATAAAACAACGCAAAAAGGTAAGTCCTATGCGTATACTGTAAGGTCGTACAAAAACAGTTACCTAAGCACTTACTATTCCACCACGTCGTTAGTTAAGGATATTCATTAATTATGTTTTTTAAAAAGAAAAAAGCTAAAGAGCAAACAGGGTACAGATATACCCCAAGACAGTTTGACAGAGACGAAAAAATAGCAATACAGAAAATCGTTTCTTCAATACCTGTAACAAGAAAAATGCTTTCACAGGACTTACTTGTTACGGCAATAAATAACTTTGTTGTAAAGAATATTAAAATCGGCTCTACGGCAGCCCATAACGTCAATACAACAAAGCATCCGCAGGTGTTTTTCCAAGCCTTCAAGGACCTTGTGTCAAGCACGCAGGAGCTTCAGAAGTTGGAGCCTTATTGGCGCTTTGAGGGGCATACTCCAACAGAGCAGCTTCAGGATCTGGAGTCAAGAAAAGACAAAATCATAAAAGGCTTCATTCACGATTCCTTTACAGATCTTGTTGAACAGATTGAAAAAACAAAAAGCCCGTCAGCAAAACAAAAGCTGTTTGATACTTATCAGGCATCTTTAATAAATAATATTGAGGTCTGTGGTGAAGAGAACTTTGAGTTTTTCAAAGAGCTTTGCATGGACAAACTTAACATAAAGGAGTAAAAGAACATGGCTTATCTTACCGACATTGAAATTGCACAGAATTGTAAAATGAAACCTATCGCAGAAATTGCTGCAAAAGCAGGCGTAGGTGACGAGTTTCTTGAGCCTTACGGCAAATATAAGGCAAAAATAGATTTATCATATCTTAAAACAAGGGACAAAGAGGGTAAGCTTGTACTTGTTACAGCAATTACACCAACTCCTGCAGGCGAGGGTAAAACAACTACTACAATCGGTATTGCAGACGGTATGAATATATTAGGTTACAACACTTGTGTTGCTCTTCGCGAGCCTTCACTCGGACCTGTTTTTGGCGTTAAGGGTGGTGCAGCAGGTGGTGGTTATGCACAGGTTGTTCCAATGGAAGATATAAACCTTCACTTCACAGGTGACTTCCACGCAATCGGTGCTGCAAACAACCTTCTTGCAGCAATGCTTGATAACCATATTCAGCAGGGAAATGCACTTGGTATTGACGTTAAAAGAATTACATGGAAACGCTGTGTGGATATGAACGACCGTCAGCTTCGTAATATTGTTGATGGTTTAGGTGGCAGAATGCAGGGCGTTCCTCGTGAAGACGGCTTCGATATTACTGTTGCTAGCGAAATTATGGCAGTATTCTGTCTCGCAACCTCAGTTACAGACCTTAAGGAAAGACTTGCAAGAATAGTTGTTGCATACAACTACGAGGGTAAGCCTGTTACTTGTGGTGACATTAAGGCGCAGGGTGCTATGACAGCACTTCTTGTAGATGCTGTTAAACCAAACCTTGTTCAGACACTTGAAGGCACACCTGCATTTGTTCATGGTGGTCCTTTCGCAAATATTGCACACGGCTGTAACACTGTTTTAGCTACAAAAATGGCATTGAAAACAGCAGATTATGCAATTACAGAGGCAGGCTTCGGTGCAGATTTAGGTGCAGAGAAGTTCCTTGACATTAAATGTCGTGCAGCAGGCTTAAAGCCAAATGCAGTTGTAGTCGTTGCCACAGTACGTGCTCTTAAAATGCATGGTGGTCTTAAGAAGGATCAGCTTGGTGACGAGAATGTTGAAGCGCTCGGTAACGGTATTCCCAACCTTCTTCGTCACGTTTCAAACATCAAAAATGTATACAACCTTCCTTGTGTTGTTGCTGTTAACCGTTTTCCAACAGATACAGACAATGAAATTGACTTCATTATTGCAAAGTGTAAAGAATTAGGCGTAAACACAGTTCTTTCAACTGTCTGGGCAGATGGTGGCAAGGGTGGTGTAGACCTTGCTAAAGAGGTTGTTCGTCTTTGTAACGAAGAAGATAACTCAGGCTTTACATACTCATACGAGGACGATACAACAATTGAAGAAAAGCTTAATGCAATCGTAACAAAGGTTTACGGTGGTACAGGTGTCGAGCTTACTGCAAATGCAAAAAAACAGGCAGAGTCACTTGTTGCTGACGGCTTCGGCAACCTTCCTGTTTGTGTTGCAAAAACACAGTACAGCTTCTCGGACGATCCAACAAAGCTTGGTGCTCCTGAAGGCTTCAAGGTAACTGTAAGAAATCTTAAGGTATCTGCAGGTGCAGGCTTTATTGTAGCCCTTACAGGTGACATTATGACAATGCCTGGTCTTCCAAAAGCACCTGCTGCAGAAAGAATTGACGTTGATGAAAACGGAAAAATAACAGGTCTTTTCTAATAAAACAATAACAATATAAACGGAGTATTTACAATGGAAAACACAACAGTAGAAAAAAAGAAAATAGTTTTAAGCTGCATTCAGCCTACAGGTACACCAACCTTAGGCAATTACCTTGGTGCGCTTAAAAACTGGGCAAATATGTTTGAGGACTATAACTGTCTTTACGGCGTTGCAGATTTGCACTCCATAACAGTACCAACCTTCCGTGAAAATCCTCAGCAGTTAAAGAAAAATACAATGGAGCTTTATGCACTCCTTATTGCTATTGGTCTTGACCCTGAAAAGAATATTATCTTTGTACAGAGTCAGGTGCCAACCCATGCTCAATTAGGTTGGATTCTTAATTGTTATACTCAGTTTGGCGAAGCGTCACGTATGACACAGTTTAAAGAAAAAAGCCAACGTCTTGGTGAGAATATATCTGTTGGTCTTTTCGACTATCCTGTTCTTATGGCTGCAGATATTCTCATTTACAATGCAGACTACGTGCCTATTGGTGCAGACCAGAAACAGCACCTTGAGCTTGCAAGAAACATCTGTGACCGTTTCAATGCCATTTACGGTAATGTTCTTAAAACACCTGACCCATTCATTGGCAAGGCAGGCGCAAAGATCACCTCTCTTCAGGACCCAACCAAGAAAATGAGTAAGTCTGATGATAATCCAAAGTCATATATTTCAATGCTTGACGAACCTAATGTGATTATGAAGAAAATCAAGTCAGCTGTTACAGATAGTGAGGCTTGTGTACGCTATGCAGAGGGAAAAGATGGTATAAATAACCTTATGACAATTTACTCTTGCTGCACAGGTAAAACATACGAAGAAATTGAAAAAGAGTTCGAGGGCAAAGGCTATGGTGATTTCAAAACTGCAGTAGGTGAGGCAGTAGTTGCAGAGCTAGCTCCTATTCAGGCACGATATAAAGAGCTTATCAATGACAAAAAATACCTTGAAGAATGTATGAAAAAAGGCGCCGAAATGGCAACAAGAATTTCACAACGCACACTTGACAAGGTAATGAAAAAGATAGGCTTCTATCAGACGAAATAATAACATAGGGGACGGTTTGTATTGAAAAATTACACCAATGCAAAATCGTCCTCTGATTAATTCATTATATGCCTCTTTCCGTCACGGAGAATTGTTCATAGTTTGTTTACAATTCTGGGATAAGTCCACAACATTGTTGTACTATACTATTAATGAACAAGGTGATAAGGGGTATTTTATGAAGAGAGTATTATCATTTTTTGTAGCGATAATTATAGCATTATTTGAAATCAACATTGTTTCTGTTGCATCATATGACGCAACAGATTTTATGTCATTAGACAGATTCACAAGCTCAGTGGCTGAGTTGATTTCGAATGATGCTTTTGTTGTTTCTGAAAGTGCCGAAGTTTATTTTGGCTCAGCAGATAGCGATTCTGTTGTTGCAGAAAATACAATGGATGAACAAGCAACAACCAACCGATTAATAGTAAAATCCACAGAAATGCTTAAGCCTATGGATTCAATTGAGTATGTATACGGCTACAATGACTTGCATATTTTGCAGTTTAATAGCAGAAAATCTTTTGAAAAAGCTCGAGATTACTATAAAACGCTTGAATGTGTCGAGTATGTTGAAGAAGATTTGTTTTTGACGGAAGCAGTTGTCGATGATGGATTTGTTGTTGAAAGCACAATAGATTATCCCACAATAGTTCAATCAAATATGTTTGGTTACTCATCAGCCAAAAAGAATTCAGGTGGATATAGTGTTGATATCGCTGTCGTCGATTCAGGTGTTCAGTACGATCATGATTTTCTTAAGGGTAGAGTTGTAGATACAGGCTTTAACAGTATTTCAGACAATGGTACAGCCTATGACGACAGAGGTCACGGAACCCACGTTGCAGGTATAATTGTTGCAAATACACTCTCTAATGTAACTGTTTATGCTTATAAAGCACTGAATAAATCCGGTTCAGGTACTGCTGCGCAGGTTTCCTTGGCAATAGATGCAGCCATTGAAGATGGTATGGACGTAATTAACCTTAGCGTTCAGATGCAAGGTTACAGCGAAACCTTACATGAAGCAGTTGCAAGGGCTTATAACGCCGGTATTACGGTTGTTGTAGCAGCCGGCAATAAAGGTGTTGACCTTGCCCAGACACAATATTCACCGGGTTGCTTTGATGAGGCAATATCTGTTATGTCCTGTTCAAATCAAAGATATATATCAGATTTTTCAAACTATGGTACACCTTGTGACTTTGCGGCACCGGGCGAAAATATTCTGAGTACATATATTGGTAATCAATATAAAATAACATCCGGTACATCTATGGCATCACCTTTTATATGTGCCGCGGTTGCCTATGAGCTTGCCCAAAATGGTTACATGTCACCGGATGCAATTAGTGCAAATTTGTCAGCAAAATCCCAATGGTGCTACGGTTCTCCAAGGGGTAAATGTGTATATC
>JAZUPI010000052.1:0-5747 GCA_045605085.1 Acutalibacteraceae bacterium
GTCGGAAATCCATTCCCGAACGTAAAACAAAGAACTGTTTATTGCCACAAGGATGTTGTTTTTTCATTTCCAAAACGTCACCAACTCGTACATCCACGAGAATCCCTCCCCAAAAACACATTATTTAGAAATATTGTATCATACTTTTACATAAAATTAAAGAGCAACATAAAAAATAATGAAAATAGGTGATAATAAAAATGATGGCATATCTTCCGGAAGGATTTTTGATTAATACAACAGAAAACAAAAAAAACGTTGATTCCTTCGAGAATTTCAGCAAAGCATACAGAGAAGGCGTACCCATTGAGGCGCGCGTTTCCTTTTGTGATTGCTCCCATAATTTACATATTGATTTTGGTTTTATTGAAGGCATTATTCCACGCGAAGAATGTGCAATTGGAATTGCTGACGGTTCGACAAAGGATATTGCGATTATCTCACGTGTAAATAAGCCTGTGAAATTTATAATTGAAAAAATTGAAGAGCAGGACAACAAAAAAGTTGCTATACTCAGTCGAAGAAAAATCCAGGAACAATTCACAAACAATTACCTTTCACAGTTATGCCCAGGTGACGTTATTGATGCAAAAATCACTCACCTTGAAGCCTTTGGTGCTTTTTGTGATATCGGTTGTGGCGTAACTGCCCTTTTACCTATAGATAACATTTCTGTTTCACGAATCCCCCATCCTAACGTACGCTTCACTATTGGTGACGTCATAAAAGTCATTATAAAAAGCTTTGATGAATTGGGAAGGGTTACGCTGACGCACAAAGAGCTTCTTGGTACGTGGGAAGAAAACGCAAAGCTGTTTAAGGTTGGAGAAACGGTAAGCGGAATTGTACGAAGCATAGAAAGCTACGGAATATTTGTTGAATTGACACCTAACCTTTCAGGTCTCGCTGAATACACAAACGACGTTTGCGAGGGTGACTGTGCAAGTATTTACATCAAAAGTATTATTCCGGATAAGATGAAGTTCAAGTTGATTATTGTGGACTCCTTTGAGGCTGAACACATCAAGAAAAAACCCCGATATTTTACAACCCAGAAGCATATTGACCACTTCAGGTATTCACCCGAAAATTCCACAAAAATAATTGAAACGACATTCGAATAACTTCTTGTAATATTAATTACTGTATTGTATAATTTATCCAAACAATGTACGGAGGTAAAATTATGCAATACAGTAATTTTGATTCTATTGGCAAATCCATTTCCAAACTCGGTTTTGGATTAATGCGACTTCCTAAGATCAAAGAAAACGAAGATAAGATTGATCGCGAAGAAGCTTTCCGTCTTATTGATCTTGCTATGAAAAATGGTGTTAACTATTACGACACAGCATACTTCTACCACGGTGGTGACTCCGAAAGCTTTGCAAAAGAGGCTCTCAGCAGATACCCACGAGAAAGCTATTATCTTGCAACAAAGCTCCCCGGCTCATATATGCGTGACAACAACATTCACACCGAGGAGATTTTTAACGGTCAGTTGGAAAAATGTGGTGTTGACTACTTTGATTTTTACCTTCTTCACGCTGTTAACAGGGACATTATGAAAACTTTCGAAGCTGACAATTCATATGAATACCTTTCAGAGCAAAAAAAACTCGGCAGAATCAAACATTTAGGCTTTTCCTACCATGGCGATTTAGAATTTTTCCTTGAGCTTATCGATAAATACAAATGGGATTTTGTTCAGCTTCAGATTAACTACTACGACTGGGAAGCCGACAACGCAAAGTCCTACTACAAAGCGCTTGAGGAAAGAAACATTCCTTGTATTGTAATGGAGCCCGTACGTGGTGGCTCTTTGCACAAGCTCAACGATGAGGCTAGAGCTGTTTTTGATGAATTGGGTGATGCCTCATATGCTTCATACGCATTAAGATACGTTAACGAATTACCTCAGGTAATGGTTATTTTGAGTGGTATGTCAACATACGAGCAGGTTGAAGATAACCTTAAAACCTTCAACGAAGCAAAACCACTCACAGAGGAAGAAAAAGCAGCAATTGAGAAGGCAAATTACCTTTTCAGAAAAAACTTTGCCATACCTTGTACAGACTGTAAATACTGTGTTGAGCATTGTCCTGCAGGAGTGGATATTCCCGCTTGCTTCACTGCATACAACGAGTATAACAAATCACGAGATACAGACGATTTCAAACGAGACTACATTAAAATACAGGAAGAAAAAAGAGCTCACAATTGTATCGGATGTGGAGTATGCTCAACCCATTGCCCACAGCAGCTTAATATTCCTGACAAACTAAAAAAGGTAAAGGTGCTTTCAGATGAAAAGGATTAAGTTACTATCACTTTTAATTGCTGTTTTGGTGTTATTAAGCAGTTGTGGAAGCAACGACGAAAACAAAGTGGTTGATGTCATTCAGAACGCCGCTGTTGTCAGCATCAACGATGTTGCACAAACCACTGTAGAGGCTTCCCTTGGTGCTTTCGAAGGAAAGCAAGGCGATTATATTGAATTTCGTTTTGATGAGCCACAAACCTTTAACACTGCCTTTATTGTTGAAAAAACAGCCACTGTAAGACAATTTAATATTTACGCCGAAATCAATGGTAAATATAACCTTGTTTACACAGGGAAGCATATTTTCCAGGATAATATTGTATTTGAAGAAGTAACTGCAAGTGCTTTTAAATTCGAAGTTGTTAATACACAAATAGGAAACGACCACTTTGTAATTCAAAGCATAAGTGCATATAACATTAATGAAGGAGTATGAATATGTCAATCAGATACATTGAAGAAAGCAAAACATTCAAACTTGACTCAAAAACCTCCACATACATTTTCCGTGTTTTTGAGGGTGGTTACCTCGTTCACTACTACTATGGTGCAACGATTCCTGATACAGACGTTGAGGAATTAAGAGAAAGAGCAGACTACGCCTCTTTCTGTCCTGATAGCCCAACTGCAAAAGTTTTTAATTTTTCACCCGACGTCACTCCCCTTGAATACTCTACCTTTGGTGCAGGTGATTTCAGACTTTCTGCCTTTGCAGTTGAAAACAGTGACGGAAATAAGGTTACAGATTTAAGATACGTAAGCCACAAAATTTATAGTGGAAAAAAAGCTATTCCGGGACTCCCTTCAACATATGTTAACGAAGAAGGAGAAGCTGATACATTAGAGGTTTTGACAGAAGATAAAGTCACAGGTGTTTTAGTAACACTTGTTTACACAGTTTTTAACGACTATGGCGTAATTACGCGTAGTGTTAAGGTGGAAAACAAAACAGACAAGCCTTTCTACATTGACACAGTACACTCTGCTTGTATTGATTTACCGGGTAAAGATTACGAGATGCTTGACCTTTACGGCAGGTGGGTAAAGGAACGAGCAGTTGACCGTTACCCTCTCCACCACGGCATTCAGTCAATTAAAAGTAAACGTGGTTCATCAAGCCACAACCACAACCCATTCACAGCGCTGGTAACTAAAGGCACCACCGAGGATTATGGTGAATGCTATGGCTTTAACCTTGTATATAGTAGTAACTTCTCTATTGACGTTGAGGTTGACGGATTTGCTTGCACAAGACTTGTAATGGGTATTAACCCTGACGGCTTTAAATGGTACCTTGAACCTGGCGAAGAATTCTATTCACCTGAAGCAGTTATGGTATACACCAATAAGGGCTTAGGTGAAATGAGCCGTATTTTCCACAGATTCTATTCAAACAACCTTATAAGAGGTCACTGGAAAAAAGCAAAACGCCCACTTCTCATAAACAACTGGGAAGGTACAGGTATGGACTTTGACGATGATAAGCTTGTTTCCTTTGCAAAGCACGCTAAGGACATTGGTCTTGAAATGCTTGTTATGGACGATGGTTGGTTTGGTAAACGTGACGACGACAAGAGCTCCCTTGGTGACTGGGTAGTTGCTGAATACAAGCTTAAGGGTGGTCTTTCACATCTTATCGAAAGAGTTAATGCGCTTGGTCTTAAATTCGGTATATGGTTTGAGCCTGAAATGATTTCCCCTGACTCTGACATATACAGAGCGCATCCTGATTGGTGCTTACACACAGAAGGCAGAGATAAATCTATCGCACGTACTCAGTACGTTATTGACTATTCAAGAAAAGAAGTGCGCGACCATATTTATGGTATGATGTACGATATTCTTTCAAATAACAACATTGATTACGTTAAATGGGATTTCAACAGAAACTTAACCGAGGTTTCATGTGCACAGCTTCCAAAGGAGCGTCAGGGAGAGGTTTTCCACCGTTTCGTTTTAGGTACTTACGAGATTATGGACAGACTTACAACAGACTTCCCTCACCTTCTTCTTGAAAACTGCTCCGGCGGTGGTGGACGCTTTGACCCAGGTATGCTTTACTACTCACCACAAATCTGGACAAGTGACAACACAGACCCTATCGAACGTCTTACAATTCAGTTTGGTACTTCTATGTGCTACCCAACCTCCACAATGGGTGCCCACGTTTCTGCAAACAGAAGAACAGGTTATGAAACAAAAATGAACGTTGCTCTTTGGGGATCATTCGGTTACGAGCTTGACCCTGACAAGCTTTCTGCAGAAGAAAAAGCAGAAATCACTGCACAAATTGAGCTTTACCACAGATATTACGACGTTATCCACTATGGCGATTTATACAGATTGATTACCCCATTTGAAAACCAATTCAGAGTTGCCTGGGAACACGTAAGCGAAGACAAAAAAGAGGCTCTTGTTACTGTAGTTGTAATGCGACAGTCATACGACCAATTCTTTATGCTTAAGCTCAAAGGTCTTGACCCTGACAAGATTTACGTTGACCAGGAAAGCAAAAAAGAATATAGTGGTGCTTACCTTATGAATGCAGGTCTTAACTTCACACACAAACCAAACAGTGATGGTGCAAGTTACAGAATTCATTTGTTGGCAAAATAAATAAACACTTAAACCGAATCACCTGTTCCGCACAGGTTGATTCGGTTTATTTTTCAGAAAATATTACTTTTTACTTAAAAAATCTTGACATTTAAAGCTGTAATGATTATAATTTAGAGGATGTGCCGCTGTGGCGGAATAGGCAGACGCAAGGGACTTAAAATCCCTCGGTGGCAACACCGTACCGGTTCAAGTCCGGTCAGCGGCACCAAAAATAGAGCTATCACTTTTGTGATAGCTCTATATTTTTTGTTCTATCATTAAGTAGGACTTGAACCGCCTCGCCGAAGGCGAACACAATCGGGTGTTCGCAAGTTCACTTGCGAATGATGGGCATAGCCCATCAAGTCCGGTCAGCGGCACCAAATATAGAGCTATCACTTTTGTGATAACTCTATTTTTTTGTTCTGTCATTAAGTAGGACTTGAACCGCCTCGCCGAAGGCGAACACGGAGAACCGTCCCCTGATTGTTCCCTCAATCACAGAACCGTCCCCTGATTGGTTTTTGTCCCCAAAAGGCGATGCTTGCTGGATGGAATCCAATATATTAGAGAGCATTTTTGTCTTGTTCAAAGGAATTAAGAAAGTAAATTTTTGATGTCGTTTTCCATTTGTTCATAGTCAAATTTATCTTTCAACCTTCTTTTTATTACAGCTAAAGATTTTAATATGTTCTCTAAAATCATTTCCCTTTTTGACATCATATCTGCTTTTATAAAACTATCATAGTCAGAAATTAATGATATGCTTGCCATCCTATATGTCAAACTTATTCTCCTTTCTTCTTTCCATTTTCCACTCTCAAGA
>JAZUPI010000053.1:0-16054 GCA_045605085.1 Acutalibacteraceae bacterium
ACTTAGTCGATAACGATCTTCTCGCTGATATGGACACTATAGACCTTTCCATCATCGGTGAATTAAGACTCAACAAAATTGACTATATCCTTTCTGATATTCACTCATTGAGAAAGGGTTTTATCTGGAGTATCGGTAAAGGTCTTCTCGGCGACATTGGTAAGCTTGATTTCTCAGGTCTTACAGTTAATGACGCTGACAGCACAGCTCTTCAGAGATCAAACGGAGACTACACAGTTATCAGCGGTCTTCTCCTTTTCCTTGGTGAGAACGCAGGTACTCTTTCAAAAGCTGCATACGGCCTCAGTGGTGGCGACGGTATCAGCCTTGGTCTTGTTAGCTCATTCCTTGATCTTGGTGAAGTAGGCGATATGCTTAATGATATCCCTGCAATGCTTACTGGATTGGTATTCGATTTACTCGTTTACGGTTCATATGGCTACGATAAGGATATCGATGACATTAAGGAGGCAAAGTCAACACTCACTGCTACATATCCAGAAATGGATACACTTGATGAAATGCTTCCTAACGTTCTTTATAACCTTCTTACAAAACCTCAGGATTATACTTGGGAAGGTGAAGGCGTTAACTCAGTTAAGGTTTGGGATATGGATTCAGTTATTATGCCTAACCTTACACTTACAAAAGACCAGATCAACCCATTGTCAAAATCTTTCTTCCAGCTTCTTGATACTGCTGCACAGGTAGCTATCGACGAAATCGGTATTCCTGCTCTTAACAACAACCTCAAGAAGGCTCTTATGAAAGCAGTTGAAGTTGACCTCAACGAAATCGACTACGATGCACTTCCAGCTGATGTTCAGACAGATTTCGACAATACTGACGCATACGTAACATACTTTGCATATGACAGAATGAAAAAATCTGGTGGTTCTTGGTACTACACAACTCTTGAAACAGAAGTTGAAGAAGATCCATTAACAGGCGAGCCAAAGCTTGACGAAGAAGGCAACGAAATCACATATAAAGATCGTAAGTATTTCAAAGCTAACTTCGGTGCAGCTAACGAATTCGTTAACTTAATCAACTGGGATTGGGAATTCGTTGGTTCAGACGTTACACCAACAGATGACCAGGTTGCTCTCCTTTATGAGGATATTAAGGGTGTTAACGGTACATTCGTAGGTGGTCTTAACACACTCCTCGGTATGGTTTACGAAAATGGTCTTACAGACGCTGCTAAGGCAGATTACGTAGCAAAGGCACAGACAATCGACGATTCAGTTACAGGTTGGATTGATGAAAACGGTAACGACGATCTCTTACTCAACATCGAATATCTTACAAAGTATATTCTTACAGAGTTTGGCGACAAGATTTTTGGCCAGGATTCAAAATATGCTTATTACGAATGGGATGACGTTAAGGATCTTAGTCTCCTCAACATCATTGCTATGATCGGTCCTGAATTCTTCGAGGATGCTATGCCACAGATCATTCTTCCTAAGAATGCTGACGGCACATATGCTTTCCATGAAGGCGTTCAGCTTTGGGAGTTTGCTGCAATCGTTCTTCGTGAGCTTATTACTGGTATTGCTCCACAGGTTAACTACGATGCATACATCTTCGAAAACGGTGATGTTACATCTGCAGAAGACAGACTTTTCGTTGAACAGGGCGAAGATGAATGGTTCAACCTTATTCTTAACATGGGTACTGACCTTGGTCTTGTATACCTTGATCAGCTCACAAACTTCGGCGATTTCTGTCTTGAAGTGTTCGGTGCAGACTTTGACCTTGATGCATACGTAACAAATGCTATCGCAGGTACAGATCCTGCTCACTGGCAAACAAGCCTTGATTATGCTATCCTTTGGGCAGTTAACTATGTAGGTGGCGAAAAATCAACAGGCGTTATTAATGGTTTCGATTACAATACAATTAGTGGTATTAGTGGTCCTATCAACAAGCTTAGCTACATTCTTAACACACTTCTTCCTCTTGGCTTCATCGGTGATGGTACTTTCACTTCATCTGAATACGACCTTGACTTGAATCTTGTTCTTGATGGTCTTAAGAGTCTTATTAGTTACTTTGACCTTACACAGATTCTTCACCTCTTCGGTCGTAACGATGCATCTTCATACAACATGTTTAATGATGCAAGCCTTGGTACAGCGGTTCTTGACCTTGTAAACCGCATTCTTAATCTTGTATTTGGTACAAAAATTCTTCAGAACGTTAACGCTACAGGTTCAGTTGCAGCACAGAGCATTGACAATGTTATTTCAAAGGCTTCTCTCAAGACAACTGTTAACAACCTTATCAGCGGTCTTAGCAACAGAAGAGATGCAATCCTTAAGAATGCACTTCCTGTTGTAGGTAAGCTCATTAAGGGTTGGGGTACAGAGCAGCGCTTCAAAAAGCCTGTTCATAACGTACCTACACACATTAACGTAGAAGACACAGGTTCTTCATACTGGTATGAAACAAATACAGACGACTGTGGTAACATAACAGGTTACACACTCAAGTACAAAGATGCTCTTTCATTCTCTGTTCGTAACGGTTCTGATGGTTTGTGGAGACACTACATCGATCCTACAACAGGTGTGAGCAAACAGGACGAACACTATGCTGTTCAGCTTACAAAGGTTGAATTCTTCAACCGTGACGGTTCTCCTACATCTTACATCCACGATATTAATGTAGATAAAACAAAAATCGGTTACGGCGGAAGCGTAACATTCAACTTCTTGGTTGGTTCTATCACAACTCCTGACGGACAGACAGCCGGTTCTGGCTCAGAAGTTCCTGCAAGCGGTGTAGCACAGATTATGAAGATCAGCTACATTGTTTACGGTGAAGACGGTAACGCAATGCTTAACGGTAAAGAATTCTCAACAGAAGAATATGTATGGTTGAGCAGAAGCGCTAACGACGAAATGAGAAACTACGAAGCTTCTTCAAAATCTTACGAAGCACACGTATTCTCACCAGCATACGTTCCTTATAACGAGGAAGATCCTCAGGAAACTCTTGATTACATCAAAAACCTTGGTCTTGGTGAGTTCTGGCGTGAAAACGTTACACTTGGTTCCGCACAGGATCACAAGATTGAAGTTCAGTCTTCTCCTGATACTGACGGATTTACATTGAGCAGTGTATCTGCATCACTTAAGAACGAAGACATTCAGTCAATTCGTATCAGATTGTTCGATACTTATACAGCTGTTGTTCTTAAATCTGACGGTTCACAGAGCTCTACATTCAGTGTTGCCGGTGCTGTTCCATCAGTTTCAACATTTATTCAGAACGTTACTCCAACAGAAGTAAACAGCGCAGCCGGTGCATCTTCATCATGGACAGTTGGTCTTCGTACAAAGAACGACGACCTTGATGGTGCTCCTGTTGTTCTTAAGTACTACAATGCTGAGTACAGAGATCTTCTTATTGATCTTGTTAACTCTGAAAACAGAGCTATGAGAAAGGCTTCTGACTACAAGCACTACTACAACGCAAACGCTACAGTTACAGCTACTGAAGCTCTTGTTAACGTAGACGTTCCTGCATCAGAATCTGAGTCAGGCGAATTCGAGCTTCGTCAGACAAACTTCGGTGTAAATGCTGACGGCGTTACAGAAATCAACTGTAAGCAGGCATGGGATAAATACTATGCAGCATTAACAGATGCTCTTAACGTAGGTCTCCAGGAATGGAACCCAGCTTCTAAGTTCAACTTCAAAGAAACTTACCAGGCACTCCGTGTTGCAGTTAACGACCTTGAATATTGCCGTGCAACTGCTGATGACGGTGCTGCAAACCTTGGTACAAACATTGATGCCCTTGAAGATCAGCTCAGAGCTTCTCAGGCAGTAACAACTGACCTCTATAATCATACAGATTATAAGATGCACAGACACAACAGATACAACGATGCTCGTGGTGATATTAACTACTACATCAACCTTAAGGATGATGCTTCTCCATCAACAGTTGCTGAAATCGACGAATACTTCGATTATAACTGGATGGAAGAAAACGATTTCAAAGAGCTTGTTGGTTCACACACAATTAAGTATGGCGATAAGGCAGGTCAGACAGCATCTGCTCCTACTCAGTATCAGCCATATCTCCTTGCTCTTCTTGAACAGTTCGATGAAGAAGAAATCGAAGGTAAGAAGCAGTGGCTCAATGATAGAAAGCTTGAATATGCTGGTGTTGAAGAACTCGACCTTGCTATGGCTTCTAACTATCTTACACTTACACAGAATCGTCTTCTCAGAAGAGATGTTGGTGTAATTACAGCTCAGCTTGAAGATGAAATTACATCTGCTAATAATATGATCGGCACAACAAACAACGGCTACACAGAAGGTAGCTGGACTAACTATAAGAGAGCTTACGACAATGCTGTTGATGCATTAGATAGCGGTTCACAGAAACAGATATTTGATGCTAAGTATGAGCTTCTTGTCAAGCGTAAGGCTCTTGTTAAGGTTGGAGATGCTGCTGACTATACAGAGCTTAATGCACTTATTGGTTATGCAGAATTTGCACTCAACAATGCAAACCTTTACAACAACTCTAACAAAGACTTCGGTCAGGTTCTTGCTGAACTTGGTATGGATGCAATCACAAATACTGATGGTTATGATGTAAATCTCTTCCCAGGCTCTGCTTACGACGTTGTAGACAGCGCTTATGGTGTTGCTGACCAGGATAGAATTGACAGTGCAGCTCGTGAACTTAAGACAGCTCTTGCTAGACTTAAATTCAAAGGCTTAACAGTTAAGGATATCAAAGATCAGGTTGTTGGTTCTGAAGTTCTTGTTGAAGCAGATGAAGAAAACAAGATCGAAGAAATCAGCGCACTTGTTTACCACATCGAACCTAACAAGACAGACGATGTTGTTAAGACTCTCTTCAACGTTGTTGCTGATAAGGCAAACGTAACAGTTGATAGCGTTGTTGTTTCACATGATGAAAACTATGCTCTTGGCTTAGAAGAATTCAAAGGTCTTGCAGGTACAAACTCAACAGTTACATTCTATACAAAGTATCAGACAGCAAACGGTGAAGTTACACTTCCTGTTGCTACAGTTAAGATCGTTTGTGATGGTGACATCAACGGCGACGGTGCTGTAGACGGTCTCGACGCTAGCTACGGTGCACTTGTTGCAGCTGAAAAGGGCGAACTTGAAGGCTGCTACCTCCTTGCAGGTGACCTTGCTAACGCAGATAGAATTGTTGATGCAAATGACTACGGCCAGATCGTTTCAAAGGGTCTTGCTATTCACACTAATCAATAATTCCCAATGGTTTTATAAGCTATATATAATATAGTATATATAACAAAATCCCTTAAACTGATTGTTTCTTAATATAAAACCTTGCCCGACGGGTTACCGTTGGGCAAGGGTACAGGTAAAATTTACTTGTTGAAACAGGCGTATTATTGCTATATATTATAATAGTATAAAAAAAACGTCCTCTGATTCATATATTTTGTTTTCAGTTTAAGCGGTATGGCAAATGCCATATTTGGAAAGAAATGAAAAAATAAATCAAGGAGGCAAACAAATGTCTAAGAAATTACTTAGTGTAATTCTTGCTCTTGCTCTTGTTGTATCTTGCTTCGCTGTTAGCGCTTTCGCTATCGGTGGACTTGGCTTCGAAGAGGAAGAGGAAGCAGTTAATTACACACAAACATGGAACCTTAGCGATCCTGTTGCCAACGTCGACGGCACATATAGTGTTGATGTTAAGCTTCAGGCAACTGCTGCAGAAGGTTACGAATATTTAGTTGGTACAATTCAGTTCCAGCTTGTTAAGACTATCAGTGCAGGTACATTAACACTCACAAACGTTGTTGCAGGTCCTGTTGTTGAATCAACATGGGGCGAGCAGGGCGTTGACTGTGACGTAGCATTTAGTGATGTATCAGGCAAGGTTATGATTATTCCTACTCCTGAAGATGATGCTTGTTCAGGTCTTGACTTATCAACTGAAAAGGTTGTTGCAACTCTTACATTTGCAGCATCTGCTGACGTAGCAGCTTCTGTTAGAATTAACATTGAAGATGCTAAATCAGCTGCAAATCCAGATGGTACACTTTTCGCAGCTCGTATGACAGACGGTAACGTTGTTACAGGTACATCTGTTGTTGGACAGACAGTTACACCTTCAACAACAGCTGCTAACTTCGGTGCAGTTACACCACCAGCACAGGCTCCTGAGCTTGTAGTTGTTGATGGCGCTGTAGGTGCTATTGACACAAGCAGAACAATGCTTGATGAATGGGATATCGACGGCGACAGTGATATGCAGGAAATCGACGGTTACCTCTATGGTTTCGATCCTGACAACAACGGCTCACTTGAGGAGATCTTCACAGTTGAAGGTGATGGCGAAATGGTTCTCACAGCAACTGATGCAGGTTCAGAAGCAGCAACAGGTACAATCGTTGAGGTTGTTGACAATGATGGTAACGTAGTTGCAAGATATGTAAACATTGTTTTCGGTGACGTTAACGGTGACGGCTTTGCTGACGTTACTGACGCATCACTTATTGAAGAGCATGATGCTTGGATGTTCGGTGATTATGGTCGTCTTTTCTCATACCAGGAACTTGCTGGTGATATCAACGTAGATGGCGCTTGTGACGTTACTGACTCATCACTTATTGAAGAGCATGACGCTTGGATGCTTGGTGACCTTGGTCGTATCGATGTTGCAGGTATTATCGGATTGTTAGGTTTCTAATTCTTTTTTCAAATTTAATAGGAGGCACTTAAAAATGTCTAAGAAAATTTTAAGCTTAGCACTTGCAGTAGTTATGCTCTTTTCAATTTGTGCAGTTGCTGTAAGTGCAGTGCAGGCTGACGGTACTGAAACAGTCAGAATTTATATGACTTCTGATGCTACAGTTGGTGCACCTGCAGGTACAGTAGTTAAAGTTAGCTACTATATTGACCTTCCAGATGGCATGGATGAACTTCAGATGTGTGCTGGTAACATTGCTCTCGGTTGGGATAGTGCTGCATATGCAGTTAACTCAACTCAGACAACAAACGCTGCAGATGCACGTACATGGGGTGCTGACTTTGAGCAGTACATGAAGAGCACAGCTGCTGTTACAGTTTCAACTGCTATCTCAAACAACATCCTTAAGAAAGCAAATGCTAACGATACAGCAAAGGGCTTCAATAAGGCTTGTCAGGTTCAGATGGTTTATGATGGTGTTAACTCAACAGGTTCAACAGGTTTCCCTGTTTATGACAACCAGCACATCTTTACTATGGAATTTGTTGCACAGAGAGAACTTACAGCAAACGACGTAATCGGTGTTGTTGAAGGTGCTTACGGTCAGTCATTCTTCAAGGTTTGTTACTTCAATGGTACAACAACAGCTCAGACTTTCCCTGTAGCACAGGTTAACATGGTTGACGCTGCAGGTGTTGCTCCAACAGTAGCAGCTCCATCAACTTTCAAAGTAACTTTTGACGCTAACGGTGGTACAGGTTCAATGACAGAAGTTGAAATGGAAGCAGGCGAATATACTCTTCCTGATTGTGGCTTCACAGCTCCTGCTGGTCACCAGTTTATGGGTTGGCTCGTTGACGACGCTAACAAGGCAGTAGGCGAAAAGATTACTGTTTCTGCTGATACAGTAGTTAAGGCTATTTGGGAAGCTTATGATGTATATCATGTAGCAGCTAAGAACGGCGACGCTAAGACAAGAGTAAATGCTGAGGATGCTTCTAAGTATGATATCGGTGTTAAGTTTGGCTTCAAGGCAGCAACAATTGCTCCTGAACTCAATGCTAACGGCACATCAGATAACATCTTGTCAATCTCAGCTACAATTACTGCAAATAAAGCAGATGGTTCTACAGCAACTGTTACTCCAGAAGGAATCAGATTCATTTATGACCTTTCTGGCGGTGCAAAAACTGAATTTGGTTTCAATGTTATTATTGCTGGTATTCCAAATGGTGATGCAGCTGTAACATCATACACAATCACACCAACCATTACAACTCGTGATGGTAATGCACACACATGCGAGACAAAGACAATCACTGTTGCTGATCTCAAATTTGCATAAAACGAAATGATTTCGATGAATTACGAAAAACCGGAAATTGACATTGTTGAGTTTGAACTGGAGGATGTATTGACTGCATCTGCTGTAGTTCACACAACAAAGGAGCATACAACAACCATGCCTACGACTTTACCCGGTACTACTACCAAGGTAGAAGTAGGAACTGGTGATAGTATAATTGTTGATTATTCCGACTTTTTTCAGTAAATTAAAATTAAACATTCTCTGAAAGGAGTATTTTTTATAATGGAAAAATACACAACACCAGAGCTCGAAATCATGGAGTTCGAGCTCGAAGATGTACTCACAATCTCCATCTGGGATGGTGACATCGACGAAGGCTGGTATTAATTAGCCGAAAATTCGTTAAATGACAGTACTGCCTTGCACGGCAGGGCAGTATTGTGAGACGTCTTATTAGTAAAAAGTATCAACCCGGGGGATTCTCCCTCGGGTTGTATATTCTTAATTTTGACTTGATTCTGTTTTTAATTCTGTTCATAAATGTTTGTGGGTGGAATTAAGGACGGAAATATATGATGGATCGCAAATAGCAGTTAGCTGACAGCAGATAGCAATTAGCAAACAGATTTGGTTTTCCATATGCTTAATTTACTGATTAATTAAAGTGATGCGAAGCCTATCCCTTTTTCGAAAAAGGGGGGACCGTTCTCGGATATAGCTGTTGTTATATATTGATATATCACGGGTGATATATTTATCAATAGCATTGTGTTCGGGCGGAATGGTGGGATATTCTCGGCACTGCAGGTGCCGTTTTGCCGTAAGGCAAAAAGTTACACCAGATTGGATAAGGAGATGATTGCTTGAAACTTAAAATAACAGACCTTATTGTTGATATTGACATTAAGGGGCGGTTGTTGTCCGAGCGTATAGGTGCATATCTTTATGATGGCGATAAAGAGCCTGATATTGTTTTTACTGTATCTGAACAGTTTTATAAAGACAGAAACGAAGAATGCAAGCATCTCTCTTTTGACGAGTGCGAGTACTTGTATAGTGGCTCATTCTTCTATGAACAGCTTTCTTTGTACGACGGATTAATGCTTCACTCTTCTTGTATTGAATACAATGGCAAGGCATATCTTTTTTCTGCCCCGAGTGGTACGGGTAAATCTACACACACACATCTGTGGCTTAAATATTTACCCGATTGCAGAATTATAAACGACGATAAGCCAGCAATCCGTATAATTGACGGTGTTGCTTATGCTTTCGGTACTCCGTGGAGTGGAAAAACCGACGAAAACGTAAATGAAGGTGTTCCAATTGGTGGCATCTGCTTTTTAGGTAGGGGCGAAAACAAAATACGACAGATTCCGGGTATTGCAGCACTTAAGCGTTTTATGGACCAGACTGTAAGACCCAGGGACAAAAACCTTATGAATAAAATGCTTGAAACACTTAATATAATTTTAACGAACGTACCTATTTACGAAATGACCTGCGATATGTCTGAGGATGCAGTGAAAACTGCAGTTAACGGAATGGTGAAATAAGTTTTTGTATCACGACAAAAAGAAAAAGGTGATTGATATGGTTGAAAAAGAAAACAAAATAACAGAAGCAGAAAATAAACCGGAAACCAAAAAGAAAAATAAAAAGAAGATTGCAATTGCTATTCTGTGCATTTTTCTTGCTCTTATAATAGCTTTGTTTGCAGTTGGTTTTTCTTACTGGAAAAAAATAACACAGGCTCCACCACCGGTTGAAGATACAATGGTTTACGACTTTGACGAAGAAGAAACAATACCTGAAAGCTTGGAGGATGACCCTATTTTTGAAGAAATGTATGAGGGTAACGCAACAGAATTCAAGGCCGCAGTTAAAGAGTGGGCTTGTAATGGTGGCGAGATTATGTACAGCAAGGACGTTATTAACGTTTTGTGCGTTGGTGTTGATACCCGTAACAAAAACACAATTTCAGGTCTTTCAGACTCAATGATTCTTTGCTCTGTAAATACAGAAAGAGGCGAGATCACCTTTACTTCCATTATGCGTGACAGCTACGCGTATCTTCAATCGCCTGATGGTGATGGCAGCTTTAATAAAATTAACGCTGCTTTCCCTTTCTATGGCGTAGATAACCTTATTGAAACAATTCAGAATCATTTCAAGGTAAGAATTGACGGTTATGCTATGATTAACTTTGCTTTGTTTAAAGCTGTTATTGATAAGTTTGATGGCGTTACTGTTAACGTTAAGGAATATGAAGCAGATTACATTAACAGTATCTATGATTTCGACGTGCAACCCGGTGTAACAGTACTTAATGGTGACGAGGCTCTTGCTTTCTGTCGTAGCCGTAAGTGCGACTCCGATGGTGACGTAAGCCGTACACGTCGCCAAAGACAGGTTTTACTGGGACTTCTTAACAAGGCTACAACAATTAAGGCATCTGAGGTTGCAGGTTACGTTGAAACTATGATGCCTTACCTTAAAACCAACTATACTGAAACAGAGGTGCTTACCTTAGGCACAAAAGCCGTTGTTGGCAACTGGGCAGATTTCAAGGTGCATCAGCTTCTTTTACCGGATGAAAATTCACGTAGGGCACATTCAGGTGATGTCTGGTATTGGCAGGTTGACTATCCTCTTGCTGCACAAACACTTCAGAAGCAAATTTATGGCGAATCTAATATTGTACTTGAAGAGGACAGAGTTTCTCCTCTTGATATGTAAAAATACAAAATAACAAAAAGGTGGTGAAGACGTGGTTATTTATCCGGAATCCTTTAGCGTAAAACCGAATATTGAAGCTACTGTGGGTTTCAGGAATCTTTTTAACACCACGTCACAGTCTGCTGTTAATAAAAATCTTACTCTTTTAAAGGGTAACTATGTTTTCTGCAGTAAAAATGCAAACCTTTGTGAAATGCACATTTCAAACACTATGTCTGAAGAGAAACATGGTAGAAACAGTGCTAAGAATATTCACAAGGCAGCACTTGTAATTGAAAACGTTAAAAATATGGATATAGATTGTGGCAGATCCAATTTTGTTATGGATGGCAAAATGACACATATCTACATCAAAAACTGCGAAAATATCAAAATAAAAAATCTTAACATTCAAACCGTTTTGCCTAATGTACACACAATAAAAATCTTAAAGGCATCATCCTTTTACGTTACCTTTGAAATAGATTCACAAAGTAAGTATATTGAAGAAAATGGTGCATTTTATTGGATCGGTACAGATTATAAGCTGGGCTTTACCGATTACAAAAACAGTGGTGAATGGATTGCTACTGCGAAGCCGGACAACCCACTCCATATTAAACGTAACGAAAGTCATCCGTTATTTGGCGTTTCTGCTATAAAACAGATTTCTGACAGAGTTTTTAATGCGCGATTTATTGTGCCAAAGGATTTTGAAGTAGGTCAGGTTTTCTATATTTACCCTGCAATACGCGATGAGGTAGGCATTTTTGTTGAAGGCTCAAAAAATATTGTGCTTCAAAATGTGAAGCAGAGGTTTAGTCACTCATTGGCGTTTATTGCACAAAACAGCGAAAATATTACTCTTGACGGAGTGGATTTTTCACCTAATCCTAAGATGGAGGTTGATTTTTGCTCTGTTGCAGACTTTGTACATTTCAGTATGTGCAGAGGTAAGCTCAAGGTAATAAATTCAAATTTTGAGGCTTGTGGTAACGATGCTTGTAACGTTCACGGCTTTAATTTCAAAATTGTTGAAAGCAACAGGGATAAAATGACTGTTAAATTCCCACACCCTGCAAGCTATGGCTTTAAGTGTCTGCGCGAAGGGGATATTATTTCTTTTATTGACCCTAAAACACTTCTTGAGGTGGGCAGAACAAAGCTTTTACATGCTGAGCTTCGTGATGAGTATTACTATGACCTTGTGCTTACGACATACGACCCACCAATAGGTGAAGGCGGCTTTGTGGAATGTATTTCTGCGAATCCTGATTTTACCTTTAGTAATAATACACTTAACCGATGTACCGGGAACGGCGTCCTCTGTACTACACGTGGTAAGGTCATAATAGAAAATAATAAATTCCTTAACACAGGTGCTAATGGTATTTGTATGCTTGACGATGCTTCAATGTCTTATGAAAGTGGTCCGGTTGAGAACGTGGTTATAAGTGGTAATGCGCTTATGAATTGCGAAGGCAATGCAATACTTATAAATCCTGCTAATAAAAAAAGCGCAGGTCCTGTTCATAGGAACATTGTTGTGGAAAACAACCTTTTTGTTTTAAATAATATACACGCCCTTAATGTTTCCGACAGTGAAAACATTGTTATGAAGCATAATGTGTATAAGGGGAAGGCGCTTAATAATCAATGGATTGTTTCTGCAAATACAACCAATCTTATAACCGATTGTCCGAAATAAAACGGACCTTACAAATGGGAGTATAAACCGAGAGTATATGGCTATTGCCGTTTTCGGTTTACACTCCCTCTTCTTGATTTTTAAGATTTGGTATGTTAATATGAAATTGATGGATATTGTCATTTTGATAAAAAGGAGATGTTATTATGAAAAATAAACCTGATTTCAAAAAAAGTACGGCTTTGATGGTTGCTTTGGTTATGCTTTGCCTTTCCTTGGTTGTTGCATCTGCTACCGAACCGGATTCTCTGGAAAGCAATGTAACATCTTTCTTACACGAGGATAGTGGTACCCTTGTGGTAAGCGGTAGTGGCGTGGTACAGGATATGTACGGTTTAAATTGGGACCTGTTACGCTTTCCTGAGCCGTTGAGTGTAGATACATCTGTAAGGCATATTGTTATTGAAAAAGGCATAACAGGTATTGATGGTAGCTTTAATGGTTTACAAAATCTTGAAAGTGTCAGTCTTCCTGAAGGTCTTACAAAAATATCCAATAGCTTTATGGATTGTACAGCTCTCAAAAGTGTGGATTTCCCACAGTCCCTGGAGACCGTGTATGGTTTTTCTTTTGTGA
This sequence comes from Acutalibacteraceae bacterium, assembly GCA_045605085.1. GTDB lineage: Bacteria > Bacillota > Clostridia > Oscillospirales > Acutalibacteraceae > DTU089. The sequence continues at coordinate 13,041 of JAZUPI010000053.1, forward strand.
ATTGCACCAGCCTTAGCAATATAGACTTTAAGAACTCGATTAAGATTGACGGTGGTGCAAGTGGTGCGCCGTTTTATGGCTGTAAAGCTTTGAAAAACGTATATATTCCGGGTAATTCATATGTAAAGAGCGCCTTTGCGAGATGTTCAACTCTCGAAAACGTTTACGTAGGTAGAGAAGGTCTTGAGGTTGAGGATATATATTGGGACAGTGTTGATGCTGATCAGGTGTGCCTTGATAGCTTTTCTGAATGTAATAAAAATCTTAAGCTTCATTATATTGAGGGTACCTTGCGTTGTGCTGCTGAGGACGTTTTGTGGGATAGCGTTTACGTTGAAAGTAATCCTGACGGTCTTGTTGTTAAGGTCGCAAGCAAGGGTGTGCACGTAAATTGGAACGGTAAGGTTGGTGCCAATGTTTACCACGTGTACAGAAAGGCTAAAACAGAAAAAAACTGGACTAAACTTGGAACTACAAAGCTTACATATTACAACGACGTTACTGTAAAAAGTGGTATGGAGTATGCGTACATTGTAAGATCAGACAATAATTCTGAAAAGCTTGTATCCTCATACATAAGATTTATAGGATCACCGAAGATAAGCTCGGCAACACAAACAACTACAGGTATGAAGCTTAACTGGAGCAAGGTTTCAGGTGCTGCGAAGTACAGAGTTTACCGTAAAACAAAAACAGGTGATTGGGTAACCGTTGCAGACGTTACGGGTACAACCTATGTTGATACTAAAATACCGGACGGTGCACAATGTTACTATACGGTAAGAGCTTTCGGTAAAACCGGCTACAGCGTTTGCGATAAGTCATACCCGTACGTAGTGTTTATAAAGCCACCAAAGGTTACAACTGTAAAAAAGACTTCTGACGGTGTGCTTGTTGAATGGGAATGTGTAAACTGTATGGGCTATGCTTTATACAGAAGAGCTAACGGCGGAAGCTGGGAGAAAATTTACAGAGTTTATTCACGGAACGACGTTGATTTTATAGATAAAACAGCCAAAAAGGGTGTTGAGTACACCTATACGGTAAGAGCCTTCCAGCTGGAAAGAAATGAAATGCTGCAAAGTGAATATATACCGGGTGTTAAGTTTAAGTATTAAGCAAAACAAAAACAGGGTTCGTAAGAACCCTGTTTTTTGAAAGATGCTTACTTCTTCATTTCAAAAGACTGGCAACATGTTGCGTCGCTTGTTTTGGCGTCGCAGCTACAAGCACCAACTTCAATTACGTTCTTTGAGCAATAGTTAGCTGTCTGACAATGATATTTGCAAGTGTCAACTGTGCAACCGATGCTGTTGTTTTTGTTGTTGTTCATTTTTGCTTACCTCCTTTTTGTTGTGAAATTAGTTTAACCGAAAATTTTAAAATTATAGGTGTTTTATGAAAAAAGAAATTGTTATTGAATCTTGTTACTCATTATTAAGAAATGTTACACCACTCCAATTTGATTGTGGCAAAATTTGTAACGGAAAATGCTGTAAGGGTGATGACAAAACCGGGATGCTTCTTTTTCCAGGAGAAAAAAGCTTTGTTGATAGCAGTATAAATATTAAATCTGACGATGACGGTAACGAGCTTGCAATTTGTAATGGCTCCTGCAACAGAAAATACAGACCACTTTCCTGCAGGATTTATCCGTTATTTCCTATAATAAAAAATGAAAACGGTACACAGAGCATTGAGGTAGTGCTTGATCCAAGGGCAGATTGTCCGTTGGTATCGGGCGAGTACAGATTTACACCGGAATTTCTTAAAGCAGTTAAGAGGGTAGGTAAATATCTTTTGCTCAACGAGGAAACTGCCGGTGTTTACAGAAATTTATCCTCAGAAATTGAGGAAATATACAATCTCAGAGAGCTTCTTTTCAAGTGATGAAAAGAAGTTTTTTATTATTTAAAAAAACAAAAAAATTTAAAAAAGTTGTTGACAAAACAAAATATATCTGTTATATTGATAACAGTAATCATTACTACTTAGCGCAATGAGGTGAGTTTATGAGAAGTTCAAAGCAACGAGATGCAATTTTAGAGGTTTTGAAAAATTCTTATGACCATCCCACTGCCGATATGATTTACGAACGAGTCAAGGTGGAGTTTCCAAACATAAGCCTCGGCACAGTTTACAGGAATTTGGGTCAGTTAAAAGACGAAGGGTTTATTACTATCGTAGAAAGCAGTGATACAAAGGTTCACTACGAGGGAAATCTTGAAAACCATGTTCACTTTCTGTGCAAAAACTGTTGTAACATTACAGACATTTTTTGCACTCCACAAGTACCAAAAGCCTTAAATGATCTTGGACTTCAGGTAGAATCACAAAAAACAGTTTATTACGGCGTGTGTAATACTTGCCGAAATAATATATGAAAATCAAAGATAAATTCAAAGGAGTTTTTATTATGAAAAAATGGAAATGTTTAGTTTGCGGTCAAATTGTTGAAGGAGAAAATCCACCAGCAGCTTGCCCACTTTGTAAAGCACCTGCAGAAAAGTTTGTAGAAGTTAAAGAAGAGGAAATGACTTGGGCTGCAGAACACGTTCTTGGTGTTGCTAAAGGCGTTAGCGAAGAAATCATCGCAGGTCTTAAGGCAAACTTTGAAGGCGAGTGCACAGAGGTTGGTATGTACCTTGCAATGGCAAGAGTTGCACACAGAGAAGGCTATCCTGAAATCGGTCTTTACTGGGAAAAAGCAGCTTATGAAGAGGCAGAGCACGCAGCAAAGTTTGCTGAACTTCTTGGTGAGCTTGTAACAGATTCAACAAAGAAAAACCTCGAAATGAGGGTTGCTGCAGAAAATGGTGCAACTGCAGGTAAATTCGAGCTTGCTAAGATGGCTAAGGAACAGAATCTCGACGCTATCCACGATACTGTTCACGAAATGGCTCGCGACGAGGCAAGACACGGCAAAGCATTTGAAGGTCTTCTCAAACGCTATTTCGGTTAATACATTATAAATAGAAAGGAAGATACGAATATGAAATATATATGTCCTTGTG
>JAZUPI010000054.1:0-2186 GCA_045605085.1 Acutalibacteraceae bacterium
GCTCGTTAACAAGCTCAACGTTAGCAGAATGCTGTGGGGTGCCTTTATCGAGCACACCTGTAAGCATCATACATACAGACATAAGCAACGACATAATTATTTGAAAGAAATTCATATAACACACTCCTTCATAAATTGCAACTATGCATATAGAATATATTATTTTTAAAAGAATTTCAAGATAATAATTGATTAAATTTTAATTAGATAGTATAATATGGCAGTTGAATTTGAAAACAGAGGTGAAAGTATGGAATACAAATACGAGCTACACGCACACGCAAAGGAAGTAAGCGTATGTGCAGCAATACCTGTAAAAGAGCTTATAGAGGAATATAAAAAAGCAGGTTACTCGGGAATTGTGCTTACAGACCACTACTCACCTATGACATTTCACATAAGCGAATTATTCAACAAGAAAAAGGCTATGGACCATTACCTCAGAGCCTACAGAGAAGCAAAGCAATATGAAACAGAGGATTTCACTGTGCTTTTAGGAGTTGAGCTTAGATTTTATGCAACGGTAAACGATTACCTCATATACGGTGTAACAGAGGAAATGCTTTACGAACTCCCCTTTTTACTGAAAACATATATCAAAAAAGCAAGTCAGTTGTTTAGGGAAAGAGGCTGCCTTTTCATACAGGCACACCCTTTCAGAAAAATGATTACAAGAGCAGACCCTAAATACCTTGACGGAGTTGAGGTTTTTAACGGAAAGGCATCCAACGAAGCAAATGAAAGCGCTCTAAAATGGGCAGAGGAAATCGGTGCACCAATAAAAACGAGCGGCAGCGACTGCCACAGAGCAACCGGAGCCGGGCTTGGTGGTATAATCACCGAGGAGCCTATTAAATCAAACGAGGATTTAATAAGAATACTGAGAAGCGGGAAATATAAGCTTATAAAAAAATAAAATCATAACCACCAGTTGAACTGGTGGTTATGATTTATTATTTAATAACTGCTTCTTCCCAGGATGCAAATGGTTCAATACCAAAAATCTTTGCAACTGTTGGAGCAACGTTTGCAAGACCGAAGGAGCCTTCCTTAACCTCATAAGCGTTTTTGCTGTAGATGATAAACGGAACCTCGTTAAGGGAGTGTGCTGTTCTTACAGCAATTTCACCCTTCTTGTTCTTTTCGAGCATTTCATCGGCATTACCGTGGTCTGCTGTAATAAGAACTGTTACGCCCATTTTATCTGCTACCTTGAGAACTCTTGCAAGACCAAGGTCAACAGCCTCAACTGCTGTAATTGTTGCATCAAGGTTACCTGTGTGGCCTACCATATCACCGTTAGGATAGTTGCAACGGATAAAGTCATATTTGCCACTTTCCATAGCCTCAATAACTGCATCTGTAACCTCAGCAGATTTCATCCAAGGTCTTTCATCGAAGGAAACCTTATCTGATGGAATTTCCATAAAGGTTTCAAGCTCTTCGGAGAACTTGTCGCTCTTGTTACCGTTCCAGAAATATGTTACGTGACCGTACTTCTGTGTTTCGGAAACTGCAAACTGATTCATACCCTTTGAAACAAGAAGCTCTGAAAGAGTATCTTTAATTTCAGGTGGGTTAACGAGGAAATGAGCAGGAAGCTTAAGGTCGCCATCGTACTGAAGCATACCTGCATAGCAAACATCAAGCTTTGCGCCTCTGTCAAAATATGTGAACTCATCGTTATCGAAAGCCATTGAGATTTCGATTGCACGGTCGCCACGGAAGTTGAAAAGAACAACACTGTCGCCATCAACAATTGTACCAACAGGCTCGCCGTTTTCTGCAATAACGAAAGGAAGAAGGTCCTGGTCAATCATACCGTCGTTTTCTGCACGGTATGTTTCAATAGCTTCTTTAGCTGAGTTAAACTGTCTGCCGATACCCTTAACGTGAGTATCCCAACCAACCTTAACCATATTCCAGTTAGCCTGGTAACGGTCCATTGTAACAACCATTCTACCACCACCTGAAGCAATTTTGCCACAGAAGGTATCATCGTTAAGCTCTGCAAGTGCATTTTCAAGCTCTTCTACATAAACAAGACCTGATGTTGCAGGAACATCACGACCGTCAAGAAGAATGTGGCAACGAACGTTTTTAACGCCCTCTGCCTTTGCCTGCTTAAGCATTGCAATAAGGTGTGAAATATTTGAGTGAACATTACCATCAGAAAGAAGACCGAT
>JAZUPI010000055.1:0-5094 GCA_045605085.1 Acutalibacteraceae bacterium
AGTTTGGAGGCGCCACCCAGATTCGAACTGGGGGGTCGGAGTTTTGCAGACTCGTGCCTTACCACTTGGCTATGGCGCCATATTTAGTTAAAAAAATGGAGCGGATGACGAGGCTCGAACTCGCTACCTCCACCTTGGCAAGGTGGCGCTCTACCAGATGAGCTACATCCGCATAAAATGAGTAAACCGCGAGGACGATTCACTCATGGTGCCTCCGGTCGGAATCGAACCAACGACACGAGGATTTTCAGTCCTCTGCTCTACCAACTGAGCTACAGAGGCAAAAAAAGTGGCGACCCGGAACGGGCTCGAACCGTCGACCTCTAGCGTGACAGGCTAGCGTTCTAACCAACTGAACTACCGGGCCACCTCATGGTGGGAACAATAGGGCTCGAACCTATGACCCTCTGCTTGTAAGGCAGATGCTCTCCCAGCTGAGCTATGCTCCCATGAGTATCGTTGTGGCGTTTCTGTTTACCGACAACGATAGATACTATACACTATCGAAAATGATTTGTCAACACTTTTTTTAAACTTTTTTTAATTTTTTTCAAAAAAGTTTAAAGGTGCTTTTTCGCCTCTTCAACAATATCTTTCATTTCATCAAATTTGGCTTCAATATCTTCAACCAATTTGAATTGTGTACGTGCGCGAACCAGATTATGTTCAGGATATTCTGTTTTAAAATAAACGTCACCGTTAATGAAGTCACTTAAAAATCTTATACCACATTCAAGGGTTAAAAGCTTTGCTGAAAACGGAAGGTAGTTAATCTCATTTTCCGTAAGGCTCTTACCTGCAGACTCAAGGTAGCCTTCAACGTATGCTTTGAAATATTCAAGGCTAAGAGATACCTTTGAAAGGTCTTTTTCGTCCTCTGCAGCAGTGTTTGCGCCGAAACGGATACTGTCACCAAAGTCATACAAGGATGAACCGGGCATAACAGTATCAAGGTCAACAACACAAAGACCCTTTTTAGTTGTATTATCGAAAAGAACATTGTTCAACTTTGTGTCGTTATGTGTAACACGAAGTGGCAACTCCCCTTTTTCAAGTAAATCTGTAATTACGCCACAGTCCTTTTCACGAGCTAAAACAAACTCAATTTCAGGTAACGCCTGATCTTTTCTGCCTGACGCATTCTTTTCAAGAGCAATTTTAAAGTCGTTGAAACGAGAAGGTGTATTGTGGAAGTTGTAAATTGTTTCGTGAAGTGTGTCAATTGGATAATCGGCAAGAAGCTTTTGGAAGTTACCAAAGCTGATTGCAGCATTTTTGAAATCCTCAGGATTTGTTAACTCGTTGATAGAAAAAGTGTCTTCAACGAAGTTGTACATTCTCCAGCAATCGCCACTTTCCGTCATATAGAAATTCTTACCGTCTTTTGTAGGAAAAACAGTCAAGGTTTCTCTTGAAGGATCGCCACCTTTTTCCTTAATCTTTTTACGAAGGTGTGCAGTAACGCCCATTACGTTTTCCATTAACTCTACAGGCATTTTAAACACAACTGTATTAATGCGCTGTAAAAGGTAACGGACAGTTTCACCATTATCAAGCTTATATTCAACTATATATGTATCATTTATATGCCCGGAGGTAATGGGTTTATAACCAATAACCTCACCATAATCCGGAAATGCAGCAATAATCTCTTTAATATTATCCATTTTTATATCTCCTTTTTAAACACAACAAAGCTATCCGGATTGTGAAAACCCGGTGGTAATGTAGTAACAGGCGCAAAAGCAAGGTAATGTTGAGTTTCGCACTCGTCACCACATTTATAAAAATTTAGTCTGATTATGTCGAAATTCACGTCCCAAGAGCCGATTTTATAAACGTCAGCCACAAAAGACCTTGTCAATTTAATTACAACACCCCAATAAGAGCCGTTCTCATCTACACTCGCAAAGGAATCGACCTCAGGCGAAAGCTCTGTAACAGCGCTTACAAGTACCCTGTTGTACTTCCCTTCACCAAATTCGGAAAGAAACACGCCTTTTGAGTTACATTCAACATTGACGTATTCTTTTCTGTCACTCACAGGTGCAACGAAAAACTCAAGACAGCTGTCCGTATAAACGGCAGAATCTCTTTGTGTGCACTCAGTTCTTGGGTTTATCTCGTAGCATTTTAAAACTGCGACAAGGTCCCCATTCACCACGCCCACATTTGCAAAGGTTTTGGGTCTATATGGTTTTTCGGCTTCCCAATGATATGAAGAAACCTCGTAAAACGCTTCGTTTTTCAGTTCTTCAACAGAAGAAAATTCTTTAAGTAAACAATCCATAGCTTATTTCATAAATGATAAAATGTCGTTTGTTTCATCCATTGATGCCATAATCATATAAAGACGCGGAATGTGGAAAGGTCCTTTAAAGATGTTACCCTTTAATGTGGTTGAAACTGTGTTATCGTAGTGAAGGTAACCGTACCATTCACCACTTTCGTCGTCACAGAAATATCTTTCACAATAGTCCTTTAATTCATTATACAAATCGTTGTATTTTTCATCTTTAAAGTGAATATAAGCAAGTCTTAAAGCAATCATAGCCTCGCACTGTGGCCACCAAAGCTTCATATCCCACTCAAGCTGAACAGGTGGTTTACCATTAAGGTCTGTAAATGCAATAATACCACCATATTTCTTGTCGATACCCAAAGGTAAAGTAATATCTATTATATGTTTAGCTTTTTCAATAGCTTCCTTGTTACCTGTAACAAGTCCCTCTGCCATAATAAACCAGGCAGCTTCAAGGGAATGACCAGGGTTTACAATTCTGCCGTTTGGACTGTCAACAAATTCACCTTTTTTTGTTACGCTTTCAAGAAGTGCTTTTTCGGTTAAATAGCCACCGTCAAGAATTTCAGCAAGGCATTCACCACAGATTTTGTTATACTTTTCAGAAACCTCAGGAATGCTTCTCATAACCTGTGAGGTTGCAAGCATAATCATAACAGGTGAAAGAGCCTTGGAATCTATGTTGTCAGGATTAATTTTAGGTGGATTCTTTCTTACACCTGTAAAGCATTCATACGCAACGTTAAAGTACTTTTCTGCACTTTCAAGCACAGCCTTGTCACCTGTTGCCTTGTAAAGCTCTGCACAACCGATTGCAGCAAAGGTTTCGGAAAAATAGTATCTTCTTTTCTGAAGCTCTCTGCCATCCTCAGTAACAGTAAAGAACATTCTTCCGTCTGTATCTGTACACTTAGGCAAAAAAGAATAAATGCACTTTGCAGCTTTAAGATATTCTTCGTTTTTATCTATAAGGTTATAAGCTTTTGAGAACACCCACAAAGCTCTGCCCTGGAACCACACACTTTTGTCAGTACCGTAAATATTACCATCTTTATCAAGGCAAGTGTAAATACCACCGTTTTTGTAATCGATAGAATTTTCAAGCCAGAAAGGTAAAATGTTATCTATTAAATCTTTTCTGAAATCCATAAAGACACCTCATTTTAAATTCATATTAAAATAATATATCACATTGTATCAAAAAAGACAATACAATTCTTGAACTATGGAAACCAATATGTTACACTACGTTTATAAACAGTTGGAGGTGTTACCATGAGTTTACTTAACTTTTACCTTATAACAGACACTCATTTTTTTAAAAATTCTCTTGGCGCATACGGTAAAGAGTACGACGAATTTATGAGATTCGAGCAAAAATGCTTTGCAGAAACCGAATCAATAAACAATGCTATTTTCGACTACCTTGCAAAGCAAACGAAAACTGATACAATTCTTATCCCCGGTGACCTTAGCTTTAATGGTGAAAAAGAAAGTCACTTAGGTTTTATAAAGCTTTTAAACAAGCTTAAAGAAAGTGGAAAACGCGTTTACGTTATAACTGCAGGTCACGACTTCAATGACTATTGTCGAGGCTATGACGATAACGGCATTCATCAGGTCGAAAGCACTTCAAGGGATGAGTTGTTCGACCTTTATTATGAATTCGGCTTCAAGGATGCAATCGCAGTAGATAAAAAACATCTTTCTTATGTTGCTCAACTTACCCCTGAAATCCGACTTCTTGCTCTTAACAATGATGGTACCGACGAGTGCAGAGAAACCTATGACGAAGAACAACTCCAGTGGATAAAAGAACAAATCAAAAAAGCAAAAGCAGACAATCAAATGATTTTTGTAATTAACCACTACCCGCTTTTACCTGGTCAGCCAATATTCTCGCTCATTGGTTCTGCAGTTCAAAAAAACTCTGGTAAAATTACTACAATGCTTGCTGACGAGGGCGTAAACCTTGCCTTTACAGGTCATATGCATAACCAGGCAATCAACGAGAAAACCACAGAAAAAGGTAACAAATTCTACGACGTATGCACAGGCTCTGCAATAGGGTGCCCTGCATATATGCGTTTTGTCACCTTCGAGGACGTTGACACAATCCACATAAAAAGTGAGCCTATACCGGATTTTGAATGGGACACCAACGGAAGAACATGTAAAAAATATCTTTCAGATCTGTTTGACAGTATGATACTTAATATGCTTGACGATATGAAGTATCATCCCGAAAGAATGCTTAACAAGTTAGGTATGAAAAACACAAGTCTTATGCAGAAGGCAATAAGATTTGTCGGTAAGCTTTTCGACAAGCTGACCTGTGGTGCTGTTTGCAGACTTTTCTTTGTAAAGTGCCATAAATCAATCAAAAAAATGCTTTTAAAGGATTATACTGTTCAACTTGTCCAAAATCTCTTCGCAGGTAATCAGCCCTTTACTGAAGGCACTGCCGAGGGTGATGCAATTTTAGGTATTTTAAAAAGACTTAACTTCATTATCAAAAAAATAAAAGTTAAAAACATTGACGGCGAGTTTGTAGACCTTTTTGAAGTGCTTAAGCACAGCGCAGGTAACTACGGAATTGACGACCACAACGCTGTTTTGAAATTGAAATAAAACAAAAACGCTATTCCGTTTGAACTGCCCCAATTTGTGCGGACAGTACAAAAAACACCCCTATGGTGTTAAATATTAAATTTCAAGCAACAAACTGATTTCGTTTTTCAAGCGGAGTCAGTTTTGTTTTTAATTGAATTCTTTCGTTGTTGTAAAAGTCG
>JAZUPI010000056.1:0-33340 GCA_045605085.1 Acutalibacteraceae bacterium
ACTTCCGTAGCCTGTGTTTCTTCAGTAAACACACACATTTCCTGGGAATCAACAACAACTCCATAATCCTTCGATTCAACAGAAACCAACACATATTCAATACCGTTTTCTTCTGCGTAGGTATGGGCGTAGCTGTTTTCCCAACAAACAATAGCACCTGTAAAGTCTGTAAAGGATGAACTTGTTATGCTTGTTACGGACTTTGGCACAACTACATATTTTAAGGACGTACAGCCGGAAAGCATTGTTGCGCTGGTAGAGGTTGTGTTTTTACCAAGTGTAAGATATTTAAGTCCCACACAATCTTTAAATGCAGATGAGCTAAAGGTATTAATACCATCTCCAAGCACAATATTTTCAACCGATGCGAGTCCTTTGAATATTGTACCCACAGAGGTAACACCGTCACCTATAACAACCTTTTTAAGCGACGTACAATCAGTAAACACACCTGTTCCCAACTTTGTAACGCTGTCAGGAATAATAATCTCTTCAAGAAGCGCACATTCTCTGAACGCGTAGTCACCTATAGTTGTTACAGCTTCAGGAATTGTTATGGACTCTAACTTTTCGCAACCGCGGAAAGCACTATTTCCTATGCTTGTAACAGTTTCGGGAATATGAATATTCTCAAGACTTGAACATCCGTAGAAGGTGTTAGGCTTAATTGCTTCAACGCCATATGGTATATTCATTTTTTCAAGTGTTGAACAGTTATAGAAGGCATAGGTTCCGATTGAGGTGCACACTTCAGGAATTTCAATGTTTTTAAGTGAACTACACTTATAGAAGCAGTAGTCACCTATACTTGTTACACCATTATGTATATCTATGCTTTCAAGTGCTGAACAGCCGTGGAAGGTTCTTGCTTCAATGGCTGTTACCTTCTCAGGAAGGGTAATGCTCTTAAGACTTGAACAGTTGTAAAATGCATAGGTTCCTATTGATGTAACACCCTCAGGAATCTGCACACCTTCAAGACTTTTGCAACCGTAAAAGAGATACGTGCTTATTTCTGTTAACCCACTTGGAAGATTGACAGCCTTAAGGCTTGAGCAGTTGTAAAAAGCGTAGTTTCCGATTGATGTAACGCTTTCGGGTATTTGTACTGACTCAAGCTTCGACAGAGCCTTGAAAGTATTGGCACCAATAGTTTTTACACCGTCACCAATAACAATATTTTTAATTGATGTGTTTTGACTAAAATCATTTGATGTCAATTGTGTTACATTTGCGTATAATTCAAGATTTTCGATACCTGCAACACCATATATTGTAGCTCTTATATTCGTTACACCTTTACCTATTGTCAGGTCCTTTAAGCTTAAGCAAGGCGCAAAGACACCGATTTCGTAATTTGTAACAGAATCTGCCATACGAATTCCCGTTATGCCTTCACAGCCTGTAAATGCTCCATTTGCAATTGTAGTGATACCTTCCTTAAGGGTAACCTTACCTGTTACAGTTTCTTTTACCCTTACAAGATAATTATCTATATAAAGAAAATCATCTGTCCAGTTATCGGGGTTGTTATAGTACGCTGTATTCTCAAAGGTGTTGTAATAGAAAACCACATCATCAGGAATGGTTATACTTTCTAAATTAACACAGTTTTCAAAGGCACTTGCACCAATCTGCTTTACAGAGGATGGTATTACCACAGATATAATATCTTCTCTTCCGCTGAATGCAGATGCATCAATACTTGTTACAGGGGAGCCCTCAATAACAGACGGCACAGTAAAGCTTACCAGCTCACCATTGTAGCCCTGAAGTGTAACACCATCACTTTGAATGGTGTAAACAAAATCTGAAAAGCCACAGTTTTCGCAAACGTGGTCAACAAAAACGTGTCCCTGAGGTATTTCCTCATAGCCCATAGGTATATCACAGAATGCGCAACTATTCCATTTTCTTCTGTCCTCTGAGGTTTCACAATCAAAGCCCTCAGGGTATATCCATTTCTCCTTCATTACATGACCGGTAGCATTATAATGAATAATAGCGCCGGTGATGTTTACGTTACCGCTTTCGCTGATTTTAATCCTCGACCACTGAGTTGATGCTCCTTTAAAGAAAACATAATCGATATTATTACAATTATCAAAGGCATCGCTTTTTATTGTGCTTATATTCCAGTCAAACGCAACTGATTCAAGGCTTGTGCAGTTATTAAAGGTCTCGCTTTCTAAAGTCAGAATACCCGCTCCTAATTTTGCTGTTTTTAAAGCGGTACAGCCATCAAAAGCACGAGAGCCTAAAGTTGTTACACTATCCGGTACAGCAACACTTTCAAGAGAAGTACAGCCTTGAAAAGCAGAACTATCAATCCTGGTAATGCCCTCTTTAAGCTCTATTTCTTTAAGACTCGAACAGTTTTGGAAGACGTCCAGACCTATAGTTTTCAGGGTTGAAGGAAGCTTTACATTTTCGAGCTTTTCGCAACCATAAAAGGCTTCTGAACCAATGCTTGAAACAGCCATTGGTATAGTTATGCTCTTAAGATTTTCACAGCCTTTGAACATACCGTTTTCTATGGTAGATAATGCACGGGGAAGTCTTACAGAAGTCAAGCCTGTACAGTATGCGAATGCATACCTTCCTATACTTAATACACTGTTATTAATTGAAATGGATGTCATCTGATTAAAGCTGTCAAATGCATGTGTACCTATAGATTTAACACTAAAAGGTATAACAACATCTGTTGTCAGCTCATTATTTATATAAAACTCTGTTGCATAAACAAACGGATTCGAGAAATCTCCAAGAAAATCAATAGCGCACCATGTATTTATACTGTCTACATACACCTCTTCGAGTGCGGTACAGTAATTAAAAGCATATACACCAATAGTTTCTATTCCTTCCGTCATTATTATGGTATCCAAATTATTACACTTACTAAACGCATATTTTTCTATAGTTTTTACAGTTGTGGGCAAAGTAACCGATATAAGACTTGAGCAGTTCTCAAATGCTTTCTCACCGATTTTAGCAACAGGATAACCATCATACTCAGCAGGAATTACCATTTCACTAGGAGAACCGGTGTAGCCTGTTATGGTGTAGGTATATGTAACATCATCAAAGCTATACTTAAACCCGTATTCACCAACAGCCAATGCAGAGACACCCAGTGGTGACTCTGTAAACGGTATGTATGTAAAAATTGAGAACGAAATCACGATAGCTAACAACAAGCTTATAACCCGTTTCATAACAAACCTTCTTTGCTTATATATGTGAATACTGACTAAAAATTTGTATACCTTCTCTATTATATTACAATGATAGCACTTTTTTTAACAGTTTGCAAGAGAATGCAAAACCCAGAGTGTAAGGTGTAGGAATTGCGTTGCGATTGTAAAAGCTGCCAGTCGCCAGATGCCAGAGCTTCGCAAAACAGTGAGGAGTTAGGAGTGAGGAGTTTCGGAACGCTACGCGTTGATTATAAAGCTTCGCAAGAGTTAAAATTATTGAAAAATTGAAGTTATGCGACAGCTTTACATCCCTGTTTCAACTTGTTGAAATAGGGAGGGGGACCATTCTTTGAAACAACTGTTGTTTCCTGTATGTTTATTACGGGAAACTTAATTTGTGTCTAAACAAAGTCTGGTCGGAATGGTGGTGGGTAGTTCTCTTGCCTCTTTTCTTCAGTTGGAGAGAAGAAAGTTTTAATTGATTAGATAAAAGATAATATTGAATAGATAAGAGATATTTTATTCTTTCTTTTTTATAATTGTTCTAACCAAACGAAGAATAACCAAAAGAGAACTACCCACCACCATTCCGATTGAAGATAAAAATAAAGGATAGTATATCGCGCGTGATATACTATCCTTTAACATTTAATTTATTGAAGAATGGTCCCTGCCCTCTTGTGGTTCCCAAAATTGTTTGCTCGTTGCTCACTTCGCACAATTTTGACCACTGCGACTATGGCAAAACCACGTCGTTCCCATAATACTCTCTGAGAAGTAATAATTTTCGAGATTTTGATGCATGGCGCAGATTTAAAATTCGACGGCGTATGTGATACGCCGAGAATAAAAAAATCAAGCCAGGCGCAAAATATCGGAAATTATTCACAAAATATCGGAAATTATTCGCCCATTCGGAGTGTCATTTCAAGTATCCTTTTAACGCAAAGCTCAAGGTCGGCTCGTGTAAGGTCACCTTTTTTGTAGCCTTCCATAAGGTCTTCCGGGTAGCCCACGTGCATCTTCATATCGTTACCGGCTTTAACTTCCTTAACAGGGTCATTTTTTACGCCCCAGTCGGTTGTAACCATATTCCTGAAGCCCCACTCGTCACGAAGAATACCTGTAAGAAGCTCGTAGCTTTCAGAGGTGTGTTGACCGTTAATAAGATTATAGGATGACATAACTGTCCAAGGATTTGCCTCTTTAACACAAATTTCAAAGCCTTTAAGATAGATTTCACGAAGGGCTCTTTCAGAAAGACGAGAGTCGCATCCCATACGATTTGCCTCTTTATTGTTACAAGCAAAGTGTTTCATAGAGACTGCAACCTTTTCAGACTGTATACCTCTCATCTGAGCTGCTGCAATTTTACCGGAAACTAATGGATCCTCGGAGTAGTACTCAAAGTTTCTGCCACAAAGTGGATTTTTGTGAATATTGAGTGCAGGAGCAAGCCATATGCCGATGTTATTTTCCCTTATTTCAGCGCCACCACCTGCACCTACCTCAAAGGCAAGGTCAGGATCCCATGCACAAGCAATAAGTGTTGCACATGGCCATGCAGTTGTAGGAATACCTGTTTCAGGGTTAAGGCGCAAGCCTGCAGGACCGTCTGCTGTTGGAATTGGTGGAATATCAAGGCGCTTCATACCACCGAAGCAACCTGTATTAGCAACGCCTGTTGGTTCTTTACCTCCCACAAAATCCATGAGCTCTTCAAGGGTAAATTGTGCAATAAAATCATCAATGGAAATGGTTTTACCTATTTCATCAAACATAACGGGCTTTTCAGGTGCAGTTGATTTAACAGGCTCGTTTATTCCGTAGAAATAGTGCTCCTCTCCTGTAGGAAGAGGCTCAAACGAACCATCGGCAAGCAATCTTTTTTCTAACTTGAACGGCTTGCACCAGTCGGAGCATTGCTCTGTTACTGTGTCGGCTGAAACGTTATATTCAAACGAAAGCTTTTCTGTATCTCTTACAGATGTGCCAAGGTGGAAGGTATATACACCTTCTTCAAGTACGTATGCAGATTTCTGAATTTTACCTAAATCGTCAAAGCTTGCCATATCACTTGCCTTGAAGGAAAGGGCAAGTGTTTCACTTTCTCCGGGCTGAAGAAGCTTTGTTTTCTTAAAGGCTGCAAGCTCCTTTGATGGTTTTCCAAGCTTTCCTTGTGGTGCGCTGTAGTAAAGCTGAACGACCTCTTTACCTGCCACGTCACCAGTGTTTTTAACTGTGCATACTGCAACAATCTGACCTTCGCTTTCTGTACAGGCTCTGCCACTTATTTCAAAGCTTGTGTACGAAAGTCCAAAGCCGAATGGATAACGCACGTATTCTTTTGCCCCCGGAATTGTTTCAAAATAACGGTAGCCAACGTAAATATCGTCGGTGTAATTGAAATATTCATAGCTTTCGTGGAAATCCTCCACACAAGGGTAATATTCGTATCCCTTTGTAATGGTATCTACCAATTTACCCGATGGACAAACATCACCATAAAGGATATCGGCAATGGCTGCACCACCCTCCATACCACCCTGCCAGGAGTATAGAAGTGCAGGTACCTTTTCGTTTTCTGCAAAGTATTCGCAATCAACAGGTCCACCTGAATTTATAACTACAACAACCTTTTTGAAAAGCTTACAAACCTTATCAAGAAGGTCTTTTTCAAGGTCGGAAAGAAGGTAGTCACCACCCTGATTTCTACGGTCCACACCTTCAGCAGAAAAACGGCTGATTGTAACAACTGCTGTATCTGCCCACTGAGATGCACTCTCAATAAGCTCATCGGGAACAAGCGCCTCTTTTACGTGCATTCTTGCAAAGGTTTCATATGTAACCTCATCACGATTTTTGTTACCGAGAGCCTCAATTTGTGTAAAGAAGTCGTTAGCGTTAACAATATCCCACACAGCGTCAATTTCTTTTTGAGTAGGAATATTTTTGCCCTCTATCTCTACATATTTTTTGTAAAAATCCACAAGAGGCTCGTAAACTTCAACGCCCTTCATTTTAAAGCCTTCGTAAATATTACGGATGTAAGGACAATGAACGTCACCACTGCCACCACCACCCTTGATGTACTCAATGGTAGCCTTACCGAAAAGAGCAACCTTTTCAGTTTTGCATAAAGGCAATGCGTTATTTTCATTCTTTAGAAGCACCATGCCTTCACCTGCTGCTCTTCTTGAAAGAGCTATATGCTCAGGAGATGCCGTAACTCTTTTGCCATCCTTACCTAAAGGTAAGCAAGGCTGAAATCTGAAGCGTGCGTATTTATCCATCATAAAATCACCTTTTTGTGTGTTATTTGCAAAAATAAATGCAGTCAAATTTTAGAAATTGACTGCATTCATTATACATTAATGGGTTCAAGACTTCAATAGGTTATTACGCTATTGTATGCCTATAATCCGGATCAGAAAGCTTTCGCAATGATACCTGAACATCTTTTTCGATAAATACAACATATTCCTCGTTAAAATAGTAATATGTTTCAATTCCCGTTCTATTGCTGATAAATGGTGGCTCACCGAAAACATCACAAAGGTTTTTGTAATCCATATCGCAAGTAAGTGTATAAGCCTTTTTCAGTAATTCATCATCGGATAAATCAAGCTTCCCTACAACACCATTGGTAATTCCATCGATTTCTCTTTGACGGCTGTCATATAGCGTATCCAAAAGAAGCTGTCTTTCGTAAGCAGTTATGAGACGTCTTTTGTTTTTGCCAAGGCGCATTCTTTCTGTACCGGGAAAGGTTACGGTAATACAGCTTCCATCCTCAGCGTAAACGTAAACATAAATAACTTCATCAAAGCCTGCATCAGGGTCAATACCGAGGAGTTCGTGCTGTGTATCCAGCTCATCTATAGAGGAGCTTTCCAATACAGTATTAAATTTATTAATAAAAAGCTGAATTTTATTTTGGTCTACAATTACTTTTTTGGTTTGACTTCTTTTGCCTTCAAGCTCGTCTACAAGGGTATCTGTTACAACCTCAACATACTTTACACCCTCATTCCCCAAGTGATATTCAACAGCGCTACCACTTACTGTTTCGAGAATGTAAACGGCAACTGTTCCGTTTACCTGTGCAGGAAAGGTTTCCTGTACCATACCATCATAGCATACAAGAACACTATCTCCCGGATTCAGAATTGTATTATTAACAAGCACAGCTTTATTTGATGTTGAAACAGAAATTTTATTTGCCGACCTGCATATAGGCTCATCAGGGAACGGCTCTACAAGAAGGCTGTTTTCGTGCACCTCTAAAATTGTGGCTTTAAACTGTGTGTTGTTACCTTTTACCTGCTCGGTGATAAAAACGGCTTTATCGGGCACGGGACAATATTTTTCATCTGTAAACCCGTTCTTTCTGTAGCTTGGAATTTCAGAGGAATTGAAAGCATCAAACACGTAGCCCTTATCTGTAACGCGGAACACATATGTGTTTTTGCCGTCATCGGTTGTAAGAGTAAGAATATTTTCTTCTATTGTGTATGTGCCTGTGGGAACATAGCTACTCAGGGAAGAAAAATTGAAAACAGCTTCACCATTACTTTTAAGAGTAAGAGATGGTTTAATCATATCTTCTGAGGCGTAGTAAACAAATTTACCGTCTGACACTTTCCCGTACACTTCATTTTCACCAAAAAAATGTTTATTTGCCTTTGCGTGATTCTGCATACAAAGCATATCGTAATAATAGCCGAATGCATTGTCGATTTCATCCCACAATTTTTCAGGAAAATGCTCTTTTATTTGTGCATCACTATTTTTATAACCATCTAATGACCAATAATCCACAAGAGAATATCCCTTTTGTTCATTACCCACTGTAATAGTTGCAAGATGCGGACTTTTTTCTGCGCTAAAAACTATTTTGTCATTATTTAACTTAAATTCACCTATTTGAGCAATTAAATAAACCTTTGTATTACCCTTTTCCTTTTCTGTTTTCACAGGAACAAAAGATGCACAAGTAAAGTATTCTTTGCTTGTAGTCCAATCCTCTTTTTCGAGAATTGTCTTTTCTATAAAATCGCACATTTCCGGATTAATTGCTTTAAAACGGCTGTTGCTTACGTATCCGGTTTTGGTACATGCGATTTTAAAACCAATCTGTTCTTTAGCTGATAAAAATACTTCTTTTGAAACAGAAACCCCAAATTCAGTTGTTCCGTCGGAATTGTTAGGACCAAACAAAAAGCCTTCAACCACATCGGTTTCGGTATATTTTTTATCATCTATATATAAATGGTCACTATCATTGGTGGCAACTGTCCATGGGTAACCTTTTGCCGTGTGCTTATAGCCTGAATATATTACACCGGAATCCTGAAGTTGTTTGTAATCAAATGTGAAGTACAGTGAAATTTTTGGCCCGTTTGCAATTGCCTGTGTTAAATAAATTTTAGTTTGGCAATAGCTTTTGTTATTTTCAGCTTTTTCAAAAACAACAACTTCCCCTTTGCCGAATTCCTGTCCTTTTTCAAGATAAATATCATTGGTAAAAATGTTTGCAGGAATATTCAGATATATTTCCTCTTCCTCCTGGGCAACAATCGTATAATCCTTTTCATCAAGAATATCCGAAACCTTTACTGCTTTGGGAACGGTAAGGAAGCCTATGGAAATTGCTGCACACACAACAAGGGCTACAACAATTACCCAGAATGCAGGTTTTTTGTAGTTAAGCACAGAGTTTATTCTGTCTTTAACCGACGTTTCACCAAAAGCAAGAGGACAAGCCGAAACAAGACGTCTTTGGGTACTGCAATTTATGAGTGCATTTGAATATTCTTTTTTACACTCTTGGTCAAGTTCCTTTACCACCTTTTCGTCGCAGGCAAGCTCAATATCCTTGCACAAAAGCACGTAAGCTACCCACATTACAGGGTTAAACCAATATAGTGTAAGTATCAAATATCCTAACGGCTTCCACAAATGATCAAATCTTTTAATATGTGCATTTTCATGGTTTATAACGTAAAGAACATCTTCCCTGTAAAGTGTTGACGGAAGATATATTTTAGGCTTTATAATCCCCAGAATAAATGGTGTGGATATTTTATCTGCCATATAAATATTATCCTGCAGGTGCATTGCCTCTGCCACACTCTTTTTTACTCTGAGAAAGCTTATGAAGGAATATATAAGCAGAACAACTATTCCTAAAAACCATATACAAGAAACAATACTTGCATTACTTTGTAAAACAGGTTGTGCTGAGGTTTCTGTTATTATTGGCTGTAAAACAGAGTCAACAGCCTTAAAACCACTGTCTATTTGTGGCGCAAAGGCTTGTGTGCTACCCGTGGGAACAGGAGCGTAAATTTCCGAAACCGGTATGGTTTCATTACTTGGAACAAGACTTAATGAGCTTTCAAAATTAAAGGGAACAAGAAGTCTTATTGCGACAAGTGCCCACAACAAGCAATTAATCCATTTAGGTGCTTTTTTAAGTAAAAATCTTACACATAACACAGCTAAAACAAGCCACGATGCCGTTATGCTGATATTCAAAAGCTGTAGAAATATTTCGCCCAGCTTTATAAACACGTCATACATAGATCACTCCACCTCGTATTCTTTAACAAAACGTTTGAGCTCCTCTACATCTTTTTGAGATAGTCTTTTTCTTCCTGTAAAGGCTGCAAGAAAAGCAGGTAAAGAGCCGTTAAATGTTTCCTCAACAAATTTTTCACTTTGAATAGAATAAAAATCGTTTTTAGAAACAAGGGATGTAACCGTACCTTTTTCGTTTTTAAAAAGTCCTTTATCGCAGAGTCTTTTTAATACGGTAAAGGACGTGGTCTTCTTCCAGCCAAGCTCCTTTTCCGCAAGCTTTGACAGCTCACTTGAAGTAAGGGGTTCAAATTTCCAGATAATATCTGCAAATTTTGATTCAACAACGCCTAAGGTTTTATCTGCCATAGCACCATCTCCATTCTACAGGTTGTAGTACAATTTTATTCTACACTCTGTAGAATGGTTTGTCAAGAAAAAATCATCATAAACAGCATTGTTGATTTTATTTGTTTTGTGTGATATACTACAGATGCGACATAGTTTAACACCCCCCTTTACAGGCATACTATTGGTAAAAATGTATGCTTGATGATTCATATCCTGTGTAGGGGGAACTGTGTCGCAACAGAAGTCAGGCATCATTTTTCGGTGCGTTGACCTTGGTTAGCGCACTTTTTTTGTTTTTTGGAGGAAATGTTTTATGAAAGAGAGCGAATTAAAAAGAGAATTAGAACTATATAAGAAAATGTACTACTCTATTTTCAATGCAACAACAAATGCAATAAAAATATGTGAAAATGATATGGTAAAACATATTTTAATTAAAGCACAGCAAGAAACAGAAGAGATATATATGCAGGGTTAAAAGTTGCTGATTTTTAAAAGATCTAAATATCTATTATCGTTTGTCTATTCAATATTATCTATTATCCTTTTATCGATATTTTGTTCTCTCCAACCGAAGAAAAGAGGCAAGAGAACTACCCACCACCATTCCGACCATACACAATAAAAAAGGGAAGTATATTCACACGAAATATACTTCCCTTTAATATTTACTTTATTGAAGAATGGTCCCCATCCCTATTTCAACAAGCTGAAACAGGGATGTAACGCCTTCGCATAACTTTAGTTTTTCAATAAATCAAATTTTTGCGTAGCTCTGGCATCCGGCGACTGGCTGCTTTTATAATAACGGCAGACCCGACATTTTCAATTCATTTATTGGAATTAAAAATATCTATAAGCTGTCTGCCGACGCTTGCCATAAACTTTTCTCCGTCTGCGCAAAGCTCAGCCGGAACATCGTGCAAGAAGCTGTCTGCTTCAAAGGTAAGGTCGCCTTTGTAGTCAATATCTGCAAGAGCTTTCATAACCTTATTCCACTCTACCTTGCCGTAGTATGGTAATGTGTGTGAATCGTTTGTGCCGTCAACGTCGTGAACGTGCAAGCACTGAAGACGTTTGTTTCCTAATGCTTTTATGAAATCTGCAAGGTCTTCTCTTACAAGTGCTGCGTGGCCGATGTCAAGACAAGCAACTATGCTTTCGTTATTAAGACCGTCCACATATCTTACAAACTCTTCAGGACGCGAGCAGGTTGAGTGGTTAACCATACCTGTCCACTGCCACATATTTTCAACTGCAACCCTTATATCGTACTCCTCACAATACGGAATAAGCTTTGAATAGAACTCCATATTATATTCAAAAAGGAGCTCGGGGTTACCCTCTTCAGTATAAGCAAAGTGCTGACATGGGTGAACAACAATGTTTTTTACGCCTAAATATGAAGCTCTCTTTATTGCTTCGGTAATTTCTGTGAAACGCTTTTTCGTCTTTTCCTCATCTTTAAAGCTTGATGCAAAAGGAGCGTGGGACTGATTGAAAACAAGACCCTTATCCTCTGCATATTTTCGCAATTCAATAAAATAATCCTTACTTAAATCTGCGCCGTAGATGCTTTCGTCACACTGAGAAAAGTCTATGCAATCATACCCTGCGGTAGCTAAAACGTCTATCGTTTTTTTCAAACCTAAACGCCCCGCTATATCACCTGTAGTTGTTGAAAGTTTCATAATACCACCCTATCTCAAAAATTATATATGTACTTTACCTTCCCACTCTTTTGCAGGGATAACATCAAGAAGCTTTGCAATTGTTGTTGCAACGTCTTTAATTGAAACGTCTGAAAGCTCTTTGTTTTCTTCAAAGCTTTTACCACAGAACAATACAGGAATCGTCATATCCTCATCCATATCTGAGCCGTGACTTCTGTCGTGACCACCATGGTCTGCAAGAAGAACAATTGTGTAATCGTCACTGATTGCGCCCTGAAGCTTTTCAACGCAGGAAAGCGCCTTGCTTACGCTCTTCATATACTGCTCACTCATCCAGCCACAATCGTGTCCACCAACCTCGTCTGTTTCACCAAGGTAAAGAAACAAGAAATCAGGTGCTTCTTCGTTAATATATTTAATAGCAGCATCAGTAATTTTAATGTCTGTATCTGCCTGCATATGCTGATTTATGCAAAGGGCTGTGTGGATATGGTCAGGTCTTGAAAGGTCGCGAAGCTCTTCCCAAGTGTAGAAGAATGCGCACTTTTTGCCCTGCTCCGCGAAAACGTCAAACATACCCTTAACAGGTCTTACCTGAGGTACGTACATATTTGTCAAAATGCCATGTCTTTGTGGATCTACGCTATGGAAAAGTGCCATATGACACGGAAGTGTTACAGAAGGCATAACCGTTCTTGCTTTAAGGGAATATGAGCTTTTCTCAATAAGCTTTTGTGCAAACGGATTGCCGCACTGCATCATACCGTCGGGACGCATACCGTCAACTAAAATCAAAATTACTTTTTCTGCCATTTTTATTGCTCCTTTAATTTAATAAGCTAACTACAATATAGCACAATAAAAAAGGAAACACAACCATTTTAAGAGTGTAAAATAGTTGCGTTTCGATAAATTATTTATCTTCTTTTTTTCTGTCAAAAAGCACCTTACCCACAATTGGGAAAAGGAACTGAAGAATGTGACTTACAAGAACACTGTAAGAGCCACTAAGCACGTCGTAAATGAGCCAAAGACCCATATTAAGTATTGTCCAGAAACGGTATTTTGCACCATTTTCCTGACCGATGCACATACAGAACATCCAGGTAGCAGCAATGGCAATAACACCACAAACAATGCCCAAAGCATCTGCACCGACGAAGCCACCACTTACAATAAGGTTTACAGCAGTAAAAATCAAGCCGTAAACAACAGTAAGAAATTTTGGAACCTTCTTACCCTTTGCTTCAAACAAATAGTTGATTATAGTTACAATTGCACCGACAAAGCAAGATGCTGCACCATTTAGGCCCTTACCTTCGAGAAGAAATGCAACACCCACAAAGGCATTTCCACAGCAAACAAAGAAAAGTATGAGCTTCATATTTTTACCTTTTACCAAGGATGCCGCTATCATTGAAACAAGTCCTAAAAAACTGAATATGTATGCTATTATTTCCATATTTCTCTTACCTCAATACTAAATTTATTATTTGTTGATAATCAGAAGCGTCTAAAACACCACTGTTATCTAAATCGGCTGCAAGCAGATATTCACCCGACAATGTCTGCAAATCTGTATGCGCTTTCTGTACAAGGAAAGCATCTAACGCGTCTACTGCACTGTCACCGTCAGAATCGCCAAACACAACAAGTGTATAGGTTTTTTCAAGTCTGCCGTTTCTGAAAAGATACACGAGAGAGCCTGTACCGAAATATTGAATGTTTTCCTTAGGCATAAACGAAGGTACAGCCATCATAGTGTAGCCCTCTGCTGTAATTATTTCGGAAAAATCACGACTAGACGTACGCGAAGTGAAAATAACCTCTGCTTCCTCATTGATTATGGTTTTTCCTACAGGTGAAATATCAAGAAGAACGTAATCTATCTCTTTTGCCTGAGCGTAGTACATCGCCTCTGTGTCCTCGTAGCAGTAAATTACCACTTTTGAAGAACCCTCGAAGGCTGTGTCGCCGATTGATACGACTTTTTCACAAACTGTGACCTTTTCAAGTGACGTACACTCTGCAAAGCAGTTTTCGCCTATAACCTCTACCGTCGGTGCAACGTTAACAGATTCTACAACAGAGTTACCACGGAAAACATTTTCTGCAATTTCAGTTACTGTATATCCGTCTATTTCATAAGGAATTGTAACGTTTCGTCCGTTTCCGTTGTAGCCTGTAATCCTGATATTTTTCTCATCAATTTTTTCATATGTAAAGGTTGCAGACGGAATTGGACTGAAGTTTGTAATTTCAACGGTTATGGTGCTGGAAAGCATATTGTTACCTATTATGGTAAGCATATATTTCCCGTTTTCACTTACTGTGAAAGTAAGATTTTCGGTTATATCCTCACCATTAAAATACACTTTATTTGTACCTGCTTCACCTGTTAAAGGAACGATAACCACGTCATATGGAGCGTCGGTTTTGCCCTCAACAGCCTTTATAATTTGTGCATCAGGCTTTACGTTATCTATCATTACAAGGTACGAGTCAGATTCAGCACTTTCAAGACCTGCACCGTTTACTGCCTTGAACCGATAGTATGCATTGGTGCTTTCTGTAAGCCTTGCTACGTTGGAGTCAAGCTTCACCCAACCGTCACCACAGTTATAATAATAGGTACAGCCTGACGGACAGTTGTTAAGCGTGCCTAAAGTAAAGGTAACGGCTTCATTTGTCCATCTACCGAAGGTACCTTGAAAATCTACTCGTATAATGGGTGTTGTTCTGTCAACATTTACAACAAAATCATACACGTCGCTTTCAAGACCTGAGTATGATATTGCTTTAAAGGAATACTTATGCGTACCCTCCAACAAAACCTGAATAGTTGAAGCTTCAAGCCTCTTCCACGCGCCGTCGTCGATACTGTACACAAACTCATACACGCCCGAAAAAGCGTCAGCCTCAGGTGTAAACTCAACAATATCGTCTGCCCAGATTTCAGTTTTATACTCCTTACCACCGTAGGTTGCGTTAAGTGTTGTTATTACAGGCTTTACGCTGTCACGGGTAAAGCCGTCAGAGTAGGTTGGGGATGATTCATTTCCTGCCATATCTACTGCAACAAACTCAAAACAACCAACAAACTGCTGATTACATATACCCTGTGAATCAGGGTTTATTTTCATCCAGTCGGAAATCGGATTGTAGCCTTCATCCACAAGACGATACATAAGGTGAGAAATTCCTGCAACGCCACTGTCCTGTGCTATAACTGCAGCAAAAACATCACCACTGTAGTAAAGTCCAAAGGCCTCCTCTGTTTCCCTTGAAGGCATACCCTCTGTCTGCGAAAGAATAACGTCGGTTATTCCCGGTGCCTGTTTATCTATGTTATCTACAACAACTGTTTTTTCACAGGTGAGTCCGTTACCTGCTGTAAGCACAACCTTGTACTCGCCGTTTCTTGAAACAACAAAGGACATTTTATCAAGATCAATTTCTTCACCATTTACAGTAACGCTTGCTACACCTGACTTGCCTATTGTGTCAACTGTAAGAGAAATTTCATAGTCCTCATTTGTTATATCGGTGTTGCCCTTGTGAACACTGAACTCGGGTGCAACGTCATCTATTCTTACCTTATAGCCTTCAGACGGTTTACTTTCAACACCTGCACCGTTTACGGCCTTAAAGTACACGACATCATCCCTGTTTCCGAAGAAAAACGCTTGGTTTGTTGCAATGCTTATCCAATTAGACTTCCCTTCGTTGCGATAGTAATAAACCACACCGTCCACGTTGTGTGTACTAGAAAGAGTAAAGCCAATAGTTCCACTACTCCATCCATTAAGTGGAGCATTGCTTTCAACGGTAATTACAGGATAACCATAAATTATAATCGGAATGTTTGTTTCGACTGTTCTGCCTGCATGTGAATATACAACGCGTACGTTTTGCTCTACGTCGTAAAGCTGTGCATCAAAGGATTCGTAATCGATTACGTAATCGGTAACCTCTTCACTTTCGGTATTAAGATAATTTGCAATAACCTCAATACCTGAAAAATCGATTTCTTCATCTTCCATAAAGGTCATTCGTGAAGAAGGCTCAACTGTAAGAGAGTCAACCTTTTTGGATTCAATCGTAACAGGGAAAACAGCATTCATTGTCTTACCTGCACGAGTAACAGAGACAATTATGTACTGTGGTACGTCAAGCAAATTCGTATTAAGCTCACTCACGGTAAAGTCTGTAACACGTGCTGAAAGCTGGGCATCTGTAAGGCTTTCTGCGTCAGGATAATACTTACCTACTTCACTTCTCGAATAGTTAAGGTAAACCTCCATACCTGTAAGGTCCAGAGAGGTTGTGCCCTCGATATATTCTGTTTTAGTCGGCTCTTTAAGAGTAATGCTTTCAGGAACAATTTCAATTACATCGATTTCTCTTTTAACCTCAATGTACGTAGACAAAAGGTTTTTAGCAAAGCCGTAAACAACAGTTTTACCTGCTTTTTTGCCACTTAAAACGCCATCGTCACTAATGCTAGAAAAACTATTTTCTACGTTTCTGTTATCGCCACCATAAGTTACCGATGCAGACCAAGGAGCGCTACCATCATCCTTTTGCACACCCCAATAGGTAGCACTTTGCCCAATTCGTGAAGGATAGGTTTTTAAGGTGTACTGACATGGAATGTCCACAATAACACAATCGTTGCCTTCAACCTTGGCGTCGGAATATTTATTTATAGCAACAAGTCCCTGACCTGATATAGTTACAGTAACACTCCTTGAAACACCTGAAACAGTTGCAGTAACAACTGCTGTCTGTGATGCTGAGCCAGAACGTCCACCTGCATCTCTACCAAGAAGAACACCATCTTCGCTTATTGTCGCAACGCTGTCGTTATCTACTGTCCACACAACTGTTTCAAGAAGCTCCGGCTCATAGTCCGACGGAGTAATTGCAGTAATACTAAGCTGTGACGTAGCACATTCCTTTATGGAAACTGTACCACTTATAGAAAAGTCGGTAATTGCCTTGCCACACACAATATCGAAGGTATCAACAGCACTACTTGAATTGTAGCTTGCTTTACAGTAAAGTGTCACAACACCTGAGCCTAACGCAGTAACGGTACCATCTGCAGACACCCTTGCAACGCTATTTACTGCAGGTGTATTCTGTGAGGCCGGAATATATTCACCTGTTACGGCATCTACAATACCCCACTCCCGTGAAACACTTGAAGACGTGTTAAGTCTTTCAGGGAAAACTGTACCTGTGTACGTAAATTCTTCACCTATACCTAAAACAGAATCACCTGAAACCTCAACAGAGGAAATGTTTGCAACAAGTGGTCGCGAAACTTTTATCTCTACGCTCTTTGAGACACCACCCATTGTAGCAGTAATTGTTACAGTTTTTGAATAGGTAAGACCACTGCCACCATCAAGACCACTTACAACACCACTACCATCAACAACTGCAATAGAGTTATCTGAGCTTGACCACACAAGGTCACCTTGGTATGCACCTGCAGGGTAAACATCTGCTACGGAAAGCTGAATTGTTTGACCCTCACTTACAGAGGTTTCTCCTGATATAGAAAAATCCTGGACAGGCAAAGCCGATGCCTCGACAATTGTAAAGGTTATTGTATCGGAAAAGGTTCCATAAATTGTACTTGACGGATTAACCTTTACCGTTGCTGTACCAGGTGATGTAAAGGTTACAAGACCCGATTCACTTACTGTTGCGTGATTTTTTGATTCGGAATCAAGAAGTCCCGATCCAATGCTCCACTTTACACCCTGATTAAGTCTTACGGGAGTACATGCGCCGTAAAGCTGCACAGTTGCACCAACTGCAACTGTAGTAGGAACAACCTTTTTATTGGTAATATGTACGCCTGTAGGCGCAACGGATGCTATAAGGCTTTTTTCAATTACAAACTCTACCACGTCGGACCCAAGCTTGTTACCTTGTGCATCGTAAAGGGTAGCTGTAATTTCAACGTTCATATTGTCAAGATATTTTCTTAAGGATTCACCTAAAGCGTCACCTACAATAAGAGAAACAATGCTTACAATGGTGTTTGTGTCTGCACTGTCAAGGTCAATTCCACTTGATTCAATCGCATCCCAGATAGCATTTGCTGTAGCTTCACCTATAAGGGGAAGTGTTTTTATGTTTTCGTCTATCCAAAGCTGAATTACAGCCTTTTTTGAGAAGTCATAGGCGGTAACCTTACCGTTCTCGTCTACGTTTGCAAGAAGTGGAAGGTTGCTTGACCATACAACGTAATTGCCTGTTGACGTGTCAATATCGACACCACCAATGCTGCCATCCTCGTTTGTAGCAGGAGTTTTTGCGCTGAGCTGAGCTGTCCTGTACTCCTGAAGATATTGCTTTTCTGTTATAACAACATTGTTGTCATCGAAAATTTCAACAACTGAATCTGCACACACAAGAATTACAGGCATACACGACAAAATCGTTGCCACACAAAGCAATATGCTTAAAGCCTTTCTCATTGTCGTACCTCCATATTTTTTATGAATTCTTCTGCGAAGAAGTTATTTTGTGATAAATCAATATATTTACCTTCATAAGCTTTTAAAACCTTTTTATTAAAAGCATATTCTACTAAACCATAAAGAGATGAATTGCCTACACAAATACATTTATCCTTAAATTCCATAGGAAGAAGACCTGTGTAAATTGCATTTTCAATATTCATCCCTTGTGAAAAACCACCTGACACGTATACTTGTTCAATGTCATCAAAGGTAATTTCACATTCATTCAAAAGTGTAACTATGGCTGAATAAACTGCCGACTTTGCAAGCTGATATTCCCTTACGTCACCTTGCGTAAGAGTTACGCCGTAGGCAACGGAAAAATCCTTTTCCATATAGCCTGTTGCATCTATTTTCCCACGTTTTATTAGCTCTGAAATTATATCAACAAGTCCTGAGCCACATATTCCACACGGGACTTTGTTGTCTATTGTTTTTATTACACCACTTGAGTATGAATATATTGCACCGGTCGTAGCACCCATTCCACAAGAAATGTTTGCACCCTCAAAGCAGGGTCCCGCTGCTGCAGAGGTACACAAAACAAACCCTTTATTAAATAAAACAATTTCAGCATTTGTGCCTAAATCCACAAGCAAATTATATTTATTATCCGCCGGCATTTGTGCAAATTCAAGACCTGCAACAATATCTGCACCAACAAAGGAATGTATTGACGGCAGACTTTCGACAAAGCTTACATTTTTTATACACAGACTTTCTGCGCTTACCCTTTTACCTTCAAGAAACCTGGGTGTATACGGTGCAACACCTATTGATGAGCAATCCTCACCAAAAAACGTGTGAAGCATTGTCACATTGCCTGCAACAAACATATTTTCAACAAGGGGTGCTTTTATTTCGTCAATCATCAAGTTGATTTGCGAAACAAGTGATTTATGTAAAGTTTTGACGCCATTTTTTGTACAATACTCAATTCTTGACATAACGTCTGCCCCATAAATTCTTTGTGGATTTGCCACAGTGAGTGATCTTATTATCTTTTTACGAGTTAAACAAACAAGTGCCAAAGCAAGTGTTGTGGTGCCAATATCAAGCACAAGACAGGTATTTTCTTCTCCTTCAACGTCAAAACATTCTTCAAGCATGTAAAGGGAGGCTTGTTTTTCAGGTATTTCTACAGTTATGTCGGATGCAATTATGTATTTACAAGAAAGCTCCTGCCTACCGTTTACTATAACGCTACATTTTTTGCAGATACCTTTGCCACCACACAGGTGCACCATGTCTTTACTGTTTTTAGTTAAAACCTCTGACAAAAGGGTGCCTTCTTCTGCGAAATACACTTCGTTATTTATACGGATTTTATACACCCCTGCTCACCTGCCGTTCCCTATATTATCATACTTCAAGGGATATTTACCCATAATAGTTTATTATACACCTTTTCATTCATAATAACAAGACAAAAAAAGTTCCAAGCCGTAGTCGGCCCGGAACTTTTTATAAAAACCATAAAATCAGATTTCGTCCATTAAACGGTCAACCAAATCTTTAATAGCCTTAACGCTGTTAAAGTTTTCAGGATCCATATCGTCAACTGTGATAGTAATATCATATTCATCACAAAGCTCGCCAACAACAGCAACAATGTCAAAACTGTCTAAAATGCCATCGTCAATTAACTTTTCTTCGTTTGCAAAATCAACGTCGCTTCTGATTGACTCAAGAATTTCGATAATTTTTTCCATGGAAAAACCACCTTTATAAAATAATTATTTTTGTTTATTTTTTGCAGAAATCCTTTCGGCTTCTGCTTTTTTTGTTTTTTCAAGAAGATTGTACCTTTCAAGCACCTTCTGGAATAGCTTGTTGTCCTTCACTTGTGAAGCAATCTCCTCATTTCTCACCATTTCAGTATATTCTGTTTTATAGACGTCACGCTTGGATTCATTAAAGGTATCAAACCAGGTTACGTCCAACACATTTTTATGCTCGTTATCATAAACAACAAAGTTTATTCCACGCTTGTTAAAGCACACCTCTTTGCTGTTAATTTTACACGATGCAACGTTTCCGTGGTCTGTGCCACCACTTTTAATTTCATACTTTATTCCGCCAGGCAACATACCCCCATAAACAAGTGGGGTTTTAGATTCGGCTGTTTTGTTTGCTTTAAGCTCTTCGTAGGTTACCTTACCATTTTCTATAACTGCCAGGTAAGAGTCACGGAAACGAAGATTTGAAAGCTTTTCGAGACCGAACTTTGCAAAATCATCACGTTGCTTTTCTGTAAGCTTTTCTTCTGCAGAAGCCCTTACCATTATCATAACGGTGGTATTCTCGCTTATTACGTTTAACAAATAGTCAGAAATATCTTCTATTGCCTGAAGCTCAATTTGTCTGTAATAGCGTTTATTGAACTCCTTCTGCTGGTCCTTGAGAAAATCGTACTTGCTGTCATTACGCACGTCCGTTGCACCACATTTATTCACGAGATATTTACCAATCCAATTAGTAAACTTTGACGCACCGTAGTAGTTCATGTGTATACATCCGTCGGACGTATCGAAAAGGTCTACGAAATTAATTTCATCGTAATATGGTGAGAAGTTAAAGTCGTAAAACTCCAGCTTATAGCTGTCTGCAAGCTTTTTCACTGCATTGTGATGTGAAGAATTCCAGTTGTTTGCAGGTGCCTTCAAAAGCACAAGCTTAAGTCCTTTTTCGTTACAGAATTTGACCATTCTGTCAAGGTACTCAACGGAAGATTCCACAAGCTTTGTGGGTTCTGCCTTTTCGTCTAACGCAAGCTTCATCATTTTCAATTCAGGATCGGACATCCACCCACAGACTCTTGAGCTGAAGCTGTAACCTCTCGAGCCGTTTACAGGGTTGTAGTTGTGCTTTTCAAAATCCTCACGTGAAAGGTCGTTTTCCCACCTGTTGTGGTACGAAACCAAAGGTATCATATTGGATAAAGTGTCCTTCACGTTGCCTTCGTTATACTCTAAAAGTGCGTTGTACTTCGATTTGGTAGGCTTCATATTGTCAACAGCCTTGTGAAAAGCCTTTTCGCTTGGCTCGTTTCTGAGCTCGGAAACACCTAAAAAGACGGTTTTCAAGGTTTCTGAATGCAAACGATAGGTTTCTTCAAGCCAGTAATATGAAGCGCCCATTGGCTGCTGCTCGGTTGAAAGGTTGTATGCACAAATACCGAACTTTTCGTACAACAGCATTGGGTTTACGCAAGAAAGTATGGTGCTTGGTCCGAGGAAGACAGTTTCTATTGTGTTCTGTTTTTCTTCATAGAAACCTTTTGTGGTATAAAAGTTATTCCAATCTAACCACACAGGCTGAAAGAAGCTATTTAAAATGCTTATAAACAACACAACGACAACACTAAAAGCACTTGCTCTTACAAGTGATTTAGCATTTTCCTTCACGAATCAACCACCTCTGTTCATCATAAATTATTATCCGATAAATTCTAGCATATTTAAAAATGCTTGTCAACAAAACACAGTTTCCAATTATTGCGCCTTATACATTAAAATTATTGCTTTTCTGCCCTCAGGAAGAACAAGTCTTAAGCCCTCTTCCATAAGCTCTTTACCTGTAAGAGTGTACATTTTTTCAGCCTCGTCAACGTTAGTTACGTTGTAGGTTACGTTTTCAGAAAGACCGTTAAATTTAACAAAATATTCCTTCTGATTTACGTTTTCACGTTTGTAAACAAGGGCTGTACCTGAAAGGAAATCAGCTGATGAGAACTGCATTGCCATCATTTTATTTTTGTCGAAGCTACCAAAATCAAGAGGATAATAGTTGCCTGTCATAAGCTCCCTTGGCTCCTTATTGAAACTGAACTCGGAGTTCTGATGAGAGTAAAAATCCATTAACATAAGAGGCATAATGTCTGACCTTGAGGCATACTCGTCCTCCATATAGAGTGCAGAGCCTGTAATTGGTAACCAGAAGGATATGCCGTAGGTGTGGGACTGTGTTGCCTCAAACAAATCTGAATGGTAGCTGCAGTTGTAGTCACTGCGCCAGAAGGCAATGCTTCTGTAGGTCATTTCAAGGTCAAGGCGCTTACCACCTGAAGCACAGTTATCAATAATAAGACCATCTATATTTTCACAAAGGTAGTCAAGGAAGCGATAAAGATTAGTAACGTAGTGGTTTTCACAAACACCCCTTCTGCCGTCGTAATATTCTGCATCTGCCTTTTCCCAATATTTGAGTGGTGCGAAGTTAAAGTCCTGACGGTAAACAGTAACTCCGTTTTCCTTAAGAGATTTAAGAATGTAATCACAATAATATTTAAAGGCATCCTCGTTTGCAAGGTTCCACATAATATTATCTTCGCCATCTACAGAAACGAGCCATCCCTCATTTTCTGTACCAACGGTGTGAAAATGTGTACCGGGGAACAACCTTTCAGGCTCGTACCACAAAACGTGACCCAGGCCTTTTTCAGCAGCATAGCCTGACAACTCTGAAATGCCGTTATCGTACCTGCTTGTATCTACAGTCCAGTTACCTACACCATCGTGCCAGCCTTCCTTATAGCTGTACCAGCCTGCATCCATCCAGAAGGCATCTATTTCATCATATACATAGTCAGCGATTTCATTATCAAGAATATTGATAATTTCATCGGAGGTTCTTGTGTGAGCAGGTCCTGCAATTTCCATAACAGTATACTGGTTTTGTGTTACGCTTTCAGGGTAAACGCTGTCCATAACCCATTTTCTGAACAGATTAAAGCCCTTTAACGGGTTAGTATTGTCATAGAAGGTAAGGGAAACAAGTGGTGAACGTACACTTTCACCGGGAAGAAGATAGGCGTTAAATTCCTCTTGCTTTACGGTAACGCTTGTTTCACCGTTATTATTTGAAAAAGAAGATGCCCATTGACCCGTCCAGCCGACACCTACTACAACACCCGCATTTTCGCCACAGATATTGAAATATGGCATATATTTTTCAGTCGGCTTACCCTCGTTACCTGAGAAAACTCTTTCAGAGGTAAGCGCTTTTTTTATCAACGAAAAGTCACTGGCTGCAGTATCACTACCCATAGAGTAATAAATGTCTGCTTTGCCTGTGTTAATTGATGAATTATATGCATAAAAGTCACTTATAATTCCTGACTTTTCAGTTCCGGTGTTTTCTATATAAACAACCCACTGGCATGTTGCGTTTTTATTGAATGAGGTTGCTTCAAGCGTTACCTTCAACCCTGTTTTTTTGTTGGTGAAAACAATATTTTCTGTTGTACCACCTTGATATTTTTTGCTGACATCAGCCTTTTTAACAAGATCCTTTTCCCACTCTGAAGGGTTAAACTCTTTGCCGTCAACTTTAAAAGTGAATGGATATTTTTCTGATTTGATATTATTATCATACCAATCTTCGCAAAGCTTATTATCCTTATTATTAATCGCAATTTCCTCTGCAGAAATTCTATCAAACTGAATATTCTTTTTGTATTCAAGAGCTTTAATATTATTAATGTTAAGCACCAAAACACCACCACAAGAAATTACAAAATAAATAATTGCAAGTATAATATTAAGCGCCTTAAAGCCTTTTTTTGTCCTTAAAATGAACGTAACCAAAGCTACAACAGCACACAAGACAAAGGCAACTGTGAAGCTTTTTATAACTACCGGTTCGTTATCGGTACATGTAGGGTTTAACTCTTTGTTAAAGCCCCATATTACGCCCTGGAACAAGCCGTTACCGAAAAGGAAAACAATAATTTTTAATACAACGTTTGATTTTTTCGACAATGCGTCAACAAAAAGAAGGAAAAACCAACCTAATGCAGAGCCTGAAAGAATTGTGTAAAGATGTACGTCTGCACCACTGTCTTTACCGTAAAATATATACCACAAAGAGTATGCCGCATACACCAAAAGACCTAAAAAGACGGTAGAAATAACACTTTCTATTATTACTTTTTTCTTCTCTTTACTCATAAAATCGCCTCACAAATTTTTCAAATTATTATCCTACTTGTTTTCTTTTAAAGAGCTTTGCTGCTCTTTGTAGAACTTTTGCACGTTTATATATGCACACACAACGCAATAAAGAGCATAAACTCCATAAACCAGATACGTTGTCTGACTCGGATCGTTCAACGCCATTTGCACATTAAGGAACAAACCGATAACTGCCTGAACAATCCATAAATACGTATATTCTATGTATGCAAGTGCCGTAAGCACTGGCACAATAAAGCCAAATAGGAACAAAAGGCTGTCAAAAATTGCATATTCATATTTAAGGTAGACAAATATTCCTGCAGTCACTGCCCAAAGAGCTAAAAGACCCACAGCAAATAAAGCCCTTGCTTTTTTTGTCATTTTTCTGAATACAGCCGTCTTTTTATATGCTCTCTTTTTCCAATTGAAAAATGTCATAAGCTGCATGGGGCAGCTAAAAAGAATTGAAGAAGCTGCAGAGGCATACACACCCATATACAGATAGGTTGCAGTATATATTATTGAATTTATCGCTCCTATCAGCGCGCCGATACGGTTTGCCTCGGATTGAAATGCCATAACAAAAAGTGAAACAAACAATGGCACCATAAGAAGAAAATTCTGTTTAAACACAATTCCCGTCACGAGTATAGCTATACCCGTTAATATGATTATAATTTTTTTACTGTTTTTCATATTTTCTCTTTCATACATAAGCTTTTTAAACCTGCAAAATGCCGTCACCTGCAAATTCTCATTTATTGTAACACAAAAAACTGCTGTTTACAATGCATTTACGACCAACAAAAAACAGGAGCTCTTACGAGCTCCTGCAAGACAGAATATTTTAATTTTTTTCCTTTCTCGGCTTCATAATTTTAAACAGTATTACGGATACGATTACTGAAACAGTAAGCATTCCTGCACAGAAATCCGGACTAATACCTAAAGGATATAGCCACACTCCATCAAATGTCCTCCACGCGAGAGAGTGGAAAGGCGACAAAAACATACCTAACGTAAAGGCAAATATCCAACTGAGAATGTTTCCGTCATTTGAAAACAAGCTGAATAAAAAACATGATAAAACAGGCAACCCTACACCTATCAGTGAAGAAAAATATAACGTCTTAAGCTGAATTTTTTTGCCTACAACGGTTGCTATCAATAGTAAAACAGGCATCAGGAATATAATTACTGTAGGTAATGTGTCGAAAATACTGTTATTCTCAAGAGTAAAATTTTCAAATGTATAATCATAACAATATGAACCCACACACCACAAGGCAAGCATTACACCAAAACCGACTATAGCTTGAGTTACGTTTGATACAGCTTTTTTCATATATCTCACTCCTTAATATCATTTTAAAATTTCTTGTAATTTGAAACGTCAATAAATTGTTCTGGCGTTTTCTGTGTTGTTTTCTTAGGACCTACTGCAACGTAAATTATAAAGGAAACTACTATAACCACTGCGAAAGAGAACATCAACAATCTACAATCAAGAAAGCGTTCCTGATTTGCGTAAAGATACGTATCTATACCTCTGAACGTTAAATCACTGGCTTTGCCGAACGGAAGCAATGGTATTGCTAATGTAAAGGCAAAAATCCACGTAAAAATATTGCCGTCGTTGGTAAAGAAATTAAAACAATCATATGCAAATATTGGTAGTATTATTGCAAAAACTGACGCTGGGTATAGCACCTTGAATTTGTAACGCTTACCTACAATTGCTGAAATCAGCAAGAAAACAGGCATAAGGTATACAACTATTACCGACACATATTCCAACCCTGTTCCCCAACCGGAAAATATGTAATCTTCCGGAAACAAGAAATATGCATCACCGAAAACACCACCTATAATCCACAAAATAAATATGGGTAAAAAGCCTGCTAATATCTGTGCTCCTGTTTTTTTGTTTTTCATCATAATATCACCTATTAATTTTACTGTAGTCGTGCATGAAAGTTTGTTAAAAGCATCAACACAAAGGTAACTATTGGTAAAACCACTGTAGCAACGTTCAATTTTCTGAATTTGTCTGCATAGTCATGTTTACCTCCTGCAACTCCTATAAATATTGCTGATATAATAAACAGAATCGGTACGGCAACAATGCCAAGATACAGGAATATAACAAGAAAATCGGCTATCTCAAACAAAATTCCTTTTAACTGAAAAGGTAACAGCACGACTAAATATTCCGTTAACATTATAGCCGACCAGATAATTGTAATAACGCAAAAAATATTTTTTATTATAATTGGTTTGCTTTTCATATTATCACCTCTTGACTATACTATAGCAGGGCAATACTGAAATTTATGCAAAATGTAATTTTCGGACTGTTTTTTGTAATATTTGACATTTGAATATATTACTTCTTCCCATTTGTCCATCTACGCTCTTTTTCCTTGACCTTATTTCTTCTTTTTGGTATAATTTTCTAACTAATGGGAAACGGGATCGAAATGATATATGCATTTCGGCATAGGTGTGAAAATATGAACAAGAAAAAGGCTCTGTTAATTACAAATCCTTGCTCTGGCACTAACCGAAAAAGAATCAGCCCCACGGAAATTGTGGAAAACCTTTCCCCTGCTGATTTTGATTTTACAATTGAAGCAACTAAAGGTCCTAACCATGCTACCGAAATAGTCAAGGAAAAGGGCAACGACCACGATATAATTATTTGTTGTGGTGGCGACGGAACACTCAACGAAACAATAAACGGTGTTTTAAATCTCAAAAAAAGAGTTCCCGTAGGCTATATACCATCCGGCTCAACAAACGACCTTGCAACAACACTTGGTATTGGATCAGGTGTAGGCCCTGCTGCTAAAATGATTTTAAATAACAAAACCAACACCTACGATGTTGGTAAGTTTCAGAATAAATATTTTAATTATATTGCCTGCTTTGGTGCCGCTACAGATCTTTCATATTCTACCCCACAGAAATGGAAAAACATTTTAGGTCACAGCGCATATATGATACACGGCTTTATTATCAGGTTTTTCTCCATGCTTGCAAGCTTCAAGCCTACATATATGAAAATAGAGTATGATGGCGGTGTTATTGAAGATAATGTATATTATTGCGCTATTTCCAACACAACCTCAGTTGCGGGTCTTGCTAAATTTGATAATGTTAAGCTTAATGACGGCGTTTTTGAGCTTCTTATTGTAAAAGGCGTTAAAAGAAATATTGACGTTTTAGGTGCCCTCATTCAAGTTATTAATAAGGATTACAGTAGTGACAATATAGTATTTACTAAAACAAAGCACTTGAAAATCACTACTGATGAAAAGGTTGCATGGTCACTTGACGGTGAATACGGCGGAGAGCACGGCAATGTTGATATAACCATTGTAAACGATGCATACGATATTTATT
Source organism: Acutalibacteraceae bacterium (assembly GCA_045605085.1). Classification (GTDB taxonomy): domain Bacteria; phylum Bacillota; class Clostridia; order Oscillospirales; family Acutalibacteraceae; genus DTU089. The sequence goes on from JAZUPI010000056.1 coordinate 27,714, forward strand.
CTGATAACCCCGCGCTTTTTGTAGAAAAAGAACTTGTAAATCGGTAAAGAATCAAACTATAAACCATGGGGGCTGTAAAAAACTTCGTTTTTTACAGCCCCTTTTTCTTTTTAAATTAACAAGTTACAAATTTGCATCAAAGTCTGTGCAATTCTCAATAAGCGCATCCGGTACGGCAACAGTTACAAACCACCCTGCCATGGCATTTGCTACAACCTGAGCTTTTGTGGTTTCTGTAATATGAACACTAAATGATTTTTCATCATACACAACATTTTGCACTTTGTATCGGTAAGTACAGTTAGGTACGCTGATATAAACCAGCATTAACGTGTTTTCTTCAAAAAATGAACCATCATACTTTTCGGTTGCACTATTAAATGACGGAACCTCGTCATAACCACTTTTCATTGTGAAAGTGCTTGCGAAATCATTTTTAAACTGTTCCAGATCCTGCAAAGTATCAAATTTATAAATGGGGTAATGTATGGAACTGCTGAGATGCATTTTACCGGCATTAAGAGCCTTTGGATAAACCTCTTCTGCTTCTGCATAACCAGCATAAGATACTGTTGATTCGAAAGCAACATCAAGTTGTGAATCAGCACCACCTACAGTACTATTATCAATATTGTTATCGTATTCAAGCTTGTAAATGTAACGAACTCTTGTTGGTGCTCCATTTTTAAAGTCGGTAAAAACCATTAACAAAGTGCCGTCTTTTTGTGAAAGCAACATATAGGGGTAACCGCCTATATCATCAGGAGTTTTATGATACCAAGCTTTTTGATTGTTTTTCAATAAGTCCTTGTGATTATTATCAGACCATATTTCTGTATTATCAAATAGGTCGGAAAAATTCTCATTATTAAGCTTTATTTCTTCGTAAAGTGCTCCTGTAGAAAGCACTTCACCTGTAAAATGGTAAATGTGCATACCACCGACAGTTTTTATTTCGATTCTGTCGTTTTCAAAATTCGGAGTGTAACTGTACGAGCCGTTAAAATATATCTCCTCGGAAAGTTTGTATGAGCCGTTTTGAATATCATTTTTATCTATTTTATTGAGCTTGAACACGCTCATTATTTTTCCATCGGAAAAGAATTGCACAAGATAAACAGTGCCGTTACTCTTTTGCAGGAATATACAATCAGAAAGCTCGTAAGCATTTTTAATGTTGCCAATATTGAGCTTTGCATCCTGATTTTTTATAGCCGCTTCAAAATCCTCGGCTGTGTAGTCAGATTCTTTAAGAACACCAAGCTCATCTGTTGTGCCATCACCGAAAGTTTTGTAAACCTTGCCGTCAGATGTAATATCAAAAACAAGCTCGTTGCTTTTGGTTTCCTTGTCTGCGCTCACTACATAACTATATAAGCACTTACCCGTTTCGTATCTGCTGTTATAAATAGAAGAATTAACGGGATTTGTAAGAAAGCAGACTGCTACGGTAATGCTTACGATAACAGCAACAACAATAACCCAGAATGCAGGCTTTTTATAATTTAGCACGGATTTTATTCTGTCCTTAACACCTACCTCACCAAACGCAAGAGGACAAGCAGCAATCATACGTCTGTTTACACTACAACTTAAAAGAGCCTGAGAATAATCTGCTTTTTGTTCATTATTAAATTCTTTTACAACCTTTTCATCACAAGCAAGTTCAATATCACGGCAGAGAAGAATATAACCTAACCAGACCATAGGATTAAACCAATGGAGTGTAAGAATCAGAAAACCAAGGGGTTTCCAAAGATAGTCTTTTCTGCAGATATGTGCCTGCTCGTGAGCAATAACATGCTCTATATCCTGCTCATTCATATTGAAAGGCAGATAGATTTTCGGTTTAATTATGCCGAAAACGAAAGGCGATACCACAGCTTCACTCTGAAAAATGTTATGACGAAGCAGAACTGCCGTTCCGATTTTACTCTTTAATCTTAAAAAGCTGATGATAGTATAAATTAACAGAGCTGCAATACCGACAAGCCATACAATTGCTAATATGGTGGTAATATCAACAAAATTGCCCATCGGTCGTGTTACACCTTCAAAGTAGTTTCCCTGAAGGTAACTGTTTACCTGATTATCTATAATAGTAACACCGGAATCTATATGTGGTCTTGGAGAATCAATGGGTTTACTGATTGTTTCAGCGCTTGGAATAAGACTGAAAACACTTTCAAACGAAAATGGCAAAACAAGTCGTAATCCGGCAAGGCCCCAAAGCACACAGTTTATCCATTTAGGTGCTTTTTTCAATACAAATCTTAACAAAATAATAGCCAGAACAATCCAACAAGCAGATATGCTCATATTGACTATTTTTAAGAAGATAGCATCCATTACAACTCTCCTTTCCTGTATCGGTCAATCATTTTTTGAACTTCATCGATTTCCTTTTCAGAGATTTTCTGGTGCTTCGTGAATGCTGCAATAAAAGCAGGTAAAGAACCTTCAAAGGTTTTTTCTACCATTTCATTGATTTCGGATGCCTGAACTTCATCTTTTGAAACTAAAGAAGAAACAATGGTGTTTTCATTTTTTAATACACCTCTTTCAGACAAACGCTTGATAACGGTGTATGTGGTAGTAGGTTTCCAGCCTAACTGCTCTTTACAAAGATTAACCAGCTCGCTACTTTTAATTGGCTCGTGCTCCCACAAAATCAAGCAAAAACGGTATTCACTTTCAAATACTTTTGGTGTTTCCATTATAATCCCCCTTACTCTAACGCATTAGAATTCGTTCCCAACCACACTCTAACACATTAGAGCTGACTTGTCAATATAAATTCATAATATAACAATAATCTCTTTTAATAAAAATCATTTACAAAAAAAATCCGCCCACTATCGTGAACGGATTTTCGTTTGGCGCCTCCTGATGAACTCGAACCAACTACCCATTCGGTCAGAAACATTATTCACTCTTCATTAGCGAAGCGACTTCAATATTCATTATTCATTCGAAAATCCGTTCTCGTTTAATGAATAATGAATGATGAACAAACAAAAATCCGTCCACTTTCGTGGACACATTTTCGTTTGGGACCTCTACACCTTTTTGAACCCCTTATTTATTCAACATTAACACCTTTTCTGAGTACTCTCTTACATATTACACTCATACTCAATATAATTACAACATACAATATTGATGCTATAATTGCCAAAGTCTTAAAAGCATTTACATCTATACTGATTGTTCCTGTTTTAAACAGCTCCATTACTGTCGGATCAAATAATCCGTAAACGAAAACCAGTCCTAATACCAATGTCTGTGCTACCAGATAAATGATAAAACCATATAATACTAAGAACCCTACCTTACCGCTATTCCTTTTATATCCCAGAATTATTCCTAAAAAGCCGCATTGTATAGCATTAAACAGCTCTAAAAAAATAACTATTACAGCAATAGAAACAAAGAACGTTGTGCTCATATTAAAGCCTATAGTAATAGTTCTGATATACTCTTTTATAGTTGTCCATGCATCCGGGGTATAATATGCCGTGAACAGGCTTAATAACACAACCGCAAAGCCTATCAGGAAAAATATAAGTGTCTGTATAAATTTTGAATTATATATATCACTTTTGGTAACAGGCAGCGTATGTGTCAGATACGACTCATCCTTATAAAGAGACTCTTTAAATCTTATCCAGCTTCTCATCATCGTGTTAATAACAATATTTGCAATCATTGCAATCACACAGCCGGATGAAATTTTGCCAAGAATGTCAAGCATTATGGTTTGCTCGGGCAAGGATAATAATCTTGTTGTTATTGCAAAAAATAGTGAAAGAATATAAAACACGCTCATATTCTTGAGCATGTATTTCAGGTCATACTTTAGTAGTTTTATCAGCATTTGAACATCCTCCTGAAAATTTCATCTATAGAAGCATTTTCTTGTCTTCTCAAATCATCAGTATCACCCTGCAGCACTATCCTGCCCTTATCTATAAACACAGCTTCATCTAATATTCTTTCAATATCAGCTATTAAATGGGTAGAAATAATAACACTTGCATTTTCATTAAAGTTAGACAATATAGTATCTAAAATATAATCTCTTGTTGCAGGGTCAACTCCGCCCAGCGGCTCGTCAAGTATATAAAGCTCCGCCTCTCGGGAGAGAACAAGGACAAGCTGCACCTTTTCCTTCATACCCTTGCTCATTTTAGATAAGCTCTGATTTTCATCCAAGTCCAGATCCTTTAGGAGACGCATTGCCTTCTGAATGTCAAAATCGTCATAAAAATCTTCAAAATAGCGAAATATCTCTTTTACCTTCATCTGATTATTTAAATAAGTTCTTTCGGGAAGATATGAAATTATTTTCTTTGTTTCTACGCCGATTTTATTGCCTTTAACAAAGATTGCTCCGCTTGTCGGTGTCAACAAATCGTTTATTAATTTAATAAGCGTAGTTTTACCTGCGCCGTTTTTGCCAAGCAAACCGATAATTTTACCGCTTGATAAATTAAGATTAATATCGTTAAGCACACATTTTTCATCAAACTTCTTGCTTAAGTTTTTAATTTCCAAAAACTCCATTTTATTCCTCTATCCCTTCAAGATATTTTATTGACTCAGCTTTTCCCAAGCCTATCCTTTTCATTCCCTGAAAATAACTTTTTGCAAGAGTAACGGCATATTCATCTTTTAGCTTTTCAATCAGCTTTTCATCCTTGGTAACATACTTACCATTAGTTCTTTCGGTGTATATAAGGTCCATATTCTCAAGCTCTGCCAAGGCTTTTTGCATTGTGTTGGGATTCACATTAAATGTTGTTGCAAACTCCCTGACAGACGGAAGCTTCTCTCCGCACTTAAACACCCCTGATATAAGATATATTTTCATATAATCCAACAGCTGTATATAAATCGGAATATTGTTATCAAAAATGAACTCCATATTGTCACCTCGTTGTATTACTTGCTTAATACAGTGATATTGTATCACAGGAAAGCTTCTATGTCAATACTAAAAAAAACCTTGAAAACTCACGGCTTGTTTTTATATCACAAAAATAGTGTGGAGTCAAGGAAATCTATGCGAAGCCTTGCATATCATCAATTTTGCAGAAATTACATGTCATCATTGCGAAAGTTTTTTTGATACACACCTAAAGATGTGGTGAGATACAACACTGCATTGCCGTGTTGATGATATACACGCTAAAGCATGATGATATACCATTGCTTTCGCAATGTATAAAAAAATCCCCGTTCTTACGAACGAGGATTTTTTTGGGACCTCTACACCTTTTCGAACCCCCCTAAAATTATTCCAAAAACAAACTACTCTCATAAAAGAGAGTAGCTTAAAATATTAATTATTGAATTTCGTTATTTTTGTATATTCAGTTGGTGTCATTTTATAAAATCTTTTAAATGCAGTTATAAAATAAGCTTGAGATGAAAACCCTACTTCAAAGCATATCTCTTTTTCGTTAACACCTTGAAGCAATAAAATTTTAGCTTTTTCAAGTTTCTGTCTTAAAATATACGAGCTAAGATTTTCATCCATTTCCTTTTTAAATATCTGAGATAAATAATCTGCTGAAATTCCACAATGATTTGCTACAGAAGACACACTGATTTTTTGAGAAAGA
>JAZUPI010000057.1:0-41008 GCA_045605085.1 Acutalibacteraceae bacterium
CGACTTTTACAACAACGAAAGAATTCAATTAAAAACAAAACTGACTCCGCTTGAAAAACGAAATCAGTTTGTTGCTTGAAATTTAATATTTAACACCATAGGGGTGTTTTTTGTACTGTCCGCACAAATTGGGGCAGTTCATCACTGACTCTGTTTTTATTTTTTCGGGTAGCAGGGGACGACTCTTTTACCTGTCGGTACAACAACCTAATGGTAACAGGCTCTGTATAATAACCGTACACCCATTAGAATCAGTAGGGGTCGTTTTTTGCTTTTTTCATCTATCTGCATAATATGGGGAAACGGGGTTGTCAAGAAGAATCTGATTAACGATGCTTGTGATTTTAATTGAAGCTTTTAACCCATGTAACTAAAGAACCGTGATGAGTATTTTCTCGTACTGTACCTAACATATAATCGGTAACAGGTCCGTTTTTTTTCATTTTTTCAAGAATTGCCTTCTGAAGTTCTTCAACGGACATAGCCTCATAGGGTTTGTTTGGGTCGATAGTTGCTTTTTCGGGTTCCTTATCTTCCTGAACTTCTTTATCAACGAACTTTTTGGATTCTTCAACCTTGATAGATTGTGAAAATTCTATTTTTTCAGATACCTTTGCAGGTTCCGATGCTTCCACAATTTCTATTTTTTTAATTGGTGTAAAGGTTTGATCGATAATATCAGCAGAAATCCATATCTCACCATAATTCCCCGGAACATTCACCTGAATTCGTCCATTATTTACAGGTGCTCTTTCGCCTGTTAATGACCCTACATACTCTGCATAATTATTACAAGGAAGATTCATAACTACATCATTATCTGAGTTATTGACTGTAACAATTACAGACTTACCTTCAAAGCTTCTCTCATATGCAAAATGCGTTGTCTGCAAATCCAATTCTTTATAATCACCGAAACAAAGAGCAGGTGTATTCTGACGGATTTTGCCAATGGTAGAGATAAGTTTTGTACAAGGATTTGTATTTATAGAATCTTTATAATCATCGAAAAGTAACGCAGGTCTTAACGAATCATCCGAACCACGCTCTTTTCGTCCTTCAATACCGAATTCGGAGCCATAATAAATTGAGGGAATACCCGGTAAAGTATAAAGCATTATATGAACCGGTACAAAATGAGCTTTGTTGTTGAGCTTCGTGTATATGCGTTCCACATCATGGTTGTCAACGAAAGTGTAAAGATTAAATTTGTTTCCTACCATATCACTGGTATATTTAATTGTGTGAGCTATCTCGAAATAGTTATGGTCGTTATGAGCAGAATACAAAGCCTTATGAAGCATATAGTTTGTTACAGAATGAAGTGTTTCATCATTTGCCCAACGGGAATAAATGCCGTGGATAACCTCCCCCATAAGCCAAAAGTCAGGTTTTACTTCATTTGCTACCTGACGAAGAACTTTCATATACTCAAAATCCATAACGTCTGCTGCATCAAGACGTATTCCGTCAATGTCAAATTCCTTTACCCAAAAACGAATTACATCACAGATATAATCTCGTACAATGGGGTTGTGCTGATTTAACTTCACAAGAAGGTCATAATCGCCCCAGTTTTCATAAGAGAAACCGTCGTTGTATGAGTTGTTTCCATAGAAATTAACATTACAATACCAATCTTTATATTGTGAATTCTCTCTGTTTTGTTTAATATCCTGAAATGCGAAGAAATCACGTCCCGTGTGATTAAAAACACCATCTAAAATCACTCGGATTCCTTCCTTGTGACATTCATCCACGAAATTAGTTAAATCCTCATTCGTACCAAGCCTTGAATCTAATTTTTTATAATCGGTTGTTTCATAACCGTGCCCTACAGATTCAAAAAGTGGTCCGATGTAAATTGCGTTGCAGCCGATTTCTTTAATGTGAGAAATCCATGGCAAAAGTGTGTTGAGTCGATGTACAGGCTTACCATAAGAGTTTTGCTTTGGTGCTCCTGTCATTCCCAACGGATATATGTGATAAAACACAGCCTTGTCATACCATGCCATATTTCTGCCTCCCGGTAAAAATTATTTGATTTATTTATATGATTGAACTAATTATACCATCCACATAAATGAAAAAACAACATTTTTTACTCTGTTATAGATGAGGGAGATGTCTTTTTTATAAAAATTACGGTTATACTAAAATTTTATACTCTTTACAATTTAATTTTTTGAAAAAGCCGAAAGTTAAAAACTGAAAAGTGTACTGATTTGTGGTCGGAATGGAAGAACCCCCTGTGTTTTAAGGGGGCTCTTGTGCATCAATACTCAGATACTGAGGAGTTGTGGGTGACAGGTTATTCTCGCTTTTTAGTTTGCGTTAAATAGAGCAACGTATCTGCAGTTGTCACCTTTTGATATAGGAAATTGTTTTTTCAACTAAATCAGAAATTTCAACAACTCCGATACCTGTTATACCGGTATCAAGTTTATTATTAAGTACATTAGTCCACTTGTCACCTATAGAATCAAATCCGTTAAGCATACCTAAAACAGATCCAACAGTTGCACCGTTGCAATCGGTATCATAACCCATTCCAACAGCCAAACAAATTGATTTTCCAAAATCACCATTGCCATAAAGCAATGCAATAACAACAATCAACGCATTGGTTATTGTGTGAACGGAATCATGAGGGTCAAACTCATCATATTTATTATTTATGAATGAAATGCAGTTCTGGCAGGTGACGCCGTTTTCATATTTGTTTATAATATCATAAACTGCTTCATAAAGACGCGATGTATAAGGAATTTCTGAAAGTCCAGCCTTTATTACATCAGAAACATTGTCTGAATCTGCTGCAGCTGAAATCATAGCTGAAACGAACATCTCTCCGTAAATACCATTTTTAGTATGAGAAATTGCTGCATCGCGGAAAGCGTATTCTGCACCTAACTCCTTATTTCCTGGTGTGATGTACCCGAAATAATCGCCACGGATTTGTGCGCCAATCCATTCGCGGTAAGGGTTTTTGTAAATTGCCGAATATGGTGGCGCATAACCATTTATAAAGTTACGGTATGCAGACTTTTCAGCTGTAAAGTATTTTTCAATAGGCTGGCTTTGAAGCCAGAGCTTTGCAGCATCTTTAGACGTGAAATCGTGACCGAACTTTTCAATTAAAATTTGTGATAAAACCGTGTAGGTTGTGTCATCATCAACAGGTGCATATTCTATAACATCTGCCCACGCTTTATCTTTTAGCCAAAAATCGTAAGATTCAATCATTTCTTCCGTAATATCACTTGATACTACATAACGCGATAACGGATAGTTATTTGTGGATGTTAAAAGAGTATAAAGTTCACCCTTCTTTATTCCTTCGAGAGGCTTACCTAGAAGACAACCACAAATTCTTCCATACCAAGCACCTTTTATTTTTTTATATAGTAAATTATCGTCAACTACGATTTTTTTATATGTATAAGGCTTTCTTAACGCTTTAATACCATCTAAATCAGATGGTTCATTATATTTATAATTTGACCTTATTCCGGCATTTATAATTTTCTCGAAAATTTCATCGGCAAGGTCTGCTTGTTCTTTTGAATACGGCATTTCAATCGCTTTTTTAAATAATAATTCAAAATCTTCAATATCAAGTCCCTCATCAATACATTGTTTAAGCTCAATATCAAGAGTTTTACAATAAGAATCCCAGTAATATTCACCTGAATAGTCAGGATGAATTTTAATTTGTGTCATGAAATCACCTCGAAACCAAATTTAAAAAATTATATATCTTTATAAGTCAATATTCAAGATAAAAGCAGAAAAGATGTAGAAAAAATCTCATAAAAAAGAAAAGTATGACTCTTTTGTTATTGGTGCGGGTGACAGGATTTGATGGGCTCTGCCCATCATTCGCTACGCGAACGCCCGATTGTGTTCGCCTTTGGCGAGGGCAGGTTCAAGCCTTTTCGTTTTTTTATAAAACAAAAGTAGAGCCACGAAATGCGACTCTATTTTTGGTTGGTGCGGGTGACAGGACTTGAACCTGCACGGGGTTGCCACCAGAACCTAAATCTGGCGCGTCTGCCAATTCCGCCACACCCGCATATTTAGTTAAGAAGTATGAGTGAATAGTGAAGAGGTAAAATCTTATTATATCACTCAGCGAATTTATTGAGAAAAGAACTTTGCGTGAAGGACACTTGCGGTACCCAAAATTGTTTGCTCGTTACTTACGTCGCACAATTTTGACCGCTACGCCATTTCGCACTCCCTGTATCGCCCACTGGGCGCGGTCGCACTTAATGCTGCCAATTCCGCCACACCCGCGTATTTAGTTAAGAAGTGAGAGTGAATAGTGAAGAGGTGAAGTCTTATTATATCACTCAATATATGTAACGAATGAAATTTTAACATAAGAGGCGAGAAAAAGCAAGGGTAATTTCTATTGGTTTAATTAATAATGTATTTTTATTGAAAAGTGTTTCAGTAATTGTTATAATTACCATAAATCTGTAGATATAAATGATGGTGATTAATTTGGAAAAAATAGTGAATGAAATTTGTTTGCTCGTTAAGGATTGTGGTAAGGTAATTCTTAATGCCGACAGAGAGAAAATGGCTATAGATATCAAGTCGGGTGTTACAGATTTAGTTACTGAATATGACAAAAAAATTCAGGAACAGCTGAAATGTGGCTTGATGAAGATTTTGCCTGAAGCAAAGTTCGTTGGTGAAGAAGGCTCAAGTGATGAATTGACTGATGAGGGCTACGCTTTTGTTGTTGACCCCATTGACGGCACAACAAACTTTATTAAAGATTATCACGTAAGCGCAATATCTGTTGCATTGTTAAAGGGTAAACAGGTTGTGGCAGGTGTCATTTTAAATCCCTACCTTGATGAAATCTATTGTGCAATAAAGGGACAGGGTGCCTTCTGCAACGGCAAAAAGATAAGTGTTTCTTCACAGCCTATAGATAAAGCCCTTGTTCTTTTCGGCTCATCCCCGTACGATAAAAGCCTTTTTGAGAAAACTATAGAAGTACTCTCCGGATATTTCTATAAAGCGTTAGATATAAGAAGAAGTGGCTCTGCTGCATTGGATTTATGCTCGGTAGCCTCAGGTAGAGCAGATTTGTATTTTGAACTACAAGTTTCCCCTTGGGATTTCGCAGCAGGTAAATTGCTGGTTGAAGAAGCAGGTGGTGTTGTTACAACACTTGATGGAGCTTCACTTTCCTTCGACGGCAAAACTTCAATCTTAGCAAAAAATAACGTTATATAAATAATATTTAAGGATAAAAGGAGAAAAAATGAAAGTTCTTATAGCATCAGATATTCACGGCTCTTTGAAATGTTGTGCTCAATTAGTTGAATGTTACAAAAAAGAGAATTGCGAAAAGCTTATTCTTTTAGGTGACGTGCTATACCACGGTCCGAGAAATGATTTACCGGAAGAGTACAATCCTAAAGGCGTTATTGCATTACTTAACAGTATGTCAGAAGAAATTCTTTGCGTTCGTGGTAATTGCGAAGCAGAGGTTGACGATATGGTTCTTGACTTCAATGTTTTGGCAGAATATGCCTTGTTGTTTAATAATGGAAGAACATTTTTCCTTACACATGGACACAAGTTTAATCCACAAAATTTGCCTAAACTAAAAAAAGGCGATGTTCTTTTTAACGGACACACCCATGTAAGCAAAATTGAAGAAATCGGCGATTTCTTATACGTAAACCCCGGTTCTGTTTCAATTCCTAAAGAAAACACACCTCGTGGATATATAATTCTTGAAGACAAAAAAATCACCCACAAAAATCTTGAGGGAGAAGTTTTAGAAGAGTATATTTTATGATGGGAATTTATGCAACCGTTACTGAAATGTATTTTCAGTAACGGTTGCATTTTGTGTTATTTCAACTTTGCTTTTACAATTTCTTCAGCAGCGTTAAGTGCTTCGGGGATTTTTGCGATGTCCTTACCACCAGCCATAGCTGAGTCAGGCTTACCACCACCATTACCACCGGCAATCTGTGCAATTTCTCTTACAATGTTACCTGCGTGTGCACCACTTGCAATAGCATCTTTGCCACAGTAACAAGCAAAGGAGCACGTTCCCTTTGTGCCTTGTTCTGCTGCAAGAATAACAACAATGTCGTCTCCCTTATCCTTTGCAGAGTCAACCATTGAACGGAGTGCGTTAGCATCTGCTTCACCTAACGTACCTGTAATAAGCTTAACAGGGCCTAAATCCTTAACGTTATCAAATAAACTGCCAGCCTTCTGCTTTGCAATTTCTGCTTTAAGCTCTTCAAGCTCTTTTTCCTTTGCTTTAAGCTCTGCGCTAAGAGAAGCAGCCTTTGTTGCAAGGTCCTTAACATTTGCAAGCTTCATAGCGCTTGCAGTGTTGTGGATAAGCTCTTCGCGAGAGTTAAGGTATTTAACAACGCCTAAGCCTGTAACACCTTCGATTCTTCTTACACCTGCAGCAACTGATGATTCAGAAATGATTCTGAAAAGACCGATGTTGCCGGTGTTCTGTACGTGTGTACCACCACAAAGCTCTGTTGAAAAATCACCTGCAGTAACAACGCGTACAGTGTCGCCATATTTTTCACCAAAGAGAGCCATTGCACCTTTCTTCTTTGCGTCCTCAATAGCCATTTCTTCAGTTGTAACCGTCTGTGCAGAGAGAATGATTTCGTTAACTCTGTTTTCAATTTTCTCGATTTCTTCTGCTGTAAGTGCAGAGAAGTGTGAGAAGTCGAAACGAACAGCCTCGTCGTTAACAAGCTGGCCTGCCTGCTCAACGTGTGTGCCGAGTGCTTCACGAAGTGCAGCCTGAAGAAGGTGGGCAGCAGTGTGGTTTCTCTTAATTGCCTGGCGACGGGTAGCGTCAATTTCACAAATAGCAGCATCACCAAGGTTAATAACTTCACCCTCTGTAAGTGTACCATGGTGAAGAATTACGCCTTCGGCAGTTTTGGTTGTGTTTGTAACGGTAAAGATGTTGTCGCCAACCTTTATAATACCTGTATCACCAACCTGACCACCACTTTCTGCATAGAATGTGGATTCGTCAAGTACAATAACAGCATCTGTATCAATACCAATAAAGTCAACCTTTTCGCCGTTAGCTGCAATAGCCAAAACCTTTGCCTGACAGGTAGTATCTGCATAACCCTTGAAAACAGTTGCAGAACACTCTGTAAACGAAACGTCGGAGCCCTTCCAGCCTTCTGCACCTGCAACCTTACGTGCAGCCTTTGCCATTGCCTTTGCATCAGCGAGAAGCTTTTCAAATTCTTCGTTGTTAACAGTAAGACCGTTTTCTTCTGCAATTTCTCTTGTTAAATCAATAGGGAAACCGAAGGTGTCCTGAAGCTTGAAGGCATCTGCACCTGAAAGTACGCCACCCTCAGCCTTTTTCATCATTTCGTTAAGAAGCTCAAGACCACTGTCGATAGTTTTATAGAAGCTGTTTTCTTCCATTGAAATAACCTTGATAATATAGTCCTGCTTTTCTCTGAGTACAGGGTAAGCGTTTTCGTTTTCCTTTATAACAGTTTCACAAACTTCTGTAAGGAAAGGTCTGTCAATGCCTAAAAGTCTGCCGTGACGGGCTGCTCTTCTGAGAAGACGGCGAAGAACATAGCCTCTGCCTACGTTTGATGGAATAACGCCATCACCAATCATAAAGGTTGTTGAACGGATATGGTCAGTAATAACACGAAGAGAAATATCACTCTTTTCGTTTTCGTGGTATTTAACACCAGCAATTTCCATTATGTGCTTCATAATGTTCTGTACAGTGTCAACCTCGAAAATATTGTGAACGTCCTGTGCAATACAAGCAAGTCTTTCAAGACCCATACCTGTATCGATGTTGGGTTTTGCAAGAGGTGTGTAGTTGTTTTTACCATCGTTTTCAAACTGTGTGAAAACAAGGTTCCAGAATTCAACGTAACGGTCACATTCGCAGCCAACCTTACAATCAGGACTGCCACAGCCGTATTTTTCGCCTCTATCGTAATACAATTCTGAACAAGGGCCACAAGGTCCCTGTCCATGCTCCCAGAAGTTGTCTTCTTTACCGAAGCGTACCATATGGTCAGGCTTTACACCAACGTCCTTTGTCCAGATGTCGTATGCCTCGTCATCTTCGAGATATACGCTACAGTAAATTTTATCGGGATCCATTTCCATAACCTGTGTACAGAATTCCCATGCCCACGGAATAACTTCTTTTTTGAAGTAGTCACCGAAGGAAAAGTTACCAAGCATTTCAAAATAGGTGCCGTGACGTGCAGTTATACCAACACGTTCAATGTCAGGTGTACGGATACATTTCTGACATGTTGTAACTCTCTTTTTTGGTGGAGTTTCTTCCCCTGTGAAGTATTTTTTCATTGGTGTCATACCTGCGTTAATAAGAAGTATGCTCTTATCGTTCTGAGGTACAAGTGGAAAGCTAGGAAGACGAAGGTGATCCTTGCTTTCGAAGAATTTAAGATATTTTTCTCTTAATTCATTAAGGCCTGTCCACTGCATAATTTATTCACTCCATTCATAAAACTACAAATAAAAAAAGCGCGATTTTGCAAATCGGGACGGGAAAACCGCGGTACCACCCGAATTGTGCAAAACGCACCAACTCTTGTAACAGTTAACGCCTGTAAACGTGTTGTTTCCAACAAGGCTCCACAGGTAGCAAATTTAAAGAATCGTGAAAAACTTACACCAACCGTTTTCTCTCTGGACACTTTTCAGTAAATCATCCTGCATCTGCGCCGAAATTTATATACAATAGTATTATATATAAAAAAGGGAATATGTCAAGTTTTTTTAGTTGAGGGCAGGTGTGTTTTTTGTTTTGTTGTTATTGCGTTTCAAAATTATGTTTAATATGAACAAGTGGAAATGTAAAAAACAGTGTTTTGATATAAGAAAGTGACAAATATAAAAATTTTCTGGAAAAACTCTTTACTTTAGTGTGCTAAAGTGGTAGAATAACAACACAAAATACAAAGGCAGATAAGTTGCCTATGGAGGAATTTACTATGAAAAAGAAAATTTTAGCTATCGTTATGAGCATTGTTCTTGTTTGTGGCGTTATCGCAGCATTCGCAGCATGTGGCAAAGAGCCTGCAGCAGACGACACTACAACAACAGAAGCACCTGCAGCTGCATCTGACCTTGCATACATCAAGGATAAGGGCACAATGATTATCGGTATTACAGATTACGCTCCTATGAATTACAAGGATGCTGATGGTAAGTGGACAGGTTTCGACACAGAATTTGCAGAAGCAGTTTGTGCAAAGCTTGGCGTTAAAGCAGAATTCTTTGTGCTTTCAGACTGGGATCAGAAGGTTAACGAGCTTAATGCAAAAACAATTGACGTTGTTTGGAACGGTATGACAATCAGAGATGATCTTAAAACATCTATGAGCATTTCAAATCCATATGTTGTAAACGCACAGGTTATCGTTACAAAGGCAGAAAATGCAGAAAAGTACACAGACCTCGAATCAATCAAGGATGCAAAAATTGCAGTTGAAACAGGTTCAGCAGGTGAAGAATGTGTAGCAGAGTGTGCAAACGTAACACCAGTTGCTGCTCAGACAGATGCTCTTCTTGAAGTTAAGTCAGGTGCTGCAGATGTTTGTGTTATTGATATCACAATGGCAGAAGCTATGACAGGTAAAGGCACAAGCTATGAAATGCTTACAAAAACAGGCTCTCTTACAGAAGAGGAATACGGTATTGGTTGCCGTCTTGGTTCAGATACTTGTGCAGAAATCAACAAGATTATGGCAGAGCTTATGGCTGATGGTACACTCGATAATCTTGCAAAGAAATACGAGCTTACACTTGTAAAATAATTTACAGCTTTACTTAAATCTCAATCGGCAGAGCGCTCAAATGGGCACTCTGCCTTGAGTGTTGTTTAGGTATAAAAGAAAGAGGTACTTATGGTTACTGTTTCAGAGGTTTTCCGTTCTCTTTTTGAAGGCTTTGTTGTGTCTGTAGAAATATTTGCACTTACTTTACTTTTTGCTATTCCTTTGGGGCTTGTTATAAGCTTTGGCTCAATGAGTAAATTTAAGCCTTTAAAATATGCGGTTAAGTTTTTTATATGGGTTATAAGAGGTACTCCTCTTATGCTTCAGCTTATTGTTATTTTCTACGGCCCCGGTCTTATCGCTAACTGGGCTGTGAATACAGGAAGCACAAATCCTGTGGTGTTGTGGCTTGCAACATGGACTGTTATGGAGCGCTTTACGGCAGTTATTATTTCCTTTGTTATTAATTATGCCTGCTATTTCTCTGAAATTTTCAGAGGTGGAATTGAAAGTATTCCTAAAGGTCAATATGAAGCCGGTCAGGTTCTTGGAATGACAAAAACACAGGTTTTCTTTAAGGTTGTTCTTCTTCAGGTTGTTAAAAATATTATTCCTCCAATGAGTAATGAAATAATTACACTTGTTAAGGATACATCACTTGCCCGTGTTATCTCGGTTTACGAGCTTATCTGGGCAGGTCAGGCATTCATTAAGTCTGATGGTCTTTTGTGGCCACTTATGACAACGGCTATTTTCTATCTTGCATTCAGTGGATTGCTTACATTCGTTTTCGGTAAGATTGAAAAGAAGCTTGATTATTATAAAAACTAAGGTTGAAAGGAGCTTTTATTTATGTCTGTACTTGAAGTTAAGGATTTGAAAAAAAGCTTCGGTAAAACCGAGGTTTTGAAAGGTGTAAGCTTCACACTTGATGAAGGTGAGGTTTTAAGCATCATCGGTTCATCCGGTAGTGGTAAAACTACAATTCTTCGTTGCATTAACCAGCTTGAAATGCCAAATAGTGGCTATATATCTGTTGGTGGCGAGGTTTTCTTTGATGGCTCTGCGGAAAAAGATAACGCTAAGGAAAGACGAATGAAGCAACGTCTTGTTGGCCTTGTTTTTCAGGATTTTCATTTGTTCCCACAGTATAATGTGTTTGAAAACCTAACACTTGCTGCAAAGCTTCTTGCAAAAGAGCGGGAAGATTATAAAGAAAACAAAAAACAGATTCTTGCAGAAATTGAAGCCAAGGCAGAAGAACTGCTTAAAAAGGTTGGTCTTTCAGAGAAAAAAGAAAACTACCCATGTCAGCTCTCGGGAGGACAAAAGCAGCGTGTTTCTATTGCACGTGCTTTAATGCTTGAACCAAAGGTGCTTTTCTTCGACGAGCCAACATCTGCCCTTGACCCTGAATTAACAGGTGAAATCCTTAAGGTTATTAAAGGTCTTGCAGATGAAAACATGACAATGGTTATAGTAACCCATGAAATGTCTTTTGCAAAAGCAGTTTCAACAAAGGTTATCTTTATGGATGATGGTGTTATTGCAGAAGAGGGTACACCGGAAGAGGTTTTTGATAATCCGAAATCGGAAAGGACTAAGGCATTTATTTCAAAATTTGAAGATTAAAATTCAAATATTGAGCGAATAACTTGTTTTTTCGCTGCTCGCAGTACCTTTGTACAGCGTCGCATCTTAAAACTGCGTTCTTCATCTCAATCTTTGAATTTTACCAATTTAGTATATACTTGAGCGAATAACTTGTTTTTTCGCTGCTCGAAGTACCTTTGTACAGCGTCCCATCTCAAAACTGCGTTCTTCATCTCAATCTTTGAATTTTACCAATTTAGTCTATATTAGATAGCAGATAGCAATTAGCTGTCTGCTATTTTTTATTACAAAACAGTAACAAACGATAAAAATTTATTGACAAACGATAAAAATGGACGTATTTTTATAGCAAGGAGAGGATGTTATGAAAAAATCTCAAAAATCAATACAACTCACAAAAGCATATATTTTTATTCTTGCAGTTTGCTTTGTGGTGCTTATTTTTGCGGCGCCTTTTGCAGCTTTCTGGTACTGCGATATGGTGGGGAAAGGTGATTTGGCTGCCAAAGTACTTATGGCAGTGTTTTATGTTTGTTCACCTGCTGCAGCAGTTGTAATTATTTCTTCGTTGAAAATGCTTAACAATATGCAAAATGGTGAGTTTTTTACAGAAACAAACACAAAGCACCTGGGGAGAATGTCTATTGCCTGCTTTTATGTTGCACCTGTATGTTTTGTGGGGTGCTTCTGGTTTTATGGCTTTATGCCAATTGCTGTTTCTGCAATTTTTATGTTTTTGATACTTCGCATAATCAAAAATGTTTTTGAATACGGTTGCGAAATTAAAGAAGAAAACGATTTGATGGTGTAAGGTATGAAAATAATTGTAAATCTTGATGTAATGTTAGCAAAACGAAAAATGTCCTCGGGTGAGTTGGCTGAAAGAATAGGTATTACTCAGGCAAATTTATCTATTCTTAAAACGGGAAGAGCAAGGGCAATAAGATTTTCTACTCTTGCTGCAATATGCCGTGAGCTTGATTGTCAACCGGGGGATATACTTGAATATTCCGAGGAGGAATAACCTTTGAAATATAATAAAAACAACATTTTGAAGGCGATTTCTGTAGTTCTTGTGATTGTCAGCCTTACCGGATGTACCGAAGCATCAACAGAGGTTGAGTTTTACGAATTTGCAGAGGAGAATCTGGCAACAGAATATTATGCAATGTGTGATGAGCTTGTATATGTGACCGAAGGTGTAGATGAGAACGGTGAGTTTTGGAACATTGAAAGCGGAATAGCAGAGTATTATTATAACCTTAATACTGAATTAATTTTCCGAACTGCTACTATGGTGAAGATTTGTTATTATAGTGAAAATGCTTATGAAGGTATAAAGCAAACTATATTGGATACGTGGAAGCCTCATAAATTAGCAGAAAAATATCCAATAAATAAAATGGAAAGTACAGTTTATTACGTTGGTAATATTGATCACCAATATGGAATGTATAAGGATTTTGGTTTTGTTACATTAAGTGATGAGAAAAATTGTATTTGCTTCTTCTGGTTTTATGACCAGGATTATGATTGGTCAGTAAATACTGAGGAAAAGTTTGATGATTTTTACAATTATGAATTTGGTTGGTTTGAGGATAGGTGATTTATGTGAAGAAAACATTTAAATTGGTTTTCAAAATCAGCTTGTGCGTTTGGATTGTGCTTATAACCTTTTTCGGAACAAAGTTTTACCTGACGTGCTCGGTTATAACTCAATGGATTGCCGATGAAAATGTGGTTTATGTTCCACGAAAGCCTGCTGCAAAATTTGACCACGAGTATCTTTTGTCATTTATAGGCTTGGAAAGTCATGATTTTTGGAAAGTAAAGCTTGGGGAAAACGATGTGAATTTAATCCAAAAGGAAATTACTGAAGGTAAATGGGAGGAATTCGATGATTCGCACCTAGAGATTTTGTCACAAAATACATACTTAGAAGACTATGGCGTGTACAAAGAAATAAGCAATAGCGACAATGTTTATGTTTGTATATATGACAGCAGAAATGATGAAATTGTAAAAGATGTTTCGTTTTTTAGCTCGGAAATTCTTGTGTTCATATATGATGCAGATGATAGATTATATTTTTGTAACTATCTGAATTGGTAGGTTGATAACACAGAGGTTTAATTATGAAAAGAATAATTGTAATTTTTATTGCAGTTGTTTTATTTGTGGCTTCTTTTGGCTATGTGTTGTTCAGAAACCCATCTTATACTTTAGATGCATTATCAGAAAAATTTAATGCTTGTCATAATGGAATTGAAACAATTGCAAACGAATATAAATTAAAAAGCAGATTTTGGATAACGGATGAAGCAAGGTCATTGAAGAAATATCATATTTCAGTAAATGATATATCGAATATTTATGTTGAATTTTCGACAAACGCTACCGAAACACAAAGAGGAATAGGGACTTTTTCTATATCCTATACAATTTCAGATGTGAGTGATGATAATAATTTTAATATTGAATTAATTACCGAGTTTATTAATTCAATTTCAGGTAAAAAGATAACAAATGATTTTGTAACCGAATTTTTAGCGGCACCCGAAGAGAAATATTCTGTTGAAAAATATGGTTTGACTGGTGAAGGGTATGCAGAATCAAAAATGTATGCATTGGATTTTTTCGAGAATTGGGTTATAGGCTACAATTTAACTTACGATAATCATGCTGAATTGTGGTTTAGAGGGCGTATTCAATAAAGCTTATTTTTGCGACAGCTTATTTATAATTGCAACGCAGTTCCAAAATTTTGAATTTTATATTTTGAATTTCCCGCGAAGCCCTGACAACCGGCAGCTGGAGACTGTCATCCCACGCATTGCGTTTTGCACTTTGCATTTTGCATCCTGCATTTATGGTAACTTACAACCCCAAAATTCATAATCAGTAAATAAAAAAGTGCTTTGCACTTTTTCCTCGCCCAAGCATAGTATGAATTAAGATAAGCGCAATTCGTACTTGCTTGGTGGCTTGGTTTGGTGAGGGGAAAGCTTGCCCAATTTACAAATAAGCCCACAGAACAGCCTTGTGAGTTTGCGCATAAAATAAACCGTCCTGAATAACCAGGACGGCTTTTTGTTTTTTAAAGCTTTTCCAATATTTTAAGAATGATATCCGAGAATGCAGTGATATCGGTGTTAACCGAATTCTTGTAATCGTCAACACCCACGTCGTCGGCACTGTCAGAGATTTTTCTTACACTTACAAAAGGAATGTTGCCGAATAAGTAGCAAACTGCACCCAAAGCACCACTTTCCATATCAAATGCGCTTATGTTGAAAATCTCTTTATACGTGTTTCTTCTTTCGGCATCTGTAAGGAAAAAGTCACCTGTACCAAGGCTTCCGTGTTTGAAGCCTTCTACGCTCTTTGCTGCATCGTAGAGATGGCTTTTACATTTGTATATGTATTCTGTCTGACCGGGCTTCTGACCGGGGAGTCTGCCGATTGGTGTAAGGTCGAAGTCGCATTCAACAACAGAGTCGGAAACAATGATGTCACCCTTTAAAACGCCTGAAACTGCACCGCTCCAGCCTGTGTTAATTACACCGTCATATTCCTTTTCACAAAGGGCAATAGCTGCACCCATTGCAGCATTCACTTTACCAATACCAAAGCAAACTGCAGTACAATCGTGGCCGTTGTGTGTAAAATCAAAAGCAGGCATATGCTTTATGGAATATTCTTTTTTTACAATATCACCAAGACTGCTTTTACAAGGGTTAAATTCGTCAATATCTGCAATTAAAATAAGATACTTCATTTTGCTTCCTCCAATGCGAGCTTTATTGCCTTTGCAAACTGGTCGGGACATGATGTGGACTTGAAGCCACAGGTTATACCTGAAAGCACTTCAATTACCTCTGTTGCTGGCTTGCCTTCGGCTAAAGCAGAAATGCCTTTAAGGTTTCCGTTGCAACCACCATCAAATTTAACACCTGAAACAATGCCATCTTCTAAATCAAAAGAAATTGACCTTGAGCAAACACCTTGTGTTCTGTAATTATATCTCATTTTTATTATCCTCACTTTTTTCGGTTTCTTTTAGTAAATTAAGGGCTTCCTCGAGTGCATCAAGTGGAGATTGACCCGATGCCTTTTTAACTGTGATGTATGGCTTAGGTCCTGTTGAAACAAGAATTCTGCCACGCATACCCTGGACTAAAAGAGCAACCTTACTCATATCAATTTTTTCAACGTATAACAACAGGCTGTTGTTGTTTTGACCGATTTCATATATGCCCGATTGTGCTGCCGTATTTCTTAAAAGTGCAACCTTAACAAGTCCCTCAACACTTGGTGGTGGGTCACCAAAACGGTCAATAAGCTCGTCGATAACATCACTTGCGTCATCATCGTTTTTAATATCTGCAATTCTTTTGTAAATAGCAAGACGGTGTGGCAGACTTTCAATGTAGTTTTCAGGAATGTGGGCGTCAATGCGTATGTCAATAAGACATTCTTTTGAAGAGTTTTGTGGTGCTTCGCCCTTTTCTTCTGTTACTGCCTCAGACAGCAGCTTCATATACATATCGTAGCCGACAGCTTCCATATGTCCGTGTTGCTCGGAGCCCAAAAGGTTACCAGCACCACGAATCTCTAAATCTCGCATTGCAATTTTAAAGCCTGACCCGAATTCTGTATATTCACGAATTGCAGTAAGTCTTTTTGTAGCAATTTCAGTAAGCTCTTTACCTCTTGTAAAAGTAAGGTAAGCGAAACCACGTCTTGCAGACCTGCCGACTCTGCCTCGTATCTGATGAAGCTGGGCAAGACCCAAGTTGTTTGCGTTTTCTATAATGAGTGTATTGGCGTTAGGTACATCAACACCTGTTTCTATTATAGTGGTGCATACAAGTACGTCTATTTCTCCGTCTAACAGATTTCGCCATACGTCGGAAAGCTCATCCTCACTCATTTTGCCGTGACCAATACCTACGTTTGCCTCGGGTAACAGCTCTTTTATTTTAGCAGCTGTTTTCTCAATGGTTTCAACCTTATTGTGCAGGTAGTAAACCTGACCACCTCTGCGAAGCTCTTTTTCCATAGCCTCTGCAAGAACGCCCCAATCGTGCTCTAAAACGTAGGTCTGAACAGGAGAACGATCCATAGGTGCTTCTTCAATGACGGACATATCACGTATACCGGACATTGCCATGTTCATTGTTCGGGGAATAGGTGTTGCAGACAAGGTAAGGCAGTCTACGTCAGGGTACATCTCTTTAAGACGTTCCTTCTGACCTACGCCAAAGCGTTGCTCCTCGTCGACGATTATAAGACCTAAATCCTTGAAAACAATGTCTTTTGAAATAAGTCTGTGTGTACCTACTATGATATCAATAGCGCCACGCTTCAAAGCTTTTATAATTCTTGTTTGTTCTTTTGACGAACGGAATCTTGAAAGCATTTCTGCTTCAATAGGGAAGCCCTCAAAACGACGCTTTATGGTGTTGTAGTGCTGAAGTGCAAGAATGGTTGTCGGTACAAGAATTGCACATTGCTTGCCGTCGGCAATACACTTGAAGGCTGCTCTTAAGGCTACCTCCGTTTTACCAAAACCAACGTCACCACAAAGAAGTCTGTCCATAGGATGTGGTTTTTCCATATCCCTTTTTATTTCGTTTATGGTTCTTAACTGGTCGTCGGTTTCTTCGTACTCAAAACGACGTTCAAAATCGTTCTGCATATCGATATCCGGTGAGAAAGCGTAGCCCTGCATCTTCATTCTTCTGGAATAGAGAGCAATAAGTTCCTTTGCCATATTCTTGGCAGAGCTTTTGACCCTTTGTTTAAGCTTTTCCCAATCCTTGCCACCAAGGGTGGAAAGCTTAAGGGTTTTTGTATCGTCTTTCGGACCAATATATTTTGAAACCAGATCAAGCTGGGTGACGGGTACATAAAGTGCGCCACCTTTGGCGTATGTGATTTTGATGAAATCCTTCGTTACGCCCGAAACGTCAAGTTTCTGTATGCCTTCAAAAATTCCTATACCGTGTACGGAATGAACAACGTAATCACCTTTTGAAAGCTCCTCAAGGCTTTGTATTGCGTCAGCAGCCTTGTAGTTTTTACGACGTTTCTTTACGCCGGAGGCATTGTGGCCACCTCTGCCGTAGGAAATTATGGTGAATTTCTCATTAGGATACCTGAAACCACCTGAAAGTCCACCGGGAAGTACAGTAACAATGTTTTGCGGAAATTCTGCAGGTAATACAGGGAAATACATTGCTTTGACGTCTTCTGTTTCTAACGCCTCAGCCAAAGCCCCTGCAGCTTTTTCCGTACCGGCTACTATGATGCACTTTTCTTTATTTCTCAGTGCAGGTCTTAAGTCGTCAAGTAAAACCTCTAAGGAGCCATTCCATACAGGAGTCTGTTGTACGTTGAATGACGTGAGACTTTTGACAGGCGTGTCAAAAGTACCCCTTGGGAATGTATCTATATAAAATACTTTTTTACTTTCGTAAATATTTAAAAGCTGAGGAAACGTCAAGGTAAAGGTATCAAGGCCCTTTGCCAAAACGCCGTTTTCAAACTGTGCTTTTATTTCTTGATTGAACAGCTTTGTAGAACTTTCTGCTTTGTCCTTTACCATTGCACTTTCAATAACGAAAAGCAGGTCGTCCTTGCAGTAGTCAAATATAGACGCAGGGGAGTCGTAGGCTAAAGAAAGGTATTTGTCAACAGAAGAAAGGTTTACCCCTGCTTCAAGAAGCTCTAAATCGTTATTGAGAGCTTCTTTTGCTTTTCTTGCACCCTTACCTGATACTGTTTTTATAAAGTCTGTAATTTTACTTTTTAAATCCTCTGCATCCATGAAAATGATTTCAGTAGCAGGTGTGATTTCGCAAAAATCCAGCGTGTCTGTTCTTCGTTGTGATGACGGATCAAAGGTTGAAATATTATCAACGTTGTCACCCCATAGCTCAATTCGTACAGGCTCTGTAGCGTCAGGCGGGAAAAAGTCTACAATGCCACCTCTTACTGCATATTGACCTGCACCCTCAACGTTGTCGGTACGTTTGAAGCCTGCTGCAGTTAAGGTTTCTGTAAGCTCTTTTGGTGAAATTTCTGTATTCAGATCAATTTTCAGGATTCTTTTTCTAAGCTCATCAGGTGGAATTGTCAATTGAAGCGCTGCTTCAACGGAGCACGCAAGAACAGAATATTCATCACTCAAAATGTTGCAAAGTGTTTGTAACCTTATATGCTCATATTCACGTGATTGACCTTGTGAGGAGTTGAAGGAATAATCTCTTGCAGGGTAGAAAAATGCTTTTTTTCCCTTGCCTGTAAATTCGTTAACGTCACTTGCAAATTTTCGTGCAGAGGCTTCATCAGGTAAAACGACAATAGCTCTGCGAGAAAGATCCTCGCAGAGTGAGTGTACAAGGTGAGCCTTGGGGGCAGAGGGTAAACCAATAATGCCCGATGGTGCAACACCATTTTTTACGTATCCCAGCACGTCACCATATTCTGTGCAGTTTTTCAGAAGCTTTGAGTAGCAGGACATAAGTACCTCAACTGTTGTATTTTGACATTGCAGCTTCTGTGTCACCATTGACCATAAGCTCAAGTGCCTTTAAACCGTTATCCATAGCGTCACGCATTAATGGAATATCTTTTTTAGGAAAGTTTGCAAGAACCCAATCAGCCAAATCGTAGTCAGGGTGTGGCTTCTGACCTACACCCAATTTGATTCTTGGGAATTCCTGTGTGCCCAAATGGGCAATAATGCTTTTGATTCCGTTGTGACCACCGGCGCTGCCTTTTCTTTTGATGCGAAGCTTGCCGGGTTCAAGTGATATATCATCAAAAACCACAATGATTTTATCTGCCGGTATTTTGTAAAAGGTTGCGCATTCCTTAACAGCAGTACCACTATTGTTCATCATGGTCTGTGGCTTCATAACAAGCACTTTTTTACCGGCAATTTTAGTGTCGCCTATAAGTGCGTGGAATTTTAATTTTTTTGCCTTGAAGCCGAGTTCGTTTTCCAGGTTTTCAACGAATAAAAAGCCTGCATTGTGTCGTGTTGTTTCGTATTTTATACCGGGGTTTCCAAGACCTACAACAAGATAATCGTAAGTAGAACCACCGGAGCTTTCTTTTTTGAACTTATTAAACATATTTTCTCCGTTTATTTAGTGTGCTGACGTTTGTAGGGTTTCTTTGTTGTTACCCAATCTTTCTTTACATATTGTCTTGAACGCGCAACAGCAAGTGCGTTGTCGGGAACGTCCTCTGTAATGGTAGAGCCTGCTGCAGTAAATGCATTTTCACCTACCGTAACGGGTGCAACAAGGTTTGTGTTACAGCCGATAAAAGCACCGTCCTTAACAACAGTTCTTGATTTGTTTCTGCCGTCGTAGTTGACAGTTACACAACCACAGCCGAAGTTTACATCCTTGCCTACGTCGGAGTCACCAACGTAAAGCAGGTGAGGAAGCTTACTGCCTTCATCAACAACAGAATTTTTAACCTCAACGAAGTTGCCGATATGAACTTTGTCTGCAATTTTTGTGTTTGGTCTGATGTGTACAAAAGGTCCTGATGTAACACCATCGCCTATTTCGGCATCAAAGGAATGTGTGTTATTGAGCTTTGTGTTGTTTCCTACGACTGTGTCGACAATGTAAGAGTTTGGACCTATAACACAATTTGCACC
Source organism: Acutalibacteraceae bacterium (assembly GCA_045605085.1). Lineage (GTDB taxonomy): Bacteria > Bacillota > Clostridia > Oscillospirales > Acutalibacteraceae > DTU089. The sequence goes on from JAZUPI010000057.1 coordinate 20,116, forward strand.
GATTTTTGTGCTGCCCAGAAGAATTGTGCCCGGCATAATTGCAGTTCCTTTGCCAATTGAAACAGAAGCTTCGATAATTACACCGTCAAAGCAAGGTATTTCAATACCTTTTTCAAGGAATGTGTTAATTGTCTGCAAGCGTTGGTCGTTATTTATCATATCAATCACCTTTTAAAATCAGTTAAGATACTTGTGTTTTACTATATCATAAAATGAAATTTTTTTCAATAATTGCTTTACTAATAGTTATGTTACGAAAAAGTAACGTATATTTCTCAAAACTGTGTTGATTTATTCTCGTTACCATTATATAATTACTTTGTGTGAGGTGAGTATATGTCAACTGGTTTCAAAAGAAACGTAATTTTCGTTATAACTGTAATGATTACAGCTATGTCATGTATTATTTTGCCTCTTATTTCATATATTAACCCCGCTGTTTTGAATAACGTTAAAATTGAAGGTGCAATGGCAGACGTCAGGGATTTCAATATTACAGAAGGTGAAAGTGTTTCCCTTGCAGGTGAGTGGGAATTTTATTGGAAAAAACACATTGTAAGCGACAATGTAAAAAATTTGCGTCCGGATTTGATTGTCAACGTGCCTTACTCCTGGACAACCTATGAAATAGATGGTGAGCAGCTTCCTAATGGTGGTTTTGCAAGCTATCGCATTCGCGTGAAAAATATAAATACGGTACAGCCGGTGCTTGTAAGTGTGCAGAACCTTCCGGGTAAGTGCGAGGTCTTTATAGACGGGGAATTTGTGTTTTCCAACAGGTCTGTGCCAAACGGTACGAATGCAGACAAAAGCGTGGTTGAGCCGTATGCTAAGCCTTTAGTTCTGGATGAAACAAAATATGCACACGAGGTAGTTGTTGAGGTTGAGTGTGATTTTTCCAGTGGCTTGACAACACTTCCTGTTTTATCTAATTACAACGAATATCAGAATGACTTTATGACGTCGGTTGCTTTAAGGTTTATTCTTATAGGTGTTGTTGCATTCTTTGCAGTAGGCACACTGGTGCTCGCCCTTATGCGAAGAGATATGACAGACCACCTTTGGTTGATTTTACTTTGTGTTGTATTCATATTCAGAATGCTTATTTCAAACGAGGGATATACGGTTGCTCATAACATTTTTGGCAATTTGAATTATGAAATAATGATGTCGCTCATATTCGTATCTACGTACATTGTTAAGCTGTGTATGCTTATGCATCTTATAAACGTATTAGATATTAAAATCAGCAACGTAACAATATCCTTTATTTCGTTTTTGTTTCTGTTGTGTGCTTTTGTTCCGTACTTTACATATGACTACATTTACGTTGCAAAAGCGTATATGTGGATTCAATCTGTAGCTTACGCTTTCGATGTATATATGATGTATAAGCTAACGGGTGGAGTTGTAAAAAAACAGGGATTTGCAATACTTTACCTTGTTTTCTACTGCATAACGGCTGCCGCGCTTGTTACAGACAACCTTTACCTGTATGGTTACATTTCTAATTCAGTGTCGTTTGTAATGCCTTTGGCGTGCTTCTTATTTATAGCGCTTATGTTGATTGTGCATATAAGCAACACCCTTAACGATTATCAGAAGGCGCGAAAAACGGCTGAGCTTGAAAAAGAATTGTCAGAACTTAATATGATGCTTATGCTTAGTCAGATTCAGCCACACTTCCTGTACAATGCATTAAATACTATTAAGTATCTTATAAAAAAAGATCCTAAAACTGCCGAAAGTGTAGTTGTGAAGTTTTCAGGATACTTAAGAACAAATATGGATTCCCTTACGCAAAAGGAACCCATACCATTTGAAAAAGAACTCGAGCACGTGGAAAACTATGTGAGTATTGAACAGATTCGTTTTGGTGACCGTTTGAATGTCGAGTATGACATAAATACTACTGATTTCTCTATTCCACCACTTACAATTCAACCTATTGTAGAAAATGCCATAAAGCACGGGGTTAACCAAAAGGCAGAGGGTGGCACGGTTAAAATTAAATCCTACCAATCAGGCAGCTACAACGTGGTTTGTGTAGAAGACGACGGAGTAGGCTTTGACGTCAATGAGGAAAAGAATGATGGTCGTTCACATGTTGGTGTAACGAACATAAAAAAACGTTTGGAAGTTATGCTTGATGCTTTCATTGAAATCAAGAGCGAAATCAATAAAGGCACCAAGGTTACAATAAAAATACCCAAAAAGGAGGGTGACAATGAAAATAATTGCAGTTGATGACGAGATTTTCGCTCTTGAAGATTTTGAAGATACTTGTCGTGGATTAGGTATAGAGGATGAAATAGTGAAGTTTAATAACCCTCTTGATGCGTTGAGCTACGTTGCACAGAATAAGGTGGATATTGCATTCCTTGATATTGAAATGCCTGTTATAAAGGGTATTGAATTAGCAAAGAGAATAAAGTCACTTTCAAAAAACACAAGAATTATTTTTACCACAGGCTACGGTGACTACGCCCTTGAGGCTTTCAATGTTGACGCAGTAGATTACGTAATGAAGCCATACGAGCCTGCAATGATAAAAAAAGCATACGATAAGGCGCTGCTTATAAAAGATATAGTGGCAGAGAGTCACGTATTTGTGAAAACATTCGGTTATTTCGACGTTTTTGTTGATGGTAAGTCCGTTGGCTTTTCAAGTGCAAAGGCTAAAGAGCTTTTAGCACTTCTTGTTGACCGAAACGGAGGCATTGTAAATACAGAACAGGCAATAGCAGTTTTGTGGGAGGGCAGAAAGTACGACGAAACCGTCCAGTCACTTTTTAGAAAGGTTTTACGCTCCTTGAGGGCTTCCCTTGAAGAAGCAGGTATTTCTGACATTTTGGTGGATAACCGTAACCAGCGTAGCATTGATAAATCTAAGTTCGTTTGCGATTATTATGAATTGCTTGAAAAAGGGAAAAGTGAAAACATCAAGTATTTCGGTCAGTATATGGAGCAATACCCTTGGGCAAGACACACACGCTTGCAAATTAATGAGATGTATAGATAAAAGAAGAGTGGATTATCCACTCTTCTTTTTGCTATCAAGTATTGTTGCTATTTTTATAATTCCGTATATCAATATGGTACCAGTCAGGATTCCGGCAAGGTCAACCATAAGGTCGGATATCTGAAAAGCTCGTCCGTCAACGAAAATCTGGTGTATTTCATCAGTCCACGCGTAGCCCCAGGACAGGAGTATGCATATAACTGGTTTAAGCTCTTTTTTAAATGCATAAAAGCAGTTAAGTGCAAGAAAGCCAAGTGCTGCAAATTCACTGTAATGACCAAAGGTTCTTACAATAGCCTCAGGTACGTTATCACCAAATACAAAGGTTAGAAGCTCGGTAACAAAGCCACTTGTTTCCGACGACTCGGAGCTGTTCTGGTGGGAAAGTACGAAAATTGTAACCATAACTGCCAAAAGCAGAATAACGGAAATTGTCTTGTATGTTTTACATCCCTTTGTGTTCATATTATTTCTCTGCTCCTGCATGGAAGTATAACATTTTTCCACCGTCTGCAAGGTATATGCCTGAGAAGTTTTGGTTCAGGTACAATGCCTTGCCTGTGTAAAAAAGCGGAACAAAAACGCTGTTGTTCAAAATTATTTCTTCAGCCTGACGGAACGTAACACAGCTTTCGCTTGGAATAGGTGAAAGTTTTTGGCTTATATTGCTGAGTTTGTCGTTTTCATAGTAGCAAGGAGCACTTGAAAAACTGTTAATGACACTTAAAGCTGTTTTAAAATATGGGTTAACAGGCAGTATAGCAATGTCATAGCTTCCTTCTGCTGCAATTTTTGGGGCATCATTCATTTTAAATGTGGTAAGGGTAACGCCTACCTTTTCACCGAATACGTCTTTCCAATCCTTTATAATTTTATTAGCGATGCCTTCCATTTCTTCAGGTACGGCAAAGGTGATTGCATATGTACCGACACCGAATTTTTCACGGATTTCATCCATTGTTACGGATGCTTTAAGACCATTTGCATTGTATTTTAATGGTGTGGAAGAAAAATCTGAATATTTAGAATCGCATACGGAAAAGTTCTTTGGAATAATTGATGTAGCTTTACCTGTAGCAAACTCAGGGATAGGAATGCATTCGAAATCTATAGCATTAAAAAGAACGTACCTTAAGCCTTGCACACGACCAATTTTTGATTGGCAGTTGAAGGCAAGACCCCACACCATTTCTGTTGAAATAAAGGACGGCTTGTAACCGGGTAGGTCGGTTGTGTTATTTGTAATAAACGTGTTGTAGTTTTCGCTTATAAAACGCTCTTTTAAAGATTCTTCGGCACCGGTAACGTAAAGAAGAATTTTTGGGTTTTGTATCTGGAGATTTCCGGTGTAATCGGAGCTTCTTTCCAAAACTATTTCTGACGGTGTGGCTTCTTTTATATAATAAGGTCCGTTAGTCAAAACCCTGTCAATTGATTTACCATAAAGATTGCCAAGTTTTTCATAAAACGACCTTTCACAAGGGAAAACAGGTAATGCAGCAAGCTTATATAAGAAGTCAGAGTCTGGTTCTGTAAGAGTGATTTGTAAGGTGAAGTCGTCAAGTGCTCTGGTTTGGTTTATAAGACTGAAGGAATCAGCATCCATTTTTCTGTATTGCTCTATACCATACACGTAATCCTGTGAGGTAATTACAGGGTCAAAATCTTTAATATTCAGAAATTTTAACGTATCTTCGATTTCATCAGTGATATGCCATTTTGCAATGGAATTAAGTGAGAAGGTGTACGTAAGTCCGGCTCTGTCTATTGTGTAAGCAACAGCACCTGCCAGATCTATATTACCTTCCTCATCAAAACGTAAAAGTCCTTCGGAGCAGTTGTCTGAAAGAATTTTTTCTGCCTGAGTTTTTGCGAGCATGGGGTTAAAGCTGTTTGCAGCTTCAATTACCCCTATTGTGAAAGCAGCGTTGTTTTCTAAAAGTGAGCAGGAACAAAGAGAGAAAACTATGACAATACACAGCAGTATGCTTAAAAACTTTTTCATACAGACCTCCTGTTATTTGTAGCTTTTACAAACGTTTTTTAAAATGCATTCACCACATTGTGGGCGTCTTGCAATACAAGTTGCCCTACCGTGTAAAATGATTCTGTGACAAAAGTCGTTGCTTTCTTCAGGTGGAAGTATTTTCCTGAGTTGAAATTCAACCTTTTGAGGATCCTTTGAATCGGTTAAACCCAGAAGGTTAGTAATTCTTATAACGTGAGTGTCTGCAACTACTGCAGGCTTTTTGTAAACGTCACCAACAATAAGGTTTGCAGTTTTTCTTCCCACACCCGGTAGCTTTGTTAATTCCTCTATTGTGTCAGGTAAAATACCCTTGTGTATATCTCTTACAGCCTTTGCCATGCCTACAAGGTCACGTGCTTTGGCGTGGTAGAAGCCACAGGAATGAATAAGTCTTTCCACATCTTCAACAGGTGCCTCTGCAAGCTCGTTTTCTGTGGGGTATTTTTCAAAAAGTGCAGGAGTAACCAGGTTTACTCTTGCGTCGGTGCATTGTGCAGAAAGGCGCGTTGCTACCAAGAGCTGAAAAGGTGAGTCTGCATTTAGCTGACATACAGCCTCAGGATATTTGGTTTTTAATAATCTGCATACTTCCAATGCACGTTCTTTTTTTGTCAATTTCTTCACCTGCTCTGATATATTAAGTAAATATTATCATTTATAAAGAAATATTTCAACTGTATAAGTTAGCGAAAATAATCTGAAACAGTTTTTTGAATGAGATTTATTCTTGCCAACTTAACATTGACAAAGCAAATTTAAATTGTTAATATGTGTTTATTAATTGGAAAAGAGGTTTGTATATGGATAAGAAAATACAAGAAATAATTAACCTTATTAAAGAAAAAGACATTAAGATGATCGATTTCAAAATGGTTGACATTAACGGTCAGTATCGTCACGTAACAATCCCTGCATGCAGCTTCGATGAAAGCGTTATGGAAAAGGGTATCGGTTTCGATGCTTCAAACTACGGCTATGCAGTGGTTGAAAAGAGTGATATGGTTTTCATTCCTGACCCTGATACAGCAATGATTGACCCATTCTGCGAAATTCCCACGCTTACAATCAGTGGTAACGCAATGATTATTGACTCACCTGAGAACAGACCTCTTGCACAGTACCCAAGAAACATTGTTCTTGCTGCAGAAAAATATATGAGAGATAGTGGCATTGCAGACAAAATGCTCATTCTTCCTGAATTCGAATTCTATCTTTTCGACTACGTTGGCTGGGACGTTTCTCCTAACAACATTTCTGCAACTTTAGACACAAAGCAGTCATACTGGAACAGCGATTGCGAAGGTCACGGTGTAATTGTACCTAAGCAGAAGGCTTACCACATTGCAAAGCCTTACGATGCTTCTTATGAATGCCGTAGCGAAATGTGTCTTCTTATGGAAGAAGCAGGTATTAAAGTTAAGTACCATCATCCGGAGGTTGCTGCATCAGGTCAGTTTGAAATTGAGCCACAGCTTGGTGAAATGTCAAAAATGGCAGACGCAACAATGATGATTAAGTACATCATTAAAAATACTGCTGCAAAATACGGTTTAAGTGCAACACTTATGCCAAAGCCTGTTTATGGTGAGGCAGGTAGTGGTATGCACGTGCATATGCAGCTCTTCAAAGATGGTGAGCCTATTTTCTCTGATGATAACGGCTATTCACACCTTAGCGAAACAGCTCACTATTTCATTGGTGGTCTTCTTAAGCATATTTCTTCACTTTGTGCTATCACAAATCCAAGTACAAACTCATTTAAGAGACTTATCCCTGGTTTTGAAGCACCTGTAACAGTTGGTTATGCAACCTCAAACAGAAGTGCAGTTATTCGTATTCCTGCATATGCAAAGCAGCCAGAGGAAAGACGCTTTGAGCTCCGTAACCCTGATGCTACTTGCAACCCATACTTCTGCTATGCGGCACTTCTTATGGCAGGTCTTGATGGTATTAAGAATAAGATTGACCCACGTACAAATGGTTGGGGTCCATACGACTTTAACCTTTACAACCTTCCTGAAGAAGAAAAAGCAAAGCTTAAAGGTCTTCCAACAAGCCTTGATGAAGCACTTGACGAGCTTGAAAAGGACAACGACTACCTTACAGCAGGTGGCGTATTCCCTAAAGAGCTTATTGCAAACTTCATTAAAACAAAGAGAGCAGAGCTTGCAGAAATCGCAAAGATTCCTCATCCAGTTGAGTTTGAGAAGTATTATAATCTTTAATTTTTTTAAAAACACCGAATTGAAGAAAATCAATTCGGTGCTTTTGCTTCTGAATTCATAATGTTTCATTGTTGACTAAAAAAGATTTACACCCCGAAGGATGTAAATCTTTTTTTCTTTAGCAGAATTTAATTGTAAGAATCTTTTTGCCTGTGATTTCGAAATCTACGAAACCGTCTGCATTGATTTTAAGTGCCTTGTCGTCAAGCTCTTCGAGTGTAACGAGCTTTGCTTCGTTCCATGCTTTACCTGAATATGCAGGAAGCTCGAATTCAGCCTGCTGTCTTTCAACAGGTGACTGTGGCCTTTCAATAGGAGCAACACCACCGTTAAGACGAATTGAGTTTTTAATTGTCTTATCAGATGGGTTGAAAAGTCTTACGATATAGCCTGTGCCATCTTCACTTCTCTTAACAGCACTAACATTAAGGTTTTCATCCTTAAGCTCAAGGAAGGAATGAGTTGTAGGATTCTTGCCGTGGTCTGTAGGTGCTAACTGACCTGCAGTAAGGTAAAGGTTGAATCTCTCTGATTCCTGCCATACGTTAGCATCTTCCCAGTTGCCCTTATGAGGCATAAATGCATAACGGAATGTGTTTTTACCGATGCACTGTGAACCCTTATCCCAGTCGCTGTAGTTCTGCATATCCTTTGTAACACAAATTCTGAGAGGATATGCACGGATAAGTGAAAGGAACAATGTGTTTGTTTCGTCGTCAGCAGCTTCGTAAGCCTTAAGACCTGTGTTAAGAAGTGCAACACCATTCTTGCCGTCTGAAAGGTCTACGAAAGAGTTCATAGGATGCTCTGTCATAGGTGGCTCATCATAAAGTGAGTAGTCAGGTGCAGCAATAGGTCTTGAAACAACGTCGAACTGACCCTGTGAATCTGCGTGTGTTGCTTTAATGTTTGTTGGGAAGCCAACCTGTAAGTAGTGATCTTCGCAACGGTTGTTAATTGTTGTTTCAATTTCAACAAACTTTGCGCCCTTACGAAGTGTAACAAGGCTTTCGATGTCGATAGGAAGCTTATGTTCGCTTCTTGTCTTTTCGTCAAATGCTCTCTTTTCAGGAAGCTCCCAACGCATTGTGATTTTGAAGGTTGTTTCAAATTCACCCTGACGTAAGAGCGTAACGTTTGCCTGCTCGCCAAGTGTTGTGAATGTTTCGTCAATTTCAGGTGAAACGTGCTGCCATGGGTTGCCGATTTCGCCACTGTCCTTGAAGTAGCCAAGGTTTGTGTATTCCTTACCTGTTTCCTTTTCAACAACATTGAATGTACCGTTGTGGTTAAATGAAACCTTTAAGAATTCATTTTCCATAACGTTTGTTGTTTTAACGAGTGTAACAGGAGTTGTTGCGCGAACGTTGTAAAGAGGCTGAATCTTAAGTGTTTTGTAACCCATACCCGGGATATTTGCAACCTCTGCTGCAATGTAATACTGTTCTGTGTGAAGAACGTTTGCTGTATCGTTAGGGTTCTGGATAATCTGCGCATTAGCCTTGTTTGAAGAAAGAATCTGGTATTTAATAACTGTACCGTCATCATCAATAATCTTAAAGCTGTCTGCCTTCCATTCTGCAGGAATTTCAACTCTGAGGTTAACAGTTTCAGTTCTTTTGAATGGTGCAGGGTTGAAGATTACAACTGCAGCATCATCACGGCTGAAGCCCTTAAGGTTGATGTCACCTGCAATATCCATGAATGCACGTTCAAATACGCACATTGAAAGCTCGCGTGACTGTCTGTATCTTGACATAACATCTTCGTAAACAACGTCACGTCCGCAAGCACCGATGCTGTCGTGGCCATGGTTCTGAAGAAGGTAGTTGTATGAAAGGTCAATGAAGCCCTGTGGGTAAGGTGCACCTGAAAGAGATGCAAATACTGCCATAGGCTCTGCGTAGTTGATGAGTCTTCTTTCAGTGTCGAAGTTTTCCTGCTTAACGTATGTTCTTGCAGAAAGAATCCAACCACAAAGCTCACTAACGCTACCCTTTGTATATGGATCTCTCATTTCACCCTTAAGAACAGGTGAGTTTTCGTCGAAGTTGTCGATGATGCCCTGTTCCATTTCACGAAGTGTGCTGTGGAAAACGTCAGCATCAGGAAGCGAATCGTTAAGGTCTTTAACAAGGTCAACCTCACGGATGTCAGGACAAGATGAGTCGTGGCCGATTGACCAGAAACGATGGTTTGTTGACCAGTCCTTATCCTGTTCAACCATAGCCTGTTCTGCACGAGCTTTAACGTTTTCTTTGTGATATTCAAAGAATGGATGTGTGTACTGGTAGTCTAACTTCCAGTCACGGTCGATAAGCTTGAACACACCGTTGTTGTCGTTCCATTTCATATCACGATTGTTTTCGTCTGTCTGGTTGAAGTAAACAGGACGCTGAACAATGTACCAGATGTTGTAACGTGGTCTTTTTGCAAGACGTGAAGCATAAATGCGTGTTCCGTCAGGACTTTCCCAGAAAAATTCTGATTTAGGTGCCTTGTACTCGTTAATGCCACGGTAGAAGGATGCAAAGTTAATGCCGAAGCCTGCATAAATCTGAGGAAGCTGTGAAATCTGACCCCAACCGAAAGGTGAGTAACCTGTTTTGCTTATGCCACCCATTTCTTTACCGATTTTGTGGCCAAGAAGAAGGTTACGGATAAGTGCTTCGCTGCCTACTGTGAATTCATCAGGTAAGCAGAACCAAGGACCAACAGCAATTCTACCTTCCTTTATGTACTTCTGAAGCTTTTCTTTTTTCTCAGGGTATGCCTCAAGGTAATCCTGGATAGGCATAGTCTGTGAGTCAAGGTGGAAATGCTTGTAGTCGGGATTCTTATCAAGAATGTCGAGAAGCATATCAATCATATAACCTAACATATACTGAGTTCTTCTTGCAGAGAAACGCCATTCTCTGTCCCAGTGTGTGTTAGATATAAAGTGACATTGGATTCTGTCTTTGTTATCCATAGTTTATATCTCCTTTAATTTTTTAGCCTTTAATAATTTTCATTATTTCCTCAAAGTTCTGGCAGTAATGTGTACAAACAGCCTTTGTACCACTTGATTCAATATTCCCGCCTGCAATACCGATTGTTGAGTAGCCTGCAAGACGTACTGAGCAAGCGCCTGCACCACTGTCTTCAATACCAACAACACGGCTTCTGTCTGCGAATGCTTCGCCAAGACCAACAATAGAGGTTTCGCTGTAGAGCCATGGATGTGGCTTTGGTGAAAGCTCACCAAGAGTACCTACGCTACCTTTTCTGAGTGGAAAGCCAGCAGAAATGATTGCATCGTAGAAATCCTTAGGGTCACCCATACCAAGTGTCTTAAAGGCTGAAAGAATTTCAGGCCAAGCCTTTTCGTAAAGACCGGAAGTAACAAGACCAATTTTTACGCCCATGTCCTTTAACTCGAGAAGGAAGTCTTTAACGCCTTCTGTAGGAGTGAAGGCACCATCCTTACCTCTGCCTGCCATGATTTCTTCCATTTCTCTGTGAGTGTGCTCAAAGTAGAAATTACGAGCCTTTTCAAGCGATTCACCCGGGCAGTACTTGTCTATGCAATACTGAAGATGCTCTGAAACAGAGTGACCTGAAACGAATGGAAGGTCAGCATCCTCAAGCTGGAATTTTGGGTTGCCGAGCATGCTTGCCGTGCTCATTTCGATAATCCACACCCAGAAATCCTCACTGCGAACTGTTGTGCCGTCAAGGTCCATAAGCACAGCGTTCAAAGGATACTCTGTTTTAACAGGGTGAACCGGGTAGTAAACAGGGTAGGCAATTGCAGATTTTACACAAGCAAGCGAATGTGTGCCGAAGCTGATGAATTCAACCTTGTTGTCGCCTGTTGCAACAACAAATTCAACACCGTTTTTACCTGCAACAAATTTTCCGTCCTCTGTAGCAGGAAGAAGGTGGAAGCCACTGTCTGCACCAACCTCTCCCAAATCGGGAATATAAAGTGTTTTGTCAAGAAGCATAAAGAAAGTCCTTTCTTAGAAACATAATTGTACATATAATAACATAACGTAACGATTAAGTAAATCGGTTTTTGAATTTTATTTGTTTATTTTTTGTGTTTTTAATCTTGCTTAAGTTGGGGGTATGTGTTAAAATATTTGCCGTATTGTAATATTTCTATTGAAGGAGTTTTTGGTATGGAAAACAAACTTGTTTTTGGTGCTATCGGTCTTATGTTCGGTAATGCGCACCTTGAGGGCGCCCTTGCATACGGTGCAGAGGTTGCTGCTATTTGTGATTTAAACGAGGAAACTCTCAGAAAATCAGGTGAAAAATATAATATTCCTGAGGAAAAGTGGACAACTGACTACCACGATCTTCTTAACAACCCTGAAATTAATATGGTTTCAATCGCTATTCCTGACCAGCTTCACAGACAGGTTGCTTGTGAATTTCTTGCAGCAGGTAAGCACGTGCTTTGCGAAAAGCCTCTTGCCCTTACAAGAGAAGATGTTGAAGCAATGGTTCAGGCTACTGAAAAATCAAGTGCAAAGTTTATGGTTGGTCAGATCTGCCGTTTTACACCTGCTTTTGCTAAGGCTAAAGAGATTATCGATTCAGGCAAAATCGGTGAGCTTTATTTTGTTGAGTCAGAGTATGCTCACGACTATATGAATATTGTTAAAAATGCTGACGGTTCAAAGCACTGGCGTGCTGACCCTGATCGCCATGGTCTTATTGGTGGTGGATGCCATGCAGTTGACCTTCTTCGTTGGCTTGCAGGTGACCCTACTGAAGTTTTTGCATACGGTACACACAAGCTTCTTCCTACAGTTCCATATGACGACGCAACATGTGCACTTATGAAATTTGACGATGAGCTTATGGGTAAGGTTTTTGTTTCAACAGGCTGTAAGAGAGATTACACAATGCGTACCTGCATCTATGGTACAAAGGGTACAATTATTTGTGACAACACATCACCTACAATGCAGCTTTTTGTAGTTGATGAAAAGGACGAAGCACCTGAAAAGCCTGAGATTATTGAGATTGACGTAAATAACCACAACTACGTAAAAGAATTCCAGGTATTTGCTGACACAATTCTTGCTGACAAGGAAATGGAAACAAGCGTTTACGAGGGCGCAAAAACAGTTGAGGTTTGTCTTGCAATTATTGAGTCTGCAAAAAAAGAGGAAAAGGTTAAACCTAATTACAATTTCAGTAAATAATTATGAAGAACAAAATTGCAAAAACTTGCAATTTTGTTCTTTTATATCTTGCTTTTTATATATCCGTAATGCTATACTGTATAAGAATATAATCGGCAGAATTTGGTTTTTTAAAATCAGGTTTCCGTATATAAGAAAGGACGATGGATTTTGGCTGAAATCAAGAATATGGACGCTGTAGCAGCACTTGACGCTATGGATGCCCACGTTGACGATTGGCGCGACGCTACTAAAGGCAAACAAAGAGGTATCTTCAAGTTTGACGACGTTGCTGCTCTTAAAATCAAAAACCTCAAAAAGAGAATCTACACTGATATTGAATCAATTCCTGCATGGAAAATGAAGGAATGCATTTACAAGGGTGTAGGTGACTACGAATATCTTTACGACGAGTGGAAGGAGCTTAACGTTGGTGACCGTTGGGGTAACAATGGTTGGTCAGCATTCTTCAAAAACTCATTCGATATGCCTGAGCGCTTCAAGGGTAAAAAGGTAACGCTTAACGTTTACTTTGGTGGTGACTCACTTCTTTCACTTAATGGTGAGCCTTATCAAGGACTTGACCCATTCAGAAACTCTGTTCTTCTTACAGATTGTGCAAAGGGTGACGAGCACTATGACGTAGACATTGAGTCATACTACGTATGGCACTCAAACGAATCTACAGTTAAAACACTTTCTTGCTCATTCATCGGCGTTGTAGACCCTGAAATTGAAGAAATTTACTGGGATTTCAAGGCTATCTTCAATGCACTCTTTATGCCTGTTCACGATACAGGTCTTTTAGAGCTTATCAGAGCAACTCTTAAGGAAGCATTTACATACGTGAACTTTGACCTTGATGGCGAAGAGTTCAAAGCTGGTCTTCGTCAGGCACAGGCAATTCTTAAAGAGAAGGTTTACAACAACCCTTCATACAAATCAGAGGGTACACTTGCACTTGTAGGTAACTCTCACCTTGATATTGTATTTATGTGGGCATATAAAGAGTATGTTCGTAAATTGGGCAGAACTCATGCAACAATGCTTCGTCTTATGGAGCAGTATGATGATTTCATTTTCTCACAGAGTACAGCTCCTACATACATCGAGATGGAGAAAAACTATCCTAACATCTACAAACAGGTTAAGGAAAGAATCAAAGAAGGCAGATGGGAATACATCGGCGCTATGTGGGTTGAGCCTGACTGTAACCTTGTTTCAGGTGAAAGCTTTGTTCGTCAGCTTCTTCATGGTGTTCGCTTTGCAGAAAAAGAATTCGGCATCACACCAAAAACATGTTGGGTACCTGACGTATTCGGTAACGGCTACGCAATGCCACAGATTCTTAAAAAAGCAGGCGTTGAGTATTTCGTAACTCATAAAATGGGTATCTGGAACGATACAAACCCATGGCAGTATAATACCTTCTGGTGGGAGGGTCCTGACGGATCAAAGATTTTCTCTATTGTTCCACCTACACACTTCATCGGTACTGTTGAAGCAGACTCTCTTAAGATGAACTGGAAGAAATATACAGATAAAGAAACAATCGGTGAGTCAATGTATTGCTACGGCTGGGGTGACGGCGGTGGCGGTGTTGATACCGAAATGCTTGAATATGTAAAGAGATATAAAAACTTCCCTGGTCTTCCTAAGACACAGACCTCAAAGATTGAGGATTCTCTTGCTCGTATGAAGGCTAATGCTACAGATGACAACATTCCTACATGGAAGGACGAGCTTTACCTTGAAGAGCACCGTGGTGTTCATACAACAAAGGCTATGCTCAAAAAGCTCAACAGGTATTCAGAAAACCTCTACCGTCAGGCAGAAATGTTTGCAAGTATTGCAATGCAGTATGGTTATGAATATCCTCTTGAAAAGCTTAATGAAGGCTGGAAGATGATTCTTACAAACCAGTTCCACGATTCACTTCCTGGCTCTCATATTACAGAAGTATTTGGTGACCTTTGCGCTATTTATGACGATATCATTGCAATTGGTGAAGCAGTTCGCACAGAAGCACTCAACGTTATTGCAGGTAACGCAGATGGTAGCGAAAAATACGGTAAGCCATTTGCACTCTTCAACTCACTTGGTACAGTAGCAAACCAGAAGGTAGAGCTTCCTTTCAAGGATGTTGAAATTTACGATGCAGACGGCAACAAGGTTCCTTCACAGGCTTACACTAAGCTTGACGGTACAAAGGTACTTGTGTTTATGGCTAAGGACATTCCTGCTGTTGGTTACAAGGTTTACTATGCTAAGGATGCGACACCTTCTGAGGCACAGTCAACTGCAATAATTGGAAATGTTGTTGAAAACGGCAACTTCATCATCAAGCTTGACGAAAGAGCAGAGCTTGTATCTATCTTTGATAAGAAGAATAATAGAGAAGTTCTTTCAGGCAAGGGTAACGTATTCCGTCTTTACGAAGACCTTCCAGGTAAATATGACGCTTGGGATATCGTTGCAACATACGTTGATCGTCAGTTCGACACAGAACCAGGTAAGGTTACAGGTATCTATGCAGGTGAGGTATTTACTGTTGTTTCAATTGAAAAGAAGGTTAACAAATCTCTTGTTAAGCAGAATATCATAATCTACAAAGAGCTTGATAGAATTGACTTTGATACATTCATTAACTGGAATGAACAGGAGAAGCTTCTTAAGGTTGGCTTCGACGTTGACGTTAAAGCACAGAAGTTTACACGTGACATTGCTTACGCTACAATCGAAAGCTCTAACTATCGCCATAATCCATACGATAAGGCTAAGTTTGAGGTTTCAGCACATAACTTCATTGATATGTCAGAAGAAAGCTACGGTGTTTCAATTCTTAACGATTGCAAGTACGGTTACGAGGTTGATGAGCAGAGAATGATTGTTACTCTTCTTAAGGCTCCTATGAACCCGGACCCAAAATCAGACCGTGGCGATCACTATTTCACATATTCTATCTATCCTCATGCAGGTAGCTGGAAGGCTGCAGACACACTTCAGATGGGTCTTGAAATGAACAACCCTGCAGTTGCAATTGACATCAAGTCAGATGCTAAGGGTGACGTTGAAAAGTCATTCATCAAGGTTGATGGTAAAAATATCACTCTTGAAGCAGTTAAAAAGTGCGAGGATGAAGATGCTTATATCATTCGTTTCGTTGAAAAAGCAGGCGCACGTACAGACGTTTCAGCTGAATTCTTTGCAGATATTGCAGAGGTTACAGAGTGCGACCTTCTTGAAAGAAATGACGTTAAGGTTGACATTGCTACAGGCAACAAGCTCAACTTTAAGATTAATCCTTTCGAAATTAAGTGCTATAAGGTAAAAATTGCAAAATAAACCTTAAATAAACCAAGAAAAACTGTCGTGAAAACGGCAGTTTTTTTATTTGTTTAAAAATAAAAATAACCATGTGAGGAAAAATTTGTTTTTTCTATTGAAATAATTGAAAATTGAGTGTATAATGGTGAAGAATAAAAATGGGTAGTAGTATAATTATGCCCAATTATCTACATTCTAATTTCTTCGGAGGTAGTTATGAAAAAGACATCAAAAAGATCTCTTGCGTTGTTACTTGCACTCATCACACTTTTCAGCTGTGTTAGTGTTAGTGTAAGCGCAGCGACAACAACAGGTTACGAAGCTACTCGTATTAACTGTACAATGTACGGTAATGCAAAAACAACCCGTGGCTTTACGTGGTACACAAAAAAGGCTTGTGACACAGCTATTCAGGTTGTTACAGCAGATGAGTATGCAGCAAACGGCTTCGCTAATGCAAAAACAACAAAGGGTGAAACCTTTGAGTGGCAGGGCTATGTCGGACATAAGGCTGTTGTGAAAAGTCTTAAAGCAGGTACTACATATAAATATCGTGTAGGTACTGTAGATAAAAAACAGTGGAGCAGCGTTGGTACCTTCGTTACAGACAACGGTGACGGCAAGTTTTCATTTATCGCAATTGCTGACGTTCAGGCAAGCAGCCTCGAAAACTTCAAGCAGGCAGCAGTTGTTATGGATAAGGCTATGAAGCAGGTTCCAAAGGCAGAATTTGTTGTTAACCTCGGTGACTTCGTCAATGATTGTACAAACGAAGAATGGGATTGGTACGGTCAGGCATTCAAGAAGGCAAACACAAGCCTTACACTTGTTCCTGTTGCAGGTAACCACGAAGGTAACATTACAAACAAGCTTAACGTTGGCTGGTTCGACAATATGTTTAACCTTAAAGCAGGCGAAGGTGATTTGAACAACGTAAACGGTGTTTACTATTCATACGATTACGGTAGTGTTCACTTTACAGTTCTTAACTCAAACGATATGTACCCAATGACAGAAGCACAGAGAAACTGGGTATATAACGACATTACAAAGTCAAATGCTAAGTGGAAGGTTCTTCTTCTTCACCGTGCAGCATATTCTGCTGGTAAGAACATCAACAAGCCTGACACTCTCATTATGAGAAAAACAATCATCGAAATCGTTGATGATACAGGCGTTGACCTTGTTCTTTCAGGTCATGACCATATGTATTTCAGAACTTTACCTGTTGCAAATGATAAGGTTTGTGAAGATACACTCTACGTAACAGAAAAGTATAATGGTAAAGATACTACCTTCGCAGTAAATCCTGAAGGTGCTGTTTACGCTCTTCCTTCAACAGCAGGTACAAAGAGATACGGTGTTAACAATGACACTCTCAAAGCTGTTATGGATGCAGCAGACAAATGCTTCACAACAAGATCAGAAAAGAACTCAAAGGGCGAAGAACTCAATCCTAAAGCAGGTGGCTGTTTCGCGCAGATCGACGTTGATAACGACAGACTTATCTACAAAGCATATGTAGTCAACGACGATACTAAGAAGGTTACTTTGGTTGACCAGTTCGGTATCAAGAAGAACGTAGCAGACAAGGACGTTGCAGATACAAACCTTCCTACAGACATTCTTGGTTCACTAGACGGTTCTGTTGCTAACTTCCTTACAGAATTTGTTGGTGTTATTGTTACGTACATTGCAAAGCTTCTTCCACAGTTCGTTGTAGGTTTGTTTAAATAAATAATTAATTAATCAAAGGCTTTCCGAG
Source organism: Acutalibacteraceae bacterium (assembly GCA_045605085.1). Lineage (GTDB taxonomy): Bacteria > Bacillota > Clostridia > Oscillospirales > Acutalibacteraceae > DTU089. The sequence goes on from JAZUPI010000057.1 coordinate 37,664, forward strand.
GTTACTCGGAAAGCTTATTTGTTTTGTCATTTTCACTAAATATATTGGTGTTTTTTTGGAGGTGTGGGTGCGCCGTTTGTTGGGGTTTTCTATTGAAATATGTGGTGAATAGTTTATAATTAGTAATGTATATCAGTACACGTAAAGGAGTATTATTATGGATAAAATAATTAAAATCGGTATCATCGGTTGTGGTGGAATTGCTAACAGTAAGCATCTTCCAGCACTAAAAAAAGTGCCTGATATTGAAGTAGTAGCTTTCTGCGACATCGTTAAAGAAAGGGCAGAAGCATCAGCTAAAAAGTTTGGTGTTGAAGGTGCAAAGGTATACGAGGACTACAAAGAGCTTTTGAAGGATGAAAGCATAGATGTTGTTCACGTTTGTACACCTAACCGTTCCCATAGCTTTATTACAATTGACTCTCTCGAAGCAGGCAAGCACGTTATGTGTGAAAAGCCAATGGCAAAAACCTATAAAGAAGCTGTTGCTATGTGCGAGGCTGCCGAAAGAACAGGCAAAAAGCTTACAATTGGTTATCAGAACAGACAGACGGACGAAAACCTTTATGTAAAGCAGTGCGCTGATAATGGAGACTTTGGTGAGATTTACTATGGTAAAGCACTTGCTATCCGTCGTAGAGCAGTTCCTACATGGGGTGTTTTCCTTAACGAGTACGAGCAGGGTGGTGGACCACTTATCGACATCGGTACACATGCTCTTGATATGACACTTTGGGTTATGAATAACTACGAGCCTGAAATGGTTGTAGGTCAGACCTTCAGAAAGCTTGCAGACCAGGAAAATCAGGGTAATGCCTGGGGTAACTGGGATCCTGAAAAGTTTACTGTTGAAGATTCTGCATTTGGCTTTATTAAAATGAAAAACGGCGCAGTTATCAACCTGGAATCAAGCTGGGCTCTTAATATTGCCGAGCCTAACGAAGCTTGTTACATGATTTGTGGTGACAAGGGTGGTGCAGATACACTTAACGACGAAGCACGTATCAACTACATAAAAAATAACAGACAGTGCATCGAAAAGCCTGACCTCAACGTAGGTGGCGCAGCCTTCTTCGAGGGTCAGAAGAGTGGATCTCCGGCAGAAATGGAAGCATCAAGCTGGATTCACGCAATCAGAACAGATACAGACCCTGTTGTTTTACCACGACAGGCACTTTGTGTAACAAGAATTCTTGAAGCAATATATGAATCAGCTAGAACCGGAGCTCCGGTATATTTTAACGATTGAGGTTTATTATTATGAAATTTGCAGTACAGTTATATTCTGTTCGTGACCACATTAAAGATGGTAACGATATGTTAGATGTTCTTGGTAAAGTTAAAGAAATTGGTTTTGATGGCGTAGAGTTTGCAGGCTTTTTCGGTCTTTCAGCAGACACTCTTCGTGCAAGATGCGAAGAACTTGGTTTAACTGTTGTGGGTTGCCATATGGGGCTTGATGATTTCACTCCTGAAAAGCTTGACGAAACACTTGCTTACGGAAAAGCATTAGGTGCTATGTACCTTGGTGTAGGAGGTGCACCTCATTCTACATACGAAGAAGCTAAAAACACAGGTGTTGTTCTTGGTGCAGCATCGGTTAAGGCAAAAGAAATGGGTATGGATACCTACTACCATAACCATACAGAGGAGTTTACAGATTTAAAAGACGGCAAAAACGCTATGGACATTATTTCAGGCGAGGGCTGTGGCCTTGAGCTTGACACGTATTGGAGCTTTTGTGCAGGCGTAGATAACACCGAATATCTTAAAGCAAACAAGGATAAAATCATTCTTGTTCACCTTAAGGATGGTGTTAATCGTAAGCCTACTGCACTTGGTGAAGGCGAAAACGACCTTATGAACGTTAAAACAGGCGTAACCGAAATTGGTCTGGAATGGGTGATTCTCGAAAATGATGATCCTGTACCAACAGGTCTTGAAGATATCACCAGAAGCTATAAGTGGTTAAAGGAAAATTTTTAAAGGATGGGTATTGATTTATGAAATTAGGTGTACTTACAAACTTACTTGGTAGTGTTTCACTTGAAGAAGCACTAAAATATTTTCAGAGCTTAGGTCTTGAAATGGTTGAAATCGGTTGTGGTGGTTACCCTGGTAAAGATCATGCAGACCCTGACGTATTGCTTAACGATGACAAGGCTCTTGAAGATTATAAAGCGTTATTGAAAAAATACAACGTGGAAATCAGCGCTTTAAGCTGCCACGGTAACCCTGTTCATCCCAATAAAGAAATCGCAGCACAGTTCGATAGCGATATGAGAAAGGCTGTTCTTCTTGCTGAAAAGTTAGGTGTTCATCAGATTAACACCTTCTCAGGTTGCCCAGGTGATTGCGATACTGCAAAGTATCCTAACTGGGTAACATGTCCTTGGCCAAACGATTTTGGTGAAATTCTTGACTACCAATGGAACGACGTTCTTATTCCATATTGGAAGGAATTTGTGAAATTCTCTACTGCACACGGTGTAGATAAAATTGCCCTCGAGCTTCACCCTGGCTTCTGTGTTTATAATACAGAAAGCCTTCTCAAGCTCCGTAATGCAGTCGGTAAGGAAATTGGTGCAAACCTTGACCTTTCTCACCTTATCTGGCAGGGTATGGATCCAATTGCAGTTATTCGTGCATTAGGTAAAGAAGGTGCAATTTTCCACTTCCACGCGAAAGATACAAAAATTGATGCACTCAACACAGCTGTTAATGGTGTGCTCGATACTAAATCATACGCAGACGAAATTAACCGTTCCTGGATTTTCCGTTCAGTTGGCTTCGGTAATGGTGAAAGCTACTGGCGTGACGTAATCAGTAACCTTCGTATGGTTGGTTACGATTATGCAATTTCCATTGAACACGAAGATTCACTTATGAGTCAGAACGAAGGCCTCGAAAAAGCAATTGCGCTCCTTAAAAACTGCATAATAAAGGAAGGCCTCGCAGCAGCTTGGTGGATATGAAAATTGTGAGCTTTTGCGCATAACTAGTTTATACTCGCTCGCAGTATCTTAATACAGCGTCGCTCGTCAAAACGTCGTTATGCATCAAAATCTCGCGATTTTTGAAAACAAGGTACGGGATTTTGTGAACAACTTAGTTTGACCTTTCACGAAGTATCATAATACAGCGTCGCTCGTCAAAACGTTGTTATGCATCGAAATCTCGCAATTTTCGAAAATAAGGTATAAACATTTGCGCATAACTTGTTTATCCTCGCTCGCAGTATCTTTTTGAGTAAAAAAATGACACTTTCGTAATCGAAAGTGTCATTTTTATTTTTGTTGAATTTTATCTGATAGTGTACTTATATTGTGTACCATCAACTGTAAT
>JAZUPI010000058.1:0-30834 GCA_045605085.1 Acutalibacteraceae bacterium
AAAAGCAAATGTTCTTTTAGAAATTAATATCGGCGAAGAAGGTAGTAAAACAGGCTTGGATAAAATTGAATTTGAAGAATCTTTGAATCAGATTTCTTTGTTGCCTAATATTAAGGTTAATGGACTTATGACAATACCGCCAATATGTGAAAACACATTAGAGCTTGAAAAATACTTTGATAAAATGTCTGGTTATTATAATGAAATCAAAGGAAAAAAATATGAAAACTTTGATTTTAATATTTTATCTATGGGGATGTCAGGTGACTTTAAAGAGGCTATTCTCCATGGTTCAAATTTAGTTAGAGTTGGCTCCGCAATTTTCGGAGCAAGAATATATAAATAATTTTGGAGGTTATTTTATGGCATTCAGTGATATTTTTAAAAAGTTGATTAACGTTCCTGATGACGATTACGAGGACATTGATGAAAACGGTCAGGAGAGCGTTGAAACACCAAATTTTTCTTCTGTATATGAAAGTGATTATGAGGCACCAAGAACCTCTCGTATTAGAAGACAGTCCAGTGATTCAAACAGAGTTGTTGATATCAGAACAACAGCAATGCTTCAGGTGGTTTTGGTTAAGCCCGACAAGTTTGAAGACGCACGTGCAATTGCAGATCATCTTAACGAAAAAAGAACTGTCGTTCTTAACCTTGAAGCTGCAAGTAAGGATGTTGCAAGACGTCTTATCGACCTTCTTAATGGTGTTGCATATGCAAATGGTGGTCAGCTTAAAAAGGTTTCTACAAATACATACATTATTACTCCATATAATGTAAACGTTTCCGGAGACCTTCTTGATGAGCTTGAAAGCACCGGCGTATTTTTCTAATGAATTTTTTGTGGAAAGTGGGAATTTAAAATGATGACACCGGCTCAATTAAAGGCTTATGAATTCAAGAGTGCAGGTCGTAACGCTTACAAGGCTGAAGACGTTGACGCATTTTTGGGTGAAGTAGCAGTTTATTACGAAAAAATGTTTCGTGAGAATAGTGAGCTTATTAAAAGGGTAAGTTTGCTTGCCGATAAATTAGAGCAGTATAAAAATGATGAAGTTGATATAAAGCAAGCTTTAATGAGTGCGCAAAAGGCTGCAAACATTATTGTTAAAGAGGCTGAGGAAAGCGTTGCTGACTCTAAAAATGAAGCAGAGGCAATTCTTTCGGCAGCAAAAGGCGAGGCTGAAATTATAAAGGCTGATGCTGAAAGACAGGCTATCGCTGACTCTGACTTGTTGCTTTCTGTTGCTAAGGATAAGGCTGAAGAGATTATCGCAAAGGCAAAGGAAAAAGCACACGGTATTCTTATTGCTGCTAATGATTCAGCAAGTGATACAATGGGTGCAGCTAACAGAACAATTACAAGTGAGTCATTGCATTACGATATGCTTAAAAAAGAGGTTTCTGAATTCAGAGCATCTATTTTGGCTCAGTACAAGGCTCATATTGAAATGATTTCTAAATTGCCAGAGTTGGCAGTTGAAGAAGCATCAAAAATTGAAAACGAAGAGCTTCCTGCGGTTTCTGTTGATGAAATCGAGGAGCTTGTTGATAACGAATTCCAGAAGCCTGAGGTTGAATCTGTAGAAGACGATGAAACAGACGGTGTTCTCGAATTTGTTGAAGCAGATGATTCTGCTGAAGATATTGAAGAAGACCTGAGTGAAGATGTTGAGGAGGAGATTGGTGAACCTGTTGTAAAAACAGAGCTTCCATACGATTTTTTTGCTGAGGATACTTCTCTTGAATTTGTTGAAGACGATAAACAGGAGGAACCAATTCCTACTGTTGATGAATTTGAGGCTGCTTGTGAAGCTAATGACGAATCACAGCCTGATGATATTCCAATTACAAAACGTTTTTCTGTTGATGTAAACAGAATAGATGAACATATTTCAGAAGATAAATCAACAGAAAAGGTTGAAGAGTCAGCACCTGAAGCAATTTCAGATGACTTCGGTTTCGAAGATGATGAAGACGACGATGGCTCTGTAAATAGTGCATCAGCTTTATTTGAAATGTTTGAAAAAGTTGAAGCTGAAGATTTGGAAGATAAACCTAAAAAGAAACGTGGCTTTTTCCGTAAAAATAAGTAATACAGGAGTGTAAAAATGTCAGTTCTTTTTTCTGCTGTTTTTTGTTCTGTTTTGATTATAGTGGACCAGGTAATTAAATATTTTGTTGTGGCTTACCTTAAACCCATCGAGTATTTTGATGTTATTAAAAATATTTTGAGGTTCAGGTATGTTGAAAATACAGGCGCTGTATTTGGTTCATTTGCTACACATACTTTGTTCCTTACTATTTTTTCTGTTCTTTTACTTGGTTTCGTGATTTATTTCTTTGTTACTAACAAAAATAAATCCAAGCTTATGAGCTTCTGTCTTCTTCTTATGATTTCGGGTGGCATAGGCAACATTATTGACAGAATAAGACTTCACTACGTTGTGGACTACATCGAGCCATTGTTTGTTGTCTTTGCTGTTTTTAATTTTGCAGATTGCTGTATCACTATTGGTGCGTTTACCTTAATAATTTACCTGATTGTCGATTTGGTGAATGACATCAAAAAAGAAAAGAAGTTAGGTTCGGAGAGTAATGATGGAACAACTTGAGTTAATGGTTACTGACGAGGTTTCAGGTGAAAGATTAGATAAAGCTATTCCTAAAATTTATCCCGAGCTTTCAAGAAACACTGTTCAACAGCTTGTTTCAGACGAGCTTGTCTGGATTAATGGTTCAGTTTGTAACAAAAAAACTACAGTACGTGCTGGTGACGTTATATCAATCGAAATACCCGAGCCCAAAAATCTTTCTGTAGATCCTGAAAATATTCCGTTAGATATTGTTTATGAGGATGATCATTTGCTTGTCGTTAATAAGCCTAAGGGGATGGTAGTTCATCCTGCAGCAGGTAATTATAGTGGTACACTTGTTAACGCTTTGTTGTATCATTGTGGTGATTCTCTTTCGGGAATAAATGGAGTTATAAGACCGGGCATTGTTCATAGGATAGATAAAGACACAAGTGGTTTGCTTGTTGTTGCCAAAACAGATGCTGCACATAAAGGTCTTGCAGAACAAATTAAAGAGCATTCCTTTACACGTGTATATAATACGGTCGTTGTAGGTAATGTGAGGGACGATTCAGGTACCATTGATGCACCAATCGGCAGACATCCTAAGGACAGAAAAAAACAAGCTGTTACTGATAAAAATTCACGTAATGCCGTTACGCATTTCGAGGTTCTTGAACGCTTTAATGGTTTTACTTTTCTTAAAGTGATGCTTGAAACAGGCAGAACACATCAAATCAGAGTGCATATGGCTTACAGAGGCAATCCCGTTGCAGGGGACGTTGTTTATGGTGACGCCAAAAAGACGTATGGTTTACAGGGACAGTGCTTGAATGCAACAACCATAGGCTTTATTCATCCCATAACAAACGAGTATCTTGAATTCTCTTCTGATTTACCGGATTATTTTAAAGATTTTCTTAGGAGAATTTCTTAATGAATGAAATATATTCTCAATGGCTTCTTGTTTCAGATATTGACGGAACCTTAATTGATAAAAAAAGAGCCTTACCCAACATCAACAAAATTGCTATTAATGATTTCGTTTATAAGGGTGGCAACTTCACCTTGTGCTCCGGCAGAAATATTAAGTCATTGTCCAATCATTACAAGAAGCTAAAAACAAAAACACCTGCTATATGTATGAATGGTGCAGTTGTTTATGATTTTTGTACCGATTCCGTAATTAAATATTCAACTATCTCTAAAGAGGGTGAAAAAATCCTTCTTGACCTTTGCAAGAAACACAAAACACTTCAATTGACCGTGTTTGATTTATCTACGGTTTGTGCTTACAAATTAAGTAATTTTTACGCTTTTTTTGTTTCTTTACTTGATGGTTTGGAATTCAAGATGTGTTCTACTGTTGAGAAGCTTCCAAACGAGGGGTGGGGAAAGGCATCTTTTTTTGGATTTCCTTCAGTTTGTAAAAAAGTGTATGCTTATCTCACAAACGATGAGAATTCCCGGTTTTTTGATTGCTTTTTTACGTCACCATTCACCATTGACATTGTCAGTAAGGGTGTAAATAAAGGTACTGCCGTCAGGTTTCTTGCAGAATATATGGGTGTTGATAGCAACAATGTTGCTGCAATAGGTGACTACTATAATGACGTAGCGATGCTCAGTGACGTTTCACATCCTGTTTGTTGTGGCCAAGCACCTGACGATTTAAAAAAATTATGTGAGTACGTGACTTGCCATTGTAACGATGGCGCTGTTAACGACTTTATTAATTACATAGAAAAAAATTATATTTTATAAATGGAGGTCATACTATGGAAAAGCTTTCCAGATGTGAGTTAGCAAAAGTTGCATGTAATGTTCGTAAAGGCATTATTGAAGGAACTTTCAATGCTAAATCAGGTCATCCTGGCGGTTCTTTATCAATCGCTGAAATTGTTTCGTATTTGTACTTTAATGAAATGAACGTTGATCCTGCTGCTCCGGTTAAAGAGGACAGAGACAGATTCGTTCTTTCAAAAGGTCACGCAGCCCCTGCGTTATATTCTGTTATGGCACAGCGTGGATATTTCCCTGTTGAAGAGTTAAAAACTCTCAGAAAGGTTGATTCAAGACTTCAGGGACATCCAAGTATGCACTACCTTCCTGGTGTAGATATCAGCTCAGGTTCATTAGGTCAGGGCATTTCTGCAGCTTGTGGTATGGCTCTTGGTGCAAAGCTCAAGGGTGCAGATTTCCGTGTTTACACCATTCTTGGTGACGGTGAAATTGAAGAAGGTCAGGTTTGGGAGGCTGCAATGTATGCCGCTGCTAAAAAGCTTGACAACTTAGTTGCTTTTGTTGATAACAACAACCTTCAGATTGACGGTACTGTTGAAGAGGTTAACTCTCCTTACCCAATTCCTGAAAAATTTGTTGCATTCGGTTGGAACGTAATTGAAATCGACGGTCACGATTTTGATGAAATTGAAAACGCACTTAACAATGCACGTGCGTGTAAGGGGAAGCCAACTGCAATTGTTGCTAAAACAACAAAGGGTAAAGGCGTTTCCTTTATGGAAAATCAGGTTAACTGGCATGGTTCAGCACCAAACGCTGAGCAATACGAAATTGCTATGAACGAGCTTGATGCTGTTCTTAAAGGATTGGAGGACTAATAATGGCTGATGTAATTAAAGTTGCTACACGAGACGGTTATGGTAAAGCTCTTGTTGAACTTGGTGAAAAAAATCCTAACGTTCTTGTTCTTGATGCAGACCTTGCAGCTGCAACAAAAACAGGTGGTTTTAAAAAGGCTTTCCCTGACAGATTTTTTGATACAGGTATTGCTGAAAGTAATATGATGGGTGTTGCAGCAGGTCTTGCAACAACAGGATATACAGTTTTCGCTTCAAGCTTCGCTATGTTTTCTGCAGGCAGAGCCTTTGAGCAGGTAAGAAACACAATTGCATATCCTCATCTCAACGTTAAAATTGGCGCAACACACGCCGGTATTTCAGTTGGTGAAGATGGTGCAAGCCACCAGTGTTGTGAAGATATTGCTTTAATGAGGTCCATTCCCGGTATGGTTATTATTAACCCTGCAGATGACGTTGAAGCAAGAGCTGCTGTTTTCGCAGCTGCAGAGCACGACGGACCTGTCTATATGCGTTTTGGCAGACTTGCAGTTCCAAGAATTTTTGATGAAAACTACAAGTTTGAAATTGGTAAGGCTGTTACACTTAAAGAGGGTACAGACGTTACAATTATTGCAACAGGCTTAATGGTTAATGAAGCGATTGAAGCTACTAAGGCTCTTGAAGCAGAGGGTATTTCTGTTGATCTTATCAATATGCATACAATCAAACCTCTCGATAAGGCAGCAGTTGTTGCATCAGCAAAGAAAACGGGTTGCATTGTTACTGCTGAAGAGCACAATGTAATCGGTGGCCTTGGTGATGCAGTTTGTGATGCAGTTTGTGGGGAATATCCTGTTCCTGTTGTTAAGGTTGGTGTAGAGGATACCTTCGGTAAATCAGGTCCTGCAGTTGACCTTCTTCACGCATTTGGTTTGGATGCTGATAATATAGTTGCAAAGGCTAAACTTGCTATTTCTAAGAAATAATTTATATTATTACGTAAATATTAAATAGAAATATCAGTTTTTTATTGAAAATACTAAAAATCTATGGTATAATCTATAAATAATATGTAGAATTATCCAAGATAGGTAGGAGATTTTATGGCTAATTGTCCAAAGTGTGGTTACAAATTAAGAATGATTGACATTAAGGCTGAGTGTCCGGAATGTGGCGTTAACCTTATTTACTTTAATCATCAGGAAAGGTTAACAGAGGATGCCGACAAGGCTGAAGAAGAATACATAAGATTACAACCTAAAATCGACAGAGTTAAATTCGCTTTTGCCGGTACAAAGTTGTCAATAGTAAGACTTATTCTTCTTTTTGTTCCTATTGGTATGTTATTCCTTCCGTTAGCTAACATTAAAGTTGATATGCCTTACAATTCAATTGATACTAGCGTTTCTGTTCTTAATCTTGCAATGGATGTTATAGCTAAGTTCGAGTTCTCAATATTGAATGCAGTGCCAATTGCTGCAGTTGTATGTTATTTCCTTGCTATTTTAGGTGTGTTTGTTTCAGCTGTTTTTGGAATTCTCAACATTCCATTTGTTTCTGTTTCCTGTTCACCTAAAGGCTTTAAGCGAAATGTTACACTTTCTTGCTGTGGTATCGTATCAATAGTTGTTGCAATTATCGCCTTTTTCGTTTTTAATGCTCAGCTTGAATCAATGTACGGTGCAATGTACTCTGGTAGCATTGGTATTGGTGCTTTCCTTGCAATTGTCGCTTACGTTGCAATTATTGCAATTAACGCTGTTATTAAAAAGAAAAACGTACCCGTTAAGTATAAAGATGTTTCAGAGTACGTTGAGCGTATCGAAAAACGTAAAGCAGAGCTTGCAGCAATGGAAGCAAACATTGAAGCAATCAGAAAATCTTATGCTGAAGGTAAAGCTACAGCAGAGAAATAAAAACAAATAATAAAATCAGCTCAGTTACAGTTAAGTAACTGAGCTGTTGTTTTTTGAAACCCCGCATGTGCCGGATGCGATAATAGTAACCTGCTTTCGGCAGGTGGGTGCTCTCTCTACGGATTCACGCTCCCTTCGTCCACGTGATGTGGGAGGTCTGCAATAGGCCGCGGAAGTCGAGCTCCCTTTAAATTGACATAGGGTTAGTATTAGTCGCATTTATCGAACACCGCAGGAGTATTATTTTATGATCATTTAATCAAAATTATTCACCGTCGAACTCAAATAAATCTGCAAGACGTTCTTCGAAGATTTTGCCAATTTTATCAAATAGCTTCTCATCTTCAATTGGTTCAAGATAGATTTCACCGTCTTCATCCTCGTTGACACAGAGGATTATTAATTCGCCGTCATCGTCAAGGATTTCTGCTGCTTCTTCATAAACAGGGAGAAGGGCAATGAATCTGCCTTCGTCTGTTTCGATTCTGTCAAGCTCTTCAAATGTGTGTGAAACGCCGTCTTCGTCAACCACAGAAACAAGATCAGGATTATAGTTTTCGTCGGCAGTTACTTTTTCAAAAATTTCGTCCATTTATTTATACCTTAACCTTTCTTTATCTAAGTATATTTTAACTTTTTAGCAACGTTAAGTCAATAATTATTCACTAATTTCAATGTTCCAATTATATGCAGCGCTTTCGTTAGAGTTAAGTGACATTATTCCACGTTTTTTAGATATATCGTCTTTCTTGTCGTAGTTGTCGTTAACGCCCCACCATGGCTCAATGCAAACGTAAGGAGCGTTTGGTTTTGCCCATATACCAAGGAAAGGTGAGTCGAAGTTGAATTTTACTTCTCTGCTGTGGTCGTTGCTTTTTAAAGTAACAGCCTTTGATTTGTAATTGCTGAGAATAAGAGCATCGTCACAGAATAAGTCTTTTGTAAGGAAAAGCTTATTGCCTTCCATTGCAACAGGGAACTTATCTTCAATGAGAATAGACTCATGGTCAATTCTTTCTGTTTCAAAAGCGTTGTCATTTTCAAACTCAAGGTAGTCGCCAATCTTGCAATTGAACGCTGGGTGAGCACCGAAGGAATAGTACATAACCTTTTCGTCATTATTTATAACTGTGTGAGTTACACTTAAACCGGTATCTGTTAACTGGAATTTAACCTGTAAATCGAAACTGTATGGGTAAATAAGCTTTGACTCGTCATCATCTGTTTGTGAGAAGGTGAGTGAATCTGATGTTTTATCAATAAGCTTGAAAGGTTTCTTTCTTACAATACCATGCTTGGGCATAGTGTATTCTTTTCCATTGAGTCTGTACTTGTCGTCAAGTAATCTTCCGATTATAGGGAAAAGAATAGGTGACTGTCCGTACCAGATATCCGTGTTTCCGTCCCATATAAATTCAAAGCCTGTTTTCTTTGATTTTAAAGATGTAAGCTCTGCACCCATTTCTTTAACACCTAAAATAAAATTATCGTTTTCTGCATAATAAATCATAGTAATTCTTCTTTCTATAATAAAGGCATCACGCAGTTGCGTAATGCCTTTTAAATTTTATTTAATTATATATTAAATAGTTTGTGTTGTCAATTTTATTGAAATAGAATTATGCTTTTTTGCGATTAAGCACGATGTTTACAATGATACCGAGAATAAGTGCACAAGCAATTGATGTGAGTGTGACTTTACCAATTGCCATAGCCATTCCACCAATACCTGCAATAAGGATAACCGATGCTGTAAAGAGATTAGCATTTTCTTCAAGGTTAACCTTTTGTAACATTTTAAGACCTGAAACAGCAATAAAACCATAAAGTGTGATACATACACCACCCATTACGCAACCAGGAATTGAATCAAGAAAAGCAACAAAAGGTGAAACAAATGAAATAAGTAAAGCCATAATTGCTGTACATGTAATTGTTGCAACAGATGCATTTTTAGTAATTGCAACGCAACCAACAGATTCGCCGTATGTTGTGTTAGGGCAACCACCAAAGAATGCACCAGCCATTGAGCCTATGCCATCACCAAGAAGTGTTTTAGAAAGACCGGGATCTTCAAGAAGGTCTTTTTCGATGATTGAAGAAAGGTTTTTATGGTCTGCGATATGTTCAGCAAAAACAACAAAAGCAACGGGAATGTATGCAACTGCAACGGTTGCGATATATGCAGGAGTGATATCTTTTATAGCTTTAAAACCTGTAAGGAAGGTGAAATCAGGAATCTTCAAGAATGTGTTAAGACCAATACCATTTGAAACAAGAGCCTGGAAAGGTGCAATATCGAGAATGATAAGTGCGTCATTTCCTGTTTTAATACCAATTAATGTAAATACACCTGCAACTGCATAACCTGCAAGAATACCAATAATAAATGGAATAAGCTTTGCCATTTTTTTGCCGTATGTTGAACAGATTATAACAACAAAAAGTGTAACAAGAGCGCAAATAAGGGATACCCATGCATTTGTAGTCATTACAAATGATCCGTTACCATCTTGAGCGCCATAGCTGAAAACATCTTTTATTGCTGCGCCCGCAAGAGAAAGACCGATAATTGCAACTGTAGGTCCAATAACAACAGGTGGCATTAATTTGTTAATCCAATTTACACCTGCAAATTTAATGATGATTGCTATAACAACGTAAACAAGACCGGCAAAAGCAGCACCAAGGATTATACCAAGAAAACCTAATGATGCAGTTGTTGCTCCTGAAAAAGCAGCAAGCATGGAGCCGATGAATGCGAAAGAGGAGCCAAGAAATACAGGGCTTCTGAATTTTGTGAAAAGCTGGTAAACAATTGTACCAACACCGGCACCAAATAATGCAGCTGATGCGGTCATGCCATTACCAACAATAGCAGGTACAGCTATTGTTGCTGCCATAATTGCAAGTAACTGTTGGATAGCAAAAATAATTAACTGTCCAAATTTTGGTTTGTCATCAACATTGTAAATAAGCTTCATATACTTACCCCCAAAATTATTTTTTATTATAGCACGAAGGCTAATAATCAGATGCTGAAGAGTTTTACACTTGTGCAACCATCGGTCTGTGGTAAAAGCACAGATATCAACTCTGTTGTTGAAGTTGGTACGTTTTTACCAACGTAATCTGCTCTGAATGGTAACTCTCTGTGACCACGGTCAACAAGGATTGCCAACTGTATACTTGATGGACGACCAACTTTAAAAATTGCTTCAATGGCAGCCCTGACGGTTCTGCCTGTAAAAAGAACGTCATCCACAAGAATAATGTTTTTACCGTTTACATCAAAAGGGAAGTCGGGTGTAGCTGCCTCAGGAACAGCGTGCGCTTCAGTTAAGTCGTCTCTGTAATGGTTAACATCAACCTCACCAACAGGTAATTCGACACCTTCAATTTTTTCAATATTTTTTGCAATTATTTCTGCAAGAGGAACACCTCTTGTTTTGATTCCGAGGAACACAACATCTTGTGTTCCTTTGTTTTTTTCAATTATTTCGTGTGCAATTCGTACAAGTGAACGTTGAATTGCAGACTCGTCCATAATTTCAGCTTTAAAATTCATAAAAAACCTCAAAAAAACACCTTACCTGCAAGCAGATAAGGTGTGATTTTTCAGATTAATATAACCTTATCAATTCGCAGATTGATTTAAAAGTTTATAAGATTATAGTAACCTTTTTTATGTTTTTTGTAAATAGTGTTTTTGCGAGAAATGTCGAAATACAATTTGTAGCATTTGACGAAAATCAAAGCATATAAACACCGGATTCAAGTTCAACCAATTCTCTGTCATTTGTTTTTATATATCTGTATACAGGTTCGTCAAATGTCTTGTAATCAGATACGGTATAATCCTTTAAATTAACCGTTCTTATTTTACATGATTGATAGTTGCATACATATAATACATCATTATAAACAGAGATAGAAACAGGGTTGAGGAATGCAGTAGAAGAATCTCCACCAATTCTTAAAACTATTTTTTCTGTTGAAGGGGAATATCTTACAATGCAATTGTTTTCCGGGACTACACACCAGATGTATTTTCCTTCTGCAGCAGCGCCACTGACAGGACAATCCTTGTATTGTAAATCTCCTGTCCAGTATAATACACCTTTGTCGTTAAATAAACCGATTTCACCACTTGAGTAAACAACGGCAATGTGCTTGTTTGGTAAAACTGCTACGTCACAGTAGATGAAGTCACTTAACTGCTCGGCAATTTTTTCAAAGTTTTCACCAAATTTGTTGAGTAAATAAGCACTTCTTGTGCTTGCTGTAGGTCTTTCAAGCTTAACGTCGTATGTGAAAAAGGAAATTTTTGTGTTGCCGCTTGGAAGGGTATCTTTTCTTGCTACTATAATACCTTTGTTAAAGGGTACTATATCAACAATATCAATATCCATTAACTTCTTCATTTCTGTTCCTCGCAGCTTTCAGAAAATTTGTTTATCTGGTAACAAAGAGTCATGAGTGAATCACCAAGGTGAACGTTTTCGACAGCAATATCCTTGTATTTTCTTATAAGGTCATACTGTGTAAAGTTCCAGAAGCCTTTGATTCCCAGTGAAACTAATTTATCCGCATTTTCTTCTGCGTATTCACTAGGAATACAAAGAATAGCAACAATTGGATTTTCTTTCTTGCAGAACTCATCAAGCTCAGATGAATGCATTACTATTCTGCCACCAATATCTGTTCCAACAACATTTGGGTTGTTGTCAAAAATACCGATTAAATCAAAACCTCTGTTTTCAAAATGAAGGTGTGTAGCAATAGCGTGACCTAAATTACCTGCACCAATCATTATAGCCTTTGAGCGCTTGTCTATTCCAAGAATAGCACCAATTTCATTATATAACTGCTCAATATTATATCCGTAGCCTTGTTGTCCGAAACCACCAAAGCAGTTAAGGTCCTGTCGGATTTGTGATGCTGTAAGTCCCATGCGTTGAGAAAGTTCTTTTGAAGATATTCTTACAACACCCATTTTTTTGAGTTCTTCAAGGTATCTGTGGTAGCGTGGTAAACGCTTTATAACAGGAACAGAAACCTGGGTAGTGTTTTTCATTAATAAACCGTCCTTAAATCAAATAAGAATATCAAAGAGTTTTAAGAGTATCCATAACGTAGTTACCGAACTCTTCGCAAGTACAACCGTCGTCACGACCTGTGATTACGTATTTCTTTTCTGTGATCATACAGATGTCGAGAGCTTTTTCAAGCTTGTCAGCTTCTTCCTGCTTACCAATGTGAGAAAGAAGAAGAACAGTTGCACGGAGCATTGAACAAGGATCGGCGTACTGTCCACGACCTTCTTTGATCATTCTTGGTGCAGAGCCGTGAATAGCTTCGAACATAGCGTACTGCTTACCGATGTTTGCGCTACCTGCAGTACCAACACCACCCTGGAATTCAGCTGCTTCGTCTGTGATGATGTCACCATAAAGGTTAGGAAGAACAAATACCTTGAAATCAGTTCTGCGCTTCTTATCAATAAGCTTTGCAGTTGTAATGTCAATATACCATTCATCTGTAATGATTTCAGGGTAATCCTTTGCAATTTCTTTACATAAGTTAAGGAATTTGCCATCGGTAGTTTTGATAATATTTGCTTTTGTGATGATAGATACACGTTCTTTTTTATTGTTGCGTGCATATTCGTAAGCAAGCTTAGCAATTCTTTCCGTACCTTCTGTTGTTGTAACAACGAAGTCCATTGCAAGCTCACCGTCAACGTCAACGCCCTTTGAACCAACAGCGTATGCACCCTCTGTGTTTTCACGGAAGAAGGTCCAGTCAATATTTTCTTCAGGAATCTTAACAGGTCTTACGTTTGCAAAAAGGTCAAGAGCCTTTCTCATTGCAACATTTGCACTTTCAATGTTTGGTAAACCGTCACCCTGCTGAGGTGTTGTTGTAGGTCCCTTAAGGATAACGTCACAAGCCTTAAGCTCTTCCATTACGTCGTCAGGAATAGCTTTCATAACCTTTGCTCTGTTTTCGATTGTAAGACCATCGATGTATTTGAATTCAATTTTACCTGCATCAACGTCATCTTTAAGAATGAACTTAAGAACGTTTGCTGCTTCTTTTGTGATGATAGGTCCAATACCGTCACCACCACAAACACCAACAACTATTTTGTCAAGTGATTTGAAATCCTTGAATTCCTTTGTTGATTTAATTTTCTGGTTGCGTGCGTCCTGCTCAATAAGTAACTGTTTGAATTTAGCGAGAGCGTTTTCGATCTGTAATTCTGTCATTAGTTATTCTCCTTTGTGTAATCAAGTAAGCCACCTGCAGTAAGAACGTCAACCTGTCTTTCGGAAACGTCGCAAATAAGCTTGTACTCTTCATTTTTTGTTTCATTTTTAAGTGTAATTTCTTTGCCTGCTTTAAGCTCTGCTTTGATTGCAGGAAGTGTGAGCTTGTCACCAACGTTGATTTTGTCGTAATCGTCAGGGTTTACAAAGTTAAGCGGAAGAATGCTTGCGTTAACAAGGTTTGCCTTATGAATACGAGCAAAAGATTTCGTAATAACAGCTTTAACACCAAGGTAAAGCGGAACAAGGGCAGCGTGCTCACGTGATGAGCCCTGACCATAGTTGTTGCCACCGATAATTATACATGAACCTGCCTCTTTACAGTGATCTGCAAAGTTTTCGTCGCACTGACGGAAGCAGAACTGTGAAAGGTAAGGAATGTTTGAACGGTAAGGAAGAATTTTTGCACCTGCTGGCATAATGTGGTCAGTTGTGATATTATCTTCAACCTTAAGCACTGCAGTTGCTTCAATTGAATCAGGAAGGGGAGCTGTCTTAGGGAATGGTTTGATGTTTGGTCCGTAATAAACCTCAACCTGAGCAGCCTCTTCAGCAGTTTCAGCTGGCATTTCAATCATATTATCGTTAATGATAAACGATTTAGGAAGGTTGACAGAAATGTCATCTGTAGACTTTGTTGCATCTGTAAGAACACCTGTAATTGCTGATACAGCTGCAGTTTCAGGGCTTACAAGGTAAACCTGACCATCTGCAGTACCACTTCTGCCTTCGAAGTTTCTGTTGAAGGTTCTTAAAGAAACACCTGCAGATTTTGGTGACTGTCCCATACCGATACATGGACCACAAGCGCTTTCAAGAATACGAGCACCTGCATCAATCATATCTGCAAGACAACCGTTCAAGGCAAGCATATTAAGAACTTGTTTTGAACCTGGTGCAATACCCAGTGATACAGAAGGATGAACCTTTTTACCCTTAAGGATTTTTGCAACCTTCATCATATCGAGAAGTGATGAGTTTGTGCATGAACCAATAAGAACCTGGTCAATTTTGATTTCTCCGATTTCTTCAACTGACTTAACGTTGTCAGGCATATGAGGCATGGCAGCGAGAGGCTTGAGTGTTGAAAGGTCAATATCAATTACTCTTGAATATTCTGCATCTTCATCAGGAAGAAGCTCAATCCAATCCTGTTCGCGGCTCTGTGCCTTCATGAATTCATATGTAATTTCGTCAGATGGGAAGATTGATGTTGTTGCGCCAAGCTCTGCGCCCATGTTTGTGATTGTTGCTCTTTCAGGAACTGAAAGTGTTTTTACACCTTCGCCACCATATTCAACAATCTTACCAACGCCACCCTTAACGCTGAGGATTCTTAACACTTCAAGAATGATGTCCTTTGCTGCAACGTAAGGGGAGAGTTTACCAATAAGGTTAATCTTAATAACTTCAGGAACAGTGATGTAGTAAGCACCACCGCCCATTGCAACTGCAACGTCAAGACCACCTGCGCCCATAGCGAGCATACCAAGTCCACCACCTGTTGGTGTGTGGCTGTCTGAACCAATAAGTGTTTTACCTGGGATACCGAATCTTTCGAGGTGTACCTGGTGGCAGATACCGTTACCAGGACGTGAATAACGTACACCTCTTTTTTTGCAAACTGACTGAATGAATTTGTGGTCGTCAGCATTTTCAAAACCTGTCTGAAGAGTGTTGTGGTCAATGTATGCAACAGAAAGCTCGGTTTTTACTCTGTCAATATCCATTGCTTCGAGTTCAAGATAAGCCATTGTACCTGTTGCGTCCTGTGTCAAGGTCTGGTCAATTCTTATACCAACCTCGTTACCAGGTGCATATTCACCATCAACAAGATGACTTTTGATGATTTTTTCACATAAAGTAAGTCCCATTTTTTTGCCTCCGAAAACTTGTTCATATTTTTAACAAAGTAATTTTAATAAATAACAATCACTTTGTCAATAAAAAAACAATATATTTAATAATAAATACACTATTATAAATTTCGAGCTCTGTAATCTTGAACTTTTTTTGCATTTGTGTTATCATTAATAAATTAAATAATTGATGTTGGGTTATAATAAATCATGGTGATGCTTTTTGAGTATTTATGATGGTTTAGATATTCCGAATCCTATTGAAAAAAACGAAGATGATTTGCTTGGTGATGCTGAATCTGTGTGCGAAGATTCAATAAACGAAGATGGCAGCGTTACTGTAAAAAAGAATGGTAAATACATTCATTGTCTTACAATAATTGGTCAGATAGAAGGTCATTATTCCAGTCCACCCAATTCAAAATCAACGAAGTACGAGCATATCATTCCAAGAATTGTTGCAGTGGAAGAGGACGAAAATATACAAGGCTTACTTGTTATTCTTAACACTATCGGTGGTGATGTTGAGGCCGGACTTGCCATTGCCGAGTTAATATCGGGTATGAGTAAAAAGAAGGCCACACTTGTCCTTGGTGGAAGTCATTCCATAGGGATTCCTTTAGCAGTAAGTGCAGACAAGTCGTTCATTGTTCCTTCAGCTTCAATGACAATTCACCCTGTCAGAATGAACGGTGTGGTTATTGGTGTGCCTCAGACGTTGATGTATTTAAAGAAAATAGAGGACAGAGTTGTAGAGTTTGTTACAAGAAATTCACGGGTGTCTGCCAAACGTTTTAAAGCTATGATGCTTAATAATGAAGAGCTTGTTTCTGATTTCGGTACTGTGCTGAATGGTGAACAGGCTGTTGAAGAAGGTCTTATTGATTGCATCGGTGGACTTTCGGACGCTATAGACTACCTTGTCGGTGAGTGATGTTATGGAAATAATTAAAAGTATTTTATTTGGTATTGTTCATAGCTTGGCTGAATTTCTGCCGTTATCAAGCAGTGGACACGTATCATTAATTACGCATTTCGGTGGAGCAAGCACGGAGCTTTCTTGTTTGTATTCCGCTATGCTACATATGGGTTCTTTGGTTTCGGTTTTATGTGTCTTTTGTAAACCGATTTACGAATTGTTTGAGGAATTCTTTAATATTATTAAAGATATATCTGCAAAAAAGTTTTCTTTTAAAGTAAAGGAAATGAGCGAATTACGTAGATATTTTTTCTTACTCACAATTTCCTTTTTACCGTTAATTATCCTTTTTATACCTGTTGGTAACGGACAAGTTTTATGGGACTTAGTAAGCGTTTTTTCTCACGATAACAGTATAAAAGCAGAGGGCGTTTGTTTTGCGCTTTCCGGCTTTCTTCTGCTTGTTACTTCCTTTTACTGCAAAAACGAAAAACGTTTTATGAAAATAGTACCATTTTCTGCTTTGTTTATTGGTGTTGCACAGCTGATTGCAATTTGCTTCCCTGGTTTTTCAAGAATCGGATTAATTGTTTGCGTTGCTCTGTTGTGTAACGTATCAAAAAGAAACGCAATTCAATATGCATTTTTACTAAGTGTCCCTGCAATTTTTGTAAGTGGTCTTCTTGAATTTATAAAGGGTGTGACGGAATTTACATATATTCCTGTTGCATCACTTATAATTGGCTTTGTTACGTCTGCTTTAGTCGGTGTTATGACAATCAGACTATTCAAAGCAATTGTTGAAAAAGATTTGTTTAAATATTTTGGTTTTTACTGTATAGGCCTCGGTTTTGTTGCTACCGTTATTGGTGCAATTGAGGTTTTTATAAAATAAGGAGATAGATTATGGCACAAACTAAAAAATCAAATTCTCAAAAACGAAAGACAGCTCCTGCGAAAAAGAAAAACATAAAAAACAAAAAACAGAATCCACCATTGTTCAGTATGGAGCATAAGCAAATAGCATCACTCATCGGCTTTTTCTTTGCTTTGTTTATGGCTGTTGTTGTTTTCGTTGACGCAGGTGGTGGATGGGGCGCCTTAAGAAACTTCTTCTTTGGAGTTTTCGGCTTGAACGCCTTCATTGCGCCATTCTTCATTGCATTTGTAAGCATTGTTGCAGCAATTGGTAAGGATACACGTGGTTACAAGGTTAAAACAACAGAGTGGTTTATTATTTTTACTCTTGTTGTTGCTTTCTTACATATTGTTAACGCTGACGAGCAATTGTCGTATTCGGAACAGATTGTAAAAGCATATGAAACCTACAAGACCTACTATGGCGCTGGTATGCGCTATGGCTTTGGTGTGTATGGTGCTCTTGTGGGCGGGCTTCCATTAATTTTTACTGCCTCAAATAAGCTTGCAGCAGGTCTTTTCACTGTAATTATTACTTTGGCACTTGCGATGTTTTTTAATGGAACAACTGTACTTAAATTGATTCAGTCACTCAGAAAGCCTGCTGAGGTTATGGGTGGGTATGCTGAAGAAAAAATAGAGGATATTAAACAAACTTACCACAACGTTACTGAAGATATTAACGACAAAAAAGCAAGAAAGGCTGAGCTTGCAGCCAAAAGAAGAGAAGAATCCAGGCACGAAATAGACCTTGATATACCACTTGACGACGAGGTTTACGAGGACGTTGGCGTTGACCCTATTCTCACACAAGATAAGGAAGTTGATTTGCCACCTGTAGAGCTTGACGACGTCATCGCTTTGTTCCAGGAGCAGGATGAAGTTGCAAAGGATGAAATTAAAACCTTTGGTGAAGTGAGAGGCTTTGTTGAAACTGAGCCTGAGGAAATTGAAGCTATTGAAGAAATTGAGCTCGATGACTCAATAGTAGAGGTAGATACACAAACAGGTGTAATAATTGAAGATGTTTGCGAGGAGGAGCCTGAGGAAAATCTTGAACAGGTGATTCCTGAAATCATATATGAGTTACCAAGCATCGAACTTCTTGATGCCCCTAAGCGTACCTCGAAAGCAGGTAATGGTAACGAGCTTCGCGAAAAAGGTGAAACAATCGTCAAAACACTTGAAAGTTTTGGCGTTGGCACTCACATTGTTGAAATCTGTCAAAGCCCTTCTGTAACCAGATTTGAATTACAGCCCAAGCCAGGTGTTAAAATCAGTAAAATCACTGCTCTTGCAGATGATATTGCAATGAATCTTGCAGCGTCAGGTGTACGAATTGAAGCACCTATTCCTAATAAAAATGCAGTTGGTATTGAAGTGCCTAATGCTGAAAAAGCAATGGTTACTTTAAGGGAAATTCTTGAAACAAGCACTTTCCGCAACGCTAAGTCAAAAATTAACGTTGCTTTGGGTAGAGATATACAGGGTGAATCAACCTGTGCTGACCTTGCAAAGATGCCACACTTGTTGGTTGCAGGTACAACAGGCTCAGGTAAATCTGTTTGCCTTAATACAATGATTATGAGTCTATTGTTCAATGCTAAGCCGGATGAGGTTAAGCTTATAATGATTGACCCTAAGAAGGTTGAGTTTACGGTATATAAATCAATTCCACACCTTCTTATTCCTGTTGTTTCTGATCCAAGAAAGGCTGCAGGCGCTCTTTCCTGGGCAGTTGCTGAAATGGACAAGAGATATGCATTGTTTGCAGACAACGGCGTAAGAAATCTTCAAGGCTATAACGATTATGCAGTTTCAAAGAACCTTCCTAAGATGCCACAGATTGTTATTATCATTGACGAGTTGTCCGACTTAATGATGGCTGCATCAAATGAGGTTGAAGATTCAATCTGTAGACTTGCACAAAAAGCCCGTGCTGCTGGTATGCACCTTATTGTTGCAACACAAAGACCTTCCGTTGACGTTATTACAGGTCTTATTAAAGCTAACATTCCAAGCCGAATTGCTTTTGCAGTTAAATCACAGATTGACTCAAGAACAATTATCGACAATCCTGGTGCAGAAAAGCTTCTTGGTAACGGTGATATGCTGTATTGTCCTGTAGGTCTTTCAAAGGCTGTGCGTGTGCAGGGCTGCTACGTTTCAGATGATGAAATTGAAAGAGTTATCGACTTTGTAAAATCTCAGGGTGAGGTTAAATACGACGACTCTGTTATGCAGGAAATCGAAATCAAGGCTGCACAAAATGGTGGTAAGAAAAAAGGTGGAATGGAAGTTGAAATGGATTCTGCTCCATCAAATGGTTTTGACGATGAAATGACACCAAAAGCAATTGAGGTTGTTATTGAGTCGGGTATGGCGTCCACAACACTTCTTCAGCGTAAATTGAAACTCGGTTACGCAAGAGCAGCAAGAATTGTTGACGAGTTGTCAGAAAAAGGAATTATCGGTCCCTTTGAAGGTGCTAAGCCACGTAAGGTTCTTATTACCAAAGAGCAGTGGTTGGAGATGCAAGCCAATTCTTCAATGAGTATGCCTAAGCAGCTCAGTATAGATGATATCAGTATTGCTGATTCGGTAACAGGTGAAGAAAGTCGCTTGAATGAAACAAGCCTTCCTGAAAACCACAACTATTTCGGCTCAGCATTAAATAATACAATTGAGGATTAATTATGGATATATTTGTTGAATATTTAGATGGTGAGTATGCGGTGTGCAGACTTCCCGATAAAGCAGGTAATTTAATAAGATTACCTTTAAAAGAATTACCAACAGGCACAAAAGAGCTTGTTGTAATTTCAATGAGAGATAATGGTACGTTTTATTTGAATGATTATGCACGTGAAACACGAATGAAGAAAATAAGCACTTATCTTAAATACAAAAAATACTGCTTTGATTTTTCAAAATAATTTACAAAAAAGTATTGCTTTTTTTGGTGAAAGGTGATATACTTTCCAAGTTAAAAAACTCACGTGGGGTAGATTGCGAATGTCGTGTGCACGAAAGTG
Organism: Acutalibacteraceae bacterium; assembly: GCA_045605085.1. GTDB lineage: Bacteria > Bacillota > Clostridia > Oscillospirales > Acutalibacteraceae > DTU089. Next base: position 20,141 of record JAZUPI010000058.1, read on the forward strand.
TGGTGTTTGCGAGTCGAAACCTTGCGGCGGTTTAACAAAAAGGAGGACAAAATTATGTCAGTAGTTTCAATGAAACAATTACTCGAAGCAGGTGTTCACTTCGGACACCAGACAAGAAGATGGAACCCTAAGATGGCTCCTTACATCTTCACAGAAAGAAATGGTATTTATATCATTGACCTTCAGAAGACAGTAAAGAAGCTTGAAGAGGCTTACAGCTTCATCAACAAGATCGCACAGGATGGTGGCGACGTACTTTTCGTAGGTACAAAGAAACAGGCTCAGGATTCTGTTAAGGAAGAAGCAGAACGTTGCGGTATGTCATATGTAAACGCTCGTTGGCTTGGTGGTATGCTCACAAACTTCCAGACAATCCAGAAGAGAATCAGAAGACTCGCTCAGCTCAACGCTATGGAAGCTGACGGTACATTTGACCTTCTTCCAAAGAAGGAAGTTATCAAGCTTAATCTTGAAAGAGAAAAGCTTGAAAAGTTCATGGGTGGTATCACAGAAATGAAGAAGATGCCAGCAGCAATGTTTATTGTTGACCCAAGAAAAGAAAGAATTGCAGTTCTTGAAGCAAAGAAACTCGGTATTCCGATTGTTGCTATTGTAGATACAAACTGTGACCCGGATGAAATCGACTACGTAATCCCTGGTAACGATGATGCTATCCGTGCAGTTAAGCTTATTGCTGGTGCTATGGCAGATGCTATCATTGCAGGTCGTCAGGGTGAGCAGAACGTTGCTGAAGCAGCTGATGAAGAAGTTGCAGAAGAGGCAGCTGAATAATTAATTTCTTACTCATTAGGAGGATAAATCTATGGCATTCACAGCTCAAGATGTTAAGAGTTTAAGAGAGAAAACAGGCGTTGGTATGATGGAGTGTAAAAAGGCACTTACAGAAGCTGACGGTGATATGGATAAAGCTTTTGAAATTCTTCGTGAAAGAGGACTTGCAGCATCTGCAAAGAAGGCAAGCAGAATTGCAGCTGAAGGCGCAATTATTGCTTACACAGACGAAGATTCAAAAACAACAGTTCTTCTTGAAATCAACTCAGAAACAGACTTCGTTGGTAAGAACGACAAGTTCCAGGAGTTCGGTCTTAATGTTGCAAAGACAATTGCAGCTAACAAGCCAGCTTCAGTTGAAGAGCTTTCAAACCTTACACTTGTTGGTTCAGACAGAACAGTAGTTGAGAGTCTTAATGACCTCATCCTTGTTATTGGTGAAAACCTCAAGATTCGTCGTTACGAAATCGTTGAAGGCGACGTTGTAACATACATCCACGGTGGTGGTGCAGTTGGTGTTGCAGTTAAGTTTGAGACAAACCTTAGCGACAAGGCTGAATTTGTTGCAATGGGTAAAAACATTGCTATGCAGGTTGCTGCTATGAGCCCAGAGTACCTCAGCAAAGATTGCATTTCAGCTGACGAGCTTGAAAAGATGAGATCTATCACTATCGATAGCTCACTCAACAAGCCAGACTCACTTCCAAAGCCAATCTTGAACAAGCTCTTTGAAAAAGCAATCAACGACAATCTCTTCAGCGCAGAAGATGTTGCTGCCTATGAAGAGCAGAAGAAGAGCAACTACCTTTTCAACTTCCTTTCAAAGGAAGCAGTTGCTACTCTTGCTGAACTTGCAATTGCAGGCAAGGCTGATTTTGTTAACGACAAAATCTTTGCAGGTGCAGTTGAGGGCCGTATTAAGAAGCAGATTAAAGAAACATGCCTCCTTGAACAGGCATTTGTTCGTTCTGATCTCTTCGACGGTAACGTTGCAGGTTACGTTGCACAGGTTGCAAAATCAACTGGTGCAGACATCAAGGTTGTTAACTTCATTCGTCTTGAAAAGGGCGAAGGTCTCGAAAAAAGAGAAGACAATTTTGCTGACGAAGTTGCCAGCATGATGAAATAAGATTTCAATTGAGGGCGGCTTTCAGTGAAAGTCGCTCCATACTTTTTTAAATGTATTAACTTCCAATTTGGGAAAACTATATAAAGTGGTGAGATTATTATGGAAAGAAAAGTCGGTACTGTTTCAAGAGGTATTCGTTGCCCAATCATAAGAGAGGGTGACAACCTTATTGATATTACAGTTACAAGTGTTATCGAAGCTGCAGAAAGTGAAGGCTTTGAGCTTCGTAATCGTGACGTTGTTTCACTTACAGAATCAATTGTTGCGAGAGCGCAGGGAAACTATGCAAAGGTTGAAGACATAGCTGCAGACGTTAAAGCAAAGTTAGGTGGCGGTACAATCGGGGTTATTTTCCCTATCTTATCACGAAACCGTTTTGCTATATGTCTTAAGGGTATTGCAATGGGTGCTAAGAAGGTTGTGCTTATGCTCAGCTATCCAAGTGATGAGGTTGGCAACTCACTTTTGACATACGACCAGCTTGACGATGCAGGTATCAACCCTTATTCAGACGTTTTGTCTCTTGAAAAATACAGAGAGTTATTCGGTGAAAACAAGCACGAATTTACAGGCGTTGATTACGTAGCATATTATTCAGATATTATTACTTCTGTGGGCGCAGAGGTTGAAATTGTGTTTGCTAACCAGGCAAAAACAATTCTTGATTATACAGATTGCGTTCTTACTTGCGACATTCACACCAGAGCAAGAACAAAGAGAATTCTCAAAGCTGCAGGTGCAAAGGTTGTTTGTGGTCTTGACGATATTCTTAATGCTCCTGTTAACGGCAGTGGCTGCAATGAAAAGTATGGTCTTTTAGGTTCTAACAAATCTACTGAAGATACAATCAAGCTTTTCCCAAGAGAATGTAAAGATCTTGTTCTTGATATTCAGAAGGAATTTCTTGACAGAACAGGTAAACATATCGAAGTTATGGTTTATGGTGACGGTGCATTCAAAGACCCACAGGGAAAAATCTGGGAGCTTGCTGATCCGGTTGTTTCTCCTGCTCACACAGATGGTCTTATTGGTACACCTAACGAGCTTAAGTTAAAATACCTTGCAGATAACGACTTCGCAGGTCTTTCAGGTTCTGAGCTTAAAGAAGCAATTTCCAACAGTATTAAGGCTAAATCAGGCAGTCTTGTTGGCAATATGGCTTCGCAAGGTACAACACCACGTCAGCTTACTGACCTTATAGGTTCACTTTGTGACCTTACGAGTGGCTCAGGTGATAAGGGTACACCAATTATTCTTGTTCAGGGTTATTTTGATAACTACACTGACTGATAATACTACAGATACAAACGGAGGTTATTAAAATGAGCGAAATTCTTGTTCGTCCTGAATCAATGGAAAGAATAACAACCAAAGCACTCGCAGATGCTTTTATTGAAGAGCAGGTTGCTGCAGTTCGTGCACAGGTTGGTGATAAAAAGGTTTTACTTGCACTTTCAGGTGGTGTTGACTCATCTGTTGTTGCTGCACTTCTTATAAAGGCAATCGGCAAACAGCTTATTTGTGTTCACGTTAACCATGGTCTTATGAGAAAAGGCGAGAGCGAGCAGGTTATCGAGGTTTTCGGAAAACAGCTTGACGCTAACCTTATCTATATTGATGCAACAGACAGATTCCTTGACAAGCTTGTTGACGTTTCTGATCCTGAAAAGAAACGTAAAATTATTGGTAACGAGTTTATCGAAGTATTTAATGAAGAAGCATTGAAGCTTGAAGGAATTTCCTTCCTTGCACAGGGTACAATTTACCCTGATATTCTTGAAAGCGACGGCGTTAAGGCGCACCACAACGTTGGTGGTCTTCCTGAAGATATGAAGCTTGAGCTTTGTGAGCCAGTTGCCCTTCTTTACAAAGATGAGGTACGTGTTGTTGGTTCAGCTCTCGGCCTTCCTGATGAAATGGTTTACCGTCAACCATTCCCAGGTCCTGGTCTTGGTGTTCGTTGCCTTGGTGCAATAACAAGAGATAGACTCCATGCCCTCAGAGAAGCAGACGCAATTCTCAGAGAAGAATTCGACAAGAATGGTCTTGCAGGTAAGGTTTGGCAGTATTTTATTGCTGTTCCGGATGTTAAGAGCGTTGGTGTTAAAGATTCAAAGCGTTATGAAGGTTGGCCGGCAATCATTCGTGCAGTTAACACAACCGACGCTATGTCTGCTACAATTGAAGAGATTCCATATGCTCTTCTCCACCATATAACAGAAAGAATCACACACGAAGTTGACGGCATTAACCGTGTACTTTACGACCTTACTCCGAAGCCAATCGGCACAATCGAGTGGGAATAAAATGAATTTAACCATCCGAAATCTACAAGGTTTCGGGTGGTTTTCTTTTTATTTCTTGAATACTTGTTGTTAATATCGATAAAAAATGTTGATTTTATTATTTTTTTTTGTTATAGTCTAACTAAAGGTAATGGGTAACAAGGAGATGTTAATATGAAAAAATTTAAAAAATTTACTTCCGTTATGCTTGTTTTGGCAATTCTTTTTACTTGTTTTCTTATTCCGTCATATGCTGTGAGTGGTAACATTCCGGATGACGTAATTGCAATGTCAAGTAAGGTTGCTGTTGAAATTGAGCAAGAGGGAATGGTGCTTCTTAAAAACAATGACAACACCTTGCCATTAAATGGTAAAAAGGTTAATGTTTTTGGGGCTGCATCTGTTGTACCTCTTTTAGGTGGTGCAGGCTCGGGTGCTATTACAACTCACGATCCTGTTTACTTCTACGAAGCTCTTGATGAAGCAGGTATCAAGTATAATACAGAGCTTTATGACCTTTATGATGAATATTGCAGCTCAGAGGAAATTCTTAAAACAGGAAGCACTGTTTTCAATAATATGATGCAGCTTTTACTTACAAAAAGTTCATTAAACGAAATGGATCCTGAAAAGCTTACTGATGAAATAATGAGTAATGCAAAAGCGTATTCCGATACTGCTATCATCGTTATTGGACGTACAAGTGCAGAAAACTCCGACCTTTCACCAAAAACACTTGCTTTAAGCGACAACGAAAAAGCAATGGTTGACAAGGTTGCAAAAACTTTCTCTGAAGTTATAGTGCTTTTCAATATCGGTAATGTAATGGAAATGGGGTTTCTTGATAAATACGAAAGCATTAAGGCTGCTGCAATCGTATGGATTACAGGTGAGTTTGGTATGCGAGCAGTTGGTCAGATGCTTAAGGGTAGCGTTAACCCATCAGGCAGACTTGCTGACACAATCGCTTATAAAATTTCCGACCATCCATCAACGAAAAACTTCGGATCTTTCGAATATGATGGCGGTGAGCATTTCGTTGAGTACCAGGAAGGTATATACGTTGGCTATCGTTATTTCGAAACCTTTGCTAAAAACAAGGTACAGTATCCTTTTGGTTACGGACTTTCATATACAACCTTTGAAAAAGAGCTTGTGTCACATACTGTTAAAAATGGAAAAATTACTGTAAAGGTTAAGGTTACAAACACAGGCAAGGTCAGTGGTAAGGATACTGTTCAGATTTACTACAGCGCACCATATACAAGTATAATTGAAAAGAGTGCTATTGTTTTAGGTGGCTACGCAAAGACAAATCTTCTTGCACCATCCAAGAGTCAGACACTTACTGTTCAGTTTGATGTGAACGATATGGCGTCATATGACAGACTCAATCGTCAGGCATGGGTTCTTGAAAAGGGTACGTACAAAATTATACTTGGTGAAAATGTACGTGAGCACATTGATTCATTTACATATAACGTAGCAAAAGACATTGTAATTAAAAAAGACTCAGTTACAGGTACGGAAATCAAAAACCTTTTTGATGATGTTTATTCAGATTTTACTATTCTTTCAAGAGCAAACGCCAAGAAGACCTATCCTGCAGCCAGAAGTCTTGTTAGAACAGACGAGATTAAAGATGCAGATAAATATCCAAAGCCTAAAAAAGACGGTACTGCACCTAAAATGGGCGTAACATATGAAACAGGTGTGATTACGCTTCAGGATGTATATAAGAATGAAAAGCTTATGGATAAATTCCTTGATCAGCTTACTCTTAATGAAATGACAAATCTTGTAGCTCGTGGTGGTTACCAGACTATAGGTATTGAAAGACTTGGTGTTCCACAAACGTGGGATAACGACGGTCCGTCCAGCATTAAAGGTGCACACGGTATAGCTTATACAGATAGTGGTACTGCTTATCCTTGTGCAACTGCAATTGCTTGTACGTGGAACAAAGCTCTTGCCAAGAAAATGGGTAACAGTGTTGGTGTTGAGGCAAGAAGCATTGGTACGGATATCTGGTATGCTCCCGGCGTTAATATTCACAGAAACCCAATGGGTGGCAGAAACTTCGAGTACTTCTCAGAGGATCCTGTTCTTTCAGGTACAATGGGTGCCCAGATTATTGACGGTGCTTGGAGTCAACAGCTTGTCACTACAATTAAACACTTTGTGATGAACGACCAGGAATCTCATCGCGCAGGTGTTTTCACGTGGGCGGATGAGCAGACTATGCGTGAGATTTACCTTAAAGCATTTGAAATTCCTATTAAGAAATCTAATTGCTATGGCGTAATGTCCGCATATAACAGACTCGGTACAGACTGGTGTGGTGGATGCTCAGAGCTTCTTATCGATTTACTTCGCAAGGAATGGGGGTACGACGGCTTCGTTGTTTCCGACTACTCAAATAACTTCGTTGGTAGTGGGTATATGAGTCCTGTTCTTGGTATATACAATGGTAACGATACAATGCTCACAGGTGTATGGTTCCTTAATATGACATCACACGTTACAGCAATACAATCACAATATTATATTGATCCAATTGGCTTTGGTACTGCTATGCGCGAGGCATGTAGAAACATTATGAATGCCAAAATGAAAACAAAAGCGTTCCTTGAGCCAGGTTACTTTGTGGATGATGAAAACCTTATGATTGAAAAAGAGGAGTGGGAGTCATCATCAGGTTCCGGTTTCATGTCGATGCTTAACTTTGAATTCACTAATTTCTGTAATATGATTGTAATGCTATTAAGACCATTGATTGACTGGCATTATATGTAAACTTTAAATCTCTGAAAGTCGACTTCATATAGAGGTCGACTTTTAATTTGGGGGTTTGCTTGACGTTTGTTATATTGCAAAAAAATACCCAATAGTCTATAATATGACATGTGATGTGCAAATAATTACATATATAAAATGGAGTATACATCAGTATGAATCAGCTACTAAAGGTTGCAGAAAGTTTTCTTGTTAATGGGAACGTTACAAAAATAGAGCGTATAAAGAAGGGTTACATTAATCACACTTATAAGGTTGAAACTCTTTCCAAAAACAATAACGTTCATAAATATATTCTTCAACGAATCAACACAAACGTTTTTCCCGATGTGGATGCGTTAATGAGTAACTATCAGTTAACAACAACTCATTTGCGTGAAACACTTAATATGCCGGGGCAGCACGAAAAAGGTAATGTGCAGCTACTTCGTAAAACGAGGGATAATAAATTGTACCTTGAAAATTCTTCAGGCGTATGGCGCATGATGACGTACTTTGATGATGTTTATTCTATTGATATTCCCGATGACGCTGATGCGTTTTATTATGCAGGAGTATCCTTTGGTAATTTCATTAAGGCAATGTCTTCAGTTGACGCTTCCCAAATTAAAGAGGTTATTCCAAATTTCCATAATACAAGAAGTCGTTATCATGATTTGGAAGCTGCTATTTCGCTTGATCCTCGTAAACGTGTCAAGAATATTACGGATGAAATTGAATTCGTTCGTTCACGCACACAGTTATTCGGTAAGATTACAGATGCATTGGAAAGTGGTGTAATACCTACACGAATATGTCATAATGACTGCAATCTGAATAATATACTTTTTGATAAAATTACACATTTGCCTGTTGCTATTATTGACCTTGATACGGTTATGCCGTCAACGCCTTTGTATGATTTTGGTGACAGCATGAGAAGTGGAACAAATACCGCAATGGATGATGAAAAGGATCTTAGTAAGGTTTCGTGTGATCTTAAGCTTTACGAGTCTTATGCGCGTGGCTATATTGAATCCTGTGGTGATGTTTTAACAAGAGAAGAGTTGGAGTTACTACCATATGCTTCCTTAGTTATTACTGCAGAAGATGGAATTCGCTTTTTAATGGATCATATCAATGGCGACACGTACTACCATACCGATTACCCAGGTCAAAACCTCGATAGAGCCCATACGCAATTTAAGCTTCTTCAAGATATGGAAATAAAGTTGAATGATATAAAATTGATACTTCAGAAGATATATGATTCCAAAGGTCTTGGGGCTGACGTTTTAACAAAAGAACAATATATAGAGATATAGGGAGTTTATAATGAACGATTTAAGAGTAATTATTCCTGCTGCAGGAAAGGGTAGCAGACTTCAAAAGCTTTGTGGTGATGTACCTAAGGCAATGTTTTGTGTTGGTAAAAGACCAATGTTGGAGTACGTTCTAGAAAATACATCGTTTATTAATTCAAAAAATACTTATATCGTTGTAGGCTATGGTAAAGAGAAAATTATAGAGCACTTTGGTAACAATTTCTGTTACATTGAACAAAAGCAACAGCTCGGTACAGGACATGCTGTTATGGCGTGCGCAAAAGATTTTGATGATTTTGATGGCAGTGTATTAATCACATTTGGTGATATGCCCTTGTTCCGTCGCGAAGAAATGGAAGCGATGTGCAAACAACACGTAGAAAGTGGTGCAGACTGTACACTGATGACTGCTGAGAATCCATCCTTAAAATTATGGGCACGAATTATTCGTGATGAAAATGGTGGTTTTGAGCGAATTGTTGAAGGAAAAGACTGTACCCCAGAGCAAGTTGAAATAAAAGAATTGTTTTCCGGTGTTATGGTATTTAACAGTAAATCTTTATTCAGTGTATTGCCGGAGGTAGGCTGTTCTAACATACAAAAAGAATATTACGTAACAGAGGTCCCTGAGCTCATGGTTAAAAAGGGGATGAAGGTGGAAACGTATTTTATAAAAGACGGCGACGACCTTCGAGGAATAAACGCGCCAGAGGATTTAGCGATATGCGAAAATGTATTGTTGAATCGTAAAAAAACAAAAGGGTAGTGAACTAATGTTGAATTTAACCTTTGAAGATTTTCTGAATATCGACTTTTACTTGTACAAGGAAAACCCTATAATCAAAAACCCAATGCCTAGCTTCGTTATTGCTGATCCAAGCGTTATTACGCCTGACGTTTCTCATGATGGAATGTGGCACTTGTTTTGTCATACCTTTTTTGGTGTATATATGTATGACAGTAGTGACGGAATAAGCTTTAGTAAGGCTAAGTGCATTGTAAGACGTGCAATGCGACCAAATATAAATTACGTTGACGGAAAATATTACCTTTTTTACGAGCGTACACGCCCTGTTATTTTGAATGCAATGTCAATAATTGGTGTTAAGTGGAAGTCGGAAATATATTGCACAGAATCTGTTGATTTAATTAATTGGTCGGAGCCTTACCCTGTAATTAAGAAGACCAAAGCATACGAAGAATATAATAAAGGCTATGCAATATCCAACCCATTTCTAATTAATATTAACGGCAAAAATCGTATTTACTATTCCTGTGGTCAGACTTTTATTGAAGACTGTGGTTTCGGTGAGCCTACATATATTTCATTTGCTGAAAGCGATAATATTTCAAACGGGTACGTTTCAAGAAACGAGCCAATAATAAAACCTGACAAGGATACAGAATATCTCAATCTTTGCTCAGGCTGTCTTAAGGTGTATAAGCTTAAGGATTGTTATATCGGCTTACAAAATGGTTTGTATGAAAAGGACGGAAAAAGTCATTCAGCGATTATGCTTCTGAAATCTCAGGATGGAATATCATTCGAATTTGTAAAACCATTTCTTGTGCCACAGATTTGTAATGAAAATAAATGGATGGCGCAATACGTTTACGCTTGTTGCCTTGTTAAATACAAAGATAAGCTAAGGCTTTATTTCAACGCCCGAAATATTTCAGACAACCTTCGTGGCAGAGAATGTATTGGCTTTTTGGAAGGTCAGGTTAAATAATATGATATACGAATTGAAAAACTGCAGAGACGGTTCTGCTTCGCCATACAAAACAACTGTAAATATAAGCGAAAATAATGGTATTCTTACCTTCAGGTTTTACGCTGAGCATACTGAGTTTTATTGCCCATATCATAATTATAACAATATACACTCTGAGGGCGATGCTTGTGAGGTGTTGATTGGCTCGGATCCAGAGAGAAGATTTTATTACGAAATAGAAATCAGCCCCGAAAACATTGGTATGTGTGCACTTATGGAAAACAAAGGTGACGATGAAAACGGAATTCCACAGTTAGTGATTAATTTTGTGGACAAACCTTTTGTCGAAAGCTCTGTTACGAGAACAGCAAATTCCTACGAAGCAACCGTTAGCTTTCCTAAAGAGAGGATTTTGTCAGGCGATGGAGAAATCTACTTTAATGCATACAGATTGGAAACCGATGGTGGTGAAATGGATAAGCATTTAATGGCTTTGAATCCAACTATGAAGCCGAAATTTCACAGACCGTCACATTTTGTGTGGCTTAATGAATATTTAAAATAACAAAGGCATAAAGAGAGGGAGCGTAAACTTTTGATTTGCACTCCCTTAAAATTTTTATTTAATTATATTATTATATTCAACAACACTTCCTACAACCTTTTTGTTGAG
>JAZUPI010000059.1:0-6832 GCA_045605085.1 Acutalibacteraceae bacterium
GAGGAGAAAATCAATAATACCGCTTACATAGTTTCCTCTTAAACCGCCGCCGATATCCATAATCCCAACCATAATACACCACCACAAATTCTTTTTTCTATCTGTTTACAAATTCAAGTTTGTCGAGTTGATTATATCACAAATTGATAATTAAAACAATAAAAGAAAAACGACTGAAAACCTTTTGTCAAAAACCTTTTGTCTTCAGTCGTTTTTGGTCGGAGTGAAGAGACTTGCAAGGCTGTGCCTTGCAAGAATTTGCTGCGCAAATCATCCCATTGTATTCACCTTCGGTGAGGTTTGGCGACATCCTCACTTCGTGCCTCTTGCGGTGCCCAAAATCGTTGGTCGCTCCTGCTCGTCGCTAACGATTTTGACCGCTACGCCAACAAAACCTCGCTGTATCTGCCACCGGCAGCGCTCGGTTGTGTTGCCCAAAGCAGGCAAGCGCCTGTTTGTGTTCAGAATATTGAAAATTAAAATCATTTCAATACAAAAATAAAAAAGTGATACCAAACGGTATCACTTTTTTATGGTCGGAGTGAAGAGACTTGAACTCCCGACATCCTGCTCCCAAAGCAGGCGCGCTACCAACTGCGCTACACCCCGAGGTGTAAGACTATGCGTCTGACAACTGCTAAATTATAATAGATAAAATCAGAAATGTCAATAGGAAAATGAAAAAAATATTTTATTCTTGAAAAATTAATTGTTGTAAAAAAATTACAGTTATGATAAAATTAATATAATTGTAGCCTTGAATATAGATACATTGAAGGTTGGTAGGTGCGTTTTGAGTGGCTGAATTGAAGAGTTTGATTGATTCTGCGAGTGAAACAGCTTTAGTTGAAAAATTGGTAAGCGTTACTCCGTCACAAAGACAGATTAATTGGCAGAAGCTTGAATTTACAGCCTTTTTTCACTATGGAATAAACACTTTTACCAACAAAGAGTGGGGCGATGGAAGTGAAGATATTTCTATTTTTAACCCTATTTCTATGGATACAGACCAGTGGTGCAGGGCGCTTAAGGATGCTGAAATTAAGGCTTGTATTATAACAGCAAAACACCATGACGGTTTTTGCTTGTGGGATACGCAGTACACAGATCACTCAGTTATGTATACGCCATATGGTAAGGATGTTGTTAAAAGTCTTTCAGAGTCCTGCGCGAAATACGGAATTAAGCTTGGTGTGTACTTGTCACCTTGGGACCGTCACGAAAAAACCTACGGCTCAGGCAAAGCTTACGATGATTACTTCTGCAATCAATTAACCGAGCTCCTTACCAACTATGGTCAATTATATACTGTATGGCTTGATGGTGCATGTGGAGAAGGTCCTAACGGAAAAAAACAGATTTATGATTGGGATAGATACTATTCGGTTATTCGTTCACTTCAACCTGACGCAGTAATTTCTGTCAGTGGTCCTGATGTGCGTTGGTGTGGTAATGAAGCAGGGGTTTGTCGCAGTGCCGAGTGGAGTGTTGTGCCTGCTCGTCTTTTTTCACAAAGTGATATTGCGAAGGCATCGCAGCAAAGTGATGATGCTTTTTTCAGGACTAAAAAGCTTGATGAAAGAGATAAGGACTTAGGCAGTCGCGAGGTTGTTCGTAACGAAAAATCATTTATTTGGTTTCCTGCTGAGGTAGACACTTCAATTCGCCCCGGTTGGTTTCATCACGACGAAGAGGATGAAAAGGTTCGTCCTTTGGAAGAATTGAAGAAAATTTATATAAATTCCGTAGGTGGTAACAGTGTTTTGCTTTTGAATATTCCACCTCACAGAGACGGCTATCTTACACAGTACGACACGAAAAGACTTCACGAAATTGGAAAATTTGTGCGTGGCTTGTACCAAAGTCCTGTTAAGCCTGTATGTGTCACGGCTAACGAGGTGTGTGGTTGCCACAAGGCTGAAAACGTACTTTCAGCCGACGAGGATTCTTGGAGGCCTGCTGATTATATCGAAAATGCATCGCTTACCTTTGAGTTTGATGGAGATGAAGTAATCAATTGTATTGCTTTGAAGGAACAAATTCTTCAAAGTCAGCGTGTGGAAGAATTTACCATATATGCAGACGACAAAGAAATTTACAAAGGTGAAACAATAGGGTATAAAAAGCTTGTTTTAACAAATGGATTGAAATGCAACGAAATCAAAGTTGTTTTTAATAAATACAGGAAATGTCCTGTAATAAAAAGTATTTTATTTTATTCTTAATAAGAATGAAAAGGAGATAAGAATATGAAAAGATTTATTTCTGTAGTTCTGATGCTGTGTATTATTTTTACTTGTTTTTCAGTAGCACCTGTAGCAAGTGCAGCAAGTGGCGACGTTTCATTTGCTGTTGCCTCTGATTTGCACTATAACGTGCCTGAAAAAGAGCTTACTTGGTATTCAGAGGATCCGATTTACGGCTATGCTAACAGACGTGCTGCCATGGAGAACGAAAGCGGTTTGATTATTGATGAATTCTTAAACCAGTGTGCCAAAAACAGTGAGGTGCAGTTTGTTCTCATTTCAGGTGACCTTGCAGATAACGGCAGAAGCATTCCTGAGGAGCATTATGCTGTTGCTAAAAAGTTAAAAGACTTTGAAAAGAAAACAGGTAAACAAGTTTATGTTATTCCGGGTAACCATGATTTTGGTAATTTGGGGGAGTATTGCTCTGTTGATATTGCAAAGTTTAAACAGATTTATGCAGAATTCGGTTACAAGGAAGCGCTTTATGTTGATAAAAACACAGGTTCATACACTGCTGACTTAAGCAGTAAGTATCGTCTTATTGCTCTTGACAGTAACGATCCCGACAAGTCAACAGAAGATGGTATGACTAAGGACCGTGTTAACTGGGTAATTGACGAGGCGAAGAGAGCAGCAGAAGAGGGTAAATATCCTATTCTTATGATGCACCACAATCTTCTTGACCACCTTCCTGTTCAGCGTGTGTTAAGCCACGATTTCATCATCAGAGATCACGAGGCTACTGCTGAGAAATGGGCAAACGCAGGGATTAAATTAGTGTTTACAGGTCACGAACATTGTAGTGACGCTACTTCAAAAATAACTGCAAAGGGTAATGTAATTACTGACTTTGCAACAACCTCTCTTACAATGTACCCATTACAGTACAGAGTGTTCGATTTAACAGACGACACAATCACATATGATGTGAAGACAGTTAACTCAATTGATACAAATGCTCTTCAGAAGAGTGTAAAGGGATATTCTAAGTCACAAATCAGCGCTATGAAGCGTGGTCTTAATGACTTTGCTAAGCAGTTCCTTAAAAATGGTGTGGAGTACAGACTTGAACTTGGATTTACTGATGAAAAGCTCGGCATAAAGCCAGGCGATATATACTATAGCTTAGTAAGAAATGTTGTAGATGGTCTTACAGTTACACTCAATGACCCTATTTACGGCGAAGGTGGTATTCAGGAGCGCGCTGCCAAGTTCGGTATACAGCTTCCTGATAGTGAATATAAAGATGGTTGGGACCTTGCAACAGACCTTGTTGCTGCACACTACGCAGGTAGTGAAGACTATCCTTTAAGTGGTCGTGACGTTAAAATTTTCCTCGGTATTGTTGCATACGTTATAAGAGTTGAAATAGGTGTGTTGGATAATACTCTTCTTTCAACTGCAGCAGAGGCAATTGTTAACCTTACAGGTCAGCGTGAAGCTATTGAGGTTGTTGTGGACGGCTTGTTCCCTGGAGGAAAGATAACTCCTGTTGAGTATTTTGCAGTGGCACTGGTTTCGCCACTTCTTCAATCTTTTGTTGTAGACGATGAAGTAGACGACAACGTTGGTATGCTTGTAGGATATGCAGTTGATGACACAAGTGAAAATATGACAAATAACTTTATGAACGGCTTTGGCATGTTTGTGTTAAATATATACAACATTTTATCCTACTTACTCAAAGCCTTCGGTCTTGAAGGAGCGTTAAAATGGTAGAAATCCCTGAAATCTTCTCTGTACTTGATGAAAATGGTGACGAAATACAGTGTAATACACTTTTGATGTTTTCAAGTCCCGAAAGTGAAAAAGATATTGTAATTTATACCGACAACACAGTAAGCGAGGACGGACTCGAAAACATTTATGCATCATATTATTGTTATGATGATGAAGCCCTTCGTCTTGTTGATATTGATAACGAGGTTGACTGGCAGCTTGTTCAGGATGTTCTTGCAGAAATGACAGAAAGTGAAGAAGGAGATGCGTAAGCATCTTCTTCTTTGATTTGACGAAAACTATGGATATTGAAATTATTGATCAGGTAAGTGAATCCTTTTATGAGCCTATTGAAAAAAGAAGAACCTCTTGCAGAGGTATAGTTATAAAAGATGATAAGGTTCTGCTTTCTCACGAGTTGTGGAAGGACGTTTATATGTCGCCCGGTGGTGGGCTCGAAGAAGGGGAAAGTATGGCAGAGTGCTGCAAGTGTGAAATTCTTGAAGAAACAGGCGTTATAGCATCTGTATGTGAACAGCTTTTTACCATAAATGAATATGTTTTTAATGAGTTGTATATTGCTCACTATTTTTTGTGCACGGTAGAAGGTGAAGGTAAAAAGAGCCTTACCCCTACTGAAATAGACCACGAAATGGTTGCAGAATGGGTGGAGTTGGATAAAGCGATTGAAATCTTTTCTCGTTACGCAGAGAGAACACCCGACCATGCAAGCTTGTATTTGAGAGAGTATACGGTGTTGACAAAACTAAAAGAGAAGGCAATCGTTTGATTGTCTTCTCTTTTTGCAACATATCGTTGCTTTACTATCACGTTTTTCGATGATATACTCGAAGTACAGAATGGATGTGATTTAATGGCTAACGTAGGAAAAAACATATCAAAATTAAGAAGACTTAAAGGTCTGACACAAGATGAGCTTGCCGAAAAATTGTTTGTGACCAGGCAGACAGTATCTGGGTGGGAAAACGGAAGAACACAACCCGGTCTTGATATTTTAGGCGAGCTTTCCGACGTGCTGGATTGTAGTCCTCTTGATATTATAGGTACCCAAAGGAAGCCGACGCGTAGCTTGTTTGTGGCACTTATATATGAAAATGAAGAGCTCTTCTATAAAAAATCAAAGGAAATATTGCAGTCTGATTACCTTTGCGAGGTTGCTGTTAAAAATACCATTCTGTTTGTTTTCGAGCACGTAGAGAAAGTTGACGGAGCCGGTTTCGTTTCTTTCTTTACAGATGTGTTGGAAAAAGAGTGCAAAAAACTTTTAAATGAAAAAGGGAGTGAACATTTTGAATAAAAATGTACCTGATGGTTTCCGTAATGCTATGGCACAGGCTTTCAAAGAGGTCGAGGCGCAAGCGCCTGCAAAAGCAACAGGTGGCAGAACGGTTAAAACTGTTGTAGCTGCACTTGTTTGCATATCTCTTGTAAGTGTAAGTGCGTTCGCATTCAACGAAATATACAATAAATGGTTTGAGAAAACCGGTCAATATTCAGGTGAAATTGTTACAGAAAATATTGATTTCCAAGGTGCACCGGATTATGTTAAGCTCGAATTCGGGTATATTCCTGAAGAGGTTGAAGTTTCGGAAGCGCCTTATAAATATAGCTATAATGGTGAGTTTGGATTTTCTTTTAACTTATGGAGAATGGATTCAGTTAACAAAAACGAATATAAAAACATTATAGCTACTGAGGAAACGGCTTTTGGTGGAAACCAAGCAGAAATACTCACAATAAACAATTCTTCTATAAAGCTTGCCCTTATTTATTATGAAAAAATGGGTATTGTTGTAGAGTGCTTTTTTAACGAAATCATTCCTGTAGCAGAAGTTAAAGCGGTTTTAAATAATCTGAACCTTGTGGAAACTACACCAGAAAATGCCGTCGTCTATGACGGAATAAATGAAAACACATCACAGGCTTGGGTTGATAATACAGTTTTGCCTGTTAATGTTTGTGAATCAGCATTTGATTATGATATTGCAAGTGGCGCACAATATACGGTTAAGCTTGTTGAGTGTCGTCTTCTTGACAACATCGGAGAAATAGACGAGAGATGTATGCGCAAGGAATTTGTTTCTGAATTTGTGGATGAAAACGGAGATCTTATGTCATATGAACGCAAAAACATTGTTTATGGCGATGGTATAAATACATTAGATTGCGTCGAAAGTGTGGAGACAGTTGGCAGAAAAGTTATGGCGCTTACGTACGAGATTGAAAATGTAAATAATACAGCAGGAGCCCTTTGTTGTAACTTTGTTTCGTGCGATAAAAACCTTAATTTGAAGGATACAAGACCGTTTGCAATATCAGGTCAGGATGGCGAAAGTAACATGTTTTACTTTGTGCAGG
This sequence comes from Acutalibacteraceae bacterium, assembly GCA_045605085.1. Classification (GTDB taxonomy): domain Bacteria; phylum Bacillota; class Clostridia; order Oscillospirales; family Acutalibacteraceae; genus DTU089. The sequence continues at coordinate 6,348 of JAZUPI010000059.1, forward strand.
TGGATGCAAACGGAAAGAAAACTGTTACAACTTATAGTGTGATAGATGATGATACAAATTTTAATGATTTGTACGTGTTTATGGAATACCATAATATTTCCGGTGAACAGACAAAACAGGATATTATCAAAATTAACTTCTAAATAACTACCCCGGGCAGTCAGATGATTGCCCGGGGTGGTTCGATTTAATGTGTTCGCCTTCGGCGAGAAGGGCTTTGCCCTTCGCGCTCGCAAGCTCGCTAACCCAATTGTGTTCACCTTCGGTGAGAAGGGGTTCGAGTCCCTGTGGATTTATTTAGAACAAAATAAAAAGCAGTATAGCGAAAACTACACTGCTTTTTATGGCGCGCCGGAAGGGACTCGAACCCCTGACCTTCTGGTTCGTAGCCAGACACTCTATCCAACTGAGCTACCGGCGCAAAAAATGGAGCGGATGACGAGGCTCGAACTCGCTACCTCCACCTTGGCAAGGTGGCGCTCTAC
>JAZUPI010000060.1:0-4828 GCA_045605085.1 Acutalibacteraceae bacterium
ACCACAGGGCTTTATACTCACGTAAACCGTGCCTGACATTGAATATTTAGGGGATGTATAAGATTCTGTTATATAAGTGTCAGATTTAAGAAGGTTATGATTTTCATCATATATATCTATACTCCAACCATAAGCGGTTGGTACTGTTTTGTCATGGATGCTTAAATCAACTACAAAATAATCTTTATCAGATGTGAATTTGTACCAGTCAACGTCAGTTTTGTCAGATATTGTACCAACATTCACAGCACCAATTTCAATTTCCTGTGCATCTTTGTATGTATCATTTACCTCGGTTTCTGTAAGCTCGTCTGCTGCGAAGGATACTACAGACAAGCAGGACATTGTGGAAAGAACCAACAATGTTGCTAAAAATAAACTTAATGCCTTTTTCATAAAATTTTCTCCTTTTGTTTTGTTTTTTGCTTTAAAAAGTAAAGTTAAGCGCCTCCTAACTTTCCTCTTCTGCTTATATAGAGGAAGTGAATTTCAAGTTCATTTTATATTTTTTAAAAAATATTAAAAATTTTTAAAAAAATTTTTAATATGCCAACGTACCGTCAATTTCTACAGATGCGCCACCCTCGGTTTCAACGACCTCCTCCTCAGGCTCAACGTAATCCTCAGGATTGTCGTGAATGTCGAAAATGTCTTCGTCATAATTTTCATCATAAACGTCGTCGTAAATTTCCTCTTCATACTCATCGTAGACTTCATCTTCAACGACAGGCTTTGTTGTGGTTGTGGTAGTTGGTTTAACAGTAGTTGCTACAGTTGTCGGTTGCGTTGGTGAAACTACTGTTGGTTGTGTTACTGTTATATGTGGTGCTGTTGTATATGGTGTTGTTGTATATGGTATTGTTACAACAACCACAGGCTCGTCTACTTTTGGTATTGTAGTAGGAATAGGTTTAATTATTGTAATCGGCTTGTTTTGTGTAGTCGCAATGGTTTGATTTGTTGTAACCACGGTTGGTTTTTTTGTTGTGGTAACTGTTGGCTTTTGTGAAGCTTGTACCTTTCCCGTTGTGGATGGGTTAGTTGTGGTTGCTTCATTAACCGTAACAGCAACTGTTTCACCATCGGGTGTTTCTACAATAAGGGTAGCCTTTTCTGTAGTTGCTTCGCTTTCCGTAACATCAGAAGCTGAAGCAGCTGTAACTGAATCAGTCAAAATTATCTGAGCGTCTGTTTGCTCTGTAATGCTTGTTTGAGTTGTGGAAATAGTGTCAGCTTTTTGGGCGTTTTTCACTGCAACGGGTGTTATGGCTACTGCGACGGCTACAACCGGTGCTGCAATTTTTGCTGCCAGAGGAATGGCTGCGATTTTTGCTGCAAGACCACCTGTTGCTGTAGCTGCTGTAGTAACTGTACCACCTACAGCTGCTGTGCCGCTTAAAACTGTTGTACCTGCAGCCGTCGTGCTGCCTGACAACGTAGTTGCTGAAATAGTAACACCTGTAGCCTCCGAAACTCCTGAGGCAATGTTGCCCACAACCCTGGAGGCAATATTGTTTTGTGTTGCCTCGAGAATCCAATGAAAGAAAGGAATAAAGGGAATGGAGTGAAGCTTGATATCGTTTTCTTTTTCGTAATCCTCGATGGCTTTTGCAATTGCCTTTCTTCCGTAGTTAAGTCGGCTCATAACAGTGCCTTCGGAAACTTCTTGTATATCTGCGATTTCTTTAACGGATAAATCCTCGTAATACCTCATTAAAATTGCAGAGCGTTGGACGTCAGGTAATTGGTTAAGAATTTCAAAAATAATTTTCTTAAGGTCATCTCTGTCTAATGCAGCATCGGGAATAAATTCGCGGTCAGATTCTTCTATGTTGCCGAAAACGTCGTAATCATCGTCCTCGTCTGTGGAAATGGTTGTTTCGTGAATTACTTCTTTTTTCTTGTAGAAGTCACTGCATTTACTATGAGCAATTTTTTTAATCCATGAAGGGAAGGCCTCAGGATTTTCGAGCTCATTGATTTTGCGTATTACAGTAATGAAGGTTTCTTGTGTAATATCTTCAGCAAGACCATCGTTTTTTACAATAAGCAGTATAGAGTAATATATCTGCTGATTAAATTCCTTGAAAAGAATTTCAAAAGCCTTATGGCTACCATTTTGTGCAGATTTTACAATCTCTGCAAGTTCATTTTTGTTCATGGTCTGTGCTTTCTCCTTCGTCCTTGTATTTATCTGCTTGCTGCATTATAAAAAACAGCATATCGTAATAAGATTTCAAAGACGCCTCTTCTGATTGCATATTTTCTGCGATAATGTAATACAAATTGTAGCGTTTTTGTTTGTCATTTTCCATAGAATCACTCTCGCTTCACTTATATAGAGGATTCCGGAGAGGATTTCATTTTATTTTTTCGTAAAATAATATAAAAAATATTATAAATTGGTTTCACCTTTGTTGTCAATAGAACGATAAAACATAATTCTAACTGTGTTTTTGTGTATATTTTTAGTATGTGGGAGAAAAAAGGTAAGACAATCACCAGCTGGCTTTTAAATCGGCTTTTTGTGGTGAAAAATTATGTTCTGATAAACAAAAAGCAATAGCCCTTGTTCCTGAAATAATAAAAGCACCGTAAGTCCATGACGGCTACGGTGCTTTTTCTTACTTTCCAGCTTTTTTGGAATATTTGATTTTGTAAATAAAGTTCATAAGGTGGGCATCAATCGGGCCGATAGGCTTAACCTCTGCATAAAGGTCTGCACCAACTGCAGTTTTTGCATGCTTTTCCATAACAAGCTCAACAGCTTCTGCATTGTACTGGTTGTCAGCAACACAAATAGCACCGTTGTCCTTAAGGAAAACTGCGTTTCTCTTACCGAGAGCCTTTGCAACCTTTTTGCTTGACTTAAGTGTACTGTCAGGATTGAAAACAGCTGTTTTAACAACAGGACCACAAAGCTGAGCAAAGTCGTCAAGAAGAGGCTTAATTGTCTTGCCCTTTCTTGAAACTGCAACAACGTTTTCTTCTTTTGTGTGACGAATGAAGTTAACGTCGTCTCTCTTTTTATAGATTTCCCAGTGTAAATCTGCGCTGTCAGGGATTTCACCGCCGCCAACCCATGCACCACTCTTTGTGTCAATAATAGCAGCTCTTTTATCTTTTTCGCCAACGAAGAAGAAGTTACCCTTTCTTGCGCTGTCGCAAGGAGCAAATTCTTTTGCAGGCATATATTTATCGCCTGATTTTATAACGTCGGTAATATAATCAACAACACCGGAGAATGTTTCAACTGCCTTGCCTGAAACCTCTGCGCAACGGTTAATTATAAACTGCTCACAAACGTCCTCAAGAGTTTGTGCAACCTTGAAAGCATCGTCGTAATCAACACCAAGGCAAACAGCACCATGGTGCTTCATAATAGCAGCCTTTGATGATGAACGAGTGATTGCACCAATAACGCCCTGACGAAGCTTTGGCTGGCCAGGAAGACCATATGATGCACAAGGTACGTCTGTACCGATGATTTCTGCAGCTTCACCTGTAATGTTGTTAATATCAAGACCAAGAGTGCTTACAACAGAAGCATTTTTCTGGTGAGTGTGAATAACAAAATTAATGTCAGGACGAAGCTCGTAGCAGGAAGCGTGGATGCCTTTTTCTGATGATGGCTTAACATCGCCATCATAGCTGAGGTCTGCAATGTTAACAAGAACAATGTCGTCAGGAGTAAGACCGTCGTAAGCCTTGCCGCTTGGAGTGATAACGAACTGCTTTTCGTTTATACGGCAGCTGATGTTACCCCATGTTCTTACAATAAGACCAGCCTTTAAAAGCTCATGACCAGCTTTGATAACTATATTTTTAGCTTCTAAAATATCCATAAAATTTCCTTTCTTGAAACTCAGAATTCAAAAATTCTCTTGATTTTCAATTTTTAATTTTACGAAAAGCCACGGAAGTTTCCGTGGCTTTTAAGTTTAGTAAATCAGCCTTCCTTAACTGCAACGTTTTCGAATACTCTGTCAAATCTTGTAAGAGCTTCGTCGATGAGTTCAGGTGTGTACTGTGCGTTAGTGTAAAGACGGCTACCTGCAAGTGTAACAAGACCTTCTGCCATGTAAGCAGCGCCCATGTACTGCATTTCTTTCTTTCTTTCACTTGTAGCAGAGATAACACCTGGGATTGACCATGGCTTGCACCAGTCGATTGAGTAGTGCATTGTACCAACTGTTTCAAGGTGGCAAACAGAACCTTCGTTCCAAGCAACGAATGGAAGGTTGTGCTTAGCAACGAGCTCCTGAAGACCCTTTGTAAGTCTGTCACCCATCTGACCTGCTACCTGACAAGCGTTTGTTCTGTCAATTTCTTCAAGTGTGAAGTAACCTGCACAGCATGAAAGTGGGTTAGCAGTCATTGTACCACCTGTGAATGCCTTTTTGATTTTCATACCAGAATCATCAAGACCAGCACCAAGGTACTTCATGTATTCTTTCTTACCACCTACGCCGCCTGCGCCTGGATAGCCACCTGCGATAACCTTACCGAAGATTGTAAGGTCAGGAGAAACGCCGTAGTAACCCTGAGCACCTGCCATACCGATACGGAAGCCTGTAACAACCTCATCAAAGATAAGGAGTGCGCCATATTTACGGCAAAGTCTTTCAACACCCTTGTTGAAGTCGTATGGAACAGGAGTTGTACCACTTTCAGGGCCGATTGGCTCAATGAATACAGCAGCTGTACCGCCACGTAAAAGGTTTGCACGGAGCTTTCTTTCAAGGTCGTCAAGGTCGCCTGGGAAGAATTCCTGTGTATGCTTGAAGAGGTAAAGTGGAACACCACTTGCCTGTGTGAATTTTGAACC
>JAZUPI010000061.1:0-2970 GCA_045605085.1 Acutalibacteraceae bacterium
ACTGTTGCAGCGCCCATCTTATCTCTCTTGAAGTCGATAATACGGTACTTTCTGCGATTTCCGCCACCGTGATGACGAACTGTAATTCTTCCGTAGCTGTTACGGCCTGAGTGCTTTTTAAGAGGAGCAAGAAGACTTCTCTCTGGAGCAACCTTTGAAAGCTCGGAATAATCTGTAACCGACATGTTACGTCTAGCATTTGTAGTCGGTTTGTAGACTTTAATCGACATTTCTTTCATCTCCTTTGATTATTTTTTATATGGAGTGGCTCTAAAGCCTGTCAGGAAGCTTTGCGGAGTATGTCGAAACTCCATACCTTACCGCCTGACCTCAAAATCATTACATCATTCCGTCAAAGAACTCGATTGTCTTTGAATCAGCTGTCAAAGTTACGATTGCCTTTTTCCAAGATGCTTTGTAACCTTCAAATCTGCCGTAGCGTCTGAACTGACCACGAACATTGATTGTGTTAACTTTAGCAACTTCTACACCGAAAAGTGTTTCAACAGCTTTTTTGATGTCAACTTTAGTTGCATCTTTAGCAACTTTGAATGTGTACTTCTTATCAGCAGTACCCATCATTGACTCTTCTGTAATAACTGGAGCGAGGATAATTTCCTGTGCAAGTTTCATTATGCATAAACCTCCTCAATTTTTGCTACTGCATCCTTAAGAACTACGATTGTGTCGCAGTTAAGAATGTCATAAACATTAAGTGTATTTACAAGAGTTGTGTTAACACCAGCGATGTTTCTTGCACTCTTATAAACTACATCGTTTTTCTCAGGAAGAACGATAAGTGCTTTCTTGCCAGCTTTGATTGCTTCAAGAACTGCAACTACTTCCTTAGTTTTGATTGCATCCATATTGAGAGAATCAAGAACAATCATCTCATCTGCTGCAACCTTAGCTGAAAGAGCAGACTTCATAGCAAGTCTTCTAACTTTCTTATTGATTGAGAAACCGTATTCACGAGGCTTTGGACCAAATGTGATACCACCGTGTGTCCACTGAGGAGCTCTTGTTGAACCCTGACGAGCTCTACCTGTGCCCTTCTGTCTCCAAGGTTTCTTACCGCCACCAGACACCTCTGCACGAGTGAGAGTTGACTGTGTACCCTGACGCTGATGTGCAAGGTAATTAACTACTACAAGGTGCATAGCTGACTTGTTTGGCTCAATACCGAAAACGCCGTCGTTAAGCTCAATGTCAGAAACTTTCTTGCCCTTTGTATCTACTACTGCTAATTTAGCCATTTACGAACTCTCCTCTCTTACTTAGATTTAACTGAATCTGCGATAACAACGATACCGTTTTTAGGACCTGGAATAGCGCCCTTAATAGCGATGAGGTTGTTTTCTACGTCAACCTTAACAATGTCAAGGTTCTGTACTGTAACTTTTTCTGTACCGAGGTGGCCAGCCATTTTCTTGCCTTTGAAGATACGAGCTGGGTCGATAACGCCGAGTGAACCACCATGACGGTGAACAGGGCCTGTACCGTGTGTTTCTTTAAGACGTGAGAAGTTCCAACGCTTAATTACACCTGCTGTACCTTTACCTTTGCTTGTTCCTACAACATCAACTCTGTCGCCTGCTGCGAAGATGTCTGCTTTAAGAACATCACCTACGTTTACATCTGCCATGTTCTCGAGTCTGAACTCTTTAAGAACTTTCTTTGGTGCAACGTCTGCTTTCTTGAAGTGCCCAGCCATTGGCTTGTTCACTCTCTGAACCTTAACGTCGCCGAAGCCAACCTGAATTGCTTCGTAACCATCGTTTTCGATAGTTTTCTTCTGCACTACTGTGCATGGACCAGCTTCAACTACTGTAACAGGAATTACTTTACCGTTTTCGTCGAAAAGCTGTGTCATACCGATTTTTTTACCGATAAGACCTTTTTTCATTGTATTTTCCTCCTTTGGTTATTGGTCGGTATTAACCGACTTGACCTTGCTTGGTGTTTTTTCTTGTTGATTAAAGTTTAATCTCGATATCTACACCAGCAGGAAGCTCAAGACTTGTAAGAGCTTCAACAGTTTTGTTTGAAGGTCTTAAAATGTCGATAAGCCTTTTGTGTGTTCTCTGCTCAAACTGTTCACGGCTGTCCTTGAACTTATGTACAGCGCGAAGAATTGTAACAACTTCCTTCTCTGTTGGGAGTGGAACTGGACCTGAAACCTGAGCACCTGTACGTTTTGCTGTTTCAACAATCTTTTCAGCTGCCTTGTCTACGAGGTCATGATCATAACCCTTAAGTCTGATTCTGATTTTCTTACCTTTTGTTGCTGCCATTTTGGTTTCCTCCTAATTTTCTGGGCACGTTATTTTACTTGCAACCTAGCCGGGTGTTTCAACCCTACCATTTTTAAAACCGAAAAATCGGTTCTGATTTTTCGGACGGCGTAAAATAACGCAAAATGCTCCCTGCAAGTACCATTAGAGCGCAGTTGGGGTACGCTTTAAGGTTTTGAAAGCATTATTGGTCGCCCGATTTAAAATCAGACATACTCCATGGTAATTCCCTGCATCTGCGTGCAGCCACCTACCACTTCATCGCATATCGTACTGTGTAAAAATGGGCAGAATACGCCCTTCTCCACGCGTACTGTGGTATTTTAGCATATTATTTGTGAAATTGCAACATCTTTTTCAAAAAAAGTTTGTGAAAAATGCAGAATTTTTTTCTGCATAATTTCCGCCACAAGATATTGTGTTTTGTGTGATTTTATAACACAAATCTTGATATAATTATTGACTAAAAATCCCCCTATATATAATAGGTATAGCAAAAAACCGCAAAATTAAGGTGTTTTGTTAGATAAATTGTAGTTTGTCGGATTGTTTAATGTGTTGAAATGATTTGTAGGGGACGTCGACTCGGCGTCCCGTTCTCAGTTTTTCCGTACACTTGTTTTGGGCTGCCGAGGTCGTCAGCCCCTACAATTTGGTTATCTCTATAATTCGCAAC
>JAZUPI010000062.1:0-25370 GCA_045605085.1 Acutalibacteraceae bacterium
CGGTGAAATCGTTGCTACGCAACGAAGAATATCCCACCGTTCCGCTCAAACTATGTTTTACAATTATTTTATATCCCGTGGTCAACTTACCATAACAGCAACTTAATTTGAGAACGGTCCCCCCTTTTTCGCAAAAGGGATAGGCTTCGCATAACTTTAGTTTTTCGATAAATTTAATTCCTGCGAAGCTCTGGCAACTGGCAACTGGCAACTGGCATCTGGCATCTGGCAACTATCTTAACCGCAACGCAGTTCCGAAATTTTGATTTTTGTATTTTGTATTTTGAATTTATTACACCGTTCCTTCTTCTACTCTCTTAATAAAATCTGAACAAGCAGGAACGACAAAGTTGATTCCTTTTTCTACAATTTCAAAAGTTACTTCTTTACCAAAACGAACCTCTCCGTCAATGTTTACGGCAGAGGTTTTTTCACTTTTAATAATGATTTTTTTACCTCTTTTGTATGTTGTTCTTTCCCAGCTTAAATGCTGTCCTTTTTTATATTGGTCTATAAGTGGTAACAGAGCAACTCTCGGAACATCCTTTTTAACAACAACAAAGTCCAACTCACCGTCATAGGTAAGGGCTTTTGGTGCTGCAAAGTACCCACCACCATACCAACGCGAGTTTGCTGCTAAGCAGAAAAGTGCATCTACTTTAAATTCTTCATCATCGTCTATTTTTACGGTAAATGTCTTTTTCATCTCACCCAGGAACTGCAAAAGCACGCCTAAGGTATAGGCTGCTTCACCCTTTATGAAAGGTATTTTTTTAAGACTTGCCTGCCTTGCACAAACCTCAGCATCAAGACCCATAGAGCATTGATTAATTGCGTACTCGTCACCACATTTAACAAGGTCAAACTGCATAACCGTTCCATTAATGTGGTCCTTTACATTGCGCAAGCTTTTCTTGTCGCCAAAAATACGGATAAAGTCATTACCACTGCCAAGTGGAAACGCTGCAACCTGAGCGTGTGGCTTACAGGCACATGCATTAACAACCTCCCAAAGGGTACCATCACCACCACAGGCGTACACGCGAATAGGCTCACCCTTGTCCACCTCTTCTTTTGCGTAGTTGTAGCCATCACGTGGTCCGGTTGTTACGTGAATTTCGTAGTCAGTTATATTTAATTCCGTCATAGCCTCGACTATGCCATTTGCACATCTTTCATAGGAAATACCTTTGCCACAGTTGGGGTTAATTATAAACAGATGTTTCATAGATTTCTCCTTTAATGTACGTATTCTTATTTAAAAAACATATAGTAACGACATTTAATCATACCGTTGTAAAGCTTTCTGCTCTTGTCAGCTTTTCTTCCAAAGCAATTTTCAAATTCTTCATCAGGGGTAATAACGTAATAGCTCCAACCTCTCTTCTGAGGAAATACGCCACCCATTTGCTTGTAAATTTTTTCTGCTTCCTGTAGATCCAGAAGTCTTTCACCATATGGTGGGTTACAAATGACGGTACCTCTTTCGCTATATGGCTTAAAGTCTTTGATATCCTTCTTTTCAAAGTGAAGCTTTTTACCTATATCTAATCTGCCGGCATTCTCCATTGCGATTTTTATTGCCTCACCGTCAATATCGGAACCGAAGCCCTGGAAATCTGTATCCACCTTTTCAAGACTTCTTGCTCTTTCCTTTTCTTCTGCCCATATATTTTTAGGAAGCACGTCAAACCTTTCTGCAGAAAAATGTCTGTTAAGTCCCGGTGCTATATTATGTGCATATAAAGCGCCTTCTATGAGTAAGGTACCACTACCACACATAGGATCGTATAAGGTATGGTAATGTCTTACCTTTGCAAGTGCACAAAGGGAAGCCGCCAAAGTTTCTTTAATTGGTGCACCATTTTGAGATAAACGGTAGCCTCTTTTATGAAGACCGGCACCTGTTGTGTCAATAAGAAGTGTTGCCTTATCATTCATAATTGAAAACTGCACCTGATGTACAGGACCTGTTTCTGTAAACCATGAGACACCGTATTTTGACTTAAGTCTTTCCACGATAGCTTTTTTAATAATAGCCTGACAGTCGCTTACGCTGAAAAGCTGTGATTTAAGTGAATAGCCTTTAACAGGGAAGGCGTCGTCCTTACCTATCCACTCCTCCCAAGGTAAATCCTTAACTCCTTGGAAAAGCTCCTCAAAGGTTTTTGCTTCGAATGATCCCATAAGTATCTGTACACGCTCTGCAAAATGGGAGCATATATTTACTCGCGCAAGCATATTTTCATCACCTGAAAATAAAACCCTGCCGTTTTCAGCTGCAACCTCGTCAGCACCTAAAAAACGAAGCTCGTCAGCAATAAGACCTTCAACACCTAAAAGGCATGGTATACAAAAATTAATTCTCATAGTTCTTTCCTTTTCTTTTATATCTTTTCTATGGTAAACCAGAAGGTTACACCATTTTCTGTATTATAAAAACCACACTCGTTGCCATGGTTTGTAATAATTGACTTAACGATTGAAAGACCTAAACCGAATCGGCCTTCCTTCCGGGAGTGGGCTTTGTCTGCTCTGTAGAAGGAAGTGAATATAGAATCCTTATCCTTATCATCTATAAAGCTTCCCGTATTAAAAACGTTAACCTTAAGGAAGCCTTCCTCTTCTTCGGTAAATATTTCAATACGCTTTTCATCCTTAGCGTGACTGCATGCATTTAACACTATATTAGATAAAACTGTGGTCAACTGCTTTTTGTCGCCATAAACAGCAGCATCTGCAACCTCTGTTTTTATGGTTATGCCCTTTTCCTTAAAAATAGGCTCTGCAGTCTTTAAGAATTCTTCAACATATTCCTTTAGTCCGAATTCTGCTTTTTCAGGCAGCTTGTTACCTGTTGAGTAAAGGGATTGCTCCAGCATATTTAAAACAAGCTCGTTCATTTTGTCGGCTTCGTTCATTATTATGTCGCAATATTGTGATGAGCTCTCATCACCCTCGGACATATTCATTTTAAGACCTTCTGCATAACCTCTTATAATAGCTATTGGTGTCTTTAACTCGTGAGATGCAGAGGAAACAAAGTCCTGCCTCATTTTTTCAAGACGACGTTCTTTTTCAATATCCTCCTGAAGTTGTGCGTTCTTTTGGCGAAGTTCTGTAAGTGCCTTGTCAAGGGAATCGGAAACTGTGTTAATGTTAGTAGCAAGGGTTCCGATTTCATCTTTTCTATCAATGTTTGTTTTTGCTGAAAAATCAAGGGCTGCAATTTTTTTCATAACCTCGTTCATCTGAATAAGAGGCTTTGTAAATCTTCTTGAATAGTCGTAAATAAATATAAGAGCAAAGGCAAGCGCCAGAACGCTTATGGTTGTTGTAACGGTAGTTGCAAGAGATGCGTTTTCCTGAATAGGATTAATTTCAGTAAAAATTTCTATATGATAGTTATTTTCAAAGCTCTTACCGTAAAGCATATATTGTGTTGTGCTACCCTCTGCACAAACAACGTTAAAGTAGCTTCCATCGTCATTAGTCTTTCGGCTGATTACATTTATTTTACTACCTGAAAGGTAAGAGGTTTTTCCTTCGTAAAGGAAATTGTCAACTTCGTCGTAATAATCTATGCTTACATTGTGGGTTACTTCATATTCTGAAATAACAGAAAAATAGTTGTTGCCTGCCCTTTCAACGTCCTGGGCAATTGCACTGAAGGTGCGTTCCATATTCCATATATACACACTCTCAAGAAGCTGCGAGTTAACAAAGGCGATACCTATTAAGCAGACGGCAATAATTGCACCCAATTCAAGGAAAAATTTGGCTCTGATGCCTAGCTTATGCCTTTTCATTAAACTCTCACCTCTTTTTACTATCTATCTTCAAACTTATAGCCTGTACCGTAAACGGTAACAAGATTTTTTGCGCCCCACTCACCAAGCTTGGTTCTTATTCTGGCAATGTGTGAGTCAACTGTTCTTACGTCACCAGCGTAGTCGTCGCCCCAAAGCTCAGTTACAAGCTTATCGCGAGAGTAAACTCTGCCGGGTGACTTAATAAATTTCTTAATTATTTCAAACTCTTTTAGAGTAAGGTCAATAAGCTCACCATTCACCCTTACCTCGTAGGATGCACAGTCAACAGTAAGACCGTCAAGCTCATAAAATGCATCACTTACAGGCTTTGTGGGTGTCTGCACTGCCCCCCTCTGTAAAAGCATATTGATTCTTTTGCTTAAAACAACAAGTGAAAACGGCTTTGTAACGTAGTCATCTGCACCACTTTCAAAGCCCATAATCTGGTCAAAATCCTGTGACCTTGCAGAAACAAGCATTACAGGTACCCCACTTGTTTCACGGATTTTGCGACAAACGCCCCATCCGTCAATTTCAGGCATCATAATGTCGAGAATGCAAAGAGCAATATCCTTATTTGACCTGAATAGTGCAAGTGCCTGCAAACCGTTTTCTGCCTCTAAAACCTGGTGACCGTCCTTTTCAAGGCAATCGCGAATAAGCTTTCTTATAAGGTCTTCGTCGTCTGCTATTAAAATCTTTGCCACAAAACCACCTCGTTTCTATTTGTTGTATGGACAAACCTTCATACAAATTCCACACACAACGCCTCTGCCGATGTGGTGAAACTGTTTTTTCATATAATCGCTGCAAAGTGCAGGATTAAATATTTCTTCCCTTTGGATACCGGGGACAAAATCCTTACCACTTATTGCTCCTGACGGACACGCTTTAACACACGCATCACATCCGTTGCAAAGACGGTTATTCAATTCGCCCTCACCCTCTAAGGGACAATCGGTAAAAAGTGTACCAAGACGCACCCTTGTACCATATTCTTTATGTATAAACAAAGAGTTTTTTCCCACGTCACCAAGACCCGAAAGCCTTGCTGCCTTTTTGTGACTATATCTGCCGTTGTAATGTGTGCCGGGCATACTCTGTGAGGCAGCAACGGTAATATATTTATACCCCTTCTCCTGTAAGAAAAGACCTGCTTCCAGTAAGCACCTGTCAATAAAAGCATTTACTGTTCTGTAGTGGTTAAAGTAGGTTGCAGTAGGCTCGTCTGTAATTTCGTCAACAATTGCATCTGAAAGTCTTACCACAATGCTTACTGCATAGTCCAGACCTTCTGCAACAGTGTCGTCCACCTGACAAAAACCAACGTCACTTACGCCCTTTGAAAGCAAAAACTCTTTAAGCTCTTTTTCAAACATTCTTTACCCTCATTTTTTCCATACATCTGAGAACCTTAAAATTCATATCCTGACATTCCTTTAAAAATTCACTTGATGGATCGTTTATAAACTTAACAGCAGATTCTGCCTCGTTTTTCATAAGGTACTTTTTCTCAATATCGGGAACTAGCTCTGTTTTTTCGCCATCGTTATTGTAAATGCAAATTTCGTCTGTTTGAGAAATGCTACCCACAGTAACTGTGCCAAGGTCACCGAAAAACTGTGAAACACCTCGGCTTTGACCGATTTTTGAGTAGGTTATGGTAACAAGCTTATCTGAATATTTGAAAAGAGCTGCGCCACAACCGTCTGCACCTGTTGAAAGGAAGTGCTGCGACGAAATAACTTCTTCGGGCATACCAAACAAATCAACTACCGGGTACACACAGTAAATTCCCAAATCGTTAAGAGCACCCGTCTGCATTACAGGGTTGAAAATGTTAGGAAGCTCACCATTTACAAGTGCTTTGTATTTTGATGAAAGCTGAGAAAAATCTACAGTTGCACTTCTTACATTACCGATTTTACCAACTGCATCTGCAAGAACTTTTCTGGCATTTGTGTGCATATACATTATAGCCTCAAAATATACAAGGCTTTTCTTACGTGCAAGTATGCAAAGCTCCTCAAATTCTTCGGAAGAAATTGTTATGGGCTTTTCGCAAATAACGTGCTTATTATTTTCCAAAAGAGCTTTGCATTGACTGTAGTGAAATGCATTCGGTGACGCCACGTAAACAAGGTCTGTGTCACTTGAAAGTAAGTCATCAAAGGAAGTGAACACCCTTTCCGCACCCACATCCTCTGCAAAAGCACTACCCTTTTCTTGTGTACGTGAGTAGACACCATCAAGCACCAACTCCTCGCAAAGCTCTGCACCTTCTATAAAGGATTTTGTAATCCACGATGTTCCTATTACGGAATATTTAATCATTTATTATTACCTCTAAAAAAGTCTACTATGGTTTTCTTTGAAATATTTTTAGTTGCAAAGCTCAGTGTTTGTGAAAGTCTTGTATGCGGAAGAATATTCCACTCTTCCTCAGGTGCAGGCGTAATGCCCATTTCACCAAGCACTTCGCAGAAAAATACTACTGTTTTAAGAAATTTCGGAAAATCCTTTTTGTCGTAGCTGTTCCACGCATTTTCGGAAACTGCAAGCCAACGTGGGAAACACATCTGCGCCATTTTAGAAAAATCTGTAACAAACTCCGTCCATATAGGACTTTCTATGCCGATTATGGAGTTTTTTCCCAAGTCAGTCATTCCACGTGTGTTTTTAGGATTATGTACGTATATGTCACGAAGGGAATGCATTCCGTGTGGATAGTCTACGTAATATGGCGAGAAGGTTTCCATAATTACAGGTGCACCACTGTTTGCCCACTTAAGAGAAGCGTCAGTTTTGTCCATCCACCAGGCAACTGTAATATTGTCGTTTTCAACGTTGCCGCCACGTATTGCCTCATTCCAGCAGATAGCTTTTCTACCCTTTTTCTTAAGGTACCCTGCAATCTCCTGAGTAAATGCACCCTGAAGCTCTTCCATTGTTTTAAGTCCGAGCTCATCCTTTTTTGCCTTGCACTTTTCACACTCGTTCCAATGAGCCTTAGGGACCTCATCGCCACCTATGTGAATATACTCTGACGGGAAAATTTCGCACAGCTCGTCAAGAACAGCGCAAACCATTTTGTAGGTTTCTTCGTTGCCTACACACAAAACATCCTGGAAAACACCTGCAGTAGTCTGTGGTTTAATCTGCTCACCTGTACAAGAAAGCTCAGGCATAGCAGAAAGCACGGCGCTTGTGTGACCGGGCACGTCAAATTCAGGGATTACCTCTATATGTCTTTCGTGACAAAATTCAACTATTTCGCAAAGCTCTGATTTGGTGTAAAAGCCACTATAAATTTCGTCGTCATTATGTGATTTACCAAAATGCGAGCCGTAACGTACCGAGCCAACCTGGGTGATTTGTGGATATGACTTAAGCTCAACACGGAAGCCCTGGTCATCTGACAAATGGAAATGGAATTTATTAAATTTGAAATACGATGCTGCATTTATCATCTTTTTCAGCTCGTCAACAGAGAAAAAGTGACGGCAGGAATCTATCATAAAGCCACGGTATTTGTAATCGGGCTCATCGTAAATGTAGATATAAGGTAAACAGCCTCTATAGTTTTTAGAAAGCTGACTGAGTGTAATTTTTGCATAATATGCCCCTGCCTCGTCTGCTGCCTCAATTCTTACACCGTTTTCATCAATTTCTATACGGTAGCTTTCCTTTTGGGCAAGTAACGGTGTTATTTTAACCTGTGGCTGTGGCTCTTCGCCAACAGAAAATCTTAAACAACCCTTTTTCAATTCTAGCTTTTTTGGTTGAGGACATAAAAACATATACTACACCACCTTAAATACTTATACATTGTAATTATACTATATAATATATCTTAATTGCAAGAAAAATAGTTGCTCGTTAAGTTGAAATAAAAAGTTTTTTGTGTTACAATTAACCTGTTGAAAAATCAAAACAAAACGTATTTATACATACACAGGTGAATCTTATGTCAAAAAAGCTTATTGTTATTACAGTAGTGTTAGGTGTTTGTGCTTCTGCACTGCTTTTCGGAATTTACTCAATTGCAATGGAATTTATTGCGCAGCCTGCACCACAGGTTGCCGAAACCACAACAATTGCTGCACAGCAAGTAACACCACCTCCTACAGGTGGCAATGTACAGGTTCAACCGTCACAGAATGTCCAGGCACCTATAGTTAACAATAATCAGGCTCACGTTGAAGAGCCTGAAGAGGAGCTTCCGTTTGTACAGGAGCCACAGACAGAGCCCCAAAGACCGGTAACAGAAACTCAGGTTGTTTCAGGACAGGTTAAGCCTATAGTCCCCGGTACAGTACCAACACCTGAAGAGCCTGACGAAGATCTTCCATTTGTGCCCGATGATAATGCTCAGCCTTTCGTTCCTGAGAATTTTTCCGAACAGGTTACACAGTCTTCCACAGAAAAAACCTATCAAAAGACAGGTGAAATGGAGCTCAGCGACTCTGCCGACAACAAATATATTGCTGCAATTTCTGAGAAATACGGTGTTGAAACCAAAAACCTTGTTGCTCTATACACGGTACCTGAAAACGACAGTAATATAGTACTTGAGTTCGACGGCACAATTGATGACGATGGCATAGTGGTAAGAAACAAAAACACACTTGTTGCAATTTACTCAATAGACAAAAAGCTTAACTCAAAGCGTGCAAGTCAGAAATCTGATTTAAACGAATATTCATATGCTGAAATGAAGCTTATGTTCTTTGCTACAACAGAACACATCATGCCGGAATTTGATGAATTGGTGTAAAAAACAACCCATAGTTAAGGTTCATAAACCTTGACTATGGGATTTTAACTTTCCTTTTATTTTGTATTGAATTATTCCAAGCTTTTCTGCCATTTCTTTTTGAGTAATACTCCTGCAATCCCTTATCCGAGCTATTCTTTCATTGCAACACATTGAAAATCACCCTGAAAAAATTATAGTGTTTACAACACATTTATTGTTGGCGAGTAAACACTTTTGTTGTAAAGTGGATTTAACAGGTTTTTGTTGATTGTTGCTACACAAAATTCACACAGGTTGCGAGAGGAAGCAAGAAGCCATCCTGACGGAAGGCTTCTTGCTATTTCATATCTATAGATGCAAAGTCTGTAAGCGGGAAGGTAACCTTCGCCCCTGTTTTCTGGCTTTTGTATATTGAAAGAATCATTTCAACTGCGCGCTTACCTGCGTACAGGTCTACGTACGGTTGTCTTTTTTCGTTAATAGCGTTTACAAAAT
Organism: Acutalibacteraceae bacterium; assembly: GCA_045605085.1. Classification (GTDB taxonomy): domain Bacteria; phylum Bacillota; class Clostridia; order Oscillospirales; family Acutalibacteraceae; genus DTU089. Next base: position 9,067 of record JAZUPI010000062.1, read on the forward strand.
CAAGGAAAAGACTTGTGTGTCCGTTACCATAAACGTTAGGTGCCTTTTCTTCAATAAAGCGTCTGTCCTCGTCTGCTGCTTCTTCGTCAGCGAAGGTCCATACGTCTACAGCAGAGGCGTTCATACCACCTAACCTTACCATACCCTTTTCACCAAAAACACAAAGTGTCTGTTCAAGGCTTTCTATAGTGTTAACAGTACCTTCAATTGTTGCAACTGCACCATTTTTAAAGTTTACAACAGCAACACCTACATCCTCTGCCTCAATGTATGGATGAAGGTGATTTCTTACAGAGCCGTAAACTGACTCGACCTCATCACCGAAAACCCAACGAAGCAAATCTATTCCGTGGATACATTGATTCATAAGTGCGCCACCATCTGTTGCCCATTTACCACGCCAATCATCCTGAATGTAATAGCTTTCATCTCTGTTCCAACGGATATGTATGCTGCCGTGTGAAAGCTTTCCGAAACGATTCAGGTCCACTGCCCTTTTAAGCTCCTGCACGGCTATATTGAATCTGTTCTGATGGCACACACCTGCTATTACGCCACTTTCTTTGGCTTTTTCTATTATTTCGTCAGCCTCTGCAATGCTCATTGCCATAGGCTTTTCAACTAAAAAGTTAACACCCTGACCTGCACAATAGCAAGCAATTTCCCCGTGGGTGCCACTTATGGTTGCAATGCTTACAAAATCCACTTTTTCCCTTGAAAGCATTTCTTTGTAGTCACTGTAAATTGCCACGTTGGAAAGGTTATTGTCCTGTGCAAAGTTAACTGCCTTTTCATAATCAATATCGCAAATCGCAACAATCTCAATATTGTTTGCCCTTGCAGCTTTAATATGGCTTGGTGCAACTCTGCCACAGCCTATAAGTGCATATTTCATGGTATCACATCCGTGTTAATCCGTTTATTTTTCTACAATTTCAAAAAAAGTGTCAGGCTTTTTGGCGTCAAAATTTTCGCTTGCCCACATAACAGTTACAAGATTTTCTGTTTGGGAAAGATTAATAATGTTGTGGGTGTAGCCCGGTAACATATAAACAGCCTGAATTTCTTCACCGTTTACGTAAAACTCAAGAATTTCATCCGTGCCAACTTTTCTTTGCTGAATAAGACCCTTGCCTGAAACAACAACAAAAAACTCCCACTTTGTGTTGTGCCAATGCTGACCCTTTGTAACACCCGGCTTTGACACGTTAACACTTACCTGCCCACTGCTGAGAGATTTGAAAAGCTCTGTAAAGCTTCCTCTGTCATCAACGTTCATTTTCAAAGGGAATGACGCCTTTTCTTTTGGAAGGTAAGAAAGATACGTAGCGTACAAATTCTTTTCTAAAGAGCCTTGTGGCATTTCGGGTATGAAAAGTGTTGACGGCTGATTTTTAAAGTCTTCCAGTAAATTAACAATTTCACCTAAAGTGACTTTATGCGTGTGGGGACAGTAACAAAAACGCCCATCTTCTTTTTCTATGGCATCAACACCATCATATTCGCAACGATGTGCCTTACAATTTAAAATATTGAACATTTCGTCAACTAAATCGTCAATATATAAAAGGGTAAGTTCAATGCTACTGTCGGTTACGTTTATGGGTAAATCATTGGCAATATTGTGGCAGAAGGTAGAAACTGCACTATTGTAGTCAGGCTTACACCATTTACCGAAAACGTTAGGAAAACGGAAAACATACACAGGTGCGCCTGTTTCGACGGCATAATCAAAAATCACATCTTCTGCTGTTTTTTTACTCTTGCCATAATCGGAGTTTTCATACCTTCCCACAAGTGTTGCCTGTATTGAGCTTGCATACATAACAGGACAGGTATTCTTGTATTTTTTCAAAGCATCTGTAAGCTTTTTGCAGAAATTCTCATTACCCTCTGCAAAAGCATCTTTGCTTTCTGCCTTGTTTACACCTGCAAGGTTAAACACGAAATCTGCCTGACTGCAATAATTTTCCAGCTCTTGTGCTCTTGTGTCCACATCACATTGGAATAACGTAATATCCGTATTAATTTTTCTTGTTTTGTCTTTACCGTCCTTGACGTTCTGCAGGGCTATGCAAAGGTTTTTTCCAACAAAGCCCTTTGCCCCCGTAACAAGAATTTTCATAATTATTTGTTCTCCCAATTTTCAAGCTCTTGCCTTATGCAATCAATAGAAAGAAGCTTTTCCTTAACCTGTTCAACAGTAAGAAGCTGAGTATTGTTTGAGGTAAGCTCTTTAAGAGTATTTCTCTTTTTGTCACCGTCGCTATAATATTTGTCGTAATTAAGTCCGCGGTTATCGTAAGGTACTCTGTAGAAGTTACCCATATCAATTGCGTTTGCGCACTCTTCATTGGTAAGAAGAGTTTCGTACATTTTTTCACCGTGACGAATACCGATAACCTTGATTTCTGTTTCAGGGTTAAATATTTCTGCAACTGCCTTTGCAAGAACTTCAATGGTACAAGCAACAGACTTCTGCACAAGTATATCTCCCGAAACACCGTTTTCAAATGCGAAAAGCACAAGGTCAACTGCTTCGTCGAGTGACATAATAAAGCGTGTCATTGACGACTCGGTAATTGTAATTGGCTTACCTTGTTTTATCTGCTCAATCCAAAGAGGAATTACAGAGCCACGTGAATATATAACGTTGCCATAACGTGTACAACATAATTTTGTTTTTTCAGGGTTTACTGTTCTGCTTTTTGCAACAACTACCTTTTCCATCATAGCCTTTGAGGTACCCATTGCGTTAACAGGATACACTGCCTTGTCGGTAGAAAGGCAAACAACGTTCTGCACCCCTGCTTCAATAGCGGCAGTAAGCACGTTTTCCGTACCTATTACGTTTGTCTTTACTGCTTCAACAGGAAAAAACTCGCAGGAAGGCACCTGTTTTAGTGCTGCCGCATGGAAAATGTAGTCTACTCCGTGCATAGCATTTTTTACACTTGCAAGGTCGCGCACGTCACCAATGTAAAACTTTATTTTTTCTGCCACCTCAGGCATTTTTGCCTGAAACTCGTGACGCATATCGTCCTGTTTATTTTCATCACGGGAAAAAATACGGATTTCTTTAATATCCGTCTGCAGAAATCTGTTAAGCACAGCGTTACCAAATGAACCTGTACCTCCCGTAATCATAAGTGTTTTGCCTGAAAATGCTGACATAGCCACATCTCCTAAATTTCTTTTATCCTGTTAATATTCTTTTGTTGCTGGGCAATTATCACAGACATTGCCTTTTGACAATTTTCTTTAAGATTTCTCTTTTTTATTTCAATAAACCCATCGTAAAGCTTGTCAGCAAAGCCTTCTGTGTATGGATTACACACAAAGCCAACACCATTTGCTTTACACAACGCTCCCATATACGAACCAGGCATACAAACCTGAGGCTTACCTGAAATAAGACCATCGTAATATTTATTACCAATAGCACGTTTTGCACCTGAATCGTCATAAATATTATGAACGAGGTCTGTGTTTTTAAATATTTCCTTTCTTTCGTGAGGACTGTACTCACCGTGGAAAAACACGTTGGTTATATTGTTTTCTTCAACGTACTTTTTCAAGTCAAGGCATATCTGGTGCTCTCTGCCGTAGTAGTGAAGCTGGAAACGTCTGTCATTACCTAGCTGCTGAATTATTTTTAAATTAACCTTGTAATCTCTTATAAATCCCCAGAAGGACAAACGGATTGGACCATTTGTGTTTGTATCCTGCCCAAAATCCTCAATACCGGAAATAGAAGTATCTACGTTATGAATTGTATAAATTTTAGCTGCCGCCGTTTGTGGAAGGTACATTCTATACACGTCACTGCTGACAAACGTAAACAACGAGCCCTTTACAAGAGTTGCTACTGCTGCTTTAAATGGTAAAAAGCTCTCGTAGGTAAAATCTCTGTAATCGAAAACATATCTGCCCTTATATTTTGTGGAAATGTAATCCCACAGCACAAGACCGGTAAGGGAATGAACCACAAAAATAAAGTCAAACTTTTCTTTTTTCAGAAGGTCCAGGGCAAACTGCCTGTAGCCTGCAAAGCTTTTAATTTTTTCTTCCTTTGGTACATCGTCCTCCTGATAGCACTGGAACTCGTGAACTGTAATACCCTTGGTATTTTTAGTAGTATCAGGCTTTAAATCTCTGTTCCAGCAGAGAAGGTGGACGTCGTGCTTATCTTTATCAAGGTTTTCAAGATAAAAATTCATATACGGCATAAATTTCAGCTTGCCTAAGCCCATTAAAAGAATTTTCATTTTTTCTCCTCGGCTATTTTGTAGAATATATCTATGAATTTCTTAGTGTTAAGTGTGCTTGAAAAATGCTTTTGTGCATAGCTTTTTGCATTTTTGGCAAGAGCCTCACGCTTATCCGGTGAATAATAAAGCTCTTTAATTTTTTCAGCGAGGGCTTCTCCATCACCAATATTTACTGCAACACCTATGTTGTTTTCAGTAAAGGTTCGCGCGTATTCGGAATTTATATCTACAGAGTTTACAATAACCCTGTTGCACGCCATTAAAATAGGCGCTTTGCTTGGCACACCGTTATAAATAACGCCATTTCTCAAAGGAATGATGCACACGTTACCTGTACTGTACACGTCCGGCACTAACTCAACAGGCTGTAAGGGATAAATCTCTATATTATGTAACCCCTGTGCTTTTACGTCATTCACAAATTGCTCTTTAACATTTCCGTCACCCACAATCTGAATGACAATATTTTTTTCAACCTTAAGACGCTTTGCCAGGTCTATTATGGTTTCGCAATTGAAAACATAGCCTATGGTACCTGCAAACTGAACGTAAAACTTGCTTTGGTCAATGTTGAACTTGGAAATAAATCTGTTTTCCTCAGGTGCTATTTCCCTTGCAGTGTTAACGTCATACCAAGGGTAAACAACGTGAACCTTTTCTGCCTGTGCGCCCTCACTAATAACCGTTTTCTTCATATCCTCACTCATAACGGATATTGCATCTGCCAGCTTGTAGCAGGGCTTGTTGAGTAACCTGAAAACATTGTAGAGGAGCTTGCTTTTTACCACGCCTATATCGTAAGCGTGACCTGGCCACACATCGTATATGCAATATAGTATCGGTAATTTTTTAAAAAGCTTTAACAATAGCATCGGGTACAGAATTGTAGGGTTTGACTGCAGGTAAACAACGTCCGCATCTTTAACCTTCAGCCAGTTTTTCATTGCAGAAAACGCGTAAAGCACGTCGTTAAGATACCTTTTAATAAACCTGTTTCTGTCAAAGACCTTTCTCTTTACAACGTCACAGGTAAAGCCCGTTTTGTTTTGAAGTGACCTTGGAATGTCTTCAAACCTTCCTGTACGATGGCTTTGTATAAGGTGAACCTGGCACCCACTGTCAAGGAAGTCGTTGAGCATAACCTCTGCCATCTGGTTGTTTGGACTTGGCGTATCAAAGCCGTCAGAGGTAATATATAAAATTTTCATTGTCTATTACCTCCAATTAAGTTGGCGAAAAATAATCCTTGCAGTTTTTGAATGAGGCTTTCCGTCAAGTTAAACTCAGACGGAAACAGTATCCTCATCAATTTTCTCTGCTTGTACAAAGTTAGGGTTGTTTGGCTTAAAGGACGGAACAAGCTCCATAACAATTTTAACGATTTCCTGTGGTGTTGCCTGTTCTATAATTCCTTTTGTATAGTTAATTTTTTCAAATAACTTTTCCGAATCAAATTCCATTGGTCTTGCAACGTAAATAAGGTCGTTTTCTGTTTTCTGAATTCCTTCCTCGCTTATAAGAAGCTCTTCATAAAGCTTTTCACCCTCACGAAGACCTGTGTAAACAATTTCCATATCTACACCGGGTGTGTATCCGGCAAGACGGATAAGGTTTTCTGCAAGCTCCCTGATTTTTACAGGTGAGCCCATATCAAGAATGAATATTTCGCCACCCTTTGCGTATGCACCTGCCTGAAGCACAAGTGAAACAGCCTCAGGTATGAGCATAAAGTAACGGATAATGTCAGGGTGTGTTACGGTTACGGGACCACCGTTTTCAATCTGCTCTTTAAATAACGGAATAACGCTACCATTAGAGCCTAAAACGTTACCAAAGCGAACTGCAACATACTCTGTTTTTGAAATTTTATTGAAGGACTGTACAACCATTTCACAAATTCGTTTGGTTGCACCCATAACGTTTGTGGGGTTAACTGCCTTGTCGGTTGAAATCATAACGAAACGCTCAACACCAAAGGCATCTGCTGTTGCTGCAAGGTTGTAGGTACCGAAAACGTTGTTCTTAACTGCTTCCTTAGGACTGTCCTCCATAAGTGGCACATGCTTGTGTGCTGCTGCGTGGTAAACAATCTGCGGCTTATATTCCCGGAAAACTTCTGCAAGACGTTTCAAATCTCTTATGGAGCCAATAAGCACCTTAAGGTCTGTTTCGGGATATTTTCTTTTGATTTCTTGCTGAATTTCATAGGCACCATTTTCAGCAATATCGAAAATTATAATCGTTTTTGCAGCTCCACTTTTCGCAATCTGCCTTACAAGCTCACTACCAATTGAGCCTCCACCACCGGAAACAAAGACAGTTTTATCCTTTAAAAGCTCAAAAACCTTTGTAAGGTCAGGCTTTATCTGCTCCCTACCAAGAAGGTCAGTATAATCAACCTTTCTGAGTGACGTGCTTATGCTTCCGTTTTTCTCCATGCTTGAGATACCGGGAAGAGTTTTCAAAACACAACCTGTTTCACTACAAATCTCTAAAATTTCCTTCTTTGTTTCCTCACTTGCAGATGGCACTGCAAAGAAAATCTCGTCAATGTCAAATTGCTGAGCAGCTTCAATGATTTTGTCACGACCTCCAACAATCTTTACGCCACCAAGGTATTCACCCTGCTTTGTTGTACTGTCATCTATAAGTGCAACAACGTTGTATTTTACTGCAAACTTAGGACGGTGTAATTCTTCAATAAGTCTGAAGGCTGCGCTACCTGCACCAATTATCATAACATTTGCGCGCTTGCCGTTGCCCAAGCCCTTTTCGGCTACAAGCAATTTTCTCCACTCACGGTAACCTGCGAAGACCATAAATCTTTCAACAATCAGGAAGCACATGCTTATAACAGAGTACATAAACATCCACGTAAGGAATGAGCGTGTGTAACGCTGACCCAAGAATGGATACGTCCATATGTAGAAGAAGCAGCCACAGGTAATAAGCTTTGCAACTATAAATGCTTTTACAAGCTTAAAATAGTCGGAAACAACCACGTACTGCCACATAATTTTGTAGACCTTGAAAACAATAAACATCAGTATTGTTACAAAAAAGTCGACTGCAAAAATGTAGTACATATTCCCTGAAAACCATGAATCGAAAAGTGAGGGAGCATCAAACTTAAGGTAGCTGGCTGCCACAAACGCCACCATAATGCTTAACATATCTCCTATAAACATTATTAGTTTAATATTTGTCTTTATAAAACCGATAAATTTCTTAAACATTATAATACCTCACGAATAACAGATAATTATACAGATTAAATTTTAGCATATAGATAATAAAAAAGCAATATAATACATATATTGTATTTCTGTAATATTTTGCCTTTGTTCACATTTTGGTTATATTTGCCAATTAAATATCTAAAATTTTTCCATTTGAGCAAAATTCATATGCCTTTATTGACAAAAGCTGTTTTATATAATAGAATGAGAGCAAGAAAAATGTCTTATTAAGGAGAAATTTTGTGGCTACTGTAACTAACGATACAGTTCCTAAAAAGGAACAAGCAGCTCAGATTATAATCCCCTACGAATCCGATAAAGAATATTTCATAGATGCTCCCGAAAAAATTAGTGGTGGCATTTTTTATAAAGTTATAAAAAGGTTATTCGACGTTTGTGTCGCTTTTGGTGCTCTTATTCTTCTTTTTTTTCCTATGCTTATTATAGCAATCGTAGTAAAAGCATCCTCAGACGGCCCTGCCATTTATAAGCAGGAGCGCCTCGGCAAAAACGGAAAGCCTTTTGACTTGTACAAATTTAGAACCATGGTTAAGGACTCTGAGGTTAACGGTGCCCAGTGGAGTGCAGGCGACGACGATCCTCGCATTACCAAAATCGGTAAAATTCTCAGAAAAACACGCATGGACGAGCTTCCACAATTATGGTGCATTCTTATTGGTCAGATGAGCTTTGTAGGTCCAAGACCTGAAAGAGATTGCTTCTACGAGGAGTTCGAAAAATACATTCACGGCTTCAAGCACAGACTTGCTGTAACACCCGGTCTTACAGGTCTTGCACAGGTTAACGGCGGTTACGACCTTAAGCCTGAAGAAAAAATTGTTTACGATATGGAATATATCAGAACACGTTCCATTATGGGCGATATTAAAATTCTTTTCCAAACTGTTGCAGTCATCTTTACTCACGAGGGCGCAAAATAACAAACCAACCTGAAAAGCTCCCTATCGGGAGCTTTTTTTAGAATCTGAAAGGGTTTACTATGAATGAATGGATGAAAAAAATCCCCGATAACACGTTAATTTCTGAGATTAATCTACCCGGCACCCACGACAGTGCCACAAGGTTTTGTCAGTTTTCATATTTTTCAAAATGTCAGTCACTGAGCATTACCCAACAGCTTAACATTGGTGTGCGTTTTCTTGACCTGCGAGTAGAAAAAATGGGTAACAGATTACGTCTTGTTCACGACGTGGCAAGGTGTCGCAAAAGCCGTTGGAAAAGCACCCCCCTTTTACTTGAGGACGTGCTTGACGAGTGTAAAGGCTTTCTCGAAAATAACCCGTCGGAAGCAATAGTCATCAGCATAAAACGAGACAATGGTGACTCCCACGAGGCAACCTTCGACACGTTTTTTGACAATTATCTTAACGACGCTATATGGTACAAGGAAAACCGAATTCCTCTGCTTTACGAGGTAAGGGGCAGGCTTGTTTTATTCAACAGATTTTCCATTGACGAGAGCAACAAAAAATATAACGATTTCAATACAGGTCTTAATTTTTCACAGTGGCCCGACCAGGGTACTTACCTAGGTAAAACCCACCTATCCTCTGTTATGGCAAGGCGCGACAAGTCCCAAGGCTGCGCCATTTTTATGCAGGATTGGTACAGACTTCCACCAAAGGAAAAGTGGGAAAATTGCATTTTACCAACCTTGGAAAATCCACCTTGTAAAACAGGTATTTTTGTAAGCTTTTTTTCTACGGGACGTCCTTTGTGTAACCCTAAAAGAAGCTCTGTAAAAATTCTTCGTTACTTTGAGGACGTGGATTTAATACCACTTAAAAAATATGGTTGGCTCATCTTCGATTTCCCATCCCAAGAGGTTTGCAGGAAGGTTGTATTGAGTAATTTTTGATTTCTCGCGACAGCTTATAATTGCCGACCACAGGTCCCTCAATTCCTAACTCCTAACTAAAAAAGACACCCTCTCGTGAGAGGGTGTCTTTTTTCATAGGAAGCTTTATTTGTCTTATTAGTAAAAGTGTTTTTATTTTTATTAGGGCTTAATCCTCATCTTCATCGAGCTTAGCCTCTGCAATAACTTTTTCTGCAACGTGTGCAGGAGCATCCTCGTAACGAGCAAATTCAAGTGAGAAGTAGCCTCTGCCTGCTGTTACGGAACGAAGTGCAATTGCGAAATCGCTCATTTCTGCCATTGGAACTTCAGCAACAAGCTCCTGAGTCATTGTTTCTTCAGCAGGTCCCATACCAAGAACTCTGCCTCGACGCTTGTTTACGTCACTGATGATATCACCTAAGTTATCATCCGGAACGTATGCTTTAAGTGTACCAACCGGCTCAAGAATTGTAGGTGTTGCCTCAGGAACAGCTGCCTTGAAGGCAATACGTGCTGCCATCTTGAATGCCATTTCAGAAGAGTCAACAGGGTGGTAAGAACCATCGTGAAGACAAGCCTTAATGCCAACCATTGGGTAACCTGCAATAAGACCACCTGCGATACATTCAAGAAGTCCCTTTTCAACTGCAGGGAAGAAGTTCTTTGGAACTGCGCCACCAACAACCTCGTCTGTTGTGAAAACGAAATCCTCTTCGCCCATATATGGCTCGAAACGGATCCAAACGTCACCAAACTGACCATGACCACCGGACTGCTTTTTATGTCTACCCTGCTTGTCAACAGTTCTACGGATAGTTTCTCTGTAAGCAACTCTTGGTGCAGTAAGCTCAACCTCTACACCGTATTTGTTTTTAAGCTTAGATACGATGGATTCGAGGTGCTGTTCACCAAGACCTGAAACGATTTGCTCTTTAGTTTCTTTATTTGTATAGAAGTGCATTGAGCCATCTTCTTCTGCCAACTTGTTAAGACCGGAAGCAACCTTATCCTCTTCACCCTTCTTAACAACGTTAACTGCCATTGAATAGCAAGGTGCAGGGAAGTCAACACCTGCAAGCTCTACAGGATTTTTAGCGTCGCACATTACGTCGCCTGTCTTGAAGCCTGCAAGCTTTGTAACAACGCCGATATCACCGGCAATAATTTCTGTTGCATCCTCCTGCTTTGCGCCCTTAACCATAACGATTTTACCCATTTTTTCTTCTTCCTCTGTACGGGCATTGTATGGTTTTGTAGCAGCAGTAATTTTACCTGAAACAACCTTAAAGAAGGACATCTTACCAATGAATGGGTCGGCAACTGTTTTGAAGCAGATTGCTGCAAGAGGTCCGTTTACGTCACAAGCAATATCGCCCTCGTCCTTTGGACATGGAGCAAGCTTTGTAATACCATTCATAACAAGGTCAACAGCGTCTGTTGTAAGACCTGAACAAGCATATACAGGAATAACGGTACCGTCTAAAACACCCTGTGAAAGACCTGCAACGATCTCATCATGTGTAAACTCTTCACCCTCGAAGAATTTCATCATAAGCTCGTCATCTGCAGAAGCAACAGCCTCTGTAAATGCAGCGTGAATGTCATCAATCAATGCGTCAGATGGCATTGCAACCTCTGTTGCCTTACCATTGTCATATTTGAAAGCTTTATTCTGAAGGAAGTTTACGTAGCAATCCACCTTACCATCAACAACGTATGGAATAACAACAGGACAAATTGCTGTACTGTATTTCTCTTTTAAACTGTTAAGTGTTTTGAAGAAATCTCTGTCTTCACCGTCGCACTTTGTAACAACAATAAACTTAGAAAGACCTTTTCTACCTGCAATTCTTAAGGTTTTTTCAGCGCCAACGTCAACGTTGTGACCACAGGAAAGAACAACAATAACTGATTCTGCTGCTCTGATACCCTCTGCACGAGCGCCTTCAAAGTCAAAAAGACCGGGAGTATCAATAATATTAATTTTTCTGTCTCTCCACTCAAAGTTAGCAAGAGCTGAAGAAACGGATACTTTTCTCTTTTTTTCTTCTGCATCAAAATCAAGCACTGTGTTACCATCTGCAACTTTACCTAATCTGTCAGATGCTCCGGAAAGATAAAGCATTGCTTCTGCAAGAGTTGTTTTACCTCTTGCACCGTGACCTGCAATTGCAACATTACGGATGTTTTCTCTACTGTATGCTTTCAAAACAAATTCCTCCTAAGCATATATGTTTAGACCTAAGTCAATTTTTCGCCTAATACCTGAAAACTATAAAAGGTTACTATGTTTGGTATTTTAGCACATAAATTCTCCCATTTCAACGATTTTTTTGAGTAAAATGCAAAAATTATTGATATTACATAATAACAATCCTTCTTTTTTATGTAATATGTAATATTTTTGTTTTGTTAGGTTTTTCCAATTGAAAAATAAAAGCAACTATGGTATTATATAATAGAATGAGTGACTATACTCTGAATTACAAAACTTAACCTATAACGGAGGTTTACATAATGGACGAAAAGAAAACAAACCCTACAAACGCACCGGACAATAAAAAGCCTGCTCCTCCACCGATTGATGGTACAAAAAAACCTACCCCACCACCAATTGATGGTGCAAAAAAGACTACTTCGGCACCACCTGCTGTTTCAACTAAACAAACAGTAAAAGCAGAAAATCGCAAAATTGCATTGATTCTCATTCCTGTAATTTTATGTATAATTGCAGGTGCAGTTACAGGTGCCGTTCTTTTAAGTAAGGGTGGTAAATTCGGCAAGGACAAAGGTCCTACTGCTCCTACGCTCCCACCTGTAGTATATGCAACATACGAAAACGGTATTGCAATTACAGACGACTCAGGTATGGTTGTTACCCTTGTACCTGAAACAACCGAGGTTCCGGTTACAGAGCTTGTAACTGCAGTTGTAACTGAAAAAACTGAAGAGGTTGTTACTGTACAGGTAGAAGTACCTGTTACAGAGAAGGTAATTGTAGCCGTTACGGACATTAACGGAAATAACGTCACAGATGCCTCAGGTGAAAACGTTACTGAAATTACGTTCGTTCCTGTTACAGACGAAAATGGTGAACAAAAAACAACGCTTCAGGGCGAGGCAGTTACAGACGAAAACGGTAAAGAAAAAACTACCGTTTCCTACGACGTTGTTACAGACGAAAACGGTGAAGAAAAAACAACTCTTCAAGGTGAAGCAGTTACAGATAACAAGGGTAACACGCTTACAACCGTAATTTATGAAAACGTTGACGTTACAGTTAACGTACCTGTTACAAACAACAAGGGTGAAGAGGTTACAAACTCCAAGGGTGAGACAGTAACTGAGCAGGTTGTTATTCAGCAGGATCCTAACGCACAGAAGCCTGGTGGAAGTGTTGTTTTAGGCACAACAGGTGTTCCCATTACAGACGGTATGGGTAATACTGCTCTCGACCAGAACAGCGAGCCATATACTCAGATGCAAGAAATCACAAGTAACCCATCCACCGTTGAACCTGCTGCTATTCAGTGGAAATGCTCTTTGGGTGGTACCGAGGCAGACTACTTCTCAAGCATAGATTCGGATAGTGATGGCAACTTCATTGCAGCCAACATTACAAACTCCAAGAATGGTGATTTCAAAGGTTTTGAAAGCTTAGGCTACAAAACACCATACACCGTTCTTGTTAAGTACAACAAAAAGGGTAACGAGGTATGGCGTAAGGCAATAGGCAGTAAGTCAGGTCTTCTTGTGCTTAACGACGTTATTGTAAATAAGGATGGCTCATTCTATGCAGTAGGCTATGGTAAGAACGTAGGTGGCGTCAACGTTTCAAAGGACCCTACAAAGGGTTACTACGATGCTACAGTTTATAAATTTGACAAGGATGGTAACGAGCTCTGGCACAAGGTTTTCGGTACTTCGACCGTTGACCTTTTCAATGCCGGAACACTTTCCTCCGACGGAGGCATAATTGCAGTAGGTACTGTTGGTACTAACGACGGTGATGCAGCGGGCTTCAACAAACCGGCTCTCGAATCTGCTGCATGTATTGTTAAATACGATTCAAATGGTAAGCTTGTGTGGAAAAACGTTGTTGGTGGTAATACAGACACCTTTAACGACGTTTGCGTGGAAAAAGATGGTGGCATTTACTGCGTAGGTAACTTTGCATCAGGCAATCTTTTCCCATGCTTAGGCAAAACAGATGGTGGCGTTGTTAAGTTTACCTCAAAGGGTAAGTTTGATTCGGCAACACCTATTGCAGGTACAGGCAACGACCTTTTCTCCGGCATTACTGCTTGTAAAACAGGTGGCGTTGTTATTGTTGGCCGTTCAAACTCCAACGACCTGAGCCATCCTGACAGCTTGTTTATTGATAACATGGGCTCCCGTGGTGGTTATGATGCTTATATAATCAAGCTTGACGAAACACTTGGTATTTCATTCGCAAAGCCATTCAGAGGTCAGTACGACGATAACCTTGTTGACATTGTTGAAAAAGAGGACGGCTCCTTCGTTGCAGTCGGCTGCTCCAACTCCTCCACAAGAGACTTCAAGGGTATTACAACACGTGGTGGCGACGACATTGTTATTGCATCCTTTGACCTGTACGGAAATCTTACCTGGGCACGCTCATTCGGTGGTACAGCCGACGAAAGTGCATATGCCGTATGCATTTCTCCAAAGGGTGGCTATGCTGTTGCCGGCAGAACACTTTCTAAAAATATAGATATGGCAGGTATTGCACAGTACGTAAATGGTAAATCCGTTGGTGTTATTGTGAATTTCCCTGAATAAAATTTATGATTAAATTAAAATGCGACTATCTTAACGGTGCAGTTGCCGTTCCTACAGAAGTAATCGATAAACATTTAAAGCTTGCTCCTGCAGCAAGCTTTAAAGTTTTGCTTTTTATATTGAGGAATCCCGAGGGCACGTCGGATGCGTGTCAGATTTCTGAATGTACAGGACTTACTGTTAATGACGTAAAGGATTGCCTTTGCTATTGGGAAAATTATGGTGTAATTTCCGTTGACGACTTAGTAGACGAGGCGTTATGTAAAGAGGCTAAGGGTAATGCAAAATGTGTTTGTCCTGTAGAAGAAGCAACACAGATAGAAAAAACTGCAAAAACATCTAAGGTAACTCCACGCCCACTTCCCCTTAAAAAGCCTACACAAAGAGATATTGCATTGCGTCTTTCCGAAGAGCCCGAGCTTACCTTGGTTTACAACGAAGCTCAAAGCATTCTGGGTACCTTTGGCTATGATACACAAGCTCTTATTCTTATGATTTACGACTACTACGGCTTTCCACCCGAAGTTATAATTACACTTTTGCAGCAGCAGAAGTGCGAGGGTAAAACTTCCTCCTCTGCAATTAAAAGCAGGGCAGAGGATTGGGCAAAGCGTGGTATAGACTCTATGGAAGCAGTAGAAAAAGAATTACTTGCATTAGACAAAGTCAACGATTGCTTCAAAAACATTAAAGACGTTGCAGGGGTGGACGGTGACTCCCCTACACCAAGAATTCATAAATTCCTTCGTGAATGGTGTATTGAGTGGGGTTGCTCGGACCAGCTTATATGTTACGCATTAACAGAAACAAATAAGATTTTTTCCGAGGCAAATAAGCTACTTAAAAAATGGGCACGCTCAGGTATCACAACGCCAGAGCAGGCTATGGAAAAAGAGAAAAAAAACTTGCCTAAGGAAGTTAAAAAATCTTACGATACAGAAAAGGTCGGCAGAAGCAGTGTTCTTGATTGGGCTAAAAAATTTGCCGACGAGGAGGAGAATAAATGAAGTTTTCCGAAATAATTTATCAGAAAGCCGAGATTGCGCTTAAAAACAGACGCCAGCAAGCAGAAAGCCTTGCTGAAATGCGCAGAAAAGAAGTTATTACAAAACACCCTGAGCTCCTCGACATTGAAAACGATATGAAAAATGCTGCTCTTCAGGTTATAAGAAGCGTTGGTGGCAACGGTGGTAAAATCAACATTGCAGAAATCGCAAAAAGAAACCTTGAAGCGCAGGCAGCAAAAAAAGAGCTTATTAAAGCAGCAGGCTACCCTGAGGACTACCTTGAAATTCCGTACACCTGTAAATTGTGTAATGATTCAGGTATTTTAAACGGCAAGCTTTGTGACTGTCACCTTCAGCTTTTACAACAGCTTTCAGTCAGTGAGCTTTCCTGCAGTCCGTTGTTGGCAAGGTCAACCTTCGATACCTTCGACGTAAATCTTTATACAGATATTAAAGACAGAGCTTTGGGCTATTCACCAAGGGAATATATGCGTGGCTGCTACGAAATGCTTAAAGCATACGCCGAAAACTTCACACCACATTCAAATAGCTTTTTCTTCTGTGGTGGCACAGGACTTGGCAAAACGCACCTCGCCCTTGCAGTACTCAATAAGGTTACTACAAACGGCTACAGCGTTTACTACAACACAACCTCAAAAATTGTAAAGCAGCTCAAAAACGAAAGCTTTGGCAGAAGTGATTCAAGCCTTGAGGAAGAAATAAACGATGCAGACCTTGTTATTATCGACGACTTAGGTGCAGAGTTTGAGTCCGACTTCGGTAACGCTTCAATTAACGAGCTTGTATGTGATGCAATTCTTAATGGCAAGGCCTTGATTATAATTTCCAACCTTTCCGTAACAGAGCTTGAAGCACGCTACGGTCAGCGCCTTACCTCACGCCTTAACAGCTTTGAGGTGCTTGAATTTACAGGCGAAGACATAAGACAAATACGGAAGTAGGCATTAGGCACCAATTCCTGACTAAGTTTGCCTGACGGCAAGTGAAGTTCACTAAAGTGAGTGAAGTTACTTCGTAGTGAAGTTTGCTTCGCAAGTGATGTTGGCAAACTTAACTTCACTTTACGCCGTAGGTGTAAAACTTCACTGTGATTTATCACAAC
>JAZUPI010000063.1:0-31234 GCA_045605085.1 Acutalibacteraceae bacterium
TGTAATTCAAAGTATGTCAAGAGCTGGAACCCCAAGAGATAATGCTGTTATTGAATCTTTCTTCGGCAGATTCAAAGACGTTATGTCATCACACTTCCAGTACTGGAAGTGTGATGACATACACCAAGTTGTTGCAGAAAACGTACATTACTTTAATTACATCAAGCCTTTACGAAAACTAAACAAAAAACCACCAGTCCAATATCGTATTGAACTGGCAGCTTAACTTTATTCTTTTTTTGTGTCTACAAAGTATTGACTATCTCATGGGAATAATCAACAGATTCTCTTTTAAACCAACTGTGAAAACGTTGTCCCTGAAAATGAACATATAGCCCAAAGCAAAAAGTAATAATGCGCCTGCAATGACAGGAATTGAAAAAAGTACAGTTAACCCAAGAAGTCTGAAAGCACCTTTAACTCCACCACCGTGGCGCAAAGCACCTTTTTCAGTAGAGGCTTCACGTGCAGTTTTTGAAATTGTACTGCTCGTGCCACCATTTTCCAGGTAACGAAGAAGATTTTCCTCATAGGTGGTTTTGTGCTTTGATTTTTTAAGCCTTTTAAGTGCTTTTTCATCCTTGCCGTTGTAAAACAAAGCCTGTGCACCGATAACGGCAGATTCAATCTGAGCCTCGTAAAAATTCTGAAGCATCATTGAAAGGATTTTGTCTGCAGCACCACCAATCATTTCGGCGCTTTCTAAAACTGTGTCACCGAAATATCTGTTTATGTTGTCCTTCTGTGATGATAAAATTCTGTTTTTGGTTATGCCGTTTGCTAAAAGCTCGATTAACAAAGGTACGGTCTTTTTGAGAATTGATGTTAATTCAATAAAGCAATCCGTCATAAGCTGTTCGGAATCAACATAGGCATAGGTGTAGCAGTTGAAGTTTTCAGGGTCCGTATGTGCTAATATGTCATACAAGGAAAATGGGATTGACCTGTCACAATCTAATGAAAAGGAAACCCATATTGTCTGTTGTGCGTATGCAGACCTGCCTTGCTCTATGTATGATAGCATTACCTTAAAGCCGTCAAAGGTGAATACTGCCGAAACGCCCAGGTCGTCCTTTTTGTTTCTTTGTGAAACAAGCTTTTTGATTGCAGGACCGTCTGTTTTAAGTTCAATGGCAGTTAAACGGCATTGTGTTACGAAAAATTCTTTTAAGTCCATAATATACCCTTCTGCAATATGATAACTGGTATTTTACTAGAAACTTTTATTTTCGTCAACATTGGAGAAAATTAAAGGCATTTTACTTGCATCTTGACTATTGAAGAATAGCAGCGAGTAGGGTATTATATTGTTGAAATTATTTTAAAGGTGTGTTCTTATGCTTTCTAAAAAATTTATATGTGCAACACATAAATATTCTACTTATATTGACTTTGTTCCGTCACCATATTTCAGAAAAGTTTTCACCTTAGGCGATGCTTTCAAAAAATGTACAGTTACAATAGGTGGCTTAGGCTTTTACGATATATTTATAAATGGGCAGAAAATAACAAAGGGTATTTTAGCACCCTACATTTCTAACCCTGACCATATGGTTTATTACGATGAATATGACGTTACAGAGTACGTGACCTGTGGCGAAAATGTTCTTGGCATACAGTTGGGAAACGGTATGCAAAATGCACCAGGTGGTGAAATTTGGGATTTTGATAAGGAGGATTTCAGAGGTGCTCCTCGTGTAGCCTTTGCTATAGAAATTGAAGATGTAAACGGAAATTCAGAAGTAATTGAAGCAGATGAAACGGTAAAAACTGCACCATCGCCTGTTATTTTTGATGACTTAAGAAATGGTTGCTTTTATGATGCCCGTCTTGAAATTCCTCGTTGGTCAGATCCGTCATTTGATGATGAGGGCTGGGCAAGTGCCCTTGTTGCTGAAACACCGCGTGGCGAAAGACGAATTTGCGAAGCAGAGCCTGTTGTTGCAATACGTCACTTAAAGCCTGTCAGCATTAAAAAGTGCCGTATGGTAGATTTCAGACCTACAGAGCGTGTGCGTCACGAGGTTTCGCAATTACCTTCAAAAGAAAAGGAAGGCTATCTTTACGATTTCGGCATAGATACTGCAGGGCTGGTGCGCCTTAAGGTCAATGGTAAAAGAGGACAGCAGATAGATCTTCAGTTTGGTGAGTATCTTGATGAAAACGGAAATCCTGACGTAAGCAACTGTCAGTTTTACCCTGACGGCTATGCACAAAGAGATATTTATATTTGTAAGGGCGAGGAAGAAGAAATCTTCGAGCCACAGTTTACATACCATGGCTTCAGATACGTTGTTGTGTTGGGTATTGACGAAAGTCAGGCAACCCCTGATTTGCTCACCTATATTATATGTAGCTCAGCTTTAAAGGAGCGAGGCAATTTCAAATGCTCCGACGACGTAGTTAATAAGCTTCAGGCAATGACAAGAAACGCAACGGTTTCTAACTTCTACTATTTCCCTACAGACTGTCCACAACGAGAAAAAAATGGCTGGACAGGTGACGCTAATATGTCTTGTCGTCATACACTTTTAAACCTTAACCCTGAAAACAGCTACAAGGAGTGGCTTCGTAACGTCCGTAAAGCACAGAGGGAGAATGGCGAAATTCCAGGTATAGTGCCAACGGGTAATTGGGGTTACGGTTCAGGTCCTGCATGGGATGCAGTGCTTGTGAATCTTCCGTATTATACGTACCTTTACAGAGGTGACAAGGAAATTCTCGAGGAAAATGCAGATGCCATTTTCCGTTACGCAAATTTTGTTGATAAAAAGCGTACTGAAAAAGGTACTGTTAACTATGGTCTTGGAGACTGGTGTGCTGTTACTGTTGTGAAAGTGCCTGTTGAATATACAGGTACGGTTATTGCTATGGACAGTATGAGAAAGGCTGCAGAAATTTTCGAAATACTCGGATTAAGTAAGCAACATAAATTCTGTTTCGACCTGTACACTGAATTGCGAAGTGCAGCAAGAAAATATTTTATAGATTTTAAAACCTGTACTGCTAAGGGCAGGTGTCAGACCTCTCAGTCAATGGCTATCTATTACGACGTTTTTGAACAGTCAGAAAAGCAAATGGCATTTCAGGTGCTTGTTGACATAATTGAAAAAGATAACGAGTATATTGACTTCGGCTTTGTAGGTGTTATGTCAATTTTCCGTGTGCTTTGTGACTACGGTAGGGCAGACCTTGCCTTTAAAATGATAGCAAGGACAGATTACCCGTCCTTTGGCTGTTGGGTTAAGCGTGGTTACACTGCTTTGGCAGAAAATTTTCACCCCGATGGGGAATTTCCTGACTCACTTAACCACCATTGCTTTGGTGAAATTTCTGCAATATTCATTGAGTATTTTGCAGGTATCAAGGTCAATCCGTATGGGGACAACTGTAAGGAGGTCAACATTGAGCCTTGCTTTGTGCCTCAGCTTACAGAGGCTAAGGCATACCATCAGACAGAAGGTGGCAGGGTAAGTGTTTTATGGCAGAAAAATCTTGGCGAGATAAAGCTTGTTGTGGAAAAGGAAGACGAAGTTTTCGGTGAAATCAGACTTCCTGATGGTTACGTATTTAAAGACACAAAACTCACCTACAGAAAATTTGAGTCAGGGGAATACGTAGTAGTTAATTTAAATTGCGAAAGCGAAGACGTTATAGAGGTGTAAAATGGAAAACGAAGTAAAAGTTTTAGATTATGGCTTTTTTAAGCATGATGGTATAGATTTTGAGTACCACGTAAGTGGTAATGAAAACGGAGAGCCTTTGGTAATGCTTAACGGCAACGGAGGGGACTACAGATGCTTTGAGGGGGACCTGTACGTGCCTCTTTCAAAGTATTTCAAAATAATCCGTTTTTCTACAAGAGGTACAGGTAATACGAAGTTGGGTGAAAAGAAGCTGACCTTTGAATTGTTCAGCGCTGATTTGAAAGCACTTCTTGACCACCTTAACGTAAAGCCTGTTAATATTTGTGGTTTCTCAGATGGTGGGAATCTTGGCATGGTTTTTTCAGTTACATACCCTGATTACGTTAAACGTCTTGCAGTTTTCGGCTCCAATTTAAATACACGAGGAACGAAAACACGTGACCAGTTGGGAATTATTAAAGACCACAGAATTTATGCTATAAAGGCAGCGTTGACTAAAGATCCTGAATGGATCAGAAGACGCGAAATCGAGGGTATGATGGTAGGTCAGCCTCACTTGAATTACAAAAAGCTTTCTGTTTTAAAAGTGCCCTTTCTTAACTGCTTCGGTGAGTTCGATATGATTAAACGTAGCCACTCCCGTAAAATTACAAAAGCTGTTGAGGGTGCAGAAGAAATTATAGTTCTTAACGGTGGTCATAGTACTGCATTCAGAAAAACAGACTTTCTTATTTTACCTGTTGTCAAGAAGTTCCTTGGTGTTGAATAAGCCGTCAATTCTAACTGAATATTAACTGAAAAAATGTTACTCAACATGTGTTGGGTAACATTATTTTTTGTTGAAATACAAGGCGCGTTATGTTATAATAAACTGTAAAAATGTATTTGGGTGATTTTTTTGAGTCGAAAAAAATGGGTTGTTTCCAAGTGCGACAAGGATCGTGCAGCTGTTATAGCTGAAAACTGTGGTATAGAGCCATTTGCAGCGTACCTTTTATGCGCCAGAGGAATGACGGATGAATTTGAAATTGAGAGCTTTTTGTTCGACACAGACTTAATAGATCCCTTTACCTTACCTGATATGGATAAGGCTTGCGAAAGAATTCATTATGCTATTGAAAATGGTGAAAGAATTACTGTTTTCGGTGACTATGATGCAGATGGTGTTACGTCAACTGCACTTTTATATTCTTACTTGTCCTCGTGTGGGGCAAACGTAAGCTATTACATACCTGACAGGTCCGGTGAGGGCTATGGTATGAACTGCGATGCAATTGAGGTTCTCGCACAACGTGGTACACGTTTAATTGTTACCGTTGATAATGGTATCAGTGCAATTGAAGAAATTGCCTATGCTAAAGCCTTGGGAATTGACGTGGTTGTTACAGATCACCACAAGGTTTCGGACCAACTGCCCGACGCAGTTGCGGTTGTTGATCCACACAGGGGGGATTCCTGTTGCGAATTTTCCGAGTGGGCAGGCGTAGGTGTGGCGTTTAAGCTTATTTCAGCTCTCGACAATAGCGAGGGCTATGAGCTTTTGGAGGAATATGCCGATATTATCGCTTTGGGGACCATTGCTGATATTGTTCCACTTGTGGGTGAAAACAGAATAATTGTAAGAAGTGGCATTGCGTTTGTAAACTATGCGTTAGAGAATAAGACTCTTCGTAAGGGTATAACTGCACTTTTGCAAGAAAGTGGAAGCATAGGTCCACTTGACGCATCCTCACTAGCTTTTCGCATAGCGCCAAGAATTAACGCTGCAGGTAGAATGGGTTCTGCAGAAAGAGCGTTAAAGCTTGTGCTCACAGATGATGAATCTGAGGCTGAAGAAATTGCAAAGGAAATTTCTCAAGCCAACGCAGAACGTCAGGAAACAGAAAGCAAAATAACAGAGGCAGCAGTTAATATAATCGAAAGCAACCCTCAAATCAAATATCAGAGAGTTATTGTTGTCAGTGGTGAAAACTGGCATCAGGGCGTAATAGGAATAGTTGCATCAAGGCTTACTGAGAAATACGGCAAGCCCTGTATAGTTATATCCGAAAATGATGATGTTTCAAAGGGCAGTGGCAGAAGCATCGATGGCTTCTCTCTTTACGATGGACTTACCTATTGTAAGGACGTTCTTGTGCAGTATGGTGGTCACACCCTTGCTGCAGGCTTAAGCGTTGAAAAAGATAAAATCGACGAATTTCGCAGCAAGATAAACGAATATGCTAAAACCATAGAGCGTCCTGTTGCAGAGCTTTTAATCGACTGTAAGCTTAATCCTGCGTCTATTAATATTGATATGCTTTCGTCAATAGAGCAGTTAGGTCCCTTCGGTGCAGACAATCCTCAGCCTGTTTTTGGTCTTTACAATATGACAATTACAGCGCTTCAGCCTGTAGGTAACGGTAAGCATATGCGAATGACCTTGCAGAAAAATGGAGTTTCTATAAGTGCAATTATGTTTTCTGTTACACCGAAGGATTTTCAGTTCAAGGAATCTGACCAGGTTGATGTTGCAGTAAGACTCAGTGCTGGGGAATATATGGGTAAATCAAAAATCAATGTGCAGGTTAAGGATATTAAATTTAGTGCTTTGGACGATGAAAAAGTAATTCTTTCTCAGCAGATGTATGAAGATTTTTGTGCAAATGAAAGCATAAGCGAGGCTCTGGGCGTTACAAGGGAGCTTTGTGGTGATATTTACAGATTTATGAGAATAAATAACAATTGGCGCCATTCTGCAGAAACTATGTGTTATAGATTAGGATTATCTGCAGAAAATATTGTAAATTGTCAAATTGCTTTAGACGTGTTGGTTGAATTGGGCATTCTTAAGTATTCGGAGGGCTGCTATGGTGTGCCATCGGAAAATGTTAAAAACCCAATAGAAAATTCAACTATTTTCAATAAGGCGCTTAACTATAAAACAATTTAACGGGGGTGATAGGAGTGGATGAGAATACAAGTGTTGAATTAATGTATAACGAGCTTAAGCATCAGGCAGCAGAGCTGTTTGGTGTTGAAGAAGCAGCAGTAATAGACAAGGCGTTCAAGGTTGCCAAAGAGCATCACAACGGGCAAATGCGCTCATCGGGCGAGCCATATATTATTCACCCTATTGCAGTTGCCAAAATTGTGTTGGGTTACGGAATGGATTACCAGTCCGTAGTTGCTGCAATGCTTCACGACACTGTTGAAGACACAGACCTGACTCTTGAAGAGGTGAAAAAGGATTTCGGTGTAGACATTGCAGGACTTGTAGATGGACTTACTAAGTTGGGTAAGGTGCCCCTTGATATAAAGGATAAAGAGGAGCAACAGGCAGAAAACGTACGTAAAATGCTTCTTGCCATGTCTGAGGATATACGTGTCATTATTATTAAGCTTGCAGACAGACTTCACAACGTACGTACACTTAACTTTGTTGCGCCACAAAAAAGACGTGACAAGGCTCTCGAAACACTTGAAATTTATGCACCTATTGCTCACCGTTTAGGTATCAGGGCAATTAAAGAGGAGCTTGAGGACAGGGCAATAAGCTATCTCGATCCTATAGGCTACAAGGAAATTGAAGATGAGCTTTCAAAACAGGGTAAATCCCATAAGGAATTCCTTGAATCTATAAAAAAACAGATTGGTGAAAGAATTCAGACCGTTGTCCCTGAGTCAAAGCTTGAGGCACGAATTAAAAGTGTTCACGGCATATACAGAAAAATGTATATGCAAAACAGAAATTTTGACGAAATTTACGATATATATGCAGTAAGAATAATTGTAAACTCTACAATTGAATGCTACGACTGTTTAGGTATAATTCATGATATGTTTACCCCGATTCCAGGTAGATTCAAGGATTACATTTCCACACCTAAACCTAATATGTATCAGTCACTTCATACAACGGTTATTGGTAAAGCCGGTATCCCGTTTGAGGTGCAGATTCGTACCTGGGAAATGCACCATACGGCAGAGTTTGGTATTGCAGCCCATTGGAAATATAAATTAGGTCTTAACGGTACGCAGAAGTTTGAAGAACGACTTCAGTGGATTCGTCAGCTTCTTGAAACACAGAAGGAAGCAGATGACGTTAAGGATATTGTCAGAACAATTAAAAGTGACCTTGTGTCCGAAGAGGTTTTCGTGTTTACTCCTAAGGGTGACGTTATAAACCTTCCTGCAGGTGCAACTGTTATTGACTTTGCTTATGCAATTCACTCGGCAGTAGGTACCAAAATGGTTGGTGCCAAGGTTGGTGGCAGAATTGTTCCACTTGACTACAAGGTGCAGACAGGTGAAATTGTTGAGGTTCTTACCTCATCTCAGCCCGGTAAAGGTCCAAGCAGAGATTGGCTCAACATTGTAAAAACAAGTAGCGCAAGGACCAAGATCCGTGCATGGTTCAAGAAAGAACGACGCGACGAAAATATTATTGAAGGTAAAGCAGAGCTTGAAAAGGAAATCAAGCGTAACAAAATGCGCTTTACAGACGAGGAATATACTGGGCTTATACAAACACTTGCAGAACGTCAGCATTGTGGCTCTGTAGACGATTTCTACGCTGCAATCGGTTATGGTGGTATCTTTATTTCAAGAGTGTTGCCATTCATAAGAGATGAATACCACAGAATCTCTACTGCAAATCAGCCTGAAAAGATTAAGGTGCAGGAATCAAAGCCTGTTAAACGTGCCGTTGGTGAGGGTGTTTCTGTTGAGGGTATAGATAACTGTCTTATTAAGCTTTCAAAGTGCTGTGCGCCTATTCCCGGTGACGAAATCATTGGCTTTATTACACGTGGGCACGGTGTTTCTATCCACAAACGTGACTGTCCTAATGTGCCACAGGATATTACTTCATGTGAAGAGCCTGAAAGATGGGTCAGCGCAAGATGGCTCAGCTCTACTGCAAACCAGGAGTTTAAAGCAGGTCTTGCGATTTATTGTGAAAACAGAGCAGCTCTTATGGCTGATGTGGCTACACTTCTTGCAGATATGAGGGTTATGATTAACTCAATCAATACAAGAGAAATGAAGGACGGCAGGTACTTTATTTACATCACCATTACTGTAAAAAGTACAGATTTTCTTAACGTTGTCATTTCTAAGCTTAAAACAATCAACGGAATTATAGATGTAACAAGGAGCAGTAATTGATGAAGGCGGTAATACAAAGAGTTGTTGAAAGCTCAGTTAGTGTTGACGGCAAGGTTGTAGGCTCTTCAGGTAAGGGCTATATGATTCTTGTTGGTGTAGTTAAAGGCGATACTGAAAAGCACGCCGATTTACTTGCAAGAAAAACTGCAGCGCTTCGTGTTTTTGAAGATGAAAACGGCAAAATGAATTTATCTGTTACAGACATTGACGGTGAAATCCTTGCTATTTCTCAATTTACATTGTGTGCAGATTGTAAAAAGGGTAACAGACCTTCCTTTACCCCAAGTGAGGAGCCTGTAAGAGCAAACGAGCTTTACGAATTATATTGCGAAAAGCTTAAAGAATATGGTGTAAAAAAGGTGGATAAAGGCATTTTTGGTGCAGATATGAAGGTTTCTCTCGTTAACGATGGTCCTGTTACTATCTGCTTTGATACAGATATCTGGAGTGTTTAAAATGAACGTAAAAACTCTTGCTTTAGGTCCCGTTTCTGCAAATTGCTATATTGTTTGCAGTAATGACGGTGTAGGTGCAGTTGTTGATCCTGGTGACTACAATACAACGCTTGAAAAAGCCATAATTGAAAGTGGTATCAAGGAGCTTAAATATATTATTTGTACCCACGCTCATTTCGACCACGTTTCAGGTGTGGGTAGATTGAAAGAAAAATATCCTCAGGCAATGGTTGTTGCAGGTGTTGAGGATGCACCTTCTCTTAACAACCCTTTGCTTTCGGCTGCAGCAGCATTCGGTCTGCCATTTTACCCTTGTCACGCAGATAAAACAGTTGGTGAGGGTGACGAATTAAACGTAGGGGAGTATACCTTTAAGGTCATTTCTACACCGGGACACACACCTGGTGGTATAATACTTTATTGCGAAGAAGAAAAAATTGCATTTACGGGAGATACTCTTTTTAAAGGGAGTATAGGCAGGACAGACCTTGCTGGTGGAAGCTATGCGCAACTTATGACTTCACTTAAAAAGATTAAATCCTTTCTTCCTGAGACAGTTTTGATGTGTGGTCACGGTGAAAGTACAACCGTTGCTACAGAATTAATGTATAATTTTTACTTATCATGAATTTATATTGTATTAATCATAGTTTTTTATACGAAACAGAAAAGCTGTTGTTTCTTTTCTTACCGTTTGAGAAGAACGTTGTATTGAATGAGTTTACAACTGACAACGGCAACTATTTTTATACTGAAATAGAAAAGACGGAAAACGAAATAACCTTCAAGGCAGAGTTTTCTTACAAGGGCAAAAAAGAAGGTGCACAAAGCAGTAAGCCACTTTCACAATGCACCGACGAGGAATATGATTTGTTGTCTGTTGCATACCCTCTTTTGAAAAATATCTGTGGCTTCAGCCCTAAATGGGGAATGCTTACAGGGGTACGTCCATCTAAGCTTATTTTAAACAAAATGGAAGAAGTGGGTGAAGCAAAAGCCGTCGATTATTTCAATAATCATTTTTTTGTGGATGAAAAGAAAACTGCCCTTGCATTGAGTGTTGCAAAGGCAGAAAGAGAAATAATAAATAACACAAAAGACAATTCCTTCAGCTTGTACGTAAGCATACCGTTTTGCCCTACAAGGTGTAGCTATTGTTCTTTTGTTTCCCACTCTATAGGCACCGATTCTGCAAAAAAGCTTGTGCCCGAGTACGTGGAAAAGCTTTGTGACGAAATAGAGTTTACTGCAAAAAAGGCAAAAGAAAACGGACTTGAGCTTTCTACGGTTTATTGGGGTGGAGGTACACCTACAACACTCACGGCAGAGCAGCTTGACATTGTTCTAACAGCAATTGAAAACAACTTCAATTTATCTGCTTGCAAGGAATATACAGTTGAAGCAGGTCGTCCCGATACCATTACACAAGAAAAGCTTTACATTCTTAAAAAGCACAACGTAAACAGAATAAGTATAAATCCCCAGACCTTTAACGACGAAGTTTTAAAGGAAATCGGCAGATGTCACAATACTGCTCTTACAGAAGAAAAATATGCTCTTGCAAAAGAGATTGGTTTTGAGTCGATCAATATGGATTTAATTGCAGGGCTTCCTACAGATACATTTGAAAGCTTTAAGTACAGCGTTGACAGAGCAATTGAGCTTGGTGCTGATAATATTACAGTACATACTTTGGCACTTAAGAGGTCATCAACGCTTGTAACCGAGGATGAAAAGGATACCGTTACAGAGAAAAACGTTGAAAAAATGCTTGATTATTCCTTTAATGCATTAACCCAGGCAGGTTACCATCCTTACTATATGTATCGTCAAAGCAAGGCTTTAGGTAATTTCGAAAACGTTGGTTGGTGCAAATCGGGTAAAGAATGTGAATATAATATTTTAATGATGGAAGAATATCAGCATATACTTTCAGTGGGGGCAGGGTCAGTTACAAAGCTGCTGTCACCAAATATTGAAAAAATAGAAAGAATATTCAATTTTAAATTTCCTTTTGAGTACATATCAAGGTTTGATGCTCTTCTTGAAAAGAAAGAGAGAATTTCCGGATTTTTTAAAGAGTATTATTCATAATCTTCCTAAGGAGGTGGCATTATGTCGAAAATAAATAATATATTGGAATATATTGTTGAGAAAAGTAATGCTCCCGAAGACTTTATTCTTCAATGCGAAGAAAGATACAACAACAAAATAAATAACATAGCACAACAAATTCACGAAAAGGCAGTTTCCGAGATTGTTATGATTGCAGGGCCCAGCTCTGCAGGTAAAACAACAACTGCAAAAAAGCTCTGTAACGCGCTTTCTCAATTTGGAATAAACAGCTATACCGTTTCACTTGATGACTTTTACCTCGATAATAAGGATGCACCTCGTTTTCCCGATGGCACACCTGATTTTGAAACAGTAGAGTGTCTTGACATCAAGTGCTTTCAAGAAAAGATGCAGGAGCTTTTGTACAAAGGCGAAACCGATCTTCCTGAATTTGATTTTGTAAAAGGACAGAGAAAGCCCGAATATAAGAAAATTAAAATTAATCCTAATGACGTGGTTGTTGTTGAGGGACTTCACGCTTTAAATCCTATTATTACAGATGCTTTACCTAAAGACAGACTTCTCAAAATATATATTAACGTATCGTCAAGAATTTACGACGAAAAGGGTAATATCATTCTTAACAAAAGAAATATGCGTTTTATAAGAAGGCTTGTGCGTGATTTTAAATATCGTGGAAGCTCTGTTGAAAAAACGTATAAGCTGTGGATAAAGGTGCGTTATGGGGAAGATACCTATCTTTTCCCATTCAAAGACAACGCAGATGTGAAGATAAATACAATTCACCTTTACGAAACATGTGTTCTTAAAGAAAATGCAATAGAATTACTTTCTACCTTAGATAAAGAGTCAGAATTCTATAATGAATCCCAAAGGCTTATAAGAAGTCTGAAAAAATTCCCTGTTTTAGATTCCTCGTTAGTACCGGAGGATTCATTAATAAGAGAGTTTATAGGAGCAAAGGAGAGTTAATTTAATGTCAGATAAAGCTTCAAAAAAACAGAACGTCCTGGGTGGCGCAATGGTACTTGTTATTGCTACTGCCCTTGTTAAGGTTATAGGTGCCGTTTACAAAATTCCTCTTACGGGTATTATCGGCTCGTTGGGAAGAGGCTACTTTGCCTCTGCGTACAACATCTATACACCTGTTTATGCAATATCAATGGCAGGTCTTCCTGTTGCAGTTTCTACCATAGTGTCAAGAAATGCTGCATTAGGTAAGTACAGAGATGTAAAGCAGGTTATGAAAATAACATTTCCATTGTTTTTGGGCCTTGGACTTGTTGGTACTGCTGCACTTCTTCTTGCTGCTAAGCCCTATGTTGAATCTGTAGGCTCTCAGTTTGCCATTTATAGTGTAATTGCAATTGCGCCATCAATTCTTTTCTGCTGTATTATGAGTACATACAGAGGCTACTACGAAGGTCTTAACAATATGTACCCGACAGCTATATCACAGGTTATTGAGTCTGTAGGTAAATTGATTTTCGGACTTGTGCTTTCATATGGCGTAATAAACTATGCTACACAGCAGGTTGCTGCAGAGGGCGCATTCTTCGGTAGCGTTTCAGAAAACGGTACACTTCCACCAATTGCATATGCACTTGCTGCTGCGGCTGCAATTCTTGGTGTTACCTTAGGTACTGTTTTTGGTGCTATATATACAATTTTACGTCATAAAGTAAAAAAAGACGGAATAAATAAAGAGATGCTTGTTAATTCACCTGCAGCATCGCCTAAAAAAGATACAGTAAATGAGATTGTAAAAATTGCAGTGCCTACTGCAGTCAGCTCACTTGTGCTTAACATTACAAATTTCATTGATACGTGGATGATACAGAATCGTCTTGAAAGTGTTGTTGAAAAAAGCTACGATACCATTATGAATATATATGGTCAATCTATAAACGCAGCAAACATTACTACAGATACAATTCACACCTTCCTTTATGGTGCGTACGATACAACGCTTGATTTCAGAAACCTTGTTCCTACAATTATGATGACTTTAGGTGTCAGTGCTATTCCGATTATTTCAGGTGCGAAGGCTAAGAATGACAGAAAGACCATTAACGAAACCGTTAACACAGTTTTCAGAACAACTATGCTTATTGCCCTTCCTGCAGGTGCAGGTTTCTTTGCATTGAGTGAACCAATTCTTTCGCTTCTTTACAACGGCACAGAAAATCAGAGTGGTATTGCTGTTGCTGCACCCGTGCTTGCACTTTATGGTCTTATGATGGCGATTCTTACCTTGTCCTCACCATTAACGAATATTCTTCAGGCAATTGGCAGAGCAGACGTACCTGCTAAAGCACTTGCTATTGGTTGTGCATTCAAAATAGGACTTAACTATTTCCTTATAGGTATACCTGAAATAAACATTCGCGGTGCAGTTTTCGGTACAGCTTTCTTCTACCTTCTTTGTATTTTTATTAACTACTACGTGTTGAGAAAAGAAACAGGCGTAAGAATAGATGTTAAAACAGTTCTTGTAAAACCTCTTATTGCAGCAGTGCTTTGTGGTGCATCTGCGTGGGGCTCATATGAGCTCCTGAGCTCTGTTTTGACCTTTGGCGATATGAACAGCAGACTTAACGGTAACTCTCTTGCTTGCTTGCTTTCTATAGGTGTTGCAGTGGTTGTTTATGCTATTTCAGCATTATTGTTGAAAACTTTGGTAAAAAATGACATTTTATTGCTCCCAAAGGGAGAAAAAATAGCAGAAATACTTGAAAAATATAAACTTATCGTATAAAATATAGGAGTATTTAAAAGCATGGTTGATGGTTTTGAATTTAAGGATGAATATAGTTTTGACGACTTAGTCAACATTGTAAAGCTTCTTCGTGAGCCGGGAGGTTGCCCTTGGGACAGAGAGCAAACTCACCAGTCCATAAGAGAAAATTTTCTGGAAGAAACCTACGAGGTGTTGGAGGCAATTGACAATCTCGATTCTACGCTTATGCAAGAGGAATTAGGTGACGTGCTTCTTCAGGTTGTTATGCATGCCGATATGGCAAGGGATGAAGAATGGTTCGACATCAACAAGGTTTGCAACGAAATTTGTCAAAAGCTTATTATCCGTCATCCACACGTGTTCGGTGACGTTACGGTAAACTCTACCGGTGATGTTCTCAAAAACTGGGACGACATTAAAAGACAAACTAAATCACAAAAAACACAGAGTGAGGCTATGGCTACAATACCTGCAACATACCCTGCGCTTATGAAGGCACAAAAGGTGCAGTCAAAGGCTAAAAAGGCAGGCTTCGATTGGGACAGTGCAGAAGGCGCTTTCCTTAAAATTGAGGAAGAGTCAAAGGAGCTTAAAGAAGCACTTGAAGGTGGCAACCAAGCTTTAGTCGAAGACGAGTTAGGTGATTTGCTTTTCTCTGCTGTAAATGTTGCAAGGTTTTGTAAGTGTGATGCTGAAACAGCACTTGAAAAAGCAACTAAAAAGTTTATGGCTCGTTTTACGGTGACGGAAAAGCTTGCAGAACAAAAGGGAATAGATATGAAGTCAGTTTCACTTGATGTTCTCGACAGCTTGTGGGAGGAAGCAAAAGCTCTCACGAAATAAGAAGTCCATAATAAATCGTTTGAACGATTTGGAAAATATAAAAACATTTTGGAGGATTTTAAAATGAACAAGACAGATCTTGTAAATGCAGTTGCAGCTGCAGGTTTCTCAAAAAAAGATGCAGATAAGGCAGTAGCAGCAGTTTTTGGTGCAATCGAAGGTGCTCTCGCTAAGGGTGACAAGGTTCAGCTTATCGGTTTCGGTACATTCGAAGTACGCGAAAGAGCAGCTAAGGAAGGCCGTAACCCAAGAACAGGCGAAACAATCAAGATCGCTGCAGCAAAGGTTCCTGCATTCAAAGCAGGCGCAGCTCTTAAAGATGCTGTTAAATAATTAAAGCTAAACGCAAAAAAACTCCACAAGGGAAACCTTGTGGAGTTTTATTTTTTTTCAGTTAATCAACAATATTATTGAGCCAAACCTTCTTTTTAATTAAAACAAGACCGATAATAACCTTTATTATTTCAACTGCCTGAACAATAGGGTAAGAGGTTATGATGTCTAATTTGAAAACATAGAAAAGTGCGAAGGCAACGGGTACACTTACACACATTATGAATGCACTGTCCATCAAGAAGGTGATAAGTGTTTTACCACCACTTCGTATTGTGAAATAGGAAGCGTTTGCAAAGGCGTGGGTTACTGAGAAAATTGCAGAAACCTTTATGAAATAGGCTGCATATTCCTTTGCTTCAGGACTTGTGTTGTAAAGTAATGGTATTTTGTCACTTAAAAGGATGACTACAACAGAAACGCCCAGGCTCAGTAAAACAGAGAAGGTGATAAGCTTTCTGTCGGTGTCATATGCTTCCTCAAATTTGTTGGCGCCAAGAAGCTTGCCTATTATTATGCCGATGCTTGCACCAAGGGAAATAAAGGAAATGTTTGCAAGGTTCATAACTGTCGAGGAAATACTGTACCCTGCAACAACAGATATGCCGTGAAGACTGTATGCAACACTAAGAAGGGACGTTCCGAGAGACCAGAAAAACTCGTTGAACAAAAGAGGCATACCCTTTACGGAAATATCCTTGCAGATTTTACCGGGGATATAAAATCCTTTAAATAAGCTTTTAAAGTATGAGAAACGTTTTCTTGATTTGATGACGTAGAAAATGACAATTAAACATTCTACGTATCGTGCAATATTAGTGGCAATTGCAGCACCCTCGACACCTAAAGCAGGGCAACCCAGCTTACCGAAAATAAGCACCCAGTTGAAGCAACAGTTAGTAGCTACTGCAATGAAGCTTGCAACCATAGGGGCTACGGTTTCGCCCGTTTCTCTTAAGGTGCTCGATAAAACCTGTGTTATGCAAAAGGGGAGAAAACCTACCATCATAACCCTGATGTATTGCTGTGAATAGTCAAGAGTTAAAGCAATGTCGCCTGAATCTTGTGATTCGTGCAAAAACATATTGATTAATGGCTCGTTAAAGTAAGCAAAAATAAATAACCCTGCAGCTAACAGGATAAGTGTAACATATATTTTATACCTTACTGTATAACGTATGCCGTCATTGTCTTTTTTACCGTAAAACTGTGCAGTGAAAATGCCAGCACCGCTAAGGGCACCAAAAATTGCAAGATTGAAAATGAATAACAGCTGGTTTACAATGGAAACACCCGACATTTGCTCGGTGCCCAAAGCACCTACCATGAGGTTGTCAAGCAGACTTACAAAGTTGGTGATAATATTCTGAATCATTATGGGAATGGCAACAGAGAGCGTCATTTTGTAAAACTCTCTGTTGCCGAAAAACTTTTTAAGCATAGTTATTTGATTAAGTCGTGTTCTTTGATGTAATTGATTGTTTCGTCTACTGTTGTGAATGCTAAGCCAACAACGGTATCTGCACCACCGTAGTAGATAGCAATTTTGCCTGTCTCACTGTCTGCAAGTGCAGCACAAGGGAAACAAACGTTAGGAACGTCACCAACAAACTCATAGGTTTCTCTTGGTGAAAGGAGGTAACGGTCTGCTCTGTGAAGAACCTTCCAAGGCTCATCCTTATCTGTAATCATAGCACCCATGCTGTATGTGAAGCCGTTACAGCTTGTAAGAACACCGTGGTAGAAGCAAAGCCAACCCTCGTCTGTTTCAATAGGTGTAGGACCTGCACCTACCTTTGTCATTTCCCAGTTCATTTCAGGTCTTATAACGAAACGATGCTTTCCCCAATAAGTAAGGTCTTTTGAATGGCTTAAGAAGATTTCACCATAAGGTGTGTGACCTTTGTCGCAGGGACGTGAGAAAAGCATATATTCACCGTTTACTTTTCTTGGGAAAAGAACGCCGTTTCTTGAAACAGGTAATACAGCGTTTTCGTAACGTGTCCAGGTTTCAAAGTCTTCGGTTGTGGCAATACCGATAGATGTACCACATACTGTATGGCAAACCCATGAAAGGTAGTAAACGCCATCGATTTCGCAAAGACGTGGATCATAACCACCAAAGATTTTTTCATCGTTTAATTTCCAGTGGATACCGTCGTCACTGAAGCCTGTAACTAAATACTGCTCACGTGTAACATCGTCCATTCTGAATACACCTGCAAATTTGCCCTTGTATGGAACAACTGCTGAGTTGAAAATGCTGTTTGCATCTTTAACGAAGGAACGGTCGATGATGGGGTTTTCTGAATATCTCCACACAGGATCCTTACAGCCTTCAGGTTTGTCCTGCCAAGGAATGTTTTTTAAAGTAGAATTAAGAATTTTTGCCATGATGAATCTCCTTAACTATCATAGTAGTTTAACGTTTCTATAATAAGTGCACCTACGTCACTGACGGTTTTTCTGCGTATGGCAGTAATTTTATCGGCAGTAGGTGAAACAGTTTTTGAAATGTGTTTTTTAGATGTTCCGATAGAGCATGCAGGAAAATTATTGATTGCAAACGGTGAGAATGAAGCCGTACCTATAACCACACTTTCCTTTGAAAGCTCAAGCTCAAGGTTTTCTGCTGCCTGAGCAATGATTGACGCCACCTCTGCAGAGCCCTTGTTGCCACTTCCGTCCTTGAAAAATACGGAAAGCTTATCGGAAGTTGTTATTTCTTCTATGGGAATAAAAACAGTTGGAATATCCGAGAAAAGTCTGCGATACTTTTTAGCGAAAGCATAGGAGCCTGCACGACCTGAATATTCGGAGCCTGTTATAAGGCAACAGATTTCTGTCTTTGCATACCTGAAGCTGTCTTCTGAAAATTGCTTTAGTATGCTTAGCATTATGGAAGAGGGTATAAGGCTTGAGCTTATTCCTGATGACGTTTTTTTAGGGTTTACAAGTGTAAGTCCCAAGACGTAAAAGGGTACGAAAATAAAACTTATAACTCGCAATGCTTCAAAAAATGAGCTGTTTATTGGTGCCCCTGCAAACAGGAAAATAAGCTGACTGCAGAAAAGTACGGTGTTACCCAATATTGAACAAAGGCTTAATATGTACGTTGCCATATTACCGAAAATGAAGCTTCTTATGCTTAAAGGAGCGTCGGAGTGAGTAACGAAAACAACTCTTGCTTGTGTTGAGCCTTGTGGGAAACGTCTGCCTAAAATATTGGTTGAACGTTTCTGTGGTCTGATTATATCCAGTGAGGTGCCGTCGAATATGAACTTATAAGCAAAAACACCGAATATAGCTAAATTTAATATAAGTGAGATGATTGCAGTGCCTACGTAACCGTTGGAAACGGCAGAAGAAAACAGGAATACACATATAATCAGCAACACGCATAGGATCTTCTGAGTAATTGTACCTGCACCCGGGTGGGTTAGGAAGTGTTGCTCTTGCGTGTCATCGCAGTATTTCATTAATTCATTCAGAAATACGTGCTTTGCCTGCTCTTCGCCCTTTTCACCTGTACGACGATTATCTGTAGTTTCTGTAATTGTCTGTACAGTTTCGAGGACGTAGTTTATGCTTTTGTCATCAAGCTTTGGTAATGACGTCATCGGAACACCCCGTTAACCAATAATCTGGGTGTATCTTTCGTATGCTTTGTCCCACGCTGCTCTGTCTTCAGGCTTGTAAAGCTTAAGGTTTTCACCCTGAGCAATAATTTTACGAGCTTGTTTAATATCTTCAATTTCACCTGAGGAAATAAGCTGAATTGCAATATTACCTAAAGCAGTTGCTTCAATAGGACCACCATATACGTCTACGTTACAGCTCTGTGCTGCCATGTGAAGAAGGAGCTTGTCTTTTGTTCCACCACCCATAACATGTATACGGTCGTATTTTTTACCTGTGCATTCCATAATTCCGTCAAAGGTAAGACGATATTTAAGTGCAAGGCTTTCGTATATACAACGCATAATTTCGCCAACTGTCTGAGGTACGTACTGGTTTGTTTTTTCACAATACTCTTTTACACGCTGTGGAATATTGCCCATTACTGCAAACTCAGGTGCATCAGGGTCAATAAAACACTTTAAAGGCTCGCATTCAAGAGCAAGCTTTTCAAGCTCTGCATATGAATATTCCTTACCCTCTCTTATCCACTGACGACGGCTTTCCTGAATAAGCCAGAGGCCACAGATGTTTTTAAGGAAGGCAATTGAGTAATTGTAGCCACCTTCGTTTGTAACGTTAAGTTTTTTAGATGCTTCGTTAAGCACAGGCTCAGAAACCTCTGTGCCAAAAAGTGACCAGGTTCCACAGCTGATGAAGGCAAAATCCTCGTACTCGCAAGGAGCAGCAGAAATTGCGCTTTGTGTATCGTGTGATGCAACGCTGATGATATCTGCCTTGGGTACGCCTAGCTCTTCGCAGATTTCATCGCTTAACTTACCGATTACGGTACCTGTTGCAACAATGTTTGTGAGAATATCCTTCCTTATTCCGAAAGCATCAAGAATTTCTTCTGACCAGTCGTTAGTTTTCAAGTCCACCATTTGAGAGGTGGTAGCAATAGAATATTCTGTTGATTTCACGCCTGAAAGCATATATGCAAGAAGGTCAGGCATAAAAAGAAGCGTATCCGCTTCTTCAAGAATGTATGGGCGGTTTTCCTTAAGGGAAAGAAGCTGAAAAATAGTGTTGAAGTCCATGAACTGAATGCCTGTAATATCGTACATTCTTTCGTGGGACATATATTTTTTTGCCTTTTCAACCATGCCATCGTTTCTTTTGTCACGATAGTGTACAGGGTTTTCAATAAGTGTACCGTCTTTTCTTAAAAGACCAAAGTCAACACCCCAGGTGTCAATGCCGATGGAATCAAACCCGCCATCTTCCTTTGCTTTTAAAATGCCCTGTTTAATTTCAAAGAAAAGTCTTTGAACGTCCCAGTAGGTTGTACCGTTAATTGTTACAGGATCGTTTGAAAAACGATGTACCTCACGAAGTGAGATTTTTTCACCGTCAAATTCACCGATAATTGCTCTACCACTTGAAGCACCAAAGTCGAATGCCAGAACTCTTTTAGCCAAAATTATCACTCCATTTATACAATCCGAAGAGCTTTCGGACGTGGATTTTCGTTAATTTATTTAAGAAAACAGTTGATGATTATTTCCTCAGCCTCTTCCTCTGTTTTGCCCATTGTCTGTAATTTGAGAAGCTGGTCGTTATTGATTCTGCCTATTGCTGCTTCGTGAATGATATTTGCATCACAATGGTTTGCAGCAATTTCAGGAATTGAACGGATTTTAGCATCACCCATAATAATTGAGTCGCACTGTACGTGTGCACGGCATTTTGCATTACCAACTGCACGTGGGTAGAAAACCTGTTCGGACTTGTCCTTTGCAACTGAACGTGAAATAATTTGTGAGGATGCATTTTCACCGTTAAGCTCAATTACCATATCTGAATGGGCAATCTGGTTGCCGTGGGTCATAAGCTTTTCAAGAATAACGAGGTTTGCGCCTTTTTCGAGCTTTGCAACTGTATCGCGTTTTGTTGAGTCAACGCCTTTTATTTGAACAGACTCCATTTCACAATAGGAGTTTTCGTTCATATATATTTCTGTTTTTGGGTTAAGCACTCTTTCACCTGTGCCTTCGCCCTCGCCGTAGTGCTTTTCAACGTACTTGATACGTGCGTTTTTGCCAATGAAAAATCTGTGAATGCCGTCGTGCTCACTCTTTTTGTCACCGGAGTTGTGTATGCCACAGCCCGCAACAATAACAACGTCAGAATCGTCACCAATGTAAAAGTCGTTGTAGGTAAGGTCATCTACACCTGTTTCGGTAATGATAACGGGAATGTGAACGCTTTCATTTTTAGTGCCGGGTTTTACAGTGATGTCGATGCCGGGCTTGTCCGTTTTAGGTTCAATCGTAATGTTAGCGCTTGAACGCCTTTCAATTCCTTCACCGTTTTTTCTGATATTGTAAGCTCCCTGTGGTGTATCGTGAAGGTCTGCTACAGCCTGGAGCATAGAACGATCTATTTTATTCATGTTTTATCCTCATCTGAATGAACAACTGTTGTTAAATTCTGCCATAAGCTCAGGGAAAATTTCTTCCTGAGGGCCGATTTTCTTTACGTACCCGTCTGCAATTATGGCGATTTCGTCTGCGATTTTCATAATTCTCTCCTGATGAGAGATTATGACCATGCTTTCTTTACGTGTTTTTGAAATACCCTTAAAGCTTTCAACTAGCATATTGAAGCTCCAAAGGTCAATACCTGCTTCAGGCTCGTCGTAAATTGCAAGCTGAAGGTTTCTTGCCATAAGGGTTGCAATTTCGATTCTTTTGATTTCACCACCTGAAAGGGATGAATCTACCTGACGGTTAAGGTAATCCTTAGAGCAAAGACCTACCTGAGTCAAGTAAGCACAGCACTGGTCTTCAGGAAGGTCACTGCCGTGGGCAATGCTTAAAAGGTCGCGCACAGAAAGTCCTTTGAAGCGTGGAGGGTGCTGGAAAGCATAGCCTATACCGAGCTTTGCACGCTCTGTTATAGACATATTCGTAATATTGGTGCCATTCCAGAGAATCTGACCACCTGTAGGCTTTTCAATACCCATAATAAGCTTGGCAAGAGTAGATTTGCCACCACCGTTAGGACCTGTTATAACAAGAAATTTGCCGTCTTCAACAGTAAGTGAAACATCTTTTATGATGTCTTTTTCACCCTTTTCGTCGGCAACATTAAAGGAAATGTGTTTTAATTCTAACATATATGTCTCCACAAAAAAATGAAATTTCAAGTAAAATAAAATGTATCATATTTACTCATAATAAATTATATACAAATAATGGAATTTATTCAAGTGTTTTTGAAAAATCCTTGTTATAACAAAAATTTTATGATATATTGTTTTTAACAAATGATGGGGGGATTATTATGTTAAGATTCGGCGGAAACTACGAAGAAGATTTGTCACGTGAATCCTTGGAAACTGTTTTGAGAGATGCCGTTACGGGAATTGCTATTGTTTCACCTCATCCGGATGGAGTGAAGCTTCAGTATACTAACGATGCTTTTTTTTCCATTTTTGGTTACACAAGAGATGAGTACGAAGAGGTTGGACCTGACGTACGAATGAATCTTTTGAATCAGAATGATTTTATTGATATTGTATCTAAAATCAATACACAATACGAGCCTGGTGAAATCATTCAGTTTGAATGTAGAATAAATAAAAAAGGTGGAGAAAAGGCGGGGGCGCCTATTTCTACACGCAAGCCCCGTAATACGACAAAGGAAGACCTTGTTTTTATTTGCAATATTACAGATATTACTGCAATGAAAAAGCTACAGATGGAGCTTCAGGAAGAGAAAGAACGTTACGAAATTGTTGAAGAAATTTCTGATAATATTCTTTTCAATTATGACGTTGTACAGGACGTTTTTGAGTGCTCTGCTAAAATTATCAGGGGTGCAAGTACCAGGACGCGAATTGAAAATGCTATTGAAACTTTTACTTATGGTGACATTATTGACCACCGTGATGTACCTGCTTTTATTGAGGCGTTAAGCAACGGCTTGTCCGGTAAAAAGATTAACGTTTTTGATGCACGTATAAACAACAACCGTGGCGATGGCGTATGGTACAGAATTAAGTTTGCTGTTATTTACGACGATAACGGTAATGCTTCGAAATTTGTGGGAACGCTTTCTGATATAGATAAAGAAAAGAAGGAAAAAACAAGACTTATTTCACAGGCAGAAACAGACCAGCTTACAGGATTACTTAACAAGCTTTCAACAAGTCTTAAGGTTTCTGAAATTCTTAAAGATCCTCTTACTAAAAATGGAGCCTTGCTCTTTGTTGATATTGATGATTTTAAAAAGCTTAACGACGAGTATGGTCACCACGAAGGTGATAAATTCTTGAGGCAGTTTACAGGCAAATTGTCTATAAGATTTGGAGCCAACGATATTCTTGGTAGAGTGGGTGGCGAAGAATTTGTTTTGTTCATAAGTAGTGAATATGATGATGCTGAGGTAATGAAAAAACACGCCGAGGAAACCGCAAGGGATATTCTTAAAATCTGTCACGGTGTCAAGCTTGAAAGTCTGCCTGATAAGAGTTTTTCTTGTAGTGTGGGTATAGCACTTTGCACAGGTGAAAATAAAAACTATGCAGAGCTTTACGAAAAGGCA
The DNA here is from genome assembly GCA_045605085.1 of Acutalibacteraceae bacterium. Taxonomy (GTDB): domain Bacteria; phylum Bacillota; class Clostridia; order Oscillospirales; family Acutalibacteraceae; genus DTU089. The sequence goes on from JAZUPI010000063.1 coordinate 23,472, forward strand.
GATAAAGCAATGTATTATGTTAAAGCAAACGGTAAGGACAACTACAGCTTTGCAGAATAATTAACAATTTGATTTAATGGAGATGTGAGATTTGTCTCAGATAATTGAATATATAAAAGACAAGAAGGTGCTTATCTTAGGCTTTGGCAGAGAAGGTAAGTCAACCTACAGCTATATAAGGAAGCATTTACACGAAAAAGAATTGACGATAGGTGATGTGAACAAGCCTCGGATAGATGATGACAAAGTGTCTGTTATTTATGGTGAGGATTACCTTAAGTGTCTGAGTGACTTTGATATTGTTTTTAAAAGCCCGGGAATTGCCTTTCTTGAAGAGGATATGTACCCATCAACAACGGAGATAACCTGTCAGACGGATATGTTTCTGCGATTTTGTAAGCCTGTGGTTGTTGGTATTACAGGCTCTAAGGGTAAGACCACCACTTCTACACTCATATATGAAATGCTTAAAGCAGGGGGATTGAACACTTGCCTTATAGGTAACATCGGTGTACCTGTTTTTGAAAAGGCGGATTGTGGAGATGACCTGGTGGCAGTTATTGAAATGTCATCTCATCAGCTTGAGTTTACAACTGCAAGTCCACACGTGGCAGTGCTTGTGAATATTTATGAAGAGCATCTTGACCACTACAGGACAGGTTATGAGGGCTACGTAAATTCTAAACTCAATATTGCACGTCATCAAAAAGAAGGTGACTTTGTTATTTATAATCCTGAACAGGATTTAACAGGCGTTGTGGATTGGTCTGAGGTTATTGTGAAGGGTAACGAAAAACCCGTAACCTTTACTCGGGCAAGAAACGATGAATTTGTAAACGAGCTTTGGAAATCAACTGAACACCTTAAGGGTGAACATAACCGACAGGATATTGCCTATGCAGTAGAGGTTGCAAGAATTTTTGGTGTACAGGACGATGCTATGCGTGAAGCAATCAAAGGTTTTGGTGGCATAGAGCATAGAATGGAGTATGTGGGAATTATCAATGACGTTTCCTATTACAATGACAGTATTGCTACTATCCCCACAGCAGTTATGGGTGCAGTTAATGCCCTTGGTAACGTAGATACACTTGTTTTTGGTGGCCTTGACAGAGGTATCGATTATGAAGATTTCACAGCTTTCTTGAAGGCTTCTACAATTAACAACCTTGTAGGTCTGCCTGAAACAGGTCATAACATAATTGGTGACCTTGAAAAAGCAGGTTGCAAAAAAAATATGGTGCGTGCTACAGATATGGCAGACGCTGTAAAATTGTGCGATAAGTTGACAGAGAAGGGTAAGGCGTGCCTTTTCTCACCTGCAGCGGCTAGCTATAATTACTATAAAAATTTCGAGGAAAAGGGAAAACACTTCAAAGAGCTTGTAAATAGTTTGACAAAATAAATTTACAGGTATATAATATAATTTACAAAAAATTCCGGAAAAAGAGGAGAATAATATGAAAAAGTTTTTAGCAATTCTTTTAGTTGTTGTTATGCTTTTCTCACTTCCTTGCAGTGCGTTCGCAGGCTATAAGAGTGATGCAAAGCTTAAGTTCAACAAAGACGGCAGCTTCAAGATCCTCGTTCTTGCCGACGTGCAGACAGGTTATCCTTTGGCTGACGATATGGTAACATTCATTGAAGAGTCTATTGCTTATTCTGATCCTGATCTTGTTGTTTTCACAGGCGATAACGTTAATAACCCTGACAAGAGAACATATAAGAGTATGCTTACACCACTCATCAAAGCAGGTGTACCATACACAATGGTGTTAGGTAACCACGACGAAGAAAGCTCAGGTGGTATGACAAGAGAGCAGATCGTCAAAGAATATCAGAAGTACAAAGGCTTCCTCGGATACGATGCAGACCCATCACTTCACGGTGCGGGTACTCACAACCTTCCTATTCTTTCAAGCAACGGCAAGAAAATTGCTTTCAATCTCTGGATGTTTGATACCGGTGCGTATGTTCATGATTCTCATGGTAAATATCTCGGCTACGACTGGGTTCGTAAAGATCAGATAGACTGGTATAACAAGGTTCGTAAAGAAATGGTTGCTGAAAATGGTGGCAAGAAAATTTATTCACTTGTATTCCAGCATATTATTCCACAGGAGCCATGCGAAAAGATATTCCTTCCGACAGACGTAAAGCTCGGTGAAGCTACAATCAACTTTGAAGATGGTAGTTCATACACAGTAATTCCTGACATTACAAAGTTCGAGGGCTTACTTTTCGAAAAGTGCTGTCCTAGTTACGGTAATGATGGTCAGTGGGACGCTATGGTTAAGGGTGGCGACGTCCTTGGTGTAGTTTGTGGCCATGACCACTTGAATGGATTTATTGCTAAGTGCGATGGTATTGATATGATTATGACACCTGGTTGTACATACGACTCATATTATAGTAACTTCATTCAGGGTGCAAGAGTTATCGAGCTCAATGAAAAGGATACTTCAAAGTACTCTACTTATATCCTTAGCGCTAACGAATTAGCACAGAGTCCTGAGTCAAATCTCGGTAAGGGTGAAAGTGGCAGAACAGAATCAAGCTATAACTTTTTCTACTTCTTCGAGATGATATTTGAATATATCTATAATATGTTCAGAGGTATTCTCATCTGATAAGCTAATAGCTGTATGGTGCATATATGCAAAAATGTATGTTTTTTGCATATATGCATTTTTTATGCATAAAAAATGCTATATACAATTATAATTGGCAAATGTGATTTCAAGTTAAGTGGCATTAAAATACACAAAAAAACAGATAAAAGTGCTAGGTTTTGTGACGTTTTGTAGAAAAAATACACAAATCGAAATATTTCAATAAAAGTATTGACTTTTTTTGTGCAAAGGTGTATAACTATGCATATCGAATGAATATTTTTACAGAAAACACTTTGGAGGAAATAAATTATGGATAAGAAAAATATTAAAAAAGTTGTTCTCGCTTACTCAGGTGGTCTTGATACTTCAATCATCATCCCTTGGCTTAAAGAAAACTACCACAACTGTGAGGTTATTGCAGTTTCAGGTAACGTAGGTCAGGCAAGCGAGCTTGAAGGTCTTGAAGAAAAAGCAATCAAAACAGGTGCTTCTAAAATTTACATTGAAGATCTTACAAAGGAATTCCTTGAGGATTACGTTTTCCCGGGTGTTAAGGCAGGCGCAATTTATGAGGAATATCTTCTCGGTACTGCTTTTGCCCGTCCACCAATTGCAAAGAGAATTGCAGAGATTGCAATTGAAGAAGGCGCAGATGCTATTTGCCACGGTTGTACAGGTAAGGGTAATGACCAGGTAAGATTCGAGCTTGCAATCAAGGCTATTGCTCCAAATATGCCAATCATTGCTCCATGGAGAGAGTGGGATATCAAATCTCGTGAAGAAGAAATTGCATACGCAGAGGCACACAACGTTCCTCTTAAGATAAACAGAGAAACAAACTATTCTAAGGATAAAAATATATGGCACTTATCTCACGAGGGTCTTGACCTTGAGGACCCAATGAACGAGCCTCTTTATAATAAAGAAGGCTTCCTTGAAATGGGCGTTTCTCCTGAAATGGCTCCGGATAAGCCAACCTACGTAACCATTCACTTTGAAAAGGGCGTTCCTACACAAATTGACGGCAAGGCTATGGGTGCAGTTGAAATTGTTGAAAAGCTTAACGAGCTTGGCGGCGCAAATGGCATTGGTCTTCTTGATATTGTTGAGAACAGACTTGTTGGTATGAAATGCCGCGGTGTATATGAAACACCGGGTGGAGCTATTCTTTACAAGGCTCACGAGGTGCTTGAAACAATTTGTCTTGATAAGGAAACAGCACACTACAAGGCACTTGTAGCACAAAAGTTAGCAGAGCTTGTTTACAACGCACAATGGTTCACACCGCTTACAGAGGCTATTTTAGCATTTGTTAAGAGCACACAGCAAACAGTTACGGGTGACGTTACACTCAAGCTTTACAAGGGTAATATGATAAATGCAGGTGTTAAATCTCCATTCTCGCTTTACGACCCTGAAATTGCTACCTTCGACGAGGACGAGGTTTACGTCCAGAAGGATTCAGCAGGCTTCATTAACCTTTACGGCCTTCCGATTAAGGTTATGGCAAAAATGAAAGAGAAAAACGGCTTGGATAAATAATTTTAACGTATAGAGTGGGTGTATTTTAACACACTCACTCTAACAATTTGAAAGGACTTCTATTATGGATAAAATGTGGGCAGGAAGATTTCAGAAGGCTTTAAATAAGGAAGCGGATGATTTTAATTCTTCCATTCACTTTGACAGCAAAATGTACGTGCAAGATATAAAAGGTTCGATTGCGCACGCCTCAATGCTTGTAAAACAAGGGATTATTTCCAAAGAGGATTTTGAGGAAATTACAGACGGGCTTTCAGCTATTTGTGATGATATTACAAGCGGTGCTCTGCCTATAGATATGGAGGCAGAGGATATACATATGTTTGTTGAGGCAGAGCTTACAAAGCGCAAGGGTGACGTAGGTAAGCGCCTTCATACAGCACGAAGCAGAAACGACCAGGTTGCTTTGGATATTCGTCTTTATTTAAGAGATGAGGCAGAAGAGGTAAACGACCTTTTATATAACTTAATAGAAGCAATTCTTGCTCAGGCAAAGAATAATCAGGATGCAATTATGCCCGGCTACACACATTTGCAAAGGGCACAGCCTATAACCTTTGCACACCATCTTTTAGCTTATGCTATGATGTTTATTCGTGATGCGGGCCGTCTTACGGATGCAGTTAAAAGAATGAATTACTCACCGTTAGGCTCCTGTGCGCTTTCGGGCACAACCTATAATACAGACAGAGAATTTGTAGCAGAAAAATTAGGCTTTTACGGCATAACGCAAAACAGCATAGACGGTGTTTCCGACAGAGATTTTTGTATTGAGCTGCTTTCATGCTTCAGCCTTATTATGATGCATCTTTCAAGATTTTCCGAGGAGGTTATTTTGTGGTCCTCGTGGGAGTTTAAGTTCGTTGAGTTAGATGACTCCTACACAACGGGCTCAAGCATTATGCCTCAAAAGAAAAACCCGGATATGGCAGAGCTTGTAAGAGGTAAAACGGGCAGAGTTTATGGTGATTTAATGGCTCTTTTAACCTCCTTAAAGGGCTTGCCGCTTGCATACAATAAGGATATGCAAGAGGATAAAGAAGCAATTTTTGACGGAATAGAAACCGTTAAAAAATGTCTCAGCATTTTTGCTCCTATGATTTCTACAATGACTGCTTTAAAGGATAATATGTATAAGGCAGCTCAAAAGGGCTTTATAAACGCAACGGATTTAGCCGATTATCTTGTTAAAAAGGGTCTTCCGTTCCGCTCGGCATATAAAATTGTAGGTCAGATTGTTGCAAAATGCATAGATGAGAATATTGTGCTCGATAATATGGAGCTTTCCGAATATAAGAAAATAAGCGATTTGTTCGACGAGGATTTGTACGAGGAAATTTCACTTGAAACCTGCATTAAAAAGAGAATTTCTGCAGGCTCAACAGGCTACGAAACAGTTGAAAAGCAAATAGAATTTGTTACGGAGTTTATAAATGGCAAAAAAGATATTTATTGATGGTAAGGCGGGTACAACCGGCCTCAGAATTTTTGAAAGACTTGAAAATTTTGAGGGTGTTGAAATTATTACGCTTTCAGAGGCAAAAAGAAAAGATATTGCTGCAAGAAAGGAAGCCTTAAACAGTGCAGATATTGCATTTTTGTGCCTTCCGGACGATGCCGCAAGAGAATCTGTAGGTCTTATTGAAAACGATTCGACAATTGTTATAGATACTTCAACTGCTCACCGTACGGATGCAGATTGGGCGTACGGCTTTCCGGAGCTTTCTGCTTCTCACCGTGAAAAGCTTAAACGCAGTAAGCGAATAGCTGTGCCGGGCTGCCACGCAAGCGGCTTTATCGCGCTTGTTTATCCGCTTGTGGAAAAAGGAATTCTTTCAGAAAAAACGTTGCTTTCCTGCGTTTCACTCACAGGCTATTCGGGTGGCGGCAAAAGTATGATTGCCGAGTACGAGTCAGAAAACAGAAGCGAGCTTTTAAATGCACCAAGACAATACGGCTTAGCACAGCAGCACAAGCATTTAAAAGAGATGAAGGCAATAAGCAAAATTGAAAATGCTCCTGCATTTTGTCCTATTGTAGCTCCGTTTTATTCAGGTATGGAGGTTACGGTGCCTGTTTTTAAAAGTATGCTTAAAGAGGGTACTACAATTGAACAAATAAAGGAAATATATAAGGAAAAGTACAACGGACCTATTGTTAAATTTGCAGAGTCTAATGACGAAAACGGCTTTATTTCTGCAGCTGCATTTTCCGGTGCGGATACAATGGAGATTTCTGTTTTCGGTAACGAGGAAAGAATTCTTCTTACAGCAAGGTATGACAATTTAGGCAAGGGCGCCTCGGGTGCTGCAATAGAGTGTCTTAATATTGTTTTAAATCAGCAGGAAACAACAGGATTAGTTATAAAATAAAGGTATTAAACCAGAGGTATTTTTATGGAAATTATTAAGGGCGGCGTTTGTGCCGCTAAGGGCTTCAGCGCAGGCGGTATTCACTGCGGCATAAGAAAAAATAAAACTAAAAAGGATTTAGCGTTGATATTTAGTGAAAAAAGAGCTTCGGCTGCAGCTGTTTACACAACAAATTTAGTAAAGGGTGCTCCTCTTACTGTAACAAAGGCGCACATAGCAGATGGCTTCGCTCAGGCTGTTATTTGCAACAGCGGTAATGCTAATACCTGCAATGCAAACGGTATAGAAATAGCAGAGGAAATGAGCAGACTTGTTGCAGAGGAAATGAATATTTCCGAAAACGACGTTGTTGTTGCTTCAACGGGTGTTATCGGTCAGCCTCTTGATATTGCTCCTATAAAAAACGGTATGAAGGAATTGAAAAATTCCTTGGGCGATAACAGCGCGGATGCTGCCGAGGGTATTATGACAACCGACACTGTTTTAAAGGAAATGGCTGTTTCCTTCAGCGTGGGAGGTAAGGAGTGTAAAATCGGCGGTATAGCAAAGGGCTCCGGTATGATTCACCCCAATATGGCTACTATGCTTGTATTCATTACAACGGACTGTGCTATTTCTCCGGATATGCTTAAAAAGGCACTTTCTACCGATATAAAAAACACCTTTAATATGGTCAGCGTTGACGGTGACACCTCTACAAACGATATGGTAACCGTTCTTGCTAACGGCATGGCAGGCAACGAGGAAATTACCTGTGAGGGTGAAGACTTTAACACATTTATGAAGGCACTCAACACAATTACCGTACAGCTTTGCAGAATGATTGCAGGTGACGGTGAGGGTGCTACAAAGCTCTTAGAGTGTCAGGTAAACGGCGCTTCAGATGAGCAAACTGCAAAAACCGTTGCAAAAAGTGTAATTTGCTCATCGCTTACAAAAGCTGCTATGTTCGGTGCAGATGCAAACTGGGGCAGAGTGCTTTGTGCTATAGGCTACAGCGGTGCAGCTGTTGACGTTACAAAAATTGACGTTTCATTTATTTCAAACAAGGGCGAAATTCTTGTTTGCAAAAACGGTGCAGGTGTTGAATTTTCTGAAGAAAAGGCAAAGGAAATTCTTCTCCAGAAAGAAATCACTACAAAAATCGAGCTCAATTCAGGTAACGCAAGCGCTACCGCATGGGGATGCGATTTAACCTACGAATACGTAAAAATCAACGGAGATTACAGAACAT
>JAZUPI010000064.1:0-28778 GCA_045605085.1 Acutalibacteraceae bacterium
CCTGTTCTGCCAACAATACCACCAAAATATTTCTTTTGATAAGAATCACCTGACGTGAGATTAACTGAAGAATGTACATTTCTTATTTCAGCTCCACCGTCAGCCTGACCCACAACACCATACTGAACATCCACGTTAGAGGTAAGTGCTGTATTTACATCGCCACTGATTGAGAAGTTACTAATTATTGTGCCGTATCCTGTGACATATCCAAACAAACCCCAGTTACCAGCACCTGTTATTGTCATATTAAAGTTTGAAATTGTATGCCCCTGGCCGTCAAAAATACCCTGGTATTTATTTGCGGCTTTACCAATGGGTGACAAAGCTTTACCCTCAAGGTCAATATCTGCCGTGAGAAGTGCATTGGCTTTGCTGTTAACGGTGTTGATATAATTACCGAACCAAAAGAGCTGACCTCCGTTGGAGATTTCATAATAGCCGCGTGAATCCTGAGTCGGCGGCAGATAACTACAAAAATCGCAGAAGCCGTTTGCAGTACTTGAGCCGCCATGATAGTCCACTGCAGTGCAAACCTCACCGGAAGCAAACCAATCGGCGGTCTTGGAATCTGTCTGACCGGACACATCCGCCGTCGTGCTACCCACGGTTTCGTTGCCGATACCGAACTGTATTACGTCGTCTCCGTCGGTTGCGCAGCCGTTGAGATAGTAGCAATTTGATACGGTGACATCTAAGTATTTTTGACCCACCACGCCACCGACATAGTTGCTATAACCGGTGATAGTGCCGGTATTATAGCAGTTCGTTATGGGGGCTTTGGTAACGCCCACCACGCCACCGACATATTTGCTATAACCGGTAACAGTGCCGGTGTTATAACAGTTCGTCACGGTGCTGTTGCTGTAGAAGTTATTGCCCACCACGCCGCCGACATTCGTGCCGCCGATGACAGTGCCTTCGTTATAGCAGCTCGTCACGGGTCCTCCGTTAACACCCACCACACCACCGACATTCGTGTCGTCGCCATTGATGGTGCCTTCGTTATAGCAGTTTGTCACGGATCCTCCGTTAATACCCACCACACCGCCGACACCGTCGCCATTACTGCTGACAAAACCGGTATTGTAGCAGTTTGTCATGGTGGAGTAGTTATACCCAACCACACCACCGACATTCTCCATACCACTGACAGAACCGGTATTATAGCAACTTGTTATGGTGGAGTAGTTATATCCAACCACACCACCGACATACTCCATACCACTGACAGAACCGGTATTAAAGCAATTTGTCACGGTACCGTTACTGCTGCTATAGCCCACCACGCCACCGGCGTTCTCGTTGCCGCCACTGATGGCACCTTCGTTATAGCAGTCCCTCACGATGTTATCGTTATAGCCAATCACACCGCCGACAGAATTGGAATTACCTCTGACAGAACCCGTGTTATAGCAATTTATCACGGTGCCGTTACTGCTGCCAACAACGCCACCGACAATAAAGCCGCCGTTAAAGTAAGATTTGATAATGCCGACGCCTTGAACTTTACCGTCAAGGCCGACACAACCAAACAGACCGATGTAATTGGCGTTGATGTTGTCAAAGTAGAGACCGGTGATGGTATGTGCGTCACCGTAAAAGGTGCCGTCATATTGGTTGCTACCATTACCTATGGGTGTCCATACCCTGAAATCCGAGACGTCACCGTTCAATTGTCCATCCTCATTCAGTACATTTTGGTTGACAGTGATATTTGCGGTCTGTTCACCGTTAATAGTGGTGAAGCCTCCGTTCACAGCCACCGCAAAGGCGTACAGCTCATCGGCTGTACCGATATCATAGTAATTATCACCATCTGCATCCCTGAGCGTTACAGATGCACCTGTATCGATAGTTACAGTAAGGTCAGTCGCAGCTGCATTTACCGTAAAACTCACCATTGGCACATAGCTCATTACAAGAGCAAGGCACAGAGCTATACTCAATATCTTTCTTAATGTTCTGTTAGTTTTGTTTTTCATAGTATCTTCCTTTCAGGAATATAGTCGCCAGTCTCCAGAATTCTTACCTGGCAGCTGGTAGCTGGAGACCGGTAGCTTATCACTGCATATCGGGACAGCATTTATATTCCATTCCGGTAAGCATTGAAAAAATCGAATAAAAGAATTTCATAATAGTTGAATAAATAAGGTTGTTGGAATCGTGGCACCAGCAATTGTTGCAAATAAGCGATTTATCTGCTATGCCGTTTTCGATTTTAGTTTTAAGCTCTGAAAGCTTTGCAACCGCAAGGTTGATTTCTTCTTGTGTTTTTAAATCCTCTTTATTATATTTTTCTAAAGCATTCTCTATTTCTTCTCTTGCTGATTTTATGAGTCCATCTGTATTTTTGAGTTCCTTTAGCTCCGCTGTAATATTCTCTAATTCCGCATAATCCGGACCTAATCTCAAAACAAGATGGATGGTGCTGTCCTTTTCTATGGAATAATCTGCAAGGGTTCTGCCATCCTCAAGTACTTTACCACCAAAAACCAAGCGTTGCTGTTGGGTTGGTATTCCCTCTTTATCTTGAATTTTTTGTTTTAGTGCTTCAACAGTATCGCTGCTTTCAACTTCGAGAGTTATATTTTCACCTGTTAATGTTTTTACATATATCTGCATTGCTGAAGCAGAAACAGCCATTGTAAAAATTAATGTAATTGCCAACAATACCGATAAAATATTTTTTATTTTCATACTGAATCTCCTTTCGCATCTATGAGCATTTGTTCAAAGGTTTCCTCTGTTGTTTTATCAACATATTCCTTAAACTCTTTGAAAATTCGTTCTCCGATATGTTTATAATCATAGCTTAATGCTTTTTTGATTTTGGTTTCACGAATTTTTTTCGGAACATTATATACATATAATATTTTATCAAGAGCTTCTGCTATTCGTGTTTCAAGAGGAATATCCTCATCAAGACTCATAAGAGTTGCATATTCTATGCCCGAAACTAAAACTTCCGCTTCTGCGAATTGTTCATTAGTCCAGCCCTTGCAATAGTCCTTATAAACCTCTTTAGAGCGTTCAGTATCGTTTTCACGAATTATTTTTAGTGTCATTGGACTTTGATAAGCAGAAACAAAAAAATCCTTTGCAATGGGATTACTTTCACAAGCTGATGCCATTGTCATAAGCTCAAGGCAAACTGCCATAACTGAGCTTATTCCTTCCTTTGTTTCATCATCAATAAGCTTTCTCTGAAACTTACAAAGGTAATCAACAAGCACATTTAACATATGCTCTTTTGTTGGGTAATAATATGTAAGTGTTCCTGTACTCATATCAAGTGATTTTGCTATTATATTGGGAGATACGTCGGAATAGCCTTTTTCAAAAAACAACTGTATTGCTGCTTTTAATATCTCATGCTTTTTTATACCTGACTTTTTATACGCCATATTGCGCCTCCTGCATATATTTCGCACTTATACTAAATATCTTTTGACTAATTTTAGCACAAGTGCGATTATATTGCAATACTTTTATTGGAATTTTCGATAATTTTTTAACATTGTTTTTTGCAAACATATAAATTTCATAATATCCTTCAAATCTCTGCTAATGACTTTATTATTAAACAATCCGAAAATGAAAAAAAATACGATTACTGTAGTTTAAAAATAAAGAAAACATTTGTTGATTTTGGAGGCATTCAAAATTATACAGATTTATTAAAATACATACAAAACAATTATAATTAAAAGAACACCCACAACCAATTTGTTGTGGGTGTTCTTTATGAGTTATATAGAATTTACACCTTCCTGACTGTATATACAATCAGGGATATTTCAATTATGTTTCTGTGTTATTCTTTTCTGCAGCAGCAGTAGCTGCACGGGTACGCTCAAGGTCAAGATACATTCTCTCTCTTGTGTTCTTGTCGATATTATAAAAGAACATAGGTATTATGCTAAAAATGTCAAATATAAGCTGTGGACCAAATGCTGCAATAAACATTTTCCACATTGTATCCTCTGACTGCACAGCTGTCAAACCTGACTCATAGCCTGCCCACCTTGAAAGAAGCATTGTGTTAATCTTAGTAAGAGCAATTCCTCTTACCTTATTCAAGTAGCCTGTAAGAAGGCCAACGGTTGCTTCTACTCGGTAACCATTCTGCCATTCGCAATAGTCAAGAACTTCGTAGTTAATTTCATTTTCAATAACATTCTTTGTTCCATAGAACACCATTTCAAGGCTATTGCCAAACATCATTGCAAGCGTCATAGGCAATTTCTTTTTGTAAAAGCCGTTTTTCTTACCACCTATAAGACCCACAAGGAAGAAACTTAATTCTGAAAAGAGAATTGATCCACGTTGAAGAAGCCACAAGCTTTTAGTTGAAAAAATTCTTCTGAATTTTGTTGCCCATGGATAGCTGGCGTAGGAAATTGGCATACCCGGAATACCCGCTATTGTGGACATCATATTGAATTTTAAAACACTATCGTAATAAAGAGATTGGGACGTTCCTACGTTAATACCGTCCACGAAGCCTGACAAAGTATAAATCAGCAACGGCTTATTTTTGAAAACAGAGAACATACCCTTCATAATCTGTGGTGGTTTTTCTGACTGAGGAACACGCTCCTTACTTACAAAAACCCACATTACTGCCGGAATTGTAGCAATAGCCCACCAGAAGAGCTTCATTGAAGAGAATGTTTTAACAAGATTTACCTTTATTTTTCCGTTTGCTACAAGGTCAAACAAAACTCCTGCCAATTGCTCAGGGAATCGCTTGAACAAATCACTTGCGAAACGGGATGATACAAGCAACGCCGTTCGCTCATTGGGATTGGGTGTGAAAACGTTGTCTATATATCCACCACCACCAAAAAAGGCATTTACTGTTTCACCGATATATGAAAGAATCATATAAAAAATCAATCTTTGAACAGCATCCATTTCACGAGCGTCTGCAATAATAGGCATAACGCAGGTAATAAACCCAACCAACACACTCGGAATTAAGGCAAGGTACTGAAACGGCTTAAACTTACCCCAACGAGTACGCATTTTATCGATAATAACTGCAGAAAGTGGATCGTTAATTAAATCGTATATACCTAAAGAAACAGCAGCATTACCATGCGCTTCTGGATTAAGTCCAAACAATTTGTATAAAAACAACTCCGAAGTGCTATCGTATTTACCCAAAGTTAACTCTGCAGTTGCAATCTTGAGTATGTACACAATCCTTTCCTTGGTAGAGCAGAAACGCCTATTCATATAGGCAGGAGCATTCGTTTCAAGAACATATTCGCGCGTGGCAGTATTGGTGCTTTGATTCATATTTTCACTCATTTCCCTCCACCTCCTGCGTTCAATTTCAATTCTTTTTCAAGTTGCATTTCTGTTAACCTTCGGTACATTTCCTGACGAATTTCTTCTTTAGGAATACCATCTTCAAGCATTTTAAAATATTCTTCAATGGGTATTCCACCAACAAAGCATGGAGCGTGGTTAATATCCATACCCTTTTTGTATATTGCAATATCAACGCCAAAATTCACACAAAGAAGAATCAAATAAACAATTGGCGCAAGAATTATGCCCACGTTAAAATATGGGTTTTGTGGAACACATAAAAGTAAGATTGAGCCCACAACACACAAAACCAATAACGTTACATCGAAAATATAACTTCTCAGTTTACCGTGTTTACCACAAGCCATGGTAAGACACACAAATCGCACAAGTACAAGCACAAGTGACAGTACAAACATAAGCGCTGCGCCCAACAGACAAAGAATTGCTGCTTTACCGTCCTCTGCACTCAGAAGTGGCAAAAGATTTTCTACGTTAATGCCGTCCAACATATCTACTACGGAAAATAAACTGAAAAAGCCTTTAAACTCCACAAACGGTGCTTTAAACTCTGCCTTGAACCAAGGTACAAGAATCGCAAGCAACGGAATAAAGCTTGTAAAAATACGTGCCACAGCAAGCTTTGAGCCAACGAAGGCTGCCTTCATCCTATCTACCTTTTTTTGAAAATAATAGTGCTGCACCTCTGCTTTGTCAGCATCCTGCATTAATCTTTCCTGAATATCGTACAAAACAATATTGCAGTTACAGTGGGGACAATGTTGTTTCCAATCTGTCATTTTCAGATGCGTATTGCATTTCGGACAAACTGCCATAACTCCACTCCTTTTCAAAATTATCGAATATACGCTTGTATGTAAAAAACTAATAAAATTATTATAACACCAACATAACAATATGTAAAGATTATCTAAAAATTTAACACAAAAAAACGAAATGCTATTAGAAAAGCAGAAAATAATAAATAAAAAAGGCTATAAGCACCACTACGAGTTAGCTTATAGCCTTAAGTGTGTCAAAAAATTAAAACTTATCTACATCTGCAACGTCAAGGGTAAAAACAATTGCACCACCAACAGGAACCTCATTTGCAAAATCATCTTCACGAAGTCCTGTGCCAAAGCTTGAGGTTGTAGAAGAAGCAGTTGTTCTTTTCCTGGAATGTTTTTTAATAATTTCTTTAGCCTTTGCTACAGTCTCATCCTCTGCACCAATAAGGAAGGTTGTGTTTCCAACCATAAGGAAACCACCTGTTGTAGACAATTTTGTAACTGTAAAGCCATCTCTCGTAAGTGCAGAAGAAACAACTGCACTGTCGTCGTTATTAACTATTGCAATTAAAAGTTTCATATAAAAAATCCTCTCAGTCTTATAGTTTTGGAAGTATCATTCGCAGACTTTTCTTATCAAGCTTGTTAACGTCAGGTATTTCATAACGGTTGTCGTTAGCATCTTTAATAAGCACTCTGCCGTCGTACAACGGCTTAATTGCCGTAATATGATTTCTTATTTCAAAGGTGCAAATACCCTTATCTGTTTCTGCAGTCCACATCCATATTTTGAACTTTTCGCTCATCTTGATAAACCTTGTAATGCGTGGAATCATGTAATACTCCGTAAGACAATTTTCCACAACCTTCTTAGATTCGGGTAAAAGATCGTCAACATTACGGATTACTGCAATTTCGTTACCCTCTTTATCTAACAAAGCAATATACTTTGTAAGACCTGTTATAGGGAACATTCTATGTAATTCAAGCTCTGTGAATTTCTCGCCTGTGTAAAATTCGGCATCAACAAAAATTTTGTCGTTTTCCGTTAATTTAACTTCAGGACCTTCAATATATCGGGGCATTTAATCACCTCACTCAAAATTTTCTTCTGCTTTACGTTTTTGTAATTGCTCACCCATTGATTGAATCTCAACAAGCTTGTAATACTTACCTTTCATCTTAAGAAGCTCTTCAGGTGTACCACATTCAATTATTTCACCCTTATCAACAACCACAATTTTATTTGCCTTTCTCAAGGTTGAAAGTCTGTGGGCAATCATAAGAGTTGTTCTGCCACTTATAAGGCGTTCAATTGCGCCTTGAATAAGGTGCTCTGTTTCTGAGTCAACGGCAGCAGTAGCCTCGTCAAAAATAAGAATACTTGGATTTTTTAGAACAGCTCGTGCAATGGACACACGTTGACGTTCACCACCGGAAAGACCTACACCTCTCTCACCCAACATAGTATCGTATGCGTCAGGTAGCTTTGATATGAAACCGTGGGCATTGGCTACCTCTGCGGCGTGAAGCACCTGCTCAACGTGAACATGACCACTGCCGAAGGCTATGTTATTGAAAATGGTATCACGGAACATGAGAGGCTCCTGCTGAACGTAACCGATTGAATCTCGGTAATATTTCATATCAACGTCTTTAATGTTGACACCGTCAACAAGAATCTCGCCATCATAATCGTCATAATACCTCATTAAAAGGTTAATAAGTGTAGATTTACCCGAACCGGTTGTACCAACAATACCCACTATGTCACCGGGCTCGATAGTAAGGTTTATATTAGATAAAACCTTTTTTGAACGGTCAAAGGCAAAATTCACATTTTTAAATTCAATCTTACCGTAAATTCTTTCAGGAACATTGCCTTTACCGAAGTTGTTTTCAGGCTCTGCATCTACAATATCAAGAATTTTTTCTGCAGATGCGAGAGTGTTTTGGTAAGAGTCGCTCATATTCGCAAAGAAGTTAATTGGGTTATAGAACATACTTGCGTAGGATACGAAGGAAACCAACAAACCAAGTGATATTTCACTGTTACCTGTTATAACCATCTGACCACCAAGGAACCACACAACAATAGAGCCACACGTTACAAGGAACGTAATAACCGACGGGAATATTGCTGCAGGAACTGCAACCTTTTTGTCTTCCTTATACCACTCGTCACAGTAGCGTTCAAACTTCTTAATTGTTTGCGATTCGTTTGTAAATGCTTTTATAACACGAACACCAGGAATAGAGTTGGCAAGCACTGTGGAAATTGAAGCACTCCTTCTCCACAAACGCATATATTTAGGACCAATTATTTTACCAAAAAGCCTACCTGCAACAACCACAACAGGAACAGGAATAAGTGAAAATACTGCAAGCTTCCAGCTCATGCTGAACATTATTATAATCAGACCCACAAGAGTAAACGCCTGTACAACAGCCTCCTGAGTAATTTTCATAATAAAGGTCTGTATTACGCCTGCATCAGAATTAACCCTGTTAATAACCGAGCCTGTAGAAATTTTATCATAAAAGCCAAGTGGAAGATACTGAGCCTTTTCGTATATGTCTTTTTTCAGGTTAAGGGTTATTCTGTCACCTGCCAGACGAAGCTTATAGGAACGCAAGCCGTTCATTATGTATTGAAGCACATATATTCCCAAAAGAGCAACAAGAACAGTAACAAGCCTTGTTGAATCCCTGTTTGGTATAACGTCGTCAACCATAATTTTTGTTATGTATGGTGGCGCAAGCGATAAACCTGTTGCAGCCACAGAAAGTAGCATACAAACAAAAAGTGATTTCTTTTCAGGTATAACATAACGTGCAAATTTAGAAACTATCTTACCTTTTCCTGAGCAGTTTATGCACTCTGCTTCAGGGTTAGGAAGCTTTCTGCCACATTTAGGGCAGAAGCAACGCTGCTTATGATAAACAGATTTCACCGTTTCTGCCTCGTAAACATAATCGGCTCCATCGTTTACTGCGTTGACGAAAACTGCTGCAGCGTCAGCAACCTCGGCTGACGCATAGGAAAAACGAAGAACTGTTTTCTTTTTCCCATCCTTTAGAGTTACTCTGAAAACGGCGTTACCATAAAGACGCTTTACCTCTGCCGATTCAATTTCTGAATATGGCAGCTCGTAAAAAGCATCCTTATAGCATTCGTCAAACGCCAAAAGCTTATCTTTTGTAAAAATCATCAAGGAATCTGCATAACGACCCTTAAGGTTTAAGTCACCCACTACTGCAAACAAAATATCTTCTTCATTTACACGTACGTGTAAACAATCTTCATATTTTTCAGGTATGGGCTTGTTTGTAATCATTTTCATATTTTATACACCTCGTGTAAAAAATGATTTTTATAAACTCATTATATCAAGCGTTTTGCTTTTGTAAATGCTTTTTTGTTTATTTATCCTGAGGATAAACAATTCCTGTAATTTTTCTTATTTCATCCATTTGCTTTGTTATGTAAAGTGTTTGCTCAGGTGTAACAACAGGGCTTTTCTTAAGTCCGTCTGATATACATTCACAGAAGTGTGTAATCTGCTCTTCAAAGCCGTTACCTGCATATGGTACAGAGATTTTTTTGTTTTCACCATCGTTAAGACATATTTCAATTTCCTGTGGTGCATAAAATCTGCTCAGACGAGCATATCCCTTTGTACCATACACGTAACCTTCGTTAGGCTTTCTGAGTAAAATTGCACTTGAAAGATCTGCTATGGCACCATTTTTATATTTAAGCAAAACACAGGTATGACTATCAACGTCCTTATAAAATGCTGACTGTGCATTTATTTCTTCCACGTCTTTGCCAAGGTACCAGCTTGCAAAATTCAAGCCATACACACCTACATCAAGGAGTGAGCCACCACCATTTTCAGATTTAAATACATGGTGATCCATTTCATCTTCATCCATTGTGTAGCAGAATTTACCCTCTACCCCAAGAATTTCGCCTAACACGCCTTCCTTTACAAGTTCAAGCATTTTAAGTGTACCAGGTACAAGCCTTGCCCACATAGCTTCCATAAGAAGTACGCGGTTTTCTTCTGCGCAACGGAACATTTCTTCTGCTTCTTTGTAATTTACTGCCATAGGTTTTTCGCAAATCACGTGCTTGCCGTTGTTCATCATAAGACAAGAGCAGTCAATATGTCCTGAATGAGGAACTGCAATATACGCCGCATCAATAACATCTGACGTCGCCATTTTTTCGTAGCTGTCGAAACGAACAGGTATACGGAATTCATCACCAAAGCGTTCTGCATTTTCTTTTGTTCTTGATGCAACTGCGACAAGCTCAGCCTCCGGAACATTTTTTATAGCATCAGCAAAACGGTGGGCTATTGTACCCGTACCAACTATACCGAATCTTATTTTCTTTTCCATATTCATTTATCCTCTTTATCAGTTTTAATTTCACTAAGCAAAGCTGCACCTAGAATAAGCACGACACCTATAAGCTCATAAACGGTTGGCACCTGCATAAAAATAACAGAAGAAAGTACAATTGCAGAGGCTGGATCAATATAGCTCAAAACTGCAACCGTCTGATTTTTAAGCTTTTTAACTGCTTCAAAATAAAGAAGATATGCAAAACCTGTATGTACAATACCCACAACAAGCAAAAGCAGTATTGACCTTGTATTTACTGTGATTTGACCTACTGTAAGCAGAGCGTAAGGCAAAACTGTAATTCCTGCTACACCTAATTGCACTGCAGTTTTTTCGTACGCAGGCACACACCCCATAAACTTGTTCATTACTATAACAGAAGCATATAGTGTAGCTGCACCGATGCCAAATAAAACACCCGTGAGCTTTGAGTTGTCTGACTGCAAAACACCCGAAACGGCTACAATACCCATCAATGCTACTGTCACGCATATAAGCTGACGTAATTTTATTTTTTCCTTAAATATAAACGGCGTTGCTGCTATAACGAAAATAGGTGCCATATAGTAGCACACAGTTGCAACAGGTATACCTGTATGTTGGTACGCTTCAAACAGTAATATCCAATTGAAGCCGATTGCCGTACCTGACGCCACCAGAATAGGTATTTTTTTCTTAACCAAGGCAAATTGTGGTTTCTTTTTAGTTACGAGCATAACGCCGATAATAAAAAGCGCACCCACAATTCCTCGCACAGATGCAATAAGCCCCGACGACAATCCAATATATTTAACAAAAATTCCAATGGTACCAAATATTACCATGGAAATGACAAGCTGTAATTTACCTTTCATTTCACTATCTCGTATTGCCAATCAATTATGCCACCAAACTCTTTTACGTTGCTATATCCTGACTCAGTAAGAGCTTGTGATGCAATTTTACTACGCCTACCACTTCTGCAGTAAACAAGAATCAGTTGATCTTTATCCGGCAATTCTGCCTCGGCACGCTGAGAAATCTCATATTCTGGAATAAGAATAGCACCTTCGATATGACCTTGTGCAAACTCCTCCGGTGTTCTGGCATCAATAATTACATAGTCCTTTTCCGTTTCCATTAAACGTTTTGCTTCGCTTTGAGAAATCTGCTCGTACGTCACTGTAGCTTGAGTTGTTTCGACAGGTTGTGAGGATTTCTCAGCAGAGCAACCACCAAAAAGTGTTAAAAATATTGTAAGCAAAGCTATCAATTCCTTTGTTTTTTTCATAAATTTATATCCATTATTTCATTTTAAATTTCAATGGTCTTTGTACTAATCCCAAGAAAAAACCCAACACACTCATTGTTATTTTCTTTATTACTACATGCTTTTTAAAGAAGTCAGGTGATGCTGCACTTCTTAAAATAAATCCTGTAAAATCGGGAGTAGATTCAAACTGCATTTTCAAGCCCCTTCTCCTGAAAGCAATTGTAATATAGTGAGTAGAGAGTGTATTCAACGGCTTAATCACTACCTTTAGTTTTTCATTTTCCGTATAGGCATATGCCCAAAGCTTGTACAAATAGCCTTTAATACTACAATCGGTAATACGTGGGGTACCATCCAAACCACAATTAATCGTAATTCGGTCCTCCTCCTCTTTCCACGAAACAGTTAAAACATCATCTGTTAAACTGAATTCTACATCATTGAGGTTGTTTTTCGGCCTTTTGGCAAAGCTACACGTAAGAGTACGTGGAATAACGCTTTGTGGGAATATAGATTTTGCAATTTTGTCTGAAATTGTAGTAAGACGGAACACTTTCCCTTCGGGAATACCAATCATTTTTTTGCAGACAACAGGCTTCGCACCTCTGTTTTTTAGATACTCCTCAAGAAGCCTGTCGTAATCTTCACTACTCTCATCATCAAACACCTTAATAAGAACACTGTTAAGCAAACGCGTGTGGCTATCCTCATCAACGCCACTGTTCATGCTGGCAATTATGGCATTATGCTTCTTTGAATATGCAATAATCTGACCAAACATACCTGTCATACTGTAAACGTCATCATCTATCCAAAAAAGGTAGCCGTAGCCACTTTTCTCACTGAAGGAATGTTGTATTTTTGTTGCTTCCTTCGTCCAGAATTCAGGTATAACCTGAACACCATTGTACTTACCACCCTGTGAATAGCAAAGCATAATCCTTGCCAAATCACGAAGCTTCAAGTAACAGCCCGTACCACCTATACATTCACCCTTTTGGTTTGTTTCCCAGAAGGGCTTTTCAATACCCAAAGGCGCAAAAAGACGTGGCATAAGGTAATCTACAAGGCTCATACCTGTAACCTTATGCACAACTGCTGCAGCAACGTGTGCATCGTTATTACTGTAAAGAAAGCCTTTATCTTTTCTGAAAGGTGCTTTCATAAACATTTCCACGTAATCTCCTGTCATATCCTGCAAAAATGAAAATGCCTTATTACTGTTCATAGTTAAAACCGAGCGCAATGTAAGGTCGTTCCAACCATCACCCTTGCACCTTTCGTAGTCAGGGAAAACATCTGCAATTTTAGTATCCAACGAAACAAGACCTTCATCTATTGCGAAACCGACTGCAGTTGAAACTATTGATTTTGTAACAGAAAAAAGAGTATGTGGCATATCTGCAGAATACGGGTACGAGTATTCTTCAAAAACAGTTTCTCCATCCTTCAAAATCAACAAGCCGTGATTTTCTACACCATGAGCATCAAGCTGTTTATAAAACTCGTAAATATACTTTGATGAAAGACCTGTTTTAGTCATCATAGCTATCCCCTACTCCTTTTGGTAAATTATTATTTGAATTATTCGTTTATACAGCAGAAAATCTGCCCTGCCACAGGCACATAAATCTCACACAAAGACTCATCTATTGTACCCTTTGAAACCTCTTCACCCATGCAGTTACAAATCCTGTAGCTATAACCCTTACCATTTTTAATAATAAGGCTTTTTTTGGCAGTCGCATTAACAATAACAACGCTTTTTTCATTTATCTCTATAACAGTATCAGTATAAGCTGTTACAACTGCCTTGTTATCAAGAGTTGAAGAAACTATGCTATACTCATTTTCGGGATTCCGGGCAGTCAGCCTGCCATCAAGCAGAACATTTCGCCACTCTTTCCAGAAAGAAAGGTAGTATTTAAGCATTTTATAATGGTCTTCAGATAATTTATCTACCCTTACGGAAATCTGTGGCACACAGTACAGTGCACTCGCAATCTGTAAGGCAGCATTTTCTGCTGTATCATCCATACTCCACATAAGCATATCGGAATGTACGGCAGTTTTACCTGAGGTTAATCTTAAATTAATGGAATTGAATCTGTTTTTCAAAATATCACACGGGCAATCACCCACACGAAGCATATTACCGTATTTACGGATTGACGGACCAACGTAGGATTGACGGAATTCTATAAGTATTTCAGGATTAATTTCCCTGAGCGCTTGCGTTACATCACTCATAAGGGCGTGTATTGCATCCTCCAAGGCTTGAAAATCGCGTCTGTGGTCATACTCCAACGCCTTACCCTTTAAAATGAAGGAATCTATAAAATCAAGCTTTAAGCCGTCAAGATTCCACTCCTTTACGGCATTCACGTAAACATTACAAAGGTAATCTCGTACCTTTTTGTAGCGTGGATCAAGGGCGAAAAAGGTTTTTTCGTCACCACAACCGTCCAAAAGCATATCTTTAAACTCTTCGTACCTGTCACAATATATACCCATAAACGGAACAGAATACCAAAGCATAACCTTCATACCGATTTTGTGAAGCTCTTCCGTAATCTCTGCCATATCCCCCATTTTTTTTTGAGCAACAAGCCAATCACCACAGTAAGCATAACCACGGTTATTATCGTTAGTCTGCCAACCATCATCGATAATAACAGTATCCATACCAATTTCTTTGGAGGCTTTACATTCCTTTAAAATTTCGTCTTTATCCAAATTCTGGTGAAAGCTATACCACAAGGAATCCATAGGCAATCTTGCGCTTTCAGGCACATAGGCACTTTTATAGCCACACTCTGTTTCCCACCACTCACTAACATTATAAATACAGTCGTAATATGGCATATCACTCATATCAAGACGAATTGTTGCAGAATATTGTGTTTTTGGTGTTGTGGGCATTGTAAAGAAAGAAACATCGCACTCAATTGTTGCATCCTCTTCGCGAATACCCGTGCCGATTTCAATAGGGGTATCTACGTCAGAAACTGCCACACAAAGCTTATTGCGACCATCACGGGAAATAATCTGTTGTAAGGGCATCCACGATGCAAGACGTGATTTTATAATCTTTTTACCCCAATCGAAGAAAAGGCCGTGAATATCCATCATGCCGGGATTCCAGGTAAAAAAACAATCTTTAGCGCTATAGTACCAACGCACTGTAAATTTTTCAGGTATTTGTGGCTCTGTAAGAGTCATATCTACTGTAATTTCAAGCACGTCACCAATCTTTTTCTCTTGTGTTTTAATTACAGCGTTTTCGTTGCCACCGATTATCTGTAAATTCATTATTTACATTTCCTCCTTAATGGTAAAAAAAGCAACCCCATTATAAATAACGTAGAAAGCATCAGTGCAATATCTGTAAGATAACCTGCATTCCATAATTCCATAAAGCCACCCTGAGAGAATAGTACACTGAAATCAATTGCAAGAATATTCTGTGTACATTTTCCACCCATAAAGAAATATGCTACTGAGCATACGCCCACAAACACAGGCAAGCTCTTCACTGAAAAAGTCTGTGCGCTCATATTCATTGGTGTAGGAAGACCTTTATTGACCATATTAGTTTTTACTGTTTTACGGACAAACAAGAAATATGCTAAAGCACTGAGCACAACAGTTACAATTATTTCAACAGCGTCATTTTCAAAAAATGCTCTTGGGGCTCTGAAGCCTATAGCTCTTGCAAGCACAACACCAAAGGAGAAAAGTATTGTAAAAATCTCGTTGTAGAAAGCCCTGAATTTTTCGTTATTGATAAGTGATTCGTACTCAAATTCTACTTCGTTGTCTGTATATTTCTTTGGTAAGCAAACAATTACAACCATAAGAAGCAAACCGAATATAAATCCCGTAAAGTATTCCCAAAGCTCCCACGCATTGAAGCTTACAAACTCAGGAAGCGTTATATTCTTAAACACTGTACGTTCTTCGTTACTTATTGCAAGAATAAGAGAAGGTACGGAGATACCAATTCCACAAGCAAGGTTTGAAAGTGTGGAAAAAACGGCGTTAAATTTGTCCTTAAGCACCACACCGACAACGACCGATGAAACCAATGCACCAATTGCACTTGAAATAACCTTAATACTCTGAAAATAGTTTCTGCAATATGGTATAGGCTTTGCCCAACCTGCAGAGCCAAAATTCACAATAAAAGCTTTCATCGGGGAAACGTCGTAACCCATTGCCCTGATACCCTCTGCACAACCTTCTACTGCCTGTGGGTTTATTAATTCTAAAGCAAAATGAGATACGCTCAAATTGCACAGAAGCATTGTTATGTAGTAAACACCTATGAAAATAACATAGTCTTTGAATTCATACTTTTTCTTTGAAAACAAAGAGCCTAACACAATACTGAAAAGAGGAAGCCAGCCAAAGCCAAGAAGCACCATAATCACCCAACCACTTGCAGAGCTTATGGGCACATTTCTGAAAACCTCTTCCCCTGGGAAGAATGCGTTACTTGAAAGGACGCCACCAATCTGTGAGTTAAGTGTACCCCAACCACCTGCCGTAATGGCAGCAAAGGCTGCAGCAAGTGGAATCATTTCATAATTCATCCTCTGGCGTTGACCATAAACAGCGTAAATAAACAGCACCAAAGCAAATGCAACTGCATACATACCCCACTTTGCACCAAAGCCATGTTGACCTCTCACGTGCCACATAAAACCAGTAAGAAGCGCTCCGAGAATTACAACAATAAACTTTTCCGTAGCAGAAAGGTTAGTTTTCACTTTTGACATACCCTCACCTCAAGCATTTAGTGTTCAGTTTAATTATATTATGGTGAAATTCCATCGTCAAGAAAAGTTTATATATTTAAAGATTGATTTTTCAAATAAAATTCATTAGAATATATACATATTTTTTTGAAAGAAGGCGTTCTTGTGATAACAAAAGAAGAATGGAAAAATATACGTGGTTCATCACCAAAGCCTGACCAGATTATGCTTTCAATTAAAGGCGATGCAGCCCACTCTATGACAGTACGTTGGAGGACTGATACAACCGTTAATTGTGGCTACGCCCTTTACAGAGAGGTTGGTGCAACCGAATGGAAAAAGGCAGTTGCAGAACATATCACCTTTAATACAGATATGGATGACAGCAACTTCTTTTTTGCTGATATGACAGGACTTTGTGCAGGTACAGAATATGAATACACCTGCGGGAGTGACGAAAAAAGAAGTAATACTTTCACTTTTAAAACAGCAAAAGAAAATTGCGAAAAGTTCTCATTCCTTTGCATCTCTGACATTCAGGCAGGTGATGCAGAGCCACCTGCAGACTATTCTGTATTAAATGGTGTGCTCAAAAAAATCCTTGCAGACCACCCCGAATGTGATTTTATTCTTACTGCAGGTGACAATACAAACTGTGGCCAGACCGATGTTCAATGGACAGGTCTTTTTGAGGGCTTACAGGGTATTATAGAATCAAAACCTGTTATGTTCTGTATGGGTAACCACGACGATATGGGCTTCAGCAGTTACTTCACTAAGGAAGACAAATATTATTCAGAGCATGCTACATACTTTACTAATCAGCTTTGGGGCTCTTACGAGCACAACGGACCAACGGATTGGATTGTTGCAAACCACGCATTTGACTATGGTAACGCTCACTTCTGTTGCACAGGTACAAGTGGATACGAGGAAATGAATGAATGGCTTATTGAACAGGCAGACAACAGTTCTAAAACCTGGAAATTCGCTGTTCACCACTTCCCTGTTTGCTATGCAAGTCCTGATATGGAATGTGAAGATACTTACCCTGCTATGCGCGATGGTATGGATAAATATGATATTGTGCTTTCAGGCCACGAGCATTCCTTTGCCCGTTCATATCCGCGAAGAAAAGAAGGTCTTTACGATAAGCCTTCGCAGGGCTCTGTTCACTACAACCTTGGCTCAAGCCACAGAAACCCACCTGGTTGCAGAGTTGTTCCAAAGGTATGGAACGCTAAAACCTACTGCCATGAAGAACAGCTTTCTATGTTTTCAATTATTGATATTGATGGTGGCAAATGCACACTCACCGCATATGTTGAGGACGGCAGAATTATTGATAAAACAATCATAGATAAAGCTACAGACACTATTCTCCCATACGACCCTGCACCTGTTTACAACAGAACAAGAATAAAGTTCAAGGGCTATGATTTAGGGCTTTGCTCAGAGGCTACAATGCCACAGAATATCGACGGCACATTCTATATCGCTATAGGTCAGCTCATCAATTTCGTTGGTGGTGATGTAGAGAGAACAAAGGGCAAAATCAAAGTGGGCGTTTACGGAAGAACTGCAGAATTTACAGAAAACTCCACTACAGTTATTACAGACAACGGTTCTTACGAAATGACAAAGCCTTGCCTAAGGCTTAATGAAGGACAGCTTTTTGTTCCTATGAATGATTTTGGTAAAAATCTTCGTATGCACTGCTTCTACTATGAGCACAACAACTTTATTACAGTAGAATCAGAAAGACAAGACAGACCGATTCCGTTCCAGCCGTAAGATAATAAAACTCCGTGATTACAAAAATTTGTAATCACGGAGTTTTATTATTCAGTTATTATCATAAGTACTGCTACATTTACCCCCACATTCTTTTGCATAGGGACAACCGATACATTTTTCTCCACGTTTTTTTGCTTTACGAAGATAAAGGACTATTGCACCTACAATAAGTGCCACAATTAAAATAATAATAAAATTTTCCATAGCTTATTTGTTAAGAGCACGCTCTTTTCTTCTTTGTGCTTTAAGTGCCTGCTCTGCTTTTACTCTTTTATTTGTGTTATGAATAAGCACACCCACAAACATAATCATTATAAGCACAGCTACAAGACCACCAATTGCAGCACCTTTATTAAGACCTTCAGGGTCAGTAATAAGAGTGCCTGTAGTGTATACAATATACGACACAGTAAAGCCTACAGCTAATTGAAGACTTATTCCACCCAAAAGCCATTTTTTGCTTTTCATCTCAGCACTCATTGCACCGATTGCTGCAAAGCAAGGTGGGGAAAAAAGATTCAACACAAGGAAAGCTAAAGCTGCAACCTTTGTAATTGCCATTACACCTGCAACCTCTGTGCCCACACCATCTTGTAAAGCAAGCTCTTCTGTATCAATAAGATTTTCAAGACCTACAAAGCAAACTGCCAATGTACCTACAACGTTTTCCTTCGCAATAAAGCCGGTAATCGTTGCAGCAGCAAGCTGCCAGCTGAGTACACCCACAACAGGAAAAAGCACATACGCAAAAGGCTTGGCAATAGCAGCAAGAATAGAAGCATCTGCACTTTGTGCAACACCCAAGGTTAAATCAAAGCTTTGCATTACCTGTACGGCAGTATTACAAAGCAATATAATTGTAGTAGCCTTCACTATATATGCCCATCCACGACTGAGCATTGACATAAACGCCCCTTTTAACGAGGGAATCTTATATTCGGGAAGTTCAATAATAAAGAATGATTTTTTTGCGCTGTTTCCTGTAACCTTATTCACAAGTAAAGCACCAAAGAAAATAACTACAATACCCGATAAGTACATTATAGTACTTACCCATCCTGCATTATCAAAAAATGCGCCTGCAATAAGGGATATAACAGGAATTTTTGCTCCACAAGGAATAAAAGGTGCAAGCATTGCTGTTGCTCTTCTTTCTCTCTCGTTATGAATAGTACGGCTTGCCATAACACCCGGCACAGCACAACCGATACTCATAACAAAAGGAATAACGGACTTTCCTGAAAGACCAACCTTTTTAAAAATAGGGTCAAGAACAACTGCCACACGCGACATATATCCACAGTCTTCAAGAATTGCAATTAGAAAATACATTACCATAACAAGTGGTAAAAAACCTACAACTGCAATCAAGCCACCAATAACACCATCAATAAACAACGCATAAAGAAGTGGATTTGCATTTTCTAAAAGCCCACCAATCCATGCTTGAAAAAGCTCGAGCAATGTAACAAGACCTGGAAGCGATACGCCGTTTGAAAGCTCGACACCCTCTGCAATCCATGTACCAAGAGTTGTTTGCGATATGTAAAAAACAAGAAACATAACAAGGGCAAAAATTGGAATACCAAGCCATCTGTTTGTAAGAACTTTATCTATCTTATCGCTAAAGGTTCTTTCTTTTGTAAGAATTTTTCTTGTTTCAACTGCTTTGACTATATCGTTAACAAAAGCAAAGCGTCTTCGATCTGCCTGTTTTACTGCGTCAGGGTTTGTTAAATCTACGTTACCCTCGTTGTATGGTGAGGTTTGCACCTTACCAATTTCTAAAACAGCCTGGTCAACAATTTCGTGAAGTCCATCGTGAGAAACAGAAGAGGTTTTCAAAACATGGCAACCAAGCATTTTTGATAAAACCTTATCATCAATAATAGTTTCTTTTTTCTCGCTGAGGTCATTTTTATTAAGTGCAACAACCACAGGAATACCTAATTCCAAAAGCTGAGTAGTAAAAAACAGACTTCTTGAAAGGTTTGTTGAGTCAACAATATTTATAATTACGTCCGGTTTTTCCTCTTTTATATACGTGCTTGTGACACTCTCTTCGCTTGTAAAAGGTGACATTGAGTATGCACCTGGAAGGTCAATTGCAACAAGCTGCTCATCACCTGAAAAGAAATGTTTTTTTATACTGCGCTCTTTTTTGTCAACAGTAACACCTGCCCAGTTTCCGACTTTTTCGTTACTGCCTGTAAGAGCATTGTACATTGTGGTTTTACCTGAATTAGGATTACCTGCAAGAGCAATTCTTATCAACTGACTGACCTCCTTTTCCGTAACAAAATAAACATCAAACAATAATAGCCTTTGCTAAATTTTTATCTATATTATATCTGCTGTCTTTAATGGATACAATGCTGCCACCACTAATGTGAAACACAACTGTAATTGGCTCACCTACATAACAACCAAGAGTAAACAAAAATGCTTCAAGCTCTTCATCATCTGTTGAAATATCTTTTATAATGTATTCCACACCCTCTGCTGCTCCAGATAATCGCACTACATCCACCTCACTTACTCAGTTAGCAATGGCTAACTCGAAAACATAATAAACAGTTAGCATTTGCTAACTAAAAACAATTATATTCACTTTCCAACGCCTTGTCAACAACTTTTTTCAAATTTTGGTAATATTGATTTTTTGTACAATCTATGCTATTATTAAACCAAATAAAACTATTTAAAATTACAACATACAAGGAGCATTTTATGCCACTCAAGGAATCTGGCGAGATGTATCTCGAAACAATATATGTCTTATGTAATAAAAGAAACTCTGTTCGTTCAATAGACGTTGCGGAGCATATGAACTATTCAAAGCCAAGCGTAAGCAGAGCCGTAGGTATGCTTAAAGAAAAAGAGCTTATTACCGTAGACAAAGACGGATATATAAATCTGACCTCACAAGGCAAAGACCTTGCAAAAAACATTTTTGAAAGACATACCATTATAACAAAAATGCTCACCTTCTTAGGTGTTGATGAGGCTATTGCAGCAGAGGACGCCTGCCGTATTGAACACGTTATAAGCCCCGAATCCTTTGAGGCAATGAAAAAGTTTCTTGAAAACAAATAAACAATACTAAACTACTACCACTGAGAATATATTTTTAAGAAATATATTCTTGGTGGTGGTTTTATTTTTTCTCTTATTTCTTCCTTTTCTCCATTAACACTTACCACTATTTTCCTCACCTTTTGTGTAATTTTTGTAAACGGACTTACAGATGCACCAAATTCCATTGCAACATGTATTTCAACGCGTAGCCTTTCTTTGAAAAACGCCCTTTTACTTTCTGCAATTTTTAACCTTGCAGGTGTTATTCTTTCAAGTAAGCTCAACGCATCTGTAACAGAAACGGTAATGAATATGGTGTCCTTCGGTGATAACACAAACAAATCCACCATTGCTCTGTCTGCAGCTTTATTTTCTATTGTAACGTGGGCTCTGCTTTCATGGTATTTCGGTATTCCTACAAGCGAAAGTCACGCACTTGTGGCAGGTCTTACAGGAAGTGCCTTAGCAGTAAACGGTGGCTTTGGAGGAATTAATCCGTCAGAATGGATAAAGGCAATTTACGGACTTTTCACTTCATGTGGATTCGGTTTTTTAGGTGGTTTTTTCATATGCAAACTGGTCCTGACTTTATTCCGTAACGTAAAGCGTCAAAATGCTGATAAATTCTTTAAACGGGCGCAAATTATTGCATCTGCCCTTATGAGCTTTATGCACGGTGCCCAGGACGGACAAAAATTTCTTGCTGTTTTAATGCTTGCTTTAACGAGCACTCAAAGCAACATCACATATTCCAATTTTCTTGCAGTAGCTTGTTCTGTAATTATGGCGTTTGGCACACTCACAGGTGGTAAAAAAATAATCAAAAGCGTTGGTATTGATATGGTTAAATTAGAAAAATACCAAGGTTTTTCTGCCGATATTGCAGCCTCTGTTTCCCTGCTTTTGAGTACATTTTACGGTTTTCCTGTTTCCACAACCCACGCAAAAACAACTGCAATTATGGGTACAGGCTGTGCAATCAACAGAAAAAAGGTTAATATGGATATTTTTAAAGATATTGCACTCACCTGGATTCTCACCTTTCCCGGCTGTGGCGTTTTGGGGTATCTGATGACGAAGGTATTTTTGATGGCGTTTCAGTAAAAAATTTTGCGATAACTTTAGTTAGACAATAAATTTAATTTTTGCACAGATCATAATGTTCGGAAGTGGAGCTTCCCCGAAACCCCTAACTCCTGATTTCTGATTTTAAACAAAACCCAACCGCTTACGCAGTTGGGTTTTTAGTTTTATTCTTCAATAAGTCCAAAAAATCTTCCGAGCCAATAAATGAATATGTATGACATACCATTATCGCTTCTGTCAGGATTACCGCCATCAATACCGAACGGATTAATTCCAAGCTTGTTATATGGTCTTTCATCCCATGCAAATGGCTTTTTGAGCTGTGGCTCACCAATCCAGTAAACAGATTCGTCTGTCATTTCGTAATCCTTACGTTTGCTGTTTATTATAAGGCAATTCTTAATATCATACGGATAATCCTTAAGATGTTTAACGCAAGCATCAATATCGCAAGGTGCTTGTGTAAATGCCTTGTAAATAAATGAATAGTATGGGTTATCCTCAATTTTCTCATAATCGTAATGAGAAGCAAGACCCATAAGAAGATACTGCCTTATTGCAGGGTCCTCTTCAAGTCTTAAAATGCACATTGCGTTAAGCATTGCAAGGTTATCGTCTATGTGACAGGTGTGTCCATCTGCACGCTTATGGTATGCAGCATTCACAAGGAAGTGATGCTCTTTGATAAGCTCCTCGTATCTCTTCTGATACTTTTCATCACCTGACATATGGTATGAAACCTTGAGGAAATTAAGCATTTCAAGAGAGTTTACGCCCTTTTCCCATGTCCACATGCTATCTGTGTTAAGTGCTGTTTCATTCCAACATGCCCACGATGTTGGCTTTCCGTCGCAATCGATGAGGTAGCCGTCGTTCTCAAGAATATGGTCTGTAATGTTACAAACAGCCTCTTTGATTTCCTCTTTTTCCTCTTCTGTAGCACATAAATCGTAGTAAAGACAGAAGCCGAAATAGTGACCAGTCATTTCATCACTAGAGGTTTCACCAAGCCACTCATAGGTACCGTCGGATGAACGGTGCCATTCCTGACCTATAATGCCTGTTTTGTCAATACCCTTTCCCCAATTCTTCTCATCAGGATAACGTACTGCACGGGCAGTAAAGCCTTTAATTTCAGGTGCTTTTGTCAAGAAAAGCATTGCATCCTTCGAACGTCTTGCAGCCTTTAATACCTCTTCATCCTTAGTAATAGAGTACCACATAGCAAGTGCACCAATGTAGCTCTGTGTCCACAAGCCGTCATTATCTGTAATATGTGAGCAATCAGTACCATCAAACTTGCTTATCCAGGTAACGTAGCCTTCCTTACGTGGAAAATACTTTTCAGTTTCACGGAAGAAATGCCATGCTTTATCTTCAAGAGTCATTTCCTGCTCGTAGATTTTCATAACTCCACCCTTTGCAACCGTGTAAAGAGCACCGTTATAATATGAAACAGCAGTTACATCCGTATCATAAGCATATCTTGTTGCAGGAAGATACTTTTTAATACCGTTTCTTATAAGTATTACACCTGCATCTGTACCTAAAAGGAAGCTACCATCATCGCAGACGCAAATTGAAAGCACGCTTTCTTCAGGAAGTGCGCTGATAAGCTCTTTTGAATACCAACCACTCTTGTAGTCGTAAATAAACAAGCCCTCTTTTGCACCAACAAGAAGGTAACCGTTTTTATCAAATGCAATGCACTGAATTGATATTCTTGGCATTGTGCTGTGGTCAGGGAAAATGCAACGCCACGTTCTACGTTTGCCCTCCATACGCTGAATACATCTGCTGTCTGCAACACAAACCTTTCCGTCACCTACTGCAAGCATTAAGCCCTTCTGCTCAAGACCACCAAGGTTAAAGAATTTTTCATCGTCATCTGTTTCGCAGTAAACGTGGGTAAGTGTTAAAACGTAAAGCTTTTCATTGAACTTAATATCCGTTACCTCGTTGATAAATTCAAATAAAAGCTCTGCGCCATTATCTGTAATAACGTAAACACATTTATCACATGCAGCAAGAACTCTGCCATTTCCATCACAATAAACCAGTGAATATGCTTTGCCGTCATTATAATCCTGCCAAACGCCGTCCTTTAACCTTTTAAGACCATCATCTGTACAAGCGTAAATTTCATTTTCATTTTTTATTGAAATTGACTTTATTTCGCAATCAAGAGGAAACTTTTCAATCATTCGTTGTTTGTATTTGCCAACCTTTAAAGCATCCATATATGTACCTCTTTTTTTGTTATTTTGAATTATAGAGCAGAAAATAACTTTCTGCTCTATTTATTAATACTTCATTTTCTTGTTGATTTCTTTCATAACCTCAGGTGTGATTTTAATAATCTCACGGTCATAGGTAAGAAGTCCGTTACACTCGTCCTCAACGTCGGAAACCTCTGTATAGATTATTGCTGAAAGACCTTGTTTCTTGATACACTTTAAAATACGATCTTCGTAAAGATGTCTTACTGCTTCATCATACTTTTCCTGTGTATAGTACTTTCTGTATCCAAAGAACTTTTTCTCGTTGAAGGAATGTCCGTCAATTTTATAGGAATAGCCACCAAACTCAGTAAGAGCAATAGGGCGCTCATCCTTTTTGTTGTATTTAGGGAAAAGGAATGGTGTGAAATAAATGTGGAAGCTGTTTGCATCACCTGCACCATGGTCAACCCAACCACTTGCATGGTCAATAAGTCTTGTAGGATCCTTTTCACGATAGAATTTACACGCCTCAACACTGTCAAACTGACCCCATGCCTCGTTAAACGGTGTCCACAAAGCAAGTGAAGGAACGTTGTAGAGTAAATCTATCATTTCTGCAGACTCTTCAAAGTACTGATCTCTGCCTGCAGGGTCTTTACGTGCAAAGTAGCCATAATGCTTCTTGTCGTCTGATATTTTACCAACGTGCTTGTTATTAAAAATCATTGCAAGTGCAGGCATTGTACCAATAGCAAGGAAATTGTAATCCCCACCACCGTTAATCATATCCTGCCAAACAATCATACCAAGTCTGTCACAATGGTAATACCAACGCAATGGCTCAATTTTGATGTGCTTTCTTAAGGTATTGAAGCCTAAATCCTTCATTGTCTGAATATCATAAATAAGAGCGTCATCACTTGGAGCAGTGTACATACCGTCACTCCAATAGCCCTGATCAAGAAGACCGTTGAAGAAATAAGGCTCGTTGTTAAGGAAAAATCTTTGAATACCATCTGAATCCTTGCCAACGCTGAACTTTCTCATACCAAAATAGCTTTCAATCTGATCAGCACCTGCAACTATTTTAAGGTCGTAAAGCTTTGGGTTTTCAGGGCTCCAGCACTCATATTTTTCTAACTTAAGTGTACCCTTACCGTTTTCAAGCTTACAGCCTGCCATAACCTCGCCATTGTCAAGGGCAATTGCAGCCATGTCGTCATACTGTGAGCCTGTGTAGTCAACCTCGATATTAAGCTCGTCTTTATCTATGTCAGGAGTAATTTTAATAGCCTTTATATAGCTCTGTGGAACCTCTTCAATCCACACTGTCTGCCAGATACCTGACTGTGGTGTGTACCAGATGCCACCTCTTTTAAAGGTCTGCTTACCCTTTGACTGTGAGCCTGTGTTAGACGGGTCTTTAACCATAACTCTTAAATCATTTTCGCCATCAAGCACAAATGATGTAATATCGAAAGTAAATGGAAGGTAGCCACCCTTATGCTCACCAATTACCGTGTTGTTAAGTGTAACGGTGCACTCATAGTCAACAGCACCGAAGTGAAGAAGTACTCTGTGATTTGTACGCTTGAAGTCGAAAAAGCGCTGATAGTAAAGAACATCCGTAGGCTCTACCAGCTTTTCAACACCACTAAGAATACACTCCGGGCTGAATGGTACAATTATTTTTCCCTGATAACCACAGAACTTTTTGTACTCATCGTAAATTGCATAGTTCCACTCACCGTTAAGGTTAATGAAGCTATCTCTCTTAAGCTGAGGTCTGGGATAATCGTTCAAGGGCAATTTCTTGTCAAGCTCTTTGCCCCACCTTGTATATAATCTTTGCATAAAATAGGTTCCCCTTTTTATAAATTCTGTAAAAATAATATCATATATATTTATTTTTTTCAACACCAAATAAATACGCAGATTTTATTATTGACTATTTTTCTTGTAAGTGGTATAATTGGAAAAAATTATGTTTAAAAAGGTTGTGTAAATATGGTAGGCTTAGAGAAACTTTTTTATGAATTTATGTCATTGATAATGTCAGTGCTTATGTCCTTTGGTGCTATTGCAGTTCCGGGAACAAATGACCTTATCAGAACAATGAACGACGATGCAAAGCTTCAGTTTGTGGTTACAGGTGACCCTCAGGTATGTAGCTACAACCCGGAGCGTGAAGCAAACCTTATCGCATCAGCAAACGACTGGAAAAATGCTCAAATTGACCTTGACGCTTTCATAGCAGCAGGTGACATTGCAGAAAATGGTCTTCAGGCTGAGTTTGACAGAGTATATGCAGATATCTGTGATATCCCCGCAGACAACTTCATTATGGCTGCCGGTAACCACGATATCCGTCTTCGTGAGTACGAACAGTGCAAAAAGACAATCACAGACTTTATGAATGCATTAAACGATGGAAACAATCCACAGACAGAACTCCACTATGAGTATGACGTTAACGGCTACAAGTTCCTCGTTGTTGCTTCAGACGAAGCAAGCTTCGAAGAAGCATTCATCAGCAGTGCTCAGCTTCAGTGGCTTAACCTCGCTCTTAAGAAATATACAAAATCAGGCGATCCTGTTTTCGTTGTTACTCACTACCCACTTGCAGAGTCACATGGTCTTCCTAACACATGGGGTTCATCAAACAGCACTCCTACAAAAGGTCTTGACGAGTACGTACGCAAGGACAGCTACGATTACACAGGTTCAATAGGTGAACAGTCCAACGATATTTATGACGTTATCTCAAAGTACAACAACGTTTTCTTTATTACAGGACACCTTCACACAGGCTTTGGTTATTACACATACCAGACAATAAATGCTAAAAACAACGTTCAGGGTATTAACGTTCCTTCAGTAAGCATCAACAACAAGGATGGTGTTTATAACAACCCTGCAACAGGTCTTTACGTTGAAGTTACAGACGATGAGGTTACCTTCTACGCACGAGACTTCGCAGAAGGCAGATTCCTTACAACTAAAGAATTCGGCGAAGCTGTTAAGACATACAAGCTTAAATAATTAAACATAACAAAACACGTACCTCCTGCATAATATAGTGCAGGAGGTATTTTTATGCTTAATGACATTTTAATTTTCGCTTTAAGCCTATGGGGAGTAATAGCATTACTGTTTACCCTTGTGTTTAAAATGCTCACCTGGAGAATGGAAGAAATAACCTTTACTATTCCACTTTTTAAGGAAGACAAAGAAATTTACAATAAAATATATAACATTCATTCCTTTTGCGAGTTTTGTGGACTACAGAAAAAAAGCACCGTAATTCTCGTGAATTACGATGCTCCTGAATGGTATATCAATGATATTAAAAGCTTTTATAAGCAATACGATTTTCTGCAGATTGTTTCAGAAACTCAACTAACAGAAAAAATCAAAGAGTTGCATACATAACAGCCTTTATTGTGTGCATTCTGTTTTCTGCTTCCTGGAAGACTACTGACTGCTCGCTTTCGAACACTTCGTCTGTAACTTCCATTGCATCTCTGTTAAACTTCTCGCACATACGAAGACCAATTTCAGTTTTTTTGTCGTGGTATGCAGGCAGACAATGCATGAAAATTGCATTTTCTCCTGCATTTTTCATAAGCTTGGTATTTACCTGGTATGGAGAAAGCTCGTTTATTCTTTCTGCCCATACAAGCTCAGGCTCACCCATAGATACCCAAACGTCTGTATAAATTACGTCTGCATTCTTTGTAGCCTTCATTGGATCCTCTTCAAATTTGAGGGTTGCGCCACTTTCCTTAGCAATCTTCTTGCACTCGTCTACAAGAGCAGAATCAGGGAAATACTTTTCAGGTGCGCAAGCAGTGAAGTTAAGACCCATTTTTGCACAGCCTACCATAAGTGAGTTGCCCATATTATATCTTGCATCTCCGAGATACACCAGCTTTATGCCCTTGAGGGTGCCGAAACGCTCTCTTACAGTGAGAAAATCCGCAAGTATCTGGGTAGGGTGAAACTCGTTGGTAAGACCGTTCCATACGGGTACGCCTGCATATCTGCCGAGCTC
>JAZUPI010000065.1:0-102204 GCA_045605085.1 Acutalibacteraceae bacterium
TTTCATTAAGAAACGCTCACCCTTGCAAATATTTATTAA
The DNA here is from genome assembly GCA_045605085.1 of Acutalibacteraceae bacterium. Lineage (GTDB taxonomy): Bacteria > Bacillota > Clostridia > Oscillospirales > Acutalibacteraceae > DTU089. The sequence goes on from JAZUPI010000065.1 coordinate 40, forward strand.
GAAAATTCATTTAATATTTGCATTATACAAATGTTTACATTATAATGCAAATATATTTACAATTTTAATGTTATACATGAATTTTTCTCATGTATAACACAGGAAATGTTTCAGGAGGGAAATATGGATTCCAATACTATCCAAATACTCATATCCATGATCATCTATATGGGTATAGTCATAGGTATAGGCATTGCCTTTATGAAAAGAGCAAATAAGAACTCTGAGAGTTATTTTCTCGGAGGCAGAACTCTCGGACCTTGGGTAACAGCTATGAGTGCTGAGGCTTCCGATATGAGTGGTTGGCTTCTTATGGGTCTTCCCGGTGTTGCTTACTGGTGTGGTCTTGCAGACGCTGCGTGGACAGCTATCGGTCTTGCAGTTGGTACATATCTTAACTGGCTTATTGTTTCGAAAAGGCTCAGGCGTTACAGTGTAAGAGCAAACAACGCTATTACTTTACCCGAGTTTTTCTCAAACCGTTTCCGTGAAGATAAAAAGATTATCTGTTCACTTGCAGCTGTATTCATTCTTGTTTTCTTCACAGTTTATGCATCAAGCTGTTTCGTAACATGTGGTAAGCTTTTCTCAACACTTTTCGGTATGGATTACATTCCTATGATGATCCTTGGTGCTGTTTTCGTTCTTCTTTACACAATTCTTGGTGGCTTCCTTGCTGAAAGTGCATCAGACTTTATGCAGGGTGTCGTTATGTTTGTTGCGCTTACAGTTATAGTTATAGTAAGTACAATTAAAGCCGGTGGTATTTCAGAGGTTGTTGAAAATGCCAAGGCAATCCCTGGTTTCTTTGAATTCTTCGGTCTTGCAAATCCTGTTGTAGACGAGGCAGGAGCTCAGCTTGTAACAAATTGCGCACCTGTTTTCGGTGAAAAGCTTCCATATGGTGGACTTACAATTGCTTCTATGATGGCTTGGGGTCTTGGTTACTTCGGTATGCCACAGGTTCTTCTTCGTTTTATGGCTATCCGTAAAGAAAGCGAGCTTAAGCTTTCAAGAAGAATTGCTTCAATTTGGGTAGTTATTTCACTTGCTGTTGCAGTTTTCATCGGTATCGTTGGCAGACAGCTTTTTCCTGTAGAGCTTCTTACAAAGTCAAGTGCAGAGAGCATATTCGTTACTCTTTCAACAAACTTTATGCCACCTATTCTTGCAGGCTTTGTTATGGCAGGTATTCTTGCTGCAACAATCAGCTCTTCTGACTCATACCTTCTTATTTCAGCATCAGCTTTCGCAAAGAATATTTACAAGGACGTTGCGAAGAAAAATGCTACAGATAAGCAGGTTATGACAATGACAAGAATCACACTTCTTGTTATTGCAATTATTGCTATAGTTATTGCGCTTGATGAAAACAGCGTTATCTTCTCAATTGTTTCATTTGCTTGGGCAGGCTTTGGTGCAACATTCGGACCACTTATGCTTTTCTCTCTTTTCTGGAAGAGAATAAACAGAGCAGGTGCTGTTGCAGGTATGGTAAGTGGTGCAGCAATGGTATTCATCTGGAAGCTTGTTATCAGTAAGCTTGGTGGTGCATTTGCAATTTACGAGCTTCTTCCTGCATTCGTTTTCTCATCAATTGTTATTGTGGTTGTTTCACTTCTTACAAAGGCTCCTTCAAAGGAAATTGAAGAAGATTTCGAAGCAGTTAAGGCCGGCAACGTTGAGGATTAAAATTTAATAATAAATTTGCCGTTTGATTTAACGTCAAACGGCTTTTTTTTGCCAGAAAATTCATTGTGAAAAAAATAACTTTAATTGACTTTGATATGCTCATTGTTATATAATGAAGTGATTTATAATATTATACAAATATGTGAACAATAAACTTATAAATTTGTTGAAAATTCATCTATCAGAAAGGTAGGTTTCAGATATGGCTTTTTCGCTTCACGGCATAAAAGTTCCACACAGAAAAAACACTGTTGAAAAGGCTTCTGTAAAAATGACGGCAGATGTTGTTAACATTCCTACGTCAATGCACATTGGTAAGCCTGCAAAACCTGTTGTTAAGGTGGGTGACCTTGTTAAGGTAGGTACACTTATTGCAGAGCAGGATGGTTTTGTTTCATCACCTGTGTATGCAAGTGTCTCAGGTAAAGTTACAAAAATACAGGATATGCTTCTTTCAAACGGCAGCTTCGCACCATCAATTACTATTGAGTCCGATGGTGAAATGGCTGTTGACGAAAGTATAGCACCACCTGTTATTAACAGTAAAGAAGATTTAATCGAGGCTATCAAGCAAAGTGGTATTGTTGGTCTTGGTGGTGCAGGCTTCCCGACTTACGTTAAGTTTAAGGTGGACAAGCCAATAGAACACCTTGTAATCAACGGTGCAGAATGTGAGCCATATATTACAAGTGACACACGCACAATGCTTGAGCGTGGTGACGATATAAAGGCAGGCTTGGAAGCAATTCTTAAATATTTTGATATCGGCACAGTTGTTTTTGGTATAGAAAGAAACAAAAAGGCTGCTGTTGTAGAAATGCAAAAAGCAGTTGGTTCAATGGATAAGGTGTCAGTTAAGGATCTTCCAGTTGTTTACCCACAGGGTGGTGAAAAGGTGCTTGTTTACCACACCACAGGTAAAGTGATAGGCAATGGTCAGCTTCCAATTGACGTTGGTTGTGTTGTAATAAACTGTACAACTCTTGCTGCTATTGGTAGCTTTATTAAAACAGGTATTCCGCTTGTTGAAAAATGTGTAACTGTTGACGGTGGTTGTGTAAAAGAGCCTAAAAACGTTATTGTACCAATTGGTACACCACTTAAAGCAGTTTTTGATTTCTGTGGTGGCTTAACTGCACAGCCAAGAAAGATTTTATACGGTGGACCTATGATGGGTATTACAGTACCCGATACAGATGTTCCCGTGTTAAAGCAGACAAATGCAATTCTTGCCTTAACAGAAAAGGAAGCAAGACTTCCCAAGGCAACAAACTGCATACGTTGTGGTACGTGTATTAACACATGCCCGTTCGGTATTAATCCACCTATGATCGAGAGAGCATACAGAGAGAAAAATATTGAAAACATTAAAAAAGCAGGTGCAGAGATTTGCATGGAATGCGGATGCTGTTCCTTCAACTGCCCTGCAAACAGACCAATTACTCAGACCAATAAATTAGCAAAGGCTCTTCTCAGAGAAGAGGCAATGAAAGCAAAGGAGGCAAAATAATTATGGAAAATAAACTTCACGTTTCTGCCTCTCCACACATACACAGTGGTCGTTCTGTACAGAAAATAATGCTTGATGTTATTATAGCGCTTCTTCCTGCAACAATAGCAGGTACAATTATATTTGGTATCAGGTCACTTGCAATAGTTTATGTATGTGTAGTTGTTAGTGTTTTATCTGAGGCATTGTTCAATAAAATTGTAAAGAAGCCTCAATCTATCGGGGATTTGAGTGCAGTTGTAACAGGTCTTATACTTGCACTTAACCTTCCTGTAAACGCACCTCTCTGGCAGGCTGCAGTTGGCTCTGTGTTTGCAATAGTTATCGTTAAATGCGTTTTCGGTGGCATAGGTAAAAACGTTGTTAATCCCGCCGCAACCGCAAGAGTATTTATGCTTGTAGCATTCAGTTCATTAACAAAGGCTGCATTCCCTAAGGATGTTGTAGATACAGCATCCTCTGCAACACCTTTGGCACAGCTGGCAGAAGGTCAACAGCCTGAGCTTATGGATCTATTCCTCGGTAATATTGGTGGTGCATTAGGTGAAACCTGTACCCTTGCATTGCTTATCGGTGGTTTGTATCTTTTGGTTAAAAAGGTTATTACTTGGCACATTCCTGTTGCTTTTGTCGGTACAGTATTCCTTTTTAGCCTTGCTTTAGAGGGTGGCAATGTTGAAACTGCACTTGCCTGGATTCTTTCAGGTGGTCTTTTCCTCGGTGCCTTCTTTATGGCAACAGACTATGTAACATCACCTGCAACTCCGTTTGGCAGAATAGTTTTCGGTATAGGTGCAGGCTTCCTGACAGTTGTAATCCGTAAATGGGGCGTATATCCCGAGGGCGTTTCTTTCGCTATATTAATTATGAACATTTTGAATCCTTTCATTGATTCATTAACTGCTCGTAAGTTGTTTGGAGGCGGCAAGAAATGAAAAAATATATTAAAAGCGTAGGTGCGTTAACAATTATTTGTGGAGTAATGGCAATTATTCTTGCAATTACAAACAGTATTACTGCACCAATTATTAAAGAAAATGAAAATGCTGCTGCAAACGAGGCTTTACTTGTTGTAATGCCTGATGGACAGGGCTTTGAAGAAATGGATGTCTCTTCTTATGAATTGCCTGCCACGGTAACAAAGGTTCATAAAGAATCTAAGGGTGGCTATGTTGTTCAGCTTTTAACATCAGGCTACGGACCTAATATGGTTATTATGTGTGGTATTGATGAGGTTGGTGCTGTTACCGGTGCTGTTTGTCTTTCAAGTGGTGAGACTTTAGGCTTTGAAAAAACATATGGTGAAAATATGGTTGGAAAAACTGTAAAGGATATAGATTCTGTAGATACCATTGCAGGAGCAACACTCACTACCACAGGATATAAGAATGCAGTCAGTGATGCTTTGAAAACTGTAGAAATTTTAAAAGGGGAGGCTTAATTAATGAAAAAAGAAAATCATTTATCTGTTTTATTAAAAGGTCTTCTTAAAGAGAACCCTGTTTTTGTTCTTGTTTTAGGTACTTGTCCTACACTTGCTATGACAAATTCCGTTACAAGTGCAGTAGGTATGGGTCTTGCAGCAATGGCAGTTTTAATATGCTCTAACGCTGTTGTTTCTCTTCTTCGTAAATTCATTCCTGACACAGTTCGCATTCCTTGCTATATTGTTATTATTGCAGGCTTTGTTACTGTTGTTGAAATGATTATTCACGCATATCTTCCGGAGCTTTACAAAAGCCTGGGTGTTTACCTTGCACTTATTACTGTTAACTGCATTATTCTTGGCAGAGCTGAAATGTTTGCAGGTAAAAACAGTGTAGGAAAATCAGTGCTTGATGGTATCGGTATGGGTCTTGGCTTTACACTTGCAATGCTTATGATGTCTACAATCCGTGAGGTTTTAGGCGCAGGCACTTTTGCAGGTATTCCTGTTCCTTTCTTTAACGACCATACAATTGACATCTTCATTAAAGCACCCGGTGGATTAATGGTATACGGTCTTTTAATTGCCGTTGTTAACGTAATTACAAAGGGTAAAGCAATTAAGAAAAAGAGCTTCGGTTGTGAGGGTTGTCCATCTGCAGGTCACTGTAGTGGTTGTGCAACACCTGTAAAGGAGGGCAAATAATATGGATTATTTTAAAGAATTAGTCATTATAATAATGTCCTCAATATTGGTTAACAACTATGTTCTTCGTCAGTTCCTTGGTATTTGTCCTTTCCTTGGTGTTTCCAAAAAGCTTAACCAGGCAGTAGGTATGGGTATTTCTGTTATATTTGTTATGCTTATGGCAACGGCAGTTACATGGCCCATACAGATTTTTGTTCTTGATAAAATCGGTCTAAGCTATATGCAGACCATTGTATTCATCTTAGTTATTGCATCGCTTGTTCAGTTTGTTGAAATTGTGCTTAAGAAGTTTATACCATCTCTTCATAAGAGTCTTGGTGTTTACCTTCCCCTTATTACAACAAACTGTGCAGTTCTTGGTGTTACCATTAACAATATGACAGATGGTTACGATTTTGTTCAGTCAATGGTAAGCTCCTTAGGTGTTGGTCTTGGCTTCCTTTTGGCAATGGTTATCTTCTCAGGCGTTCGTTCACGAATTGAAGAGAGTGATATTCCGGAGCATTTCAAAGGACTTCCCGTAACACTTATTGCAGCTTCCTTCGTTTCACTTGCCTTCTTCGGATTTGAAGGCATCGTTGAAAATTTGTTCAAATAAGGAGTTTTTAAAATGGTAGAAAATGTTTTAACGGCTCTTCTTGTAGTAGCAGGCGTAGGTCTTGTTGCAGGTATTCTTTTGGCACTTGCATCACGTTTCTTTGCTGTGCCTATGGACGAAACAATAACAAAGGTGCGTGAGTGCCTGCCAGGTGCTAACTGTGGCGCCTGTGGTTATGCAGGTTGTGATGAATATGCAAAGGCAGTGGCAGAAGGTGCAAAAACTAATCTTTGTATTCCCGGTGCAGATGCAGTTGCATCAGAAATAGCATCCATTATGGGTGTTGAGGCGGAGGATGTTGTTGAGGCGGAGGCAGTTGTTAAATGTAATGGTAACTGTAATGCGACGTGCAACCAATACATTTATGATGGCATAAATACGTGCGACGCTTCAGGCTTATTATATGGTGGTCCCGGCTCTTGCAAGTTTGGTTGTATAGGCTGTGGTGACTGTGCAACAGCTTGCCCTAACAATGCAATATGCATTTTTGATGGAATAGCACACATTGACACAAGGCTTTGTACAGGCTGTGGCCTTTGTGCGAAGATATGTCCTAAAAACGTTATTGAGATTGTTCCTCAGTATGCAAGGACAATTGTGCTTTGCAATAACAAAGAAAAGGGTGCAATTGCTCGTAAAAACTGCAAGAATGCTTGTATTGGTTGTAAAAAGTGTGAGCTTAATTGTCCTGAAAAGGCTATTACAGTTGTAGATAATCTTGCAAAGGTAGATTTCGATAAATGTACAGGCTGTGGTCTTTGTGCAGATAATTGCCCGACAAAATGTCTTAGTATAGTAGATTTTATTTCACTTGAAAATAATGGATAAAAAACTTTCTTTAAAAAGAAAAGTGAAAAATGATATTGTCCTTGCCGTTGTTATTGTTTTGCTAGCAACGGCAGGACTTTTGTTGTTTAATTTAACGAAAACAACAGGTGACTACGTTTTGGTTAAAATAGATGGTGTTGAAAAATATCGTTACTCCTTAGCTGAAAATATTGATATGGTTGTCTTCAACGGGGAGAATGATGAATTCTGGAACAGAATTGTTATAAGCGATGGCACGGTGTGCGTGTCCGAAGCAAATTGTCCTGATAAAATATGCGTAGGTCACAGAAAAATAAATAAGGATAACGAAAGCATAGTTTGTCTTCCTCACAAGGTTGTGGTAGAGGTTGTTTCCGTGGTTAACACGGACGAGCCGGATGTTGTTATGTGAGGTAGTCTATGAATAATAAAACTAAAAAAACAGCCCTGTTAGGCGTTTTGATAGGTGTGGCGTTAGTGCTTTCCTACCTGGAAGCGATTTTGCCCCCCATATACGCAGCAGTTCCCGGTATAAAAGTAGGTCTTCCGAACATAGTAGTAATACTAATATTGTATAAAATGGGCGTTAAGGAAGCTGCAGCTGTTTCGTTAATAAGAGTGTTTACTGTTGCGATGCTTTTTGGTAATGTTGTGACACTCGCTTACAGTACAGCTGGTGCATTACTTAGCTTGCTTCTTATGGCTCTGTTTAAAAAGCTTGATGTTTTCTCAACCGTGGGTGTAAGTATTATTGGTGGTGTTGCTCACAATTTGGGGCAGATTTTAGTTGCCATAGTGCTGCTTAACTCCACATTGATAGGCTATTATATGATAATTCTTACAATTACCGGAACACTTGCAGGGGTGTTTATTGGTCTTGTAGGATCGGTTGTTACAAAAAAGCTTAGCAATATAGAAGTTTGAATAGCACAATATTGACAAATAATAATATTTTTGACATAATTATGGACAGTGATCAATCTTAAGGAGAAGCGTTATGAAAAAATATATCAGTACAATTCTTGCATTTGTTATGGCAGCAAGCGTGGTTTTGCTTGTTTACTTAGATGATACAAAAAAATCATACGGTTTTGGTTTAGGTTTAAATGCCTCTTACGGAAGTGTAAAAAATGCCACTATAGATGAAGATGGCTCAGTGCAGGCAATAGCGAATATTGCAGCAGTTATTGTTGATGAAGATGGTGTCATTGTTAACTGTAACCTGGATTGCGCAGATAGTAATGCGCTTTTTAAATACAATGGTGTTGCAGTAGAAGCTACAGAGCATCTAACAAAATATGAAAAAGGTAAAGACTACAATATGGTAGCATATGGTGGAGCAAAATTTGAATGGTTTGAACAAGCAGATGCATTTGAAAAAATTTGTATAGGTAAAACTATTGATGAAGTTAAAGCATTTATCGCAGAAGACGGTAAAACTTCAAATGAAGTAATTGAAGCTGGTTGTACTATTTATGTAGGTGATTTCATAAAGTCTGTTGAGGTTGCAGTTAATAACGCTGAGAGCACAAAGGCATCACCAGACTCAACTCTTGAATTAGGTGTTGTAACATCTCAGGAAAATACGGATTATTCTGCAGAGGCAAATGGAAGCATTAAACTTACAACAACTGTTGTAGCAACTGCTATGATGGATGATAAAGTAAGCGATGCGTCAACAGATGCAGTAGAATTTTCATTCAGTTTTGATAATAAAGGTGTTGTAGTTGCACCTCAAGGCGAGGTTAAAACAAAACATCAACTCGGCGATGACTACAACATGGTAGCTTACGGTGGAGCTAAGCTTGAGTGGTTTGCACAGGCAGATGCTTTCAGTGGCTTGCTTGTTGGTAAGAACGCAACTGAAATCGGTGCTCTCGTTGCTGAAGATGGCAAGGGCGTTGCAGACGTACAGACAGCAGGTTGTACAATCTACGTAACAGATTTTGTTAAAGCAGCAGTTAAGGCATCTACAAAATAATTAAAGTTTAAATACAAAGGCTATTGCAGAAATTCTGCAATAGTCTTTTTCTTTTTCTTTTTGTATGATATAATAAAAGAAACATAAAATGGGTATATATGGAGAAATTTTATGAAAAGATTTTTATCTTTATTTTTATCAGTGCTTTGCATAGTGCTTCCACTTGTTTCTTTTTCTTCCTGCAGCTTGCAGCCAAAGGAGAAATTCAAGGCATATTATTTTGATTACTTTGACACAGCTACAACAATAATCGGCTACGAAAAAACAAAAGAAGATTTTGATGCTGTGTGTAAGGATATAACATCTCAGCTTGAATTTTACCATAAGCTTTTTACAATATACACTTCCTATGACGACCTTAATAATCTTTGCACCATAAACAAGGTGAAAAATGGAATGCATGAAAAGGTGGTTGTAGACAAGGCGATAATTGACCTTATTTTGTATTGTAAAGATTTATATGAAAAAACTGATGGTAAATTGAACGTTGCTATGGGTAGTGTGCTTTCAATATGGCATCAGTACAGAACCGAGGGGCTTAACGACCCCTCAAAAGCCAAGCTTCCACCTATGGACAAATTAAAGGAAGCAGCACTTCATACAGATATTGAAAAGGTTTTTGTGGATGAAGAAAACAGTACTGTTTTTATTTCTGACCCTCTTGTGAAATTGGACGTAGGTGCAATAGCTAAGGGCTATGCAGTAGAAAGAGTTGCAGAATATTTGATTTCGAAGGGCGTAACAGGCTACGTGCTTAACGTTGGTGGTAACGTCCGTGCTATAGGTAAGGCGGACAAGGATTTATGGCAGGTTGGCATAGAAAACCCAGACCTTGACAGTGAAGAAAAATATATTGAAATTGTAGAGCTGGAAGATAAATCACTTGTTACAAGTGGTAACTACCAAAGGTTTTATACAGTAAATGGGAAAAATTATCACCACATAATTGACCCTGTAACGCTTATGCCTTCAGAGAAATATGCATCGGTTTCAATTATTACTACAGACTCAGGCTATGCAGATGCCCTTTCCACCACTCTGTTTTTAATGGATTTTGAAGACGGCTTGAAGCTTATTGAAAACACTGAAGATACAGAGGCTGTCTGGGTATTGCCAAATGGAGAAATAAAATATTCATCAGGCTTTAAATTTTGAAAAATGAAATGTAAAATCAAAAAATGAAGGCTGTGAAGATGTTATAAAAAGCAGAAAGTCTGCGAAGCATAAAATTGCTTCGCAGACCTGAAATTTTACGTTTTGCATTTAATCGTCCCACTCAGTTCCTGTTACCTTGCTCAAGTCAAGACCTTTTGTGTCGTGGGTTTTCTTAATGAGAGCAATAAGAGTAACAACAAAGCTTGGAACAAGAAGGCAAAGAGCAACAGTACCGATGATATAATCACCAAAGATAAGGGCAAGCACAGTGTTGATGCTGAAGCCTATGGCATACCCTGCAAAGCCAACAACTGTCTGTGCAGATGTAGCTGAGGAACGAAGGTTTGTTGGTGCTGACTCACTTGCCATCATAATAAGAACGTCGTTCGTTGAATAATAGCTACCTACAAATGTACCACAGAAGAAGCCCACAATAGCAGGTGTAAGGTTCATTTTTGCACCAACGGTGAAAATAATAAAGCTTATAACACAGTTTGTAGCCACAGTAATTGCAGCTGCTTTTCTGCCCTTTTTGTCAGAAATAAAGCCCATAATTACCTGTGAAATAGCCATACCTATAGGGTATAAGGTAAGCGCCTGGCTAACCTGCTTAACGCTGACAAGATCTAAAAATTCTTTTGCGCTTGATCCGTAAATACTCATTGCGTAGCCGTGGGAAAGAATTGCCTGATAGTTCATACTACCTACAACACCGATTCCGGCAAGCGCAAAGCAAATAAATACCCAACGAAGCTGCTTGTGACTGAATCCGAATTTAAGAGCATCTACAACGCCCCCCTGGGAGTTTTGAGCTTTTTTCTTAACTTCCTCTGCCTGTAAATCCTCTTCGGTCATTTTAAGGTAACGGATTCTTGAATCAATAAAGGCGTCAGTTTCTCTTGCGCAAAGAAGAGCAATAAGTGAAACTACAATACCAACTATTGCAGGAATCATATAAACGTTACGCCATTCACCTGCAGTAGCCATTAACCATCTTCTGAGAAGTGGTACTAGCATAACTGCCATGTTAGCAAAAAATTTTACAACGGAGTACGTAATTGCGCGGCTTTTGCTTGGTGCAGATTCCATAATATAAACAACGTGCATATCGTGTGGCACAAAAAATAAAATCATACAAGCACCGACAAAGTACATTATTACGTTGTTTGAAAGGAAAATCACAAATAATGCAATTGCCATACCGAAGGTGTTTATAACAAGGAAGGTTTTTCTTCCGAAACGATCTGCCAAAGGTCTGTAAAGAATGCCTATAACCTGAAAGGGAATTGCCACAACGTTAAGTAAGTTAAGAATTGTAACTGAGCTTTCGCTTTTAATAAGGTCATTTGCAATTTCTGTTTGCATAAGGGAATTTATTTGCGATGCAATTTCATCAACTGCGTAAATAAGCGCAATAATCAGAACTAGATACCAGAAATATGTGTTGCTCTTAGGTCTGTTCTTCTGCTTTTCCCATTTTTTCAGTTCTTTTTCCTTGCGAGCATTCATTTTCTGAAGCTTTTCCGGAGTAAGAGCCTTTGTCATATTTATCACCTCTATGGCTTGAATTATACCACTTAAAAACTTTTTTCTCAATAAAATAAAAAATTTAAAAATTTTTGTGACCATTTGATTTTTTTAAACGTTTACATAAAGGAGAGTGAAAAATGAGCTTCCCACCTGAAAAGCTTGCAGAGCTTGAGTTTTTGTATGGGCTATATGCAGATAAGCTTTATCGTATTGCCTTGTCAAATCTTCAGCACGAAGAAGATGCATCGGACGTTGTTCACGACGTTTTTATTAAATATCTTAATACAACTCCGTCTTTTAAGGATGCACGTCATCAGGAAGGGTGGTTTGTTACAGTTACTGTAAATGCCTGCAGAGATTTGCTCAGGAAAAAATCGCACAGGAACTACACTCCTATAGAAGAGGTTCATCATTTAAGCGCAGAAGAAAAAGAGGAAAATGAAATTGTTTCATACCTTTTACAGCTTCCTGAAAAATACAGAGAGGTAATTATTCTTCATTACCTTGAAGATTACTCGGTTGCCGAAACAGGAAAGCTCCTTAAAATTTCTCAGTCTGCAGTAAAAATGAGACTATCAAGAGGCAGAGAGCTTCTTAAAAATATTATGGAAGGAAACAGTAATGATTGACGAGAATCTTAAAAATCAATACAAAAGCATAAAAGCTCCTGAAAGCCTTAAGGTAAGAGTTATGGCTGAATGTGGAAATGTACAGGTGAAAAAATCAAAAAAACCTGTTTATAAGTACGTTCAGGTAATTGCTGCTTGTTTAGTTGTTTGCTTTTTTATGGGTTTTGTAGGAATGGGTATGACGTCATCAACAGTTTACCTTAATGGTAAAGTGTATATGGGTGAAGAGATCACCTTGCAGCAAAGTGCTTCGAATCCTGCAATACAAAGGGCAGCTGTAAATGGCAGTCAGGTTATTGAAATAGATGCAAAAATACAAACCAGAATTTCACTTTCGACAGGTGAATTTACCCTGGTCAATAGTGAAACAGGTGAAACTATATTTTCAGGTAACGAATATTCGGTAAAGGGTAAGGTTATAATTCAAGTAAGCTTAGCGCAGGGCGAGAGTGCAGAGTTAAAGCTCGAAAACATTCTTGCAAGCCGTACAATAAGCCTTGAAAATAACAACTGATTATCGGATATAAAAAATAAAAAATCAAGCAAAACAAAGGAGTAAAAATCATGAAAAAGGGTATTTTAATCGCAGTTATCGCAGTAGTTGCAGTTGCAGCAATCGTTTGTGGTGTTATCTTCCTTGGTGGAGATAAGGCACCAAAGGTAGAAGTAGCAGACTCAGCAGACGTACTTAACAAGGTTGTTTCCACATATGCAGAGGAAGAAAAATTCTTCGCAATGGGTGGTGACTTCTCAAACCCTGTTGACAACGCACCTGGTATCTACAGCCTTGAAGATAAGGATGGCGCAGTAGCAACTCTTCACATTTCAGAGGATTTAATTCCACAGGTTAGCGAAGCAGCATCTTTCATTCATGCAATGAATGCAAACACATTCACAAGCGCAGCATTCCGTCTTGCAGACCCTGCAACAGCAGAAACATTTGCAGCCTCACTTAAAGAAAGCATCACAGCAACACAGTGGATGTGTGGCATCCCTGAGAAGCTTGTTATGTACACAATCAACGGTGGCGAGTACGTTGTTTATGCAGTAGGTGCAGCAGATCTTCTTGACAACTTCAGCGCAAAGCTCGTAGCAGCATATGGCGAAGCAGCAGTTGAAACAGTAAACGAAGCTATTGCTTAATTGAATTTACGCTTTGGAATGTCGGGAAAGCTTGTTTTCCCGACATTCATATAATCAGCCAAAATTGACACAGGGGAAAGAGGTATAAATATGTTGTTTTCAGGAATACCGTTTTTATATTATTTTCTACCCGTAGTGCTGATGCTTTATTTTGCAGTTCCCAATAGGTTTAAAAACAGCGTGCTTTTAATAAGTAGCCTTGTTTTTTATGGTTGGGGCGAGCCTAAATACGTTATTTTAATGGTAGCCTCAATCGCAATCGGATACGTTTCCGGTCTCTTGATTGAGGCTAAAAACAATAAAAGGGATAAAAAAATCATCCTTTTTATTGCCGTTTTTATAAATTTAGGTTTTCTTGGCTTTTTCAAGTATGCAGATTTCTTTATAAGCAACTTTAATGCTGCAACCGGACTTGGAATTTCACTTTTACGTATAGCCTTGCCAATTGGCATCAGCTTCTACACCTTCCAGATTTTAAGCTACGTTATAGACGTGTACCGTGGAATACCTGCGCAGAAAAATCCTTTGAATCTTGCTGCATATATTACAATGTTCCCTCAGCTCATAGCAGGGCCTATTGTAAGATATGCAGACATATCTGAAAATCTTGTAAACAGAACACACAGCTTTGACAAGTTTGCCGTTGGTGCAAGAAGATTTATAATCGGTCTTTCAAAGAAAGTGCTTGTTGCAAACATTCTCGGTGAATTTTGCGACGTTTTCAAAGCCTCCGATGACAAATCGATTTTGTATTATTGGCTTTATGCAATAGCGTTTTCCTTGCACGTGTACTTCGATTTTTCAGGCTATTCAGATATGGCTATAGGTTTGGGTAAAATTTTCGGCTTCAATTTCTGCGAAAATTTCAACTATCCGTTTATTTCAAAAAGTGCAACGGAATTCTGGCGCAGATGGCATATGTCCTTAGGTACATGGTTCAGAGATTACGTGTATATACCAATGGGTGGTAACAGAGTATCGAAGCCGCGATGGTTTTTTAATATCTTTATCGTGTGGATGCTTACAGGCTTCTGGCACGGAGCAGATTGGACCTTTATCGTGTGGGGACTTTACTTTGCAGTTTTCCTATGTTTGGAAAAGCTATTTCTACTCAGATTCCTTGAAAAGAGCAAGCTTCTTAATAGAGTGTACGTTTTTATTGTAATAGGTATAAGCTTTGTAATATTTAATGCAGCAAGCATAGGCGAGGCAGTTGAATATGTGAAATGTATGTTTGGCTTCGGTAAAATTCCACTTGTTTCAGATGAGTTTGTATATTACCTTAAAAGCTATTTCGTTCCGTTGTATTTAGGTGTGCTAGGCGCAACCCCTCTTGTTAAAAACAAAGTCAATGAGCTTAGTAAAGGTGAAATAACAGGTAAAATAATAAACGTGCTTGAACCTGTTTTTCTTGTAGGGCTTGTGGTGGTTGTAACTGCCTTTCTTGTGGACGGCTCGTTTAATCCGTTCCTGTATTTTAGGTTTTAGAAAGGAAACGATGGTATGAAAAATAAAATTATAAGCATCATTTTAATTGTTTTCTTTCTTGGTTTGTCTGTTTTCAGCTGGCTTAAACCTGCAACGGAATATTCCACTAGTGAAAGACGACAGCTTGCACAGCTTCCGAAAGCTTCTGCTTCAAGTATTTTTTCGGGAAGCTTTATGAATAGCTTTGAAACCTATTCAACTGAGCAGTTTCCTTTAAGAGATACCTTCAGAGCAATAAAGGCTTATGTGAATTATAAAGTATTTAAAATGAAGGACAACAACGATGTCTTTCTGCGTTGGGGACACATTACAAAGCTTGAATATCCTTTGAATGAGGACTCGGTTTCAAATGCTGCTAACAGATTCAAGTATGTGTATGACAAATATCTTGCAAAGAAAGATACAAAGGTTTATTTCTCGATAGTGCCGGACAAGAATTATTATATCGATATGTACGATTATCTGACTATTGATTATAATAAGCTTATTTCTCAGGCACGAAGTGAAACAGACTTCATGAAGTATATTGATATAACAAAACTTCTTAACGATGGCTGTTATTATCGAACAGATACCCATTGGCGCCAGGAAATGCTTTTACCTGTAGCGCAGAAATTAGCCAAGGAAATGGGTGTTGAATTAAAAGCAGAGTATGAAGAAAAGCTTTTGGATAATGATTTTTACGGAGTATATTACGGTCAATATGCTCTCGATTTTGAGCCGGATGAAATAAGGTACCTTACAAACGATATGCTTGAAAACGTAAAGGTATATGATTATGAAAACCAAAGGCAGATTCCCGTTTACAATATGGAAAAGGCTTTCGGCAAAGACCCTTACGAAATGTTTTTGTCAGGCTCGCTTTCTCTTTTGAGCATTGAAAATGATAAAGCAACTACAGATAAGGAGCTTGTAATTTTCAGGGATTCCTTCGGTAGTAGTCTTGCACCGTTATTTGCAGAGGGCTACAAGAAAATAACGGTTGTAGATATCCGTTATATTCAACCTGATATGCTTGGTAATTTCATAGAGTTTACAAACCAGGACGTTTTATTCATATACAGCACCTCTGTGCTTAACAATAGCGAAACCTTAAAATGATAAAAAGCTGATTGAAGAAATTCAATCGGCTTTTTGCTTTTCTGCATAGCTTTTCATTTTTACTTATATAACCTTGAATGTTGCATAAATGGATGCGTTTGTTTTTGTGCAACTGTACAAACTTGAAAAAATTTATAGAAAAAAGTGAAGTAATCTGAAATTTTCGACATATATAAGTGAAACCAAAATTCAGGAAGGTGTGAGTCTGAGGTGAGGACAATCGGTAGTATGGTCTATGCTTGACGGAGAAAATGCAAAATGATATAGTATAAATAGGTGAAACATACCAATTAGGGTCGGTTTTTGTTGGAAAATTACCCAATCACAGAACCGACCCTTCGTGCTACAAATTCCGGTTTTAAATGGGTAACAACGACTACAAAATCTATATATCAGTGTTTTTAGGGTAGGTGTTCGATATGAGTAAAATAATAAGTGCCATTGTGGCAGCATGTATAGTGTTAAGTATTAATTTTTTTGTTGTTCTGTGGTCTTTGTGCTGTTTTTGAACCAGGCTCCGAACCATACCCTTCTAAAGCAACATTTGAAGAGGTTGTGGTTGGCTCAAGTGAGATACGCACATTAGATGATTATTGTACAAATGGATGGATTTACTCAGTGGAAAATGCCGATTCGTTTTTGGTGAAAGATATGCCGGAAAGTGTTTTAAAACAAACTTTCTCAAAATGCAACAAATTTGAAATGGCTTTTGTAAGTCTTTTAGAAAACAGATTTAACGCAAAGTTGGAAATAATCCTAATTTATCCGGATATTAAAAACAAAAATGAGACGATATCTGTGGATTTTGTTAAATTGTTTGGCAATGAATATCTTCTTGTTGATTATCAAAATTATGATGTTTATTACACATATGACTATAATTTGTTAGGAACTACGAGAGTTGTTTATAAAGCAGATGATAGTATATATGCGGATATACAGAAATACGAAAAACCTAAAGAGGGGTATTATGAAACGTTTCCGGGAGTTTGTCATGTTTTCTTTTATGAGAGACCTTGGTTAAGCATTTTGTTGCATGTTGTATTTATTGCTGAGTTCGTTTTGCTAAATAAATATCTATTAAAGAGAATACAGAATCGAGAAACTAACAAGACCGTTAGCGTGAAAAGTTCATCAGAAAAGATAAAAAAAGGTAAACAAAAAGCAAAATAACAAAGGAAACCAATCAGACTAACTATTAAAAGTCAAAAAACATAACACAGGGGAAAAACATAACACAGGGGATGGTTCTCTGTGTTCACGGTCCCGTGTGCTACTGTTAAAGGCGTTGTCAAAGATGTTCTAGCTGATATATTAACTGCAGCAGGAACAACAATTGCTTCATCAGATTACATGAAAAATCAATACAATAGTATATTTGGAGGATAATCTATGGAAGTAGTAGAATTACATTTAAATTTGTTTTTTATTTTTTGTTTGTTTTTTATATCGTTCATATGCATTAGAGGTTTTTTGAGTGGTGTTAAAAGATATCAACTTAACAAAAGTGCTTTAAAAAAAATACGAAAAACCGAAACCTTTAAGGAACGAATGCTTTACACCAAATTCAAGAATGAAATACCTAAAAGCTTGCGAGTGCTTTATTTTTCTATTTTGATAGTACATGGTGTCGGTTTTATTGTTTGTATATTGCTGTATTTTATTGATGCTGATATATCTTACAAAAATGGTGAAAAGATAGTATTGGGTATAGTATGTTATGATGGAGTCTGGGCTGGATTGCTTGCTCTGCTTTTTTGGAGTCCGGGTAAGGATTTTGCATACGAACGATGGATTACAAAAACTCGTGTTAAAAAAAAGAAATAGGACGTCAGACTAACTATAAATAAAGAACCAATCGGGGGACGGTTCGCCGGGAAAGGAGCAATTGTACCTTGGAAAAAACAAAATTCAAAAAATTACAACCATTTATAGCTATGGTCCTAACATTTGTATTAACCCTTAGTTGTTTTTTTGTAATCGGAAATATGATTGAACCAAGTGTTTTCCTGCGAATACAAATGCATGAATATGAAAAAAATAAAAGCAACGAGGCTTTGGCAGCTACACTATGTTATGCACTTAACGAATCTAACATTGAAGTGATTAATAAGTATGCTCAAGCGTTTTTGTTTACTGATACCGAAAAGGAACGTCAAGCTCTAAAAGATGTTTTTATTGATAATTGCCGTGAACTTAATGAAGATTCAACAGATGCTTTGTATGACGTGGTGATTTGGGCGTATATGTATTCCTGTGTTTTGGATTATGATACATTAGATGTGAAGCCATATTCTGAAATTAAAACAGTAGTAGAGGAAAACTTTTCTAAATGCTTCCATTTGTTAAATATTGATAATAATAACAATCAATCAGATATAGCGATTGCTACGATGAAACATTTTGGTATTGTAGATAAATTCCCTGAAAAATTCATAGGAATTATAAATTTGTTTTCCGTTAATAAAAGTGAAAGTTTATCTGAGCAAATTTATTCGTATTTATGGGGAATTGCTAGTAAATTAGATATTATACCAGAAAAGGATTTTTATGTTGGAATTATTAGTAACGTTAAGTATTATGATGACATTAGTATAAAAAACCCTATGGGTAATGGTATTTTAGAAAAGAAATATTCAACAGAAACATTAATGTCAATGATGGATTCTTTTGCTGAATCCGAGACCACCGATTATAATGATACGATTGAATTCTTTTCAACATTACCTAAAGAATATTCAAATGGTAGTTACTATTCTTTTCACTACTATACAGAAAAACATACTGTTAGTTTTTATGGTTCACCTATTCATAGCATGGCAATTTCTGAATCCGATACAGGTTGTATAATTTACAGTAAAGTCAAGCTTCCGTCAAGTGATGGTGGCTTGAAGTGGGTTGTTAAATGGTATGATACAGGGGACACTGGTTCAGTAGCTTGGGAATCCAAAAAAGGAGCCTAACACAGACGAACCAATCAGGGAATGGTTCTATGATTGAGTCGTAATCCCTTGAAAATCAAGGCTTTTAGCTATTTAAAACTTAAAATCAGGGGGCGGTTTTCGTTGGAAAATCACCCAATCACAGAACCGTCCCCTGATTTTGACTAGTGTTAGTGGCTGGGCGATTGCAGCAACATATATTTAGTTACAACGGGAGAATATGTACAATCGCCATCATATGCATACTTGTATTAAGGAGGGATAGCACAATGTATATTATTATAAGATTGATAATTGGTTGTGTTTTTTTTATATGTTCAATTATAGCAATAAACAAATCCAAAGTTATCCGTAAACGTGTATTATGTATTATTTTTACAAGTTTGTCGATGTTGTTGATTATCGTGTTAGTATATTTACCGTTTGAAAATTTTTTTGTGACTTTCGATTCTCCAGAAGCAGCCTACGATTATTTTGATTTTGGGAAATCAAATATTGAACTCATAGTAGAAGGTGATAATTGTGATTTTATCATTGGTCGCGAAAATGGAAATGACACATATTTGATTGTACCTAAAATAGCAGACGGATGGAAAATAGGGATTGGTTCAAATACTAAAAGAATAGTTCAAAAAGTTTCTGACGGAATTGTTTTATATGTTTATCAATACAAAAACACAAGCGATTATTTCATAACTGTTTTTGACACAAATGGCGGAGAATCGAGTATTTCGGATGAATACGATACTAAATTTCTTTCAATAGAAAGAAGGAATGATACTCTTGGGAAAACTTTTATTACTTACTATGCACATATTACTAACTTTAACCAACAATATAGTGTAATAGTAAACGATAACAAAATAGTATTGAACAACAACACAGACGGAACCAATCGGGGGAGGAACCAATCGGGGGACGGTTCTCTGTGTTCACAAGAAAGATAGTTAAACCAATTCTCAAAGGGCGATTTCCCTGCATTTCGCCCTTCGGGGTAACCCAATAAAACGACACAAGGAACCGTCCTCTGTGCTACTGCAAACTTGCAAGTTCAGCAGTCGGTCGAGGTTTTAGCTGGCCGTGTAGCTCCTTGGTTTGGACAAATTGGCGGTGGTATTCAGTACCAACTTGGAATTCCTCTCGATCAATTGATTAGTGAAGGTATAATAAAAATCTTTGGGGATTGATTATGACAAAAGCAGAATTTTTAGAGCTTTTAAAAAAACACAATATTAACGAAAATCTTGTGGTGTTTGATGACACAATAAAAGAGGGTTATTGTATTAGAAAAAATTATTTTCGCTGGGAAGTCTTTTTTAGAGAAAGAGGAAAAGAATATGATTGTATAGGCTTTCCTTCTGAAAGTAATGCTTTGCAATACCTTTTTGATAAGCTTTACAATATATATGTGAACAATCAGAAACAATCGTAACATAACACAGGGGACGGTTCTCTGTGTTCGCAAGAAAAAGATAGTTAAACCAATTCTCAAAGGGCGATTTTTTGAATTTCGCCCTTTGAGGTAACCCAACAAGTTGCCCTGTCCTACACCCGACGAATCGCTGACCGTCATCTGATTCTCTGGTACGATTTTATCTCTGCACCTTTGGTTTAATTGTTAAAGGTCAAATTGAAAATGAGCTGTAAAAAACGCAAGTTTTTTTACAGCTCATTAGTTATTTATTAAGTTATTTATTAAGTTAATTAATCGCATCAACAATAAGTTTTACGTGGTCGTAAACATATTGATTTGCATCTTCGCCGTGCTCACCGATAATCTGCACGGTGCCGTTGCCGACAATAATTCCGTCGGCAGAGGTTTTGTATTTAACGGATGAGTAAGCAGAGTTGTTGCTTACTGCCACTACAACAGGAGTATCTGTAACAGATTTTATAATTTCAACAATCCGAGGTACATCTGTTATTGTTTTGCCGTCAAATTCTTTGTTTTTTGATGGGGCAAGAAGATAAATATAGCCTGTAGCATCCTTTGCTATTGTTTTTATTCTTTCTTCTGTTGATGGGACGATGATTGAAATAATATCAACATTGTACTTTTCAGCAACAGATTTAACCTCTTCCTTTTCCTCATAAGGCATATCCTGAACAATAATTCCGTCAACGCCACACTCTTTACAGCGTGCAAAGAATTTGTCGTAGCCGTATTTGAAAAGTGTGTTAAGGTAAGCAACAAAAACAATTGGAAGCGACACGGTTTTTGTAACATTTTTAACCATATCAAAAACCATATCCGTTGTGCAGCCACCCTCTTGTGAAAGCGCGCGTATGTTAGCTTCCTGAATCATCTGTCCTTCTGCAACAGGGTCGGAAAAGGGAACACCGATTTCAATAAGTGCTGCACCTGCTTTTTCCATTTCGATTATATATTCTTCTGTTTTTGCAAGTGTGGGGTCACCTGCGGTTAAAAAGCTTAAAACTGCTTTTTGGTTTTCAAATGCAGATTTAATTTTACTCATGCAAATCAACTCCTCTGTATCTTGCAATTGCTGCAACGTCCTTGTCGCCTCTGCCTGAAAGACAGCAGATTATAATGTCGTCCTTACTCATTGTAGGGGCAATTTTCATAAGATGTGCTACTGCGTGTGATGACTCAATAGCAGCAATGATGCCCTCTGTTTTAGCAATATATTCAAATGCATCAACAGCCTCATCGTCTGTAACGGGAGCATATTCTGCTCTGCCTATATCTTTTAAATATGCATGCTCTGGACCAACACCAGGGTAGTCAAGACCTGCAGAAATTGAGTAAACGGGTGCAATCTGACCATATTCATCCTGACAGAAGTAAGATTTCATCCCGTGGAAAACACCTACAGAGCCTGTTGCCATTGTTGCTGCAGTTTTGTCTGTGTCTGCGCCAAGGCCTGCAGCCTCACAGCCGATAAGCTTTACGTCCTTGTCGTTGATGAATTCGTAGAACATACCCATAGCGTTACTGCCACCACCTACGCAAGCCATAACAACAGAGGGAAGTCTGCCTTCCTTTTCTAAAATCTGCGCTCTTGCTTCACGGCTTATTACACTCTGGAAATCTCTTACAATCATAGGGAAAGGGTGAGGACCCATAACAGAGCCGATAACGTAAAGAGTATCCTCCGTTCTTTTTGCCCATTCGCCCATAGCCTCGTTAACGGCATCCTTAAGAGTCATTGTACCACTTTCAACTGCATTTACCTTTGCACCTAAAAGCTCCATTCTGTACACGTTAAGCGCCTGACGAATTGTGTCCTCTTTACCCATAAAGATTTCACACTCAAGGCCTAAAAGTGCGGCAGCTGTAGCAGTTGCAACGCCATGCTGACCTGCGCCTGTTTCTGCAATGATTCTTGTTTTACCCATTTTCTTCGCGAGAAGTGCCTGGCCTAAAACGTTATTGATTTTGTGAGAGCCTGTGTGGTTTAAATCCTCTCTCTTGAAGTAGATTTTTGCACCACCTAAATCTTTTGTCATTTTCTCTGCATAGTACAAAAGAGATGGTCTGCCTGCGTATTCCTTTAATAAGGTATTTAATTCGTTGTTAAAATCTTTGTCGTTTTTGTAAAACTCATAAGCCTCTTCAAGCTTGTGAATTTCATCCATAAGAATTTCGGGGATGTACTGTCCGCCGTGAATTCCGTACCTACCTTTTGTCATAAAAAATCTCCTTACTTTATTGCCGAAAACAAAAAGTCCCCGACAATAACCTTTGCTATTGTCAAGGACGATAAATCATTGTTACCGCGGTGCCACCTTGATTTGTGTAAAACACACACTTACAGAGTACAAGCATACTCCCGGCTACTAACGTAAGCCACACGTCCCGGAATACTCGGCATAAAGCCTTTGACCGAGCCCTCAGCGGTCCATTTGATAAGCTGCATTTCTGTAGGTTTCCAGCCAAAGCCCCACTCTCTGTAAGCGCATATCTTACCGTTATCTCCGCCTCATCGGTTTAGATATTCAATTGTTTTTAGTATACTTGATTTTACGGATTTGTCAAGAGGAAAGTTTTATGTTGCTTTCCGCCCACCCTATGATATAATATGCTTGCAATCATTTTTGGTATAAGTGGTGAAAAGCTATGAATGAAAAATATACTTTTAAATTCACACAAGCAGAGGTTAAGGAAATTGGAAGAGAAGTAACCAATCACAAAAAAGGAATTACACTTCAATTGTGTTTTGTAGTCATTTTTGCGTGCTTATTGTTTTTATCATTTATTTCACATTTTATTTCTGATATTATGCAAGGCATTTTTATCGGCGCTTTGGTTGTATACATTTTAATTTTAAGCTGGTCTTATGTACAGAACAGAAAACTTAAAAAATTCAATTCCGAAAGAATTGCAGGCAGTACATACGAGTATGAATTTTTTGAGGATTACATACTTGTCAATATAAATGACGGCACCTCAACAAGAACTGTAAATATAAAATATTCAGATATAGCGAGTGTTAAAAATTGCCGTACTCTTTACAAAATTGAATATGAAGGCTTGTATTACTTCGTAAGAAAAGCAGATTTAATTCCCGATGCAAAAATTAAAAGACTATAAAAAACGGATTCAAGTGTAATTGCTTGAATCCGTTCTTTGTATTATTCGTCATAAATGACGGCTTTACATTTTCTCCATTAACACCTTCATAAACAAGCCACCCTGAACGGAACGGTGTCTGAAGCCTACCATTCTGCCACTTTTTGTGTCATACCAGTCTGTAAGTGGTGCTCTTGAAGGGCTTTCGTTGTAAGCATTCCATAAAGGCTCAATAAATTCCTCAAAGGTTTTTTTATCACTTGCCATGGATGCTACCCACACAAGCCAGTCAGACTTTGTGTAGTCGGCTCTCGAGTCAAGAGGAAGCCCATATTTATTAAAGTGCTTTTTGTTGTCCTTCAATTCTTTATCCATAAATTCCTGTGTGAAAAGACCTGTTTTCCACACCTTATCCCACACCATATTGTATTTCATTGAAAAGCTTTCGGGTTGGTCAAATGCAAGACGTGTTGTACCATCTTCATTAACGGCAGTTTTGAGCCATATTTCAGCCATTTTTTCTGCTTCATTTCTGTAAAATTGAGCTTTTTCAAGGTTGCCAAGCATCTTCATTATAATAGACATACCTTGTAAGCCCATAATTGCTTTAAGAGAAAGGTTGCAGTTGTGTGCAAGGTGACCGGCAAAGTCGTCGGTGCAAAGCTGATTACCCGGGTCTGTGCCGTAATCTATAAGATATTTGCTCCATTTTTCAAGAATTTCAATATGACCTTCTGCAAAGGATGCGTCATTTGTTGCCAAAGCAACGTTTGCCTCCATAACAAGCATATTGCCACATTCTTCAACGGGCATCTGGTATTTTAATTGGTTTTCACCATAAACCTGACCGTTAACAAGAGGATATTGACCTGCATCGTGTGGGGCAAAATCAAACTCCCACTCATCACTTAAAGCGTATTTGTAAATCGGTCGCATCATACCTTTAACAAGCTCAGGGTTGTAAAGCAAAAACAGAGGTGTTGATGGGTAGCTGACGTCAACTGTTGCTGCACAGCCGTTTGACCAACATTCCTTTGAAATGAAAAGTGCTTCACCGTTTTCGTCAGGTACAAGCTTGTGCGCTGCAATAACGTGACGGTATGCAAGTGAAAGAATTTCTGCATACTTTTCGCCACCAGCTTCAAGTGCATCTGCATAGAGCTTTTTAGAAAATTCGTCGCATTGTGGTGAAAGAGTGGCGTATTGGTCACGTGCTTCGACAATTGCCTCAACAATTGATTTACCGTCTTTGTTCCAATAGGACTTCAATGGCTTTTTAAAGTATTCAATACTTTCTACATCATCATATGCAAAAAGGAAAAGCACCTTTTCGTTTTCTTCTGCAACACAAACTGCGTGTATATAATCTCTGTTGTCGAAATAATTTTCATATACAGAAGAATTTTTACTGTCTAAAGCCACGTAAACGTAGCCCCAGTTAATGCAGATGTCATCACCACTTTTATAAAGTGGTTTTTGGACTTTGTTACCCATCTTCATACCTTTAAGGTTGTTTGTGAAGGTGACTTCTTCAATAGCTGCTTCGTTTTCATCTGTGTTTTCAAGGCAAAGCTCTTCTGAAACACCAACGTCAAATTTTACATCGTGATTTTTGCCGTCCTTTGACACATAGCTGACTTCAAGGTAGGAAACAGGGCGTGTTAAAAGATTAAAATCATGGGGTAACAAAGGTGTAGTGAATTTTGCTGTAAGTGTAATTTTATCGTTTTCAAAAACAGCAGTGGTAGATAATGCGTCAATTTCGAGAGAAACCTGGTCCATTTTAAGGTAATCTCTGTGATAACCGAAAAAGGTGTAGCATTTATCGTCAATGGTAACAAAACCAATGATGGAGTTTTGCTTCCCTGACCAGAATTCTGTAGGTGAGAAGTTAATATTTTCGTCACGTGACCATACGGAAAAATATGGGTCAACGGTAATAAGTGGAATTGCAGGTGCACGTAATTTCATAAAAACAGTCCTTTAAACATTTATTTGCGTAATTTTAGCACATTATAATAAAATTTACAATTGAAATTGAAATAAAATTATTAATATGTTATACTTTTTATAATTATAATAAAATTTAAAAACAGAGGTGTTTCAATGGGTAAAAAAATAGTTATTGCCGGTGGTGGACACGGTGGTATAGCAGTAGGTATGCTTCTTGCGCAAAATGGTTTTGAAGTTGAAATATATGAAAAAAACAAGGCAAATGAAATGGGCTACGATTGGACGGATATCTTCAATCCACGTGCATTTAAAAAAATAGGACTTCCTTTGCCTCCTGAGGAAATGTACGAATATAAAACGGATATGACCTTTTATGCTACCAGTGAGAATACTGCAGTTGAGCAGCACGTTCCTGAAAGCGAGCGTGAAATAAAAATGGAGCGTCGTGATATATATAAATATATTATCGGCCACGCTGAAAAAGCAGGGGTAAAAATCAACTACGGCTATAATGTAAATGGTGCTATAGTTCAAGGTAAAACAGTTGTAGGTATCAGTACCGATAAAGGCGATATATACGGTGACCTTGTCATAGATGCCTGTGGCTGTGATTCAAAGCTCAGGGCAAGTCTTCCTGAAGAGTTTGGTATTCAGGCAAATGTTGGCAAGTACGAGAAGTTTTTTATTTACAGAGCGTTTTTTAACAGAGCTTCTCAGGAGCCTGTTGAGGCACCCTTCAAAATTTGCATTTTTTCCGAGGGCAAGCTGGGCATAGGTTGGGTAGCTACCGAAGAAAATCACACAGATTTGCTTGTGGGCAGGTTTGAAAAGTTTGATATGGCTGAGGCTGAGCGTACAGCAGAATATTACAGGTCAAGAAATAAAAGCTTAGGTGACAAGGTTCTCAGAGGGAATTCTTTTGCTGCTATCCCTGTTCGTCATCCCCTTTCGGTTATGGTGGCAAACGGTTACGCCACTATTGGTGACAGTGCGTTTATGACCTTCCCCATTACAGGTACAGGTATTGCAAACTGCTTTTCTGCAGCGCCTATGCTTGCAACAGTTCTTATTAAGAATAAGGATAAAGACTATACAGCAGAAGTGTTATGGGAATATCAGAGGGAATATTACAAAAAACTTGGTAATGGTCTTGCACCTATTGCAAGGGCTAAGCTTTTCCTCACAACACTCACTACAGATGATCTTGATTATATTTTTGATAATGGAATTATTACCGGTAAGGAGCTTTCTGTTTCTGCAGAAAAAGTGGATATCGATGTTACTTCGTATTTCAACAAAGAAACCCTTCTTAGAGGTAAGGCTGTAATAAGCAACAAGCCATTATTTAAAAAATTCCTTACTCTTGCTAAAGCAATGGTAAAAATAGTTGTTATTACTCAGGGAATGCCTAAGAGTTACGATGAAAACGCTGTGTTTTCATGGGCAAAAAAATATGATGAAGCCTTCAAGGCAGAATAAAGGAGAATAGTATGTCACTGATTAATTCAAAAACACCACAAGGGTGGAAAACAAGTGGCGCTGAAAGAAAAAGCTATTACGTGTACTTTACGGGTCAGAATGTTTTCTATGCACTTGTTTCAAGCTGTCTTACAACGTATTTTGCATTTATAGGTGTCAATCCACTCAAAATTGCAGGTGTTATGCTTGCTGTTAAGGTGTGGGATGCTATAAATGACGCTCTTTTTGGAGTGGTATTTGACGCAGTTAAATTTAAAAGTGGTAAAAAATACATTCCGTGGCTTCGTATATCACTTGTTCTGATTCCGGTGTCAAGCATATTTATGTTTGCAATTCCAAGTGGCGTGTCGGAAACTGTTCAGCTTGCGTGGTTTGCTATATCGTACATAGTCTGGGATACTGTTTATACCCTTTGTGATGTCCCCATTTACGGTATTATTACATCAATGACAGATAACGTTGATGAGCGTAACAGTATGATGTCCTATAAAAGCATCTGGGGAGGTATAGGTGGTTTCTTTTCACCTATGCTTGTGGCATTCCTTGTTAGTGAAAAGGTTGGTAGTAACTATACCGTTGCAGTAATAATCTGTGCAGTTTTGGCTTTCCTTACTATGATTCCGGCTTGTTTCAAGCTTAAGGAACGCTATGTGGCTGTTGAGGAAGAGGCATTCTCCGTAAAAAGAATGTTTTCTTATCTTTTCAAAAACAAATACCTTCTTCTTTACTACATTGGATTTTTCTTCTATTCAAGCGTTAACTACGTAACTGCACTCAACCTTCTTGCTTCATATTATCTTTTCAATGATGCAATGTTTACAACACTTATAGGTATTGCAGGGGCACCGTTCTCCTTCCTTGGAGCGATAGCTGTTCCACGTCTTGTGCGTAAGATAGATAAAATGACTGTTTTCAGAGTAAGTGTTCTGGCATCAGTTATTTTAGGTGTTATTATGTGGTTAATTGGCTATGATAACAGATGGCATTTCTTCATAATCAATACAATCCGTTCAATTCCTGTTTCTACACTTGGTGTTATGTTGTTTATGTTTACACCGGACTGTGCCGAGTACGGTAAGTTCAAAACAGGTATTGAAGCAAAGGGTATCACCTTTGCAATTCAGACCTTTATGGTTAAGCTTACAGGTGCAATTTCAAGTGCACTTTCAGTATTCCTTTTAGGACTTCCTATTGTAGGCTGGGTTAACGTTGAGGCAGAAAATTTTAAAGAACTTGCAGATATGGGTGTTACACAGACGCCTCATGCACTTGATGCTTTCTGGCTTATATATGCTTTAATTCCATCATTAGGCTACCTGGCGTCATACATTGTTTGGCGTTTCTACAAGCTTAATGACAAGGATGTTCAGATAATGGCAGAGTTTAACGCAGGAAAAATAACACGAGAGGAAGCAGATAAAAAGCTTTCAAGAAAATACTAATTTGATTGGTGGTATCAGTATGCAGATAAAAGTTGACGTAAGCAAACAATATCAGACTTTTGATGGTATTGGTGCAAGTGGAGCCTGGTGGGCTCAGCTTGTGGGTGGTTGGTCGCATACTGACCCGGATTCAGATATGCCTGTGCGCGACAGAATCGCACAGCTTCTTTACAGTAAAGAAAACGGTATCGGAATGAGTATTTACCGTTACAATATTGGTGGTGGCTCAAAGCATTCAGGTAAGGGAGAATATAGTCAGCCCTTGAGGGCAACAGAATGTTTTGAAATATCTCCGGAAAAATATGATTGGAACAGAGATGCCAACGCCGTTTATATGATGAAAAAATCTGTGGAATATGGTGCAGATGAAGTTGTGCTTTTTGTAAACTCACCAATAGAAAGACTTACCAAAAATGGTCTGGCACACAACAAAAAGCATCAGCTTTTCCATGAAAATATATCAAAAAAGAATTATAAAGCTTTTGCAAAGTATTGCCTTGATGTTACAGAGCATTTTTGCCAAGAGGGTTTGCCGGTAAAATACCTTTCGCCCGTTAACGAGCCTGTATGGGTATGGAATGGGGGGCAGGAAGGCTGCTTTTACAGACCCAAAAGCGTAAAAAGGGTTTTTAAGGTTTTTGCACAGGAAATGGATAAACGCTCTGCTTTAAAGGACGTTAAGCTTTCCGGTGCAGAGTCGGGAGATTTACGATGGCTCAACAAAAGCTACACCCGTCAGCTTCTTAAAGATGAAAACGTAAGAAAGCGCCTTGATGCTGTAGATGTGCATTCCTATTGCTTGCCGATTCCTATACCTGTCAGCATTCCTTTTCTTAACAATCGTTCAGGCTTTGTTAAGCGTTTCAGAAAGTGGATGGACAGAAAATATCCTGATGTGCCAATTAAAATGAGTGAATGGACTCATATGCAGGGTGGCAGGGATTACGGTATGGATTCTGCTATTGTTACTGCAACGGTTATGCACGAGGATTTTACACTTCTTAATGCAACCTCGTGGCAGCATTGGATTGCTGTTTCCGAGGTGGACTATTGCGATGGACTTATCTACATAAATATTCCTGAAAAGACGTTTGAAATTACAAAAAGATATTACGTAACAGGCAACTACACTAAGTATGTAGAGCGTGGTGCAAAAAGAATTGAAGCTTGCACAGATGACAATGACCTTCTTCTTACTGCGTTTGAAAAAGATGGTAAGGTTACTTTGGTTGCCGTCAATAAAAGTCAAAGTGAAAAAACAATAGATTTACCTACAGATGGAAATATACTTGTTTCTGTTACGGATAAAGATAACAATCTTAAAGAAAGAGTAAGCGCAACAAACAAAATAATTTTAACAGGACGCTCGGTAACAACTCTTGTGTGGTGACGATATGAAGGATAAAATTTTGAACTTAACCCAATCATTAAAAAAACATTGGAAAACTGCTCCTGAGGGAAGATTTATACCCTTTAACGAGATAGTGTCGCTGGCAGTAGGCGGCATAGGTGTCAAATTCATAGTTTACTGCGTAAGTACAATGATTTTAAGTGTGGGTAACACACTTATAGGTAACACAATAGGTATTCCACCAACGGCTATTTATGTAATTTACATAATCAGCGTTATATCAGGCTTCCCGTTAACTGCATTAAGAGCAAAAATGATAGACAGCTCACGAAGTCTGAAGGGAAAATACCGACCATACATAATAACTATGGGTATACCTACCGTGCTTTTGGGTATAGGTTTTATATGGATGCCATATGAAAATATGAGTATGTTCACAAAATGCGTGGTTGTTTTACTGTTTAACATCGGCTTTCAGTTTTTCTATAACTTTTTACTTGATGCTAACGATAGCATCATTAACGTGCTTTCACCAAACACAATTGAAAGAACTGACGTGTATGCAGTAAAATCTGTTATCGAAAACATTTCTCCCTCTATTGCAAGCATCTTTTTGCCACTTGTTGCAAAGGCAATAACAGGGGACAACACTCTTTACGATATAAGAGTTTACAGAGTGCTTTATCCACCAATGCTTGCGGTTGGCTTCCTTATATCAATACTCATTTACGTAAACACAAAGGAACGAATTGTTCAGCCGAGAAACAGGGTTGTACAAATGAGCTTTATGGATGCCCTTCGTGCCGTTGCAGGTAATAAGTATTTCTGGATTGTTTCTCTTGCTGGTTGGATTGGCTTCCTTGAGGGCTCCTTTGGTACAATCTTAGGGTGGATGTATAGCTATCAGGAGGCTTGCAGTGCTGCTCAGTATGCAGTAATTACTGCAATAGTTGGTAACGCATCACTCTGGCCTAACCTTTTCGGACCTGTTTTAATAAGACGTTACGGCAAGAAAAGAGTGCTCATTTTCAGTAACGTTATGAATATAATTTTCATTGCTGCTATGCTTCCTGTTATAAGGTTTCGCGGTGCAGGTGCAATATGGTTCTTATTAGTGTTCATATTTATAAATCAACTTCTTACTTCCTTAGGTCACTTTATGAATCCAAGCCTTAATGCAGATATACGTGACTATCAGCAGTATATCAGTGGTGAAAGAATTGACGGTATGTTTTCTGCCGTAGGCCTTATAGGTAGCGTAATAACCCTGGCGACAGGTTCAGTGTTACCTATGATTTATGAAAAAGCAGGTCTTAACACTACAAAGGCAATAGAGTTAGGCTATAGTGTAGATAATGTTTACGATGTCCTTTATAACGGAGATTTATTCCGGTCCGTTTGCTCAATTCTTGTTATAGCATCTGTTGTAGGTGCAACACTTAACGTAATTCCATTCTTCTTCTACGACCTTACTGAAACAAGGCAGAAGGCTATGGTGGACGTGCTTCGTATTCGTGCATATTTTGATGACAAATTAAATGGTGCAGTAAACGATGACAGGGCTAATGAGGTTGCAGGAATTTTAGAGAAAGCAAAAGCTCTTCATAATAATAGCTTAGTTAACGTTTCAAAGGATATGACAAGGGCTGACAAAAAGGCTGCTCGTCAGAAAAATGAAGAAATTGAAATTGCAAAGGTAGTGTGGGATGAAATCAACTACTTCAACACTGGCTTTGGTAAAAAAGAGCTTGAAATTGCACGTAATATTTTAGAAAAAGGCGTCAATGATTTTCAAAATGCTAAAACAGAGGTTGAAGGTCTTTACGCTCTTTGTAAAAGCGATAAAGAGCTGAAGAAAAAAGTGAAAGCTCAGTTGAGAAACTTTGATGTAGCAAGCGCAACCGTGAAAAATCATTTTCCTAATGGCGTTGTAGAGTTTGATTCTTCTATCTTTAACGATTTGTTTGAGGAAGCAGACAGAATAGAATATAAGATTAATGATGTTATAAACGAAATAAAAAAAGCAAAAGAGGAAAAGACCTCTTTTGCTGATCAAAAAAATAAACTTAAGAGACTAAGAAAGCAGCAGAATACCGTTCACCTTGCTATTAAAACAACCACCAAAGAGAAGGCTTTCTATATAAGAGCCGTTAAGCCGTACATTGAGGCTCAAAGGTGTGTTGAAAGGTACGAGAATTACAAATCATTAGCCGTTGAGCTTTGAGAATCTGTCAACAGAATCTTCAATCTCAAAAATCTCGTAATCTGCAAAAAACTATTTTTCTGCAAAGGTTTTCTATGCTGATGTGATTCATTTGATTCGTTCCATATGAAATTAAGAGTTTCGTGCAGCTTCTATATTATCTTAAAAAATAAAAAGTAAACAAAGAGGTCTTATGAAAACAAAAAACTTAATCCAAAAAATGTGCCTTTGTGCAATGTTTATAGCTTTAGCTTTTGTGCTACCGTTTCTTACAATGCAGATAAACGAAATTGGCGATATGCTTTGTCCTATGCATATACCCGTAATTCTTTGTGGGTTTGTGTGTGGTGCACCCTGGGGATTGGTGGTGGGAATTGTTTCACCACTTCTTCGCTCACTTATTATGACAATGCCTGCATTGTATCCTACTGCTATATGTATGGCATTAGAGCTTGGTACGTATGGTTTTGTAGCCGGCTACATATACAATAAATTACCAAACAAAAAAACATATGTTTATGTCTCTCTTGTAAGTGCAATGGTTGCAGGCAGAATTATTTGGGGTTTGGCACGGCTGGCGATTTTTCAATTTGATTTTGATAAATTTGGTTGGAGTGCTTTCTGGGCAGGTGCCGTAGGTAATGCAATTCCAGGAATAATTGTGCAAATAATTCTTATACCTGTAATTGTTATGAGTATTGAAAAAATTACAGGCAGCAGAAAATAATTTACCGTTTTTACTAGACAACAAAAATATGGTGTGGTAAAATAATCCAAAACCTAAGGTTCGTTAAAACGAACACATTGTGTTTGTGAAAGTTCGTTTATGCGAATAAAACAAAGGGGATTATATGGAATATATCACTGTAAAAGAGGCAGCGGAAAAATGGGGCGTATCCGCTCGACGTGTGCAATTTCTTTGCACAAATAACAGAATAAAAGGTGTTGTACGCTTTGGCAGAGCATGGAAAATACCTGCAACAGCAGTGCTCCCTAACGCAAGGAAAAAAGAAGAAGTATCTATACCAATGCCGAGAAAAACTCCTTTTCTTGATATGACGAACCTGTACAATAAAGCAGGTGGAGCAGATGAGTGTGCAGAGATGCTTGTAAACCAGCCTGAAGCGTATGCGCTTTTTAACGCTCAGCTTGCATACAGGCGTGGTGAAATAGAAAAGGTGTATGAACAGGCTAGGTATTTCCTTTCTGCTCATTCCGGTTTTTATGCTATCCTCGGTGGTGGTATGCTTCTTGCCTTGTGTGCTATATGGAGAGGCGATATTATTCTGTGGAAGGAAGCCAAAAAGCATATTTGCGATGCTCCGTGTAAGGATGCACATGACAGAGAGATTGTATCACTTGCTCTTGCTATAATTGACAGCTCTATATACGATAATAACGATTTCCCTGAATGGTTTACCATAGGAAATTTTGAGGCACTTCCTGCAGATTCACACCCTTCTGCAAAGGTGTTCTACGTTAAATATTTGTATATGGCAGCGTTTGCTGTTGCATCAAAGCAAAGCAAGGTTTTGGGTATGGAAGGCTTATCACTTATGAGAATGATACCTAATACTATAGAGCCTCTTATATCTCAGGCTGTGGTGGACGGAACGGTTTTGCCGGAAATTTATCTTCGTATGTCCTGTGCTGTAGCTTATTACAACTCAGGTCAGAGGGATAAGGCAATAGCGCATATCGATAAGGCAATAGCTCTCGCCTTGCCGGATAAGCTGTACGGCTTGCTTACGGAGTATATACGCCATTTCAGTGGACTGCTTGAAGAACGAATTGCTCTTGTCGATGAAGCTGCATTGAATGAGGTCAAGATGCTTTATGGTGTCTACAGTGTTGGTTGGGCAAGACTGTCGGGTCAGGTGCGAAGCAGGTACATTGCAACAAACCTTACCCCACGTGAGCATGAAATTGCAAAGCTTACAGCTTTTGGTTACAAATCAAGAGAGATTGCAGAAATGTTTTACGTTTCTGAATCCACTGTCAAGCATGAAATATCACGTATTGTTAATAAAACGGGAATTATGGACGCAAAGGAATTTGCATTTATACTTTAAAGATATTTTTTAATTTGCACTCTTTTTGTAAAAGTTGTGCAAAAAAGTTTGCACAAAAAAGTGAAACTAAGACGTGTAAAAGAAAAAATAAATCTGCTACAATTTTGTTGTAATGACAAATGTAGCAGATTTTTTTGTTGGAAAGAGGTGGTTGTGTGGGCAGATCTGCAAAAGAAGGCGATTTGTACAAAAGCATAAATGTCTTTGGACGTGTATTTACTCTTTATTATGGGTATTATGAGGAAAAAGACAAATACAGTAAATTTTCTGAACCTATTCCTATATATCCAAATTTTATTGAGTATCCGATGTTTACGGACGAGGGTTATCCCTTTGCCACAGAAATGCAGGATATATGTGGATATTATAACGGAGCAGAAGATGGTGAAAGCTGTTACAGATGCTTGCACTTCCATAAAGGGAATGAGCTTATCGGTATTTGCCGATGCACACAACGACGCCAGACTACATAAAGTATACAAGATAAACCTGAGGAGAATTTATTTATGAAAAACATTTTAAAGAAAAGCATCACTTGGTTACTGGTGGTAACTATATTGGTGAGCATGGTTTCGGTTTTAAGCTCCTGCGTTAAGAAGCCTGGTGAAACTGAGCCTGCGGGTAATCAACAGGAAGAAACGTTGACTAACAAAACGGATGATGCACCTGTAACGCAAGGTGACGAAGAAGACGTTTCTACTACACAGAAGCAGGATGATAAGGGCAACAATAACACGTCGTCCTCAACGTCTGACGTGGCTGGTAGTCCGTCAAAGAATCCTGAAAATACAACAAAGGCACCTGTTAAAGAGGAGTCAACAACAAGGGCACCTGTTAAAGAGGAATCAACAACAAAGGCACCTGTTGAAGATGAGCCAACTACAAAATCACCTTTCATTGAAGAAACAACTTCAGGTGTTGACGATAACGATGATGCTACTATTGAAAATAATCGTTATTTTCTTATTAAGTATGGCTATCCTGATTCAATGACTAAGTCTGATAGAGAAGCTACATATTTCCCTGATGAGCGTTTGCTTCCTGCTGGTGAGATGATATATTCAATTCCTGTTCCTGAAAGAGACGGATATGTTTTCTCCGGTTGGTATTATGATAGTGATTTAGCTATGTTAGTTTCTGTGGATGATGTTGTTAAAGAAAATATAACGCTGTATCCAAAAATGGTTCCTTCAGAGAATATTGGTGAGGAGCTTGATAAAAGCGCAGTGAATTTTGTTTCTGTTATAGATGCTGATGTAAACCACAAGGTGATTGTCAAAGCTCCTAGTGAGGAGGCTGTAAAATCAGGTCTTTCTCTTATTGTGGTTTCAGATGGTAACGAGAAACAGGATTTCGACGTTAAAGCAAACGGTGACGGAACGTTTACAGTAAAGCCTGTTAATGGAATGAAGGCGGGTGAAACATATCAGTTCTGTGCAATAGATCGTGAAAAGGGTATTACTGCAGACGGCAGAATTCCTTTTGATGATGAATATGTTCTGTTTGTTTATGATGGTGAAGTTCAGCATAGGGAAATTCGTTTTTATAACATTTTTACAACTAAGCAAGAGGTAAATAACTTACGAATTGATGATGAAGTTAAATTCCTTGATTTTGATAGTGTTAAGAATTTTGGTATGAGTGAAGCAGCAGGCTTATATACTGCAAGAATGAGCCGTTCAGGTGAGGTTGCTCTTACCGATAATACTGCAGAAGGTACCTTTACTTATGACGGTAAGCTTGAAATTGGTGAAATCGTTGCTGTTTACGATGGAAAAATCAACGAGGAAGAGCGCACCATTGAAGATGGCGATGTGGCTTATATAAAGATTACGCAAAGAGATGCAAATACATATTCATATGTTTCTGCCAAAGCAGAAGAGGTTGTGTTCCTTCCTGATGTAATTCCTGTTGCAATCAGTGAAGATGTTGATGACCACGAAAACACTATAACCGTTAGAAACAGTGTTCTTGATTTTACGAATTTTGAAAACCAAGAGGTTCTTAATGGTAAAACAAAGGTAAATGTTGATGATTATCTTGCGCTTTACGAGGGTGTTCTTGGTGAAACAAAGACTGCGGATTACGCAAGAATAACAAAAATCGATAAGGACACAGAATACACAGTTATAACCTTTGTACCTGTTACTCGTGACGAGCTTCAGGGGGCAATTGACACACATGTTATAAACGGTGTTGATATGAGCCTTGCTCAGACGGAAATCAATAATATTGAAGAGGAAGTTCTTGAACAAGCAGCTGAAAGTGGCTTTTCTGAGAAAGCAGCTCTTTATATGGCAAAGAATGTTCTTGGCATTGAAGGGGACGTAGAGTTTGGTGAAGCTTATGCCGTTACAGAAGAGCAGATGGAAACCTTCGGTATAGACGTTGAAGCAGGAAGCCTTTTGTGGCAGGTAAGAATCGACGTTCCTGATGT
Source organism: Acutalibacteraceae bacterium (assembly GCA_045605085.1). GTDB lineage: Bacteria > Bacillota > Clostridia > Oscillospirales > Acutalibacteraceae > DTU089. Next base: position 36,221 of record JAZUPI010000065.1, read on the forward strand.
AAGAGCTGATGTTACGACTAAGCTCAAAAAGGTAACACAGGTTAATAATGCAACAGGCTTACGTGTTGAGTTTGGCGTCACAATTCCTATTGGTCTTGAGCTTGTGGAAAACGGAATAAGGGTTGTTGAAAGCTACAACCTCGATCTTTATGTAACCTTTGAACAAGAGGTTGCTTTTAACACAAGGTTCTCTGTTGATGTGAAGTGGGATAACTTCCTTTACATCGTTTGGTGGATATGTGACGTAAAGGTTGATGCAGGCTTTGAGATGGGTACGTACACAGGCGTCGGAGCAATTGCATCTATACACACAGATAAATATGCACCTAAATCATACATATGGAACGAGCTTGTTGAAAAGAAGGATGGTGGCGCATTCAACTCAGCGTCAAACATTGCAACAAAGCTTAACGAAATGCTGAAGGATGGCAACCTATCGTTCTTTGAGGGTAAGAATGGTCAGTCACTTGCAGATGAATATGCAAAGATGCTTGAGCGAAATGTGGATTACGTTGACATTCTGGCTATAAAACTCTTCCACAAGAATGGCTATATGGACCCTAAAACCCATATTGTAAACTATGTACTTGATATTGAACTTGTGCTTTCTGCTAAGCTTAATATCACAATGGGTATCGGCTTTGAAAATCTCAATGTAAAGCAATATACATTCTATATGAGCTTGTTTGATGCAACAGCAACAACAAATGTTGTTGATAAACAAAATCCTTACTCTAATTTCAATTTCTTCATAATGGGTAACCTGGGCTTGCGAGCAGGTGTAAGAGTAACCTTCTCAGTCGGACTTATCAGCGTTAAGCTTGATAATTTGGGTGGGATGGCAGAGGTCGGCGTTTTCGTTGATTTGTACGGCTTCTTCTACTTCCACTATGATTGGAATGGTGCAACTAATAAGAGTACAGTTCATTCAGGTGGCGGATTATATACCGTTGTGGGAATTTATCTTGACCTTGATTTGTTTGGTGGAGTGCTGTTCGATTTAGCATCATTCACAGTTCACCTTTATGAAAAAGAATGGCCTGTATGGAATTCAGGCAATCAGATATCAATTGTTGCACCGAATAAATCGACTCACGATTTCGATATGCATGGTAGAAGTGATATAATAGATGAATACTACCTGCGAATGAAATCTATGGATATGAAAACCGGTAAAACACATGCTGTAAATGTATCACGAGGAAGCTTCGATGTTAAGCTCACAAATACTGAGAAATTCTCCTATAACAAGAATACCGGTGAAATTAAGGTTAATCCGGAATATGATGAATTGAAATTATCAACACAACTTATCTTTACCTATAAAGATAAAGTGGCAACCTTCTCTACTCAGCCACTTACAATTACAATCAATGTTAAGTGGGAAAAAACAGAGCCATACCAAAGAGTGTATTTTTCTAAGTTGAAAGAGGAAACAGAAGAATGTCTCCATTACACTTCTTTTAAAACATATGAGTTTTTAGAAGGTGCACCTATCAAGGGGCTTGCGCAAAATCTTACAACCTCAAGACAGGGTTATGATTTCGCAGGTTGGCAAATCAGATGTGAGGCTCTTCCTGAATATGACGGAAAAATGCTTTCCGAGGTAAATTACTTTGAAGGTGTTACGATGCCTAATACATACGTTTCTCTCTATCCCGTTTGGAAACCGAGAAATGATGTTCCTTACACCATAAAGCATTATGTACAATCCGCGAATGATCCGACAAAATACGAGTTGTATTCAGAAGAAGTGATTGTTGGTACTCCGGGTGGTAAGATACAGAATGATTTTTATTCCCGCCTTTTAAATGTTCGCGGTATTTCGGTAGAATGGGATAAGCTTCCCATATACCTTGATTTTGAAATAGACGGAGAACGTTATATATATCACGGTATAACTGTTATGGGTAATGGTTCAACGGAGGTTGAGTTATATTATACCCGCGATAAATACCAGGTTGGTTTCAATGTGAACAATCCTGATTTTGAATCCTTCTACGAAGATGATTTAATGCAGGTACATACCCTGTCTTATGGTCAGCAGCTTCCCGAAACGGGATATGAAAATCTTGAAATTCCGGGCTATGAATTCAAGGGCTGGTCAACATCGGCAGACGGTTCAACAGGTATTATGGAAGAACTTCCTGAAACTATGCCGGTATTAGGATATAATAAATATATTCAGTATTACGCTATCTGGGAAGGCGAACAAAGGGAATTTACCTTGAATTATTATATGATTGACCCTAACGGTGAATATCAGTTTGTTCGTACAGAAACTAAAAATGTAAAAGTGGGATCAAAGATAAATAGCTCGCTTCTTTGGTATGAGCATAGAAGTGGTCTGGAAAGCGGTTTAATAAGTGAGTATAAGATTTATTATCCTACAGGAGATCTTTATACTAAATCACATATTGATGGTAGCTCCGGATTAACTGCGGATGTTTATTTCACACGAAGCTATCATAAGGTTTACTGGGATCACACAGAGTTCGATTATTACTGGAGAGGCCAGACACTCACATTCCCTGAACGTGAAAAAGAAGGGTATAATTTCCTTGGTTGGGATTCCTTACTCGTGGGTGATGATAACATCTACAAACCCGGTGAAACCATAGAGATGAACAGCTATGAGATGTTCTTTATATCGGTGTTTGTTCCGAAAACCGACACACCTTATGTGGTTAAGCATATAAGGGCAGATGAAAACGGAAGCTTTGATAGCTCTTATGCACAGGTTGAGGTCGAGAATTTCACAGGTACAAGTGATTCGGAAGTTACTCCCGAAGTTAAAGCTTATGTGGGATTTAAGTCACCCTATGAAAAAACGGTCACAATAGCACCGGACGGTTCAACAGAGGTTGTTTACAAATATGCAAGAAAGACCTACGATATCAAAGTTGATATGGATGGCGGCAGGCTTTCGGGAATTTATTCCTCTCAATATACATACGGAATAAGCTTCTATCTGTTTGAAAATAATTTCTCAGCACGTAAGAACGGCTTTAAGTTTGTTGGTTTTTACCTTAAAGGTGACGAAACAAAAACACCAATTAACAGTGAATACTGGATAAACGGTGATATACTTCTCTGTGATGAAGAATTAACTTTTGTTGCAATCTGGGAAGAAGCCGATTATGAATACAAGGTTGAGCATTATCTTGAAGACCTTGAAGGCGGTTTTGTTTTACAGCAGACAGATAACCTTACCGGCGGATTTGAGGAAACAGTAGAAGCCGTTCCTGCAGAATATGTTGGCTTCACCTTTGATGAAACAACAGAAGGCACAATCAAAGCGGGTGTTATACCCGGTGAAGATGAAACACTTGTTCTCAGACTTTACTATACCCGTAATGAATACGAGGTTACCTGGTATGATTATGATAAGGGCACATTGCTTGCAACAACCTCTCACAAGTATCAGCAGGTAATAACAGTACCCGAAAATCTTCAGCCTACCCGTGAGGGATATACATTTGACGGTTGGGATATCGGAACTGTTGAAACTACTACTGCAGGTGCAAGCTTTAATGCTAAAGACCACGGCTTGTGGACTCCAAAGTCATACAATATAGAGTTCAATGCTAATGGTGGTGAGGGTACAATGGCAAATCAGAGCTTTGTTTACGATGAAGCACAGACATTGAACCCTAATGCTTTCAAACGTGATGGCTATATATTCCTTGGTTGGAGCACAGAAGCAAATGGCGATGTTATATATCACGATCAGACAGAGGTCAGAAACCTTGCAACAGGTGGCACCGTCAAGCTTTATGCACAATGGGAAGCAGGTGCTTCTACTGGATACAAGATTGTTTATTACGGCGAAAACCTTAAGGGCAACGGCTATGATGTTCTTAAAACTGAAAATTACAGCGGTGCTACAGATTCTGAGGTTTCTGCAACAGCGATAACCTTTGAAGGCTTCACATACGATGAGTCTGATGAAAACAATGTTGTATCAGGTAAGATTCTCGGTGACGGAACTTTTGTAATGAAGCTTTACTACACAAGAAACAGCTATAATCTTACATTTAATTTCAACGGTGAGTCAATGAGGCAGGCTATTGATGGTGAAATTACAGGTTTTGATATTGAGAATGAAATCGTTTCTGTAAAATACGGCGCAGATGTGGAAGCTGAAATTGCGAAAATCGATGCAGGTGAATATCCCGGTTACACCTTCGGTGGTTGGGGAGAATATCCTGAAACAATGACGGCAGGCGATTTAACTGTAACTGCTGAATGGACACCTGTTACAATAACTGTAAGATATTATCCGGGTGCAAGCTGGTTCGATGCTACCACTACAGCTACTGAAACCGTGTTTACATATAAATACGGTGAAGAGATTCTTGCTCCTGATGTGGAATTTACATCATCAAACTATGATATCGCAGGTTGGGTATTCCACAGTGGTGATGGTGGCCCCGGACAGTATCCTACCCTTACTGGATGGCCATTAACACTTGTTTATGGTTACCATAGCGGTGAATATTTCATTGAAGGCAACACACTTGACCTTTCACCGTTCTGGAGCAATAATTATGTAACAGTTAATTTCAACAGTAACGGTGGTTTAGGTACAATGGCAGCCCAGCTTTTTGACATATATGCAGGTGCTCTGCCTCTTAACAAAAACAAATTTACCCGTGAAGGTTATGAATTTGTTGGCTGGAATACAGAGGCAAACGGTTCAGGCAATCTTTATGGTGATACGGCTTTCTTTACACCTGTTAGTGAAAGTGAAAAGTACGAAGTAATCCTGTATGCACAGTGGAAGAAAATTGATGAATAAAATCTAATAAACAAAAAGGATGCTGACCGAAAGGTCAGCATCTCTTTTTGTAAGTGATTTTATTTGTCAAGTAAAGCTACTTTTTTCAAAATATCAATAGACGGCCCGGGAATTCTTCCCAAATGGTCAGGACCTACGTTAATAAGGTAATTTATACCCAAATCGTTAAGGTGCTTTTTATTTTTATACAGCTCTTCAGGTGATTTCCAATTGTGGTCTCTGTAGCAAAAGCCCCATGAATCGTTAAGTGTACAGGCAGATTCATAAAGACCGTATTTACTTGGCTTAAAGCCGTCAATGCTTTGGTAGTTAACGTTGTCTGTATCAACACGTGAAAGTTTTTCCCATTCCTCTTTGCTTGGTGGGATTTCGTTATCACCTAAGGAAACGTAGTCGTAAGCGCCATTGCCTAAGCGTGAGTTAATAAGGCAGTTTGGTTGTAAACGCTTTACTGTATCGTAAATGAGCTTGCTCTGGTTTTGTGATATTGTCATAGGCACGTCAAACCATGCAAGAAAAACATCACCGTAGTTTGTCATTATCTCTTCAATCTGTGGCAGAATTTTGTTTTCAAAGCAAATGGAATAGTCCTTTTCTTCAGGGTTGGGAAAGTCCCAGCTGTTGTCCCAGGTTACACCCGAGCATCCCATATGGTTTGAAAGGTAGCCACCACCGTGTTTTTCGTGCCAGTCAAGGTCCTGAGAATAGTAAAAGCCTAACTTTATGCCGTGCTTTGCACAAGCTTCTGCAAACTCTCCTATAATGTCACGCCCGAAGGGTGTTGCATCAACAACGTTGTATTTGTCTACTTTTGAGTGAAATAAAGCAAATCCGTCGTGGTGCTTTGTTGTAACAACAAAATATTTCATTCCACTTTCTTTTGCTAAAGAAATTATTTCATCTGCATTAAAATAAATAGGGTTGAAAATTTTGGCAAGCTGTTCATACTCTTTGTTGGGTATAGCAAAGTGTGAGCCAATCCATTCAGCGTAATGATCACCAAATTTGCCTTTATACTCACCACCAAGAAGCGAATATAATCCGAAATGCATCATCATTCCGTAGCCTGCTTGTTTGAAAAATTGTATGTTATCCATAGCTTGTCACCTTGTTTCTTATGAAAAATAAAGAGCTTTGTTAACGAATTGCTTTTTTACTGGATTTGACCTTTTCGATATCATCTTTATCAATCCATTCTTCAGTAAATCCACAAAAACAACACACGTATCTGTTGACGCTTACTCCGGAAAAGATTGTTATTCCGGTTATGATGTTGTTTCCTGCGCCGTATGCACCGGTGCTGCCGTCTATTCTTACAATATCATTTGAACCACATTTCGGGCAAATGCCTCTGTACATCATTTTTTATTCCTCCGTTTAAGAGTTTTTTTACATTATAGCATACACTTGGGGTTTAGCAAGAGCTTTGTTCCATATAATATGCGAATGCAAAGAGTTCAAGTCTCGCCACTATTGAAATAAAAAATATTCCACAACCAAAAGGCTGTGGTATATTTTGGTGCGAGTGTTCGTAACCGACCTGACAAATGTATTCTATAGCGATTCCCATTTTGTGATCGTACTTGGCAAAATGGTTTTGTATTCATTATAAAAAGAAATCAAATCATCGCGAGTAATTATAATACAGTCGTTTAATTTTTCGCTATTTACAATAGATGGGGCAAACAAATATACAGTATATCCATTATCATCAAATTCTTTGTAGTCAAGTGCATTCAGCTGCACGTGTTTCCCGCCTTTTACTTGAACTACAGCTTTCTTGAGCTTATCCTTGCTCCGATGAATAAATTCACACTCAATTTTTATTGTTGTAGACTTATTTGCGATGGAATTTGACAAAAGGTAATAACCTTCTTTTAATTGGATATAACTAATGACTAATTCTTCCAATTCAAAATCAGGCAAGTTGTTTAATAAGTCATTAGCAGCCATATTAATTAAATAAGTTGATGTTCCGGATAATTCGTTATATATTTTTTTAGAGAACTCAACAATAGAGGAGTCGCGAATATCATGACATGTTCCACCACGAGGACGATTAAAAGAGGCTTTGATTTGCCCCGGAACCTCTAGACCATATTTATACGCTTTCACTGGTATAATTGCGCCGATATCCATATTAGGAATATACAGTGCTTGCGCTTCTCCAATCGCTCGACAGATCCAATAAAACCCATTAAGATCTCTTGTCCAAAAGAGATCATTTTCTTTGGTGTACCAAAAAACATTATGTGCATGGTCCATTCTTGTATTATACTTCCTTTTCACAGCAGCATAATAATCTTTGTAGGTATTAATGGTGGGATTCGCTTCAAAGGCACCACTCCATCCAATGGCAATACACTGATTAGGGCTGTTTAAACAATAGTTTATTAATGCCTCTCTGTCTTCACCACTAGTTTTCAAATGAATGCGTGTAACATAATCCAAATCACATCTCTCCTAAACTAATGTATAATCACATTATATTTATACCACATCTATGTTAAATGTTCAACATCGACGATATCAATTGCCGAAATTTGATAAGTTATTAAAACACCAACTGACATCTTTGCACAGAGCATCCGTGAAAGTGTCATAGTGAGTTACGCACTTTGAAAAAGTGTGTAATAAAAAATAATAGGGGTAAACCTACTCAAAAATAAAGAAAAATCGAGTGACGAGACTTGCTCGACGACGTTGTCGTCGACACGCACACGTCGGCGAAAACAGTCCACCGGACTGTTTTCTTCCGCATAGCAAGCTATGTTCCCTACTTTTCAAGTCTCGCCACCTTTGAGATAAAAAATAAAGCATAGCCAAAAGGCTATGCTTTATTTTGGTCCGAGTGACGAGACTTGAACTCACGACCCCTTGACCCCCAGTCAAGTGCGCTACCAACTGCGCTACACCCGGATAACGCAATGTATGATATCATAATTATGAGCATTTTTCAAGAGTAAAATAAAAACTTTAAGAATTGTAAAGCTATACAAGTGCTATGCGCTAATAGCTAACAACTATTTACCGTTTTTGAAAGCTTTTAATCGCAACGCAATTCCGGAAATTTGGATTTTGTGTTTTTCAGTTTTCAATTATCTTTACCCCTGTATAATAATGCTCCAATATTTCCTTGTAATCATATCCGTTTTCTGCAAGGTAATTTGCGCCGTATTGGCTCATTCCTATGCCGTGACCATAGCCGGAAACGTTAAAGGTTACAGAATTTTTTGAGGTTTTGACAGTGAAAGTAGGGCTTCTGAGAGAAAACGCTTTTCTTATTTCTTCACCGGTAAATTCCGTTCCGTTTATTTCTGCCTTAAGAACAGTGCCTACAGGGGATTTTTTCGTAATTTTTACAATGTCTGTCAAATTATCAACAGACTTTTCTGTCGCATTCATTTTTAACGTAATTTCGTTGAATTCATCTATAGAAAAAGAAACCGTGCTTGAATATCTTGGCGAAAGGGTATCGCCTTCACTTTCCGTGCTTACAAGGTACGGAATATGTGTTCCCCAAAGGCTTTGGGCAGCCTCTGTTTTACCATTTGATATGGCACAAAACGCGGCAACACAAAGGCTCTCGTCGTAGTAAAGTGCCTTGTTTTCTACCTCTTTTACAGCTTTTTCAAGCTTCTTTTCGTACTTGTCAAAATCTTCACCCCATTTTTCTTTCCTTTGGGCTTTGTCAATGTACCCTTGGTGTATGGTGGTGTCGTCGCTTATGTGGCTTTTTTCATTCTTGGCTCCTGCTTTCTGCCGTAGTGCGTTTGTATAACACGCAACAGCCTGAGCCTTTATTGCTTCCTCGTGGTACGCAAGTGGCATTTCGGCTGCCACGCTACCACAAACATATTCAAACATAGTTATGTTTTCTGTTTTGTTGTCGGTGGTTCTGAAAACGTCAATTGTATCTTCCTTTTTTAAGGCTTTTTGCGTAGTGGTTATGGTGGTTGTTTCCTTAACAGTGATGTCTGTCTCCGTTGACGGGGTTCTATCAACCATTGCCAAGGGGATGAAAAGAATGGAAACTGCGCAAAAAAGTACTAAAATCAAATAATTTTTCATATTATCACTATCCTTTTATTTTCTTTAAAGTTTATTGACATTAACATTAATATGTTATAAAATAATATGAATTATTATTTTGTGGTATGACGAGAAAAAACAGATGGGGAGTGACGTTATGCATTCTTATATTAAGCCTGTTCCTTCAGAAGAATTTTCAGAGCTTTGCAAGGAACTTAAGGAATATAGCTCCATAAAACCGGAATATTTCGAGAGATTTGAGGTTAAAAGAGGTTTAAGAAATCGCGACGGTAGTGGCGTTATGGCAGGTCTTACAAAGGTTTGTGCTGTAGAAGGCTACTATATTGAAGACGGTGAGCGTAAGCCTGTTGATGGTAAGCTTACATACCGTGGAGTAAACATTAATGATATTGTTGATGGTTGTATAAAAGATAATAGATTTGGTTACGAGGAAACTGCATGGCTTCTTCTTTTTGGTCATTTGCCTTCAAAAGAACAGCTTGAACGCTTTAATGAAATACTTGGTCAGTGCCGCGAGCTTCCTGAGGATTTCATTGAAGATATGATCATGAAGGCACCGTCACCAAACATTATGAACAAGCTTGAAAGAAGTGTTCTTTCACTTTATTCCTACGATGATAATCCTGACGATATTTCAATTGAAAACGTACTTCGTCAAAGCGTTCAGCTTATTGCTCAGCTTCCTACAATAATGACATATGCTTACCAGGTCAAAAGAAGACACTACCTTAAAAAGAGTATGTACCTTCACCCTGTAAAGCCGGAGCTTTCAACTGCTGAAACAATTCTTTACAACACCCGCTCAAACCGTAAGTTTACAGACGAAGAGGCAAAGCTTCTTGATATATGTCTTATTCTTCACGCAGAGCACGGTGGTGGTAACAACTCTGCCTTTGCAACAAGAGTGCTTTCTTCAAGTGGTACAGATACATATGCTGCAATTTCTGCAGGTATAGGCTCACTTAAGGGTCCACGTCACGGTGGTGCAAACCTTAAGGTTGCTGAAATGATCAACTACCTTAAAGCAGATGTTTCCGACATAACCGACGAGGGACAGATTGCAGATTTCCTCAAAAAGATTATTAACAGAGAAGCAGGTGACCGTTCAGGTCTTGTTTATGGTATGGGGCATGCTGTATATACCCTTAGTGATCCACGTCAGATTATACTTAAGCGCGAGGCTAAAAAGCTTGCAGAGGAAAAGGGCTTCGGAGCAGATTTCCGTGCGCTGGAGCTTATTGAAAAGCTTACGCCTGAAATTTTCGCGAGTGAGAAAAACAATAACAAGAAAATCTGCGCAAACGTCGACCTTTACTCAGGTCTTATTTACCAGATGCTTGGTATCCCTGAGGATTTATATACACCATTATTTGCAATTGCACGTATAGCAGGCTGGTCTGCTCACCGTATGGAAGAGCTTATTTCAGGTAACAGAGTTATAAGACCTGCATACAAGAACATGGCAGTTCCTAAGGAATATGTTTCTATTGATGAACGTGCATCAGATTTTAAAGCTTCAACAGCTTATATTCCGTTAGATGAACGATAAATTTCAGTTTCGAAAGGGTTGAAATTATGAATAAAATTAAAGGCAGTCTCAATGCAGTGAAAATGAAATACCTTATGTTCGTTTTTGCTGTTGCAATGCTTGCAGCATTACCTACGCGAGTGTATCAGCTTTTTGCAATAGTTGACTATACTAACGGCTTTTACAACGGAAACGACATTACAGTTCCCGTTCTTTATGGAGCACTCTTTATCTTTGCACTTATTTTTATGGTGCTTAGCTTTTTGAGTAAAGAGGTGCCTTCACCTAAGCTTCCCGTTGGCAAAAACCCAATTCTTGGTGTTGCGTCAATTTTTATGATTGTTGGTTTGGGTTGGGACATTCTAAGCATAGAAAGAAAGGTTGTTCCACAGGTACAGGGTGGCTTCAGCTTCGATATGTTCAAAAGCATTCTTGCCTCAAACCTTGAACAAAGTGGTGGCATTTTCTTAGTATTGCAGTTTGTTTTTGCAATTCTTGCAGTTTTCTATTTCATTATTTTTGCAGTAAGTCACCTTAATGGTAAGGCTTCATACAAGGAATATAAGCTTCTTGCTCTTTCGCCATTGTGTTGGGCAATTACAATGCTTGTTTCAAGGCTTATGACAGCAGTAAGCTTTATAAGTGTTTCAGAGCTTCTTTTTGAAATATTTATGCTTGTTTTTGCTATGCTTTTCTTCCTTACATTTGCAAGAATTTCCTCAGGTGTTTTCACAGAGGACAGTATGTGGGGAATTTACGGCTATGGCTTTGCTGCAGCACTTTTTGCAGGTCTTGTAACAATTCCTAGAATTGTTTGTGCAATTGTAGGCTTACCTGCAGTTGAAGGCTACGAATTCAGCCTTGCACATCTTTCAATTCTTTTGTTCATTCTTTCTTATATTGTTGCATCATTAGGCATCGGCTTTAAGGACGGCATAAAGAACATCAGAACACTTGCAGAGGTTGACCTTCCTGATGACGAAAACGTTGTCATTAAGCAGAGTAAGGCGTCTGCTGACGATGGTGCGGCACAGCCTGAATATGAGCTTTTTGAAGCTCCTGAAGATACAGAAGATGTTTCCGGGACTGTTGAAGAAACTGAGCAGCTTGAAGAAGAGATTTCTGAAGAGAATGAAATTGAAGAATCCGAAGAGGATTTGTTAGTTGAAGAAGACGACGTTTCTGCATTTTTACAGGAGCCTGAAGAAATTGTTGTTGAAACAGAAGAAATTCCCGAAGAATCAGATAGCATCGATGAGCTTCTTGATGTACTTGAAAATTTTAAGGATGACACTCAGGAAATGGTGGAAGAGGTTGAGGAAGAAATTGTAGAGCTTCCACTGTTTGAGGAGGAAGTTGAATATGGTAATTCCGAAGAGACTGAAGAAGTTGTTCAGGAAGATATACAGAAAGCACAGGAAATTGATGAAGGCTCAGAAGAGGTTGAAGAAGCTGGAGAATCTCAAGAAGTAGAAGAGATTGAAGAACTTCCATTCTTCGAAGAGGCGTTCAGTGAAGAAGATTTTGCAGAAGCAGAAGAATCCTTTGAGGAAGAAATTGAAGAAGATTTCGAAGAGGAAGAAATCGAAGAGGTTGAAGATATTCCTGAAGTCATTGCAGAAGATGCAGACGATGCAGAAAATGCTTACGAGGACGAAGAAGCATTTTTTGAAGATGAATTAGAAAAGGTTTTTGAAATTACTGAGGAAGCAGAAGAAACAGATTCTGCTGATGAGTATGAAGAAGACGAAGCTGAAGAGCAGGTAACAGATAACGTTGCTGAGGAATCTGTGGAAAATGAATATTCTGAGGATGAAGCTTCCGAAGACGACGCCGAATATGAATTGGTAGTTGAAGAAAAACCTAAAAAGGAAAAGAAAGAGAAAAAGGATAAAAAGAGCCTTTTCGGTCTTCGTAAAGCACCTGTTCAGGTGGTTGAAGAGGCAGAGGATCTTAAGCCTATTTCCCTTGCAGACCTTAAGAAAAAGCAGAATTTAGAATAATATCTCTATTTGTGCAGGAGAAGTTAATATGTTTTTTAACAATATGATGATGGCTGCGCAACAGGTTTTAGTTCTCTTTTTAATTGTTGCGGTCGGCTTTGTAGCCGACCGTTTGCATGTTTTTACGCAGTCAACTGCAAAAGCATCAAATGACCTGTTGTTTTATATAATTACACCGACTGTTATTGTGCAGTCCTTTATGTCTATGGAATTCAGCACAGAAACTGCAAGCTCATTCGGTATTGCGTTTTTGTGTATGACAGGTACGCTTACCGTGGGCATTCTTTTGGCTAAACCATTTTTCAATAAAAGTGGTGCAAACAGTGTTGTGTATAAGTATGCTGTAAGCTATGGTAATATGGGCTATATGGCGTTGCCACTTTGTCAGGCACTTCTTGGCAGTGAAGGTGTATTTTACTGCTCTGCAGGTGTTGTTGCCTTTAATATACTTTGCTTTACACACGGTGTGTGGCTTATGACTAAGGGTGAGCAGAAAACAAAGTTCGATTTCAAAAAGTTGTTTTTCAATCCAGGTGTAATATCAGTCCTTATAGGCTTACCATTCTTCATTTTCGGCATTGATTTACCAACGCCAATCAATTCTGCAATAGGTCATATTTCTAACCTTAACACACCTGTTGCCATGATTTTCTTTGGTACGTATATTGCCAACACCGACCTTAAGTCAATGTTTAAGGTTAAAGAGAATTATCTTGTTGCATTACTCAAATTGGTTGTAATGCCTTCGATTATGCTTGTTATTTTTAAGCTTGTGGGGATTACAGGCACAATGATAACAGCGTGTATTATTTCTGCGGCAGTACCAAGTGCCAATAACACTGCAATGTTTGCTGCGAAGTACGGAAAAGATACAGGGGTAGCCTCTCAGGTAGTGTCCTTTGACTCGGCTTTATCTGTGTTGACAATTCCTGTAATGATTGCGTTGAGTAAGCTATGATTAAGTTACCTTTAAGTGATGTTCTGCCTTGTGGCGTATGTGGATTTTCAAACGTAGGCGAGCTTATTGAATGCAGAAACAAAAGCAGAATCCCTCAGAATGCACAAAGTGTTATTGTGTATCTTTTTCCTTATTATCTCGGTGAGGATTTTTATGAGGGCTCCAATATATCAAAGTATGCCGTCCCAAAGGATTATCACCTTGTTGTAGGCGATATTCTTGGGAAGATTACAGATGAATTAAAACAAACCTATCCTCAGAATAGCTTTGTTTATTTTTGCGACAATTCACCCATTAAAGAGGTGAATGCAGCTGTACTTTGTGGTTTAGGTGTCAAAGGGAAAAACAGTTTGCTTATAAACGAAAAATACGGGAGCTTTTGTTTTATTGGTGAAATTGTTACGGACTTGAAAATGGAGTATACCTTGCCTGAGGACAGAACTTGTCTTTCCTGTAGCTTGTGTGAGAAAAATTGTCCCAATAAGGCTTTGCATAGCTATAAAGTGGATGTTGAAAAGTGTCTTTCGGATATAACACAACGCAAAGGTAACCTTGCAGATGAACAACAAAAGCTCTTGCGCGAAAGTGGATGTATATGGGGCTGTGATATATGTCAGGACGTTTGTCCGATGAATAAAAATGTTGCAGTTACACCTATAAAAGAATTTATAGAAAATGCAAAAAGTAGCTATGAGCTGAACGACGATATTTCCGACAGAGCGTTCAATTGGCGAGGTAAAGCCGTCATAGACAGAAACTTAGAAATAAGTAGTTGTAAAGATCAATAAAATATTTTATAATATTAGTGTAAATATTAAGGAAGGAGATGCCTTATGAAGCTTGTAATCGGTATTGTGAATAATGATGATGCAGGAGAGCTTCTTCACGAAATCACAAAAGCATCTTTTCAGGCAACAAAGCTTGCTACGTCGGGTAGCTTTCTGAAAATGGGCAACACAACGGTGCTTGTTGGTGTTGAGGATGAAAAAGTTGATGATGTAATAGAGATTTTTAAATCTTGCTGTTCAAGAAGAACACAGATGGTTACTGCACCCACACCATTTTTAGGCGAAGGTTTCATGGGTGCTGCTCCTGTTGACGTAACCATCGGTGGAGCAACGCTTTTTGTTGTTGACGTGGATAAGTTTATGAAGATATGAGTGATTTTTTGAATTTTCCGGAAAGTGTACTTTCTGCACTTGATAGTCTTTTTGCAGACGGCAGATTTCCCCATGCAGTTTTAATAGATGGCGCAGGTGAGCTTCAACGTGAACAGCTCTCACGTCTTGCAGCCAAGATGATTGTTTGTGCTAATCAGGAGCGCACGCCTTGTGGTGCTTGTGAAAATTGCCGTAAGGCAGATGAAAACATTCACCCTGACATTATTCTTGTCAAAAAGCCTGACGATAAAAAGTCTTTCGTAAAAGCTGACGTAAAGAAGATGGTGGCAGACGCTTTTCTTACACCAAACGATTCAGCGAAAAAAGTTTACATCATTTCCGAAATTCATAATATGAATGAGGAATGTCAGAATCTTTTGCTTAAGATACTTGAGGAACCACCTGTCTACACCACGTTTGTACTTACAACCCAGAGTGCAAATGCTGTAATAGGCACCGTTTTGTCAAGGGTGGTAAGACTCAGGTTGGGTAAGGTTGAAGATGCCGAATATAGTGAAAAGGCAGTTGAGGTTGTAAAAGCCTTGTCAAAAGCTGTTTCAACTTCATATGAATATGAAAAAATCAAAGCCACTGCACCTATAGATGGTAATAAAGGCTTAACAGCAGAGGTGCTTGCATTGTTTGTTGCAGTTTTAAGGGATGCTATTGCTGTGAAGTCCGGTGGCAAAGCACTTTTGACGGATTTCAGAAATGAGACCGAGGACCTTAGTGCGAAAAATAATCTTAAAAAGCTACTTGATATGTATGACACAGTGTCAGAACTATATCAGTCACTTGAAAATAATCCAAACTACACCTTGCTCGCAGCAGTGTTGTGCGCAAGATTATAGGAGATAAATTATGGCAGAAGTTGTAGGCGTTCGTTTCAAAGAAAACGGTAAAATATATTACTTTGATCCTGATGGAAAAAGCTTTCCGAAGGGGAAAAGAGTTATAGTTGAAACAGTGCGTGGCATAGAATGTGGTGAGGCAGCCGTTGCAAACCACACAATTAACGAGGATGAAATTGTTCATCCACTTAAAAAGGTTATCAGAGCTGCAAATGACGATGATCTTAAAACAGTGGAAATGAATAAAAAAACGGAGGCAGAGGCTTTCGTTTTCTGTGAAAAAAAGGTTGTAGAATTAGGCCTTGATATGAAGCTTGTTGAGGTGGAATGCACCTTTGACGGAAGCAAAATGCTCTTTTACTTCACTTCAGATGACAGAGTTGATTTCCGTGAGCTTGTAAAGATTCTTGCTGCACAGTACAGAACACGTATCGAAATGCGCCAGATTGGTGTAAGAGACGTTTCGAAAATGCTTGGTGGTCTTGGAATTTGTGGCAGACCTTTCTGCTGCTCACAGTTTTTGGATGATTTCCATCCTGTATCAATAAAAATGGCAAAGGAGCAGGGTCTTTCACTTAATCCCACAAAAATCAGTGGTACCTGTGGCAGACTTCTTTGCTGTCTTAAATATGAGCAGGATTCATATGAATATCTTAACAAAATCACACCTCGGGTAGGCTCACTTGTGGACACAAGAGAGGGCAGAGGCACTGTTACGGAAAGCAACCTTTTAACAGGTAAATTGAAGGTGTCTCTTGAAAGACGTCCTGAGGCAATTCCTACGGAATATAACAGAAAAGATGTAAAACTTATAAGAAAAGCTAAGGAAGAAGACACAGAGGAAAAAGAATAATGGGATATAAATTATTATTTTTCTATTGATTTCTTGAGAATTTGTGTTACAATAAACAAAAAAAGCAAGGGAGGTAAACGCAAATGGCATACAAAATTACTGACGCTTGTATCGGTTGTGGTGCATGTGCAGCTAGCTGCCCTGTTGAAGCAATTTCAGAAGGCGATGGCATCTATGTAATCGACGCTGACAAGTGTATCGATTGTGGTGCTTGTGCAGGTGATTGTCCTGTTGAAGCTCCTGTTGCTGAATAATTTAATTTAAGATTTAACCGTCTTTCTTTATGTAAGAAAGGCGGTTTTTTCTTTTTGAAAAATATATTGTTAATTTTTTAAAAATAATCTGCAAATTTTCAATAAAGTATTTGTTTTTGTATATTTATATGGTATAATAAATCGACTATGGATACGTGTCGGAAAATTTCGTTTACACTTCAGCAATTCTTCGGAGGTGAGCCTTATGGCAATGAAAAGATTTATTGATATTACAGACTTTTCAAGAGAAGAGCTCAGGGAAACAATGAACCAATTTTCTTTCGTCAAGGACAACAGTAGTGTCTATTCCAACGAAATGAAGGGCAAGACCATTGTAAACGCCTTCTTCGAAGAAAATCAGTTTGTTGAAATGGCGTATTCAACTGTTGCAAACCGTACAGGTGGTACAGCAGTTTCCTACAAGCACACAGAAGGCAGAAGCCTTAAGGATGAGGTTATGGAAATGTGTGCCTTTGGCGATGCCATTATTTTAAGTCATCCTAAAAAAGGTGCCGCAAGAGCTGCGTCACTTTACGCTAACATTCCTGTAATAAATGCAGGTGACGGCAAAAGAGCTTTCCCTGTAAGAGCACTTGCAGATATTGCTACCGTATGGTTGGAAAAAAGACATGTTTCAAATATGAAAATCGGCTTTTTAGGTGATTTTACAGACAACGCACAGGTTAAAGGCTTGTTGCAATGCTTGAATTTGTATAATGGAAATGAGTTCTATTTCATATCCGTTAATGGGAAGCCATTGTCTGAGGATTACGTAGCATTAATGGATAAAAGAGAAAAGCCCTTCGTGGTTTTTGATAACCTTTTTGAAATTCTTCCCGAATTGGACGTTCTTTATATGACAAGGGTTGACAAATCCTCCTTCGAAAGCGAAATAGCTTACGAGTCAAGGAAGCATAATTTTATTCTCGATGAAAGAATGCTTCTTGTGGCAAAGCCCGATTTGTTGATTATGCACCCATTTCCGAGAGGAATCGAGCTTGATTTCAGCGTGGATACAGACGAGCGCGCTAAGTATTTTAAGCTCCTGAACAACTTCAACGATGCGTGTCTTATCAGCTTAATAAAAACAGTTTCCAACAAGGTGGGTAGGTTTGTTGCACCATGCTGGGAAGAGCCAACCCACGACCTTTATTGTGGAAAGTGCGATTGCATTACTTCCCAAGAAAAATATCTGCCACCACTTTTCTACGAAACAACAGACGGCAGATATATTTGTAAATACTGTATGCAGGAATTAAGACAAGATGAGTAAAAAATATCTTATAATCAAAGGCTCTGCACGTAAAAACGGCTATACCAACAAGGTGTGTGACGAAATCACAGAGCTTTTGAAAAGTGAACAGGTTACAATATTCGATACGTACGAGGAAAGATTTTTTCCTTGTACAGGCTGTAACTATTGTGAAAACAACGGGAAATGTGTGAATCGTGATCTCGATGCTTTTTACGAGACCTTTGAAGGCTGTGACGTTGTTGTTTTTCTCAGCCCCGTTTACAACGGCTCGTTTTCAGCACCACTCAAAAGCCTTATTGACAGGTTTCAGGTTTATTACACAAGCTTTTACCACAACAACAAGACACAGCCTATACCAAAAAGGCGCGAAGCTATTTTTGTAGCTGCGGCAGGCAGGTCGGGTGAAAAGGCTTTCGAGTATATGAAATCACAATTAGAATGCGCTTTCACAATACTCAATGTTAAAATGAGAAATTCATTTCTTTGTGCAAACACGGATGCTTATTCAGATTGCTCTGATGTGATTGATGAAATTAAAAAGGAGTTTACGTGATGACTAACGGCAAAAAAAGATTAATATCTGCTGTTTTAGTGGCAGCAACGCTTATAGGTATATTTGCTTGTTGTGGTGTTGCTTTGTCTGTTAATAACACGCTTTTTAAGAACAACACACCAACGTACGTGAAGCTTGGCGCAAGCGCTATAGGTCAGATTACGTCTAAGGACGACTATGAGGCGTACATAATGGAAGTCCCTGCAAATGGTGCCTTGACAATCTGTCTTCAGCATGAAAATTATACGGATCCTGCTAAATCAGGTTGGTTTGTAACCTTGTACAAGCTTACAGACACTTCGAAAAAAACAGAAAAAAGCCAAAAAGAGCTTTCTTATTACGAATCTGCATGGACAGACGTAACGTCAGACTGGGACCCTATTGGCGTTACGAAAGGTACTTACTGCGTAGTTGTTGCTCCGGGCTTGTACTTTATGAAAAGTGAGTTCACTCTTAAAACGTCTTTTGTAAAGTCCGATGCTTATGAAAAAGAACCTAATGATACAAAAGCGACTGCAACGGCAATTCCGGTTGGCTATGGAAAAAACGGCCTTTCTTCAAACAGAAAATCAAGCGATGATGTTGACTGGTACACATTCACACTTGCTCAGGACAGTTGTGTTAACATTTCCTTCAACCATCCGGACGGCACATTCCCTGTTGTTGGTTGGAAGGTTACACTTTATAATTCTGCCAGTCAGAAAATAACACAGTTTACCTCAAGGTTGACTGACCTGATTATAAGAACAGGTAAGCTTGGTCTTAGAAAAGGTAAGTACCACATATCTGTTGAGGCACAGAATAATACTGCAGATGAATATACATTGCTTGTGGGCTCCGAAAAGGCAGAAAATTTCGAGTTTGAGCTTAACGATACACCGGCGCAGGCAATAACTCTTCCAAAGGGTACGCTAATGAGTGGTAGTCTTGCAGACAGACTTCTCAGCCTTGATAAGGACTATTACAAGTTTACAGTTACCGAAAAGGGTTACGTTAACGTTGTATTTACCCACGAACTTCAGGATGGTGACAAGAACGGCTGGAATGTAAGAATCATTAAGCCTCTTTCTAACGGAAAATATTACGAAATTGTAAGAAAGGTTTCCAAGTGGAATAAGGATACACTCAAAATCAACAACTTAGGTCTTGCACCGGGTGATTATTACATTCTTATTGACGGTGACTCTATGGCATACAACTCATCTACATATTCTGTCAAGTGGTCGTTCTATGCTAATGAAAACTTTGAGTGCGAACCAAACAGTACAAAGCTTAATTGTCAGACTATTGATCTTAAGACGCGTTACACAGGTGCAATTATTTCCTCTGACGTAACGTATGATGAGGACTACTACAGATTTAATCTTACGTCAACAAAGAACGTCTGCGTTGAGTTTGAACACGGATATTACTCAGGCAGTAAGGTTTGTTGGAATATAAGCATTATTGACGAAAAGGGTAACGTTAAGACCGAAATTACATCGGCACTTAACGAATCACTTGTTTCAACAGGTATAGTTAAACTTCCTGCTGGTGTTTACTTCGTTAAGATTGAAACAGGTATGTACGGCTCGGAAGTTCCGTACAAATTCAGGTTAGTAGGGTGACGGATAATTGAGAAAATTTACGGCAATCCTGCTTTGTGTAGCTCTTATGCTTCTTTCGGGATGCACAGCGACAACAACAGAAAATAACGATAAGGTTATCGCTGTGTCATTCTACCCGATATATATTTTTACGCTGAATCTTGTTGAAGGCATTGACGGAATAGACGTTAAATGTATGGCAGAGCAAAGTGTGGGCTGTTTACACGACTATACTATTACTGCAAAGGATGCAAAGCTTATAAACGACTGCCACGTGTTTATTATAAATGGTGCAGGAATGGAAAGTTTTGTTGAGGATTTATATACAACTGTTGACGGGCTTTCTTTGATTGATTCCTCTGAAGGTATTGAGCTTATTTGCAGTCATCAGCACGAGGAAAAGGAGCATGGTCATTCTCATAACCATACAGAAAATTCTCATGTATGGATGTCTGTTGATAATGCTATGCAACAGGTGGAAAACATCTGTAAGGGCTTAATAGCTGTTTTTCCGGAATATAAAACCGAGATTACAAACAACAAGACCGCTTACTTACAAAGACTTGAGCAGCTCAGGGCAGAGATTCAATTAACGAAAAAACAAACGCAAGGTCAAAGCATTGTTTCATTCCACGATGCATATGCATATTTTTCCAAAGACCTTGGACTTAACATTTCAGCAACGGTAGAAAATGATGACGGTGGTGAGCCGTCTGCAAAAAAACTTGCTGAGCTTTCTGACGAGATTTCAGAAAAAAATATTAAAGCACTTTTTATTGAGCCTCATTACGAAGGCAATGCAGCAGATATTCTTGCAAATGAAACAGGTGCAAAGATTTACGTGCTTAACCCCGTAATAACAGGGGAGAAAGCCCTGAGCGCATACGAGGATACTATGCGCGAAAACATAAAGACGATATTAAAGGCGGTGAAATAATGGCTTCTGAAAACGGTTGCGGTCTTTGTAAAATAAAAGTTAACAGCATAACTGTAAAAAAAGGCAGGGATACGCTTCTTTCAGACGTTTCGTTTCATCTGCATTGTGGCGAGTTAACGGCAGTAATAGGTGTTAACGGTGCAGGTAAAACTACACTTGTTAAATCTATTTTAGGGGAAATTCGTCACGAGGGTAACGTATCATTTGAATCTCACGATGGCGAGAAAATCAATAAGGTAACAATCGGTTATGTGCCACAGCACCTTGATTTTGACAGGTCTGCACCTATCAGTGTAGAAGATTTCCTTCTTGTAGGCAGAACGTCTTCACCTGTTTGCTTCAGGCGTAACAAAAAGGTCATCAAGGAAATTGACCAGGTGCTTGAATCTGTTGGCTGTCTTGAGCTTAAGAAAAGAAAGCTCGGTGAGCTTTCCGGTGGTGAGCTTCAACGAGTGATGCTTGCAAATGCTCTTTATCCATTGCCGGAGCTTCTCATTCTTGACGAGCCGGTATCCGGTGTGGATGCACAGGGTAGCGAGATTTTCTATAAAGCAATTCTTAACCTTAAAAAGAATTATCATATGGCAATTGCTATGGTGTCCCACGATTTAGGAATAGTAAAAGAGTATGCCGACAACGTGGTGCTTATAAATAAAACAGTTTTAAAAAGTGGCTCTGCCGGAGATGTTTTTGAGTCTGAGGAATTTAAAAATGTCTTTTTCAGTGTTCCTGAAAGGTGGGAGTGATATGGATTTTATTTATAACATCTTTTCGTCCCTTCCTTTTGTGTGGGCAGACTACAGGTTTATGGTAAATGCCCTGATTGCCGTTGTGCTTATTGCACCACTTATGGGTATTTTGGGAACGATGGCAGTCAACAACAAAATGGCATTTTTCTCTGATGCATTGGGTCATAGTGCGTTTACGGGAATTGCTTTAGGTGTTTTGCTGGGCGTAAAAAATGAAATAATTTCACTTATTGCCTTCGGTGTTTTTCTTGCCTTGTTAATAACAAGGGTAAAAAACAAGGGTAACACCTCGTCCGATACAGTCATAAGTGTTTTCTCTTCAGCAAGTGTGGCAGTAGGACTTCTTGTTTTGTCTTACGGTGGTAACTTTTCAAAATACAGCTCATATCTTGTGGGCGATATTTTAAGTGTTTCAAAAAACGAACTGCTTTGGTTACTTATAACTCTTGTTGCAGTTGTTGTAATATGGTACTTCATATACAACAAGCTTCTTGTTATTTCCGTTAACAAAGAGCTTGCTGCAAGCAGAGGAATAAAAACAGCAGTTTACGAAAATATTTTTGTGATAGTTGTTGCAGTTGTAGTAATGCTTTCAATAAAGTGGGTAGGCATTCTGCTTATAAATTCGCTTCTTATTTTACCTGCTGCTGCTTCAAGAAACGTAGCAAGAAATTCACGAGGATATCTTATTGGTTCAGTAGTGTTTTCGCTTTTGTGCTCAGTTTCAGGACTTATCGTATCCTTTTATGCAGATACCTCAGCAGGTGCTACAATAGTAACTGCGTTAGCAGTTGTTTTCTTCACAACATATTTAATTTCAAAGAAAAAATAATCCGAAAGGAATGTATATAAATGTTTTTTTCACAGGATATAGGTGTGGATTTAGGTACAGCCAACACCCTCGTTTTTGTTAAGGGTAAGGGAATCGTTATAAGAGAGCCTTCAGTTGTTGCTGTTGACGAAAGAACAAATCCAAAAACAGTTGTTGCCGTTGGTGCAGATGCTAAAAGAATGATAGGAAGAACTCCCGGCTCAATTACAGCGGTCAGACCAATCAAGGATGGCGTTATTGCTGACTTTGATATGACTGCAGATATGCTTAAGGAATTCATAAAAAGAGCAATCAGTAGCTCACCTTTTAACAGAGCAAGGGTTATGATTTGTATTCCATCAGGCGTTACAGAGGTTGAAAGACGTGCTGTGCATGATGCTGCCAAAAGTGCAGGCGCAAGGTACGTTAGTCTTATTGAAGAGCCAATGGCAGCGGCAATCGGTGCAGGTCTTCCGGTTTTAGAAGCAACAGGTAGTATGATCGTTGACATCGGTGGTGGTACAAGCGAGGTTGCAGTTATCTCTCTTGGTGACATTGTAACTTCAAAATCCTGCCGTGTTGCAGGTGACAATTTCGACGAAGCAATCATCGCTTACGTAAAAAGAACCTTCAACCTTCTTATAGGTGAGCGTTCAGCAGAGGATATTAAATTGAAGCTCGGCTCAGCGTACCCATACGAAGGCGAAGCAGCTATGGAAATTAAGGGAAGGAACCTTATTGACGGTCTTCCTAAATCTGTTGAAATTACAAGTGAACAGGTTCGTCAGGCACTTGCAGATCCTGTCGACGAAATACTTGATTCTATCAGGTACACTCTTGACAGAACTCCACCTGAGCTTGCTGCAGACATTATCGAAAGAGGCATTACTCTTACCGGTGGTGGCGCACTTCTCAGAGGTCTTGATAAGCTTATTGCAGCAGAAACAGGTATGCCTGTAAAGGTTGCTGAAAATCCACTTGACTGTGTTGTTAATGGTACAGGTATTTGTCTTGAAAAAGACCTTTTAGGTTTCAATAAATAAAATTGGAGTAGATATATGAAAAGGTTTTTCAGAAGCAGTAGCTTTAAAATGCTTCTTGTAATTGCTGCAGTAATAATTTCAGGAATTGTTTTTGCGGCAGTAAGCCACGATGCATCATCACCTGTTGCATCTGTAGTAGGTACAATCTTTTCTCCATTACAGAAACTGTCTGCAATGATAACCGATAACCTTGACGACGTGTCATTGTCTTTTAAGTCATCGACAGTTTACAGAGCAGAAATTGTGGAGCTGGAAAAAGAACTTGAGCAGTACAGAAAAAAGATGGCAGAATTTGATGAGTACAAGAACAAGGTTCAGGCTTACGAAAAGTTTTATGGCATAAAACAGAAAAACGATGATTATGAATTCACATACGGCTCGGTAATTTCAAAGGACGCTGCAGATGCGTATGGCTCCTTTGTGCTTAACGTTGGTTCGAAGGAAAACGTTAGTGTAGGAGACCCTGTAATATATGGTGAATATGTTGTCGGTATTGTAAAAAAAGTTAATTTTTCTACCTGCGTAGTTTATTCTGTGCTTGATCCTCGCGTTAACATAGGTGCATTTGAGTCAGGTACAAAGGAATATGGCTACGTAAGTGGTGATACGAAGCTTTACACAGATGATTTGTGTAAGCTCTCCGGACTTGATGCATCAACCTCTGTTGTAAGTGGAGGTATTGTTTGCACCTCGGGTGCCGGTGGCGTTTTCCCCAACGGTTTAATAATCGGTGAGGTTGTGTCTGTTAAAAAAGATGACGTGTCATCAGCATATTATGCAGAAGTTAAACCATTCTGTGCTCCTGATAACGTAAGTGATGTCTTCGTAATTACGTCCTTTGAGGGTCAGGGTGAAGGTGAAATTAAAGAATAATTGAATTTTCCCGGAAAAGAGGTGAATACCCTTGCATTACGATAACAATAAACCCAAATATATAAGATATGCCATATACGTTGCTTTAATAGTGTTAGCTACGCTTTTACAGAATTCGAATATTGCACTTCCTGAAATTTTTGGCGCAAGGGCGTTTCTTCTTTTACCATTAAGTATATCTATAGCAATGCACGAACGCGAAATTCCTGCTGCTGTTTTTGGAGCAATAAGTGGTACCTTTTGGGATACCTCTTCAGGTATAGAAGGTTTCAATGCACTTGTAATTATGGCAATGTGTGCAGTGTGCAGTATACTTATAAGCCACCTTATGCAGAATAATATAGTAACTGCTCTTGTGCTTAACGGTAGCGCTATTGCCTTATACGAGCTTTTGTATGTTATTGTGACCTCTGGCTTTGGTGGTGCAGGAAACCCTTTCAGGCAAATAGTTTTATTTTATTTGCCGTCATTGATATATACAGCGTTGTTTATACCTGTATTTTTCTACGTAGTAAAATACGTTTACGAATCACACAAAACAGAGTAAGATTTTCAGCTTTAAAATATCATTTAAATTATCTGAATAGTAGGAAAATGTATGTCTATTGAGTTAAGGAAAAAAAGAAGAATAACAGGTACTGTTATTATTGGCGTTTTGTTCTGCTTTCTCATATTGGTTGTTGGTAAAAATCAGCTAATTGATGGTGATAAGCACAGAGCAGAGGCAAACAGACTTTCTGTATCTGCAAGTACGGTCAAGGCTCCTCGTGGGGAAATTCTTGACAGTAACGGAAGCCCTCTTGTTGTAAACAGGCAGGGTAATTCTATTGTGTTCAAATATTCTGAGTTTCCTGAAGCAAAGCACCAGGAAAAACGAAACGAGCTGATTTTTTCCCTTATCAAATTGTTTGAAGAAAATAACGTGGAGTGGATAGACAGGCTACCTATTATTTACAAAGGTAAAAAGCTGGTGGTTGATCCTGACAAGCAGGCAGAATTTAAGTTTATGGTTTCGGAAACAATGCTCGAGCTTGAAAAAGGAGAAAAGGCTACGGCAGAAGAGTGCCTTAATGCGTTGATTGAGCGCTATAAGCTTTCAGGGTACTCTAAAGCAGATGCGCGTAAAATAGCGTCAGTTTGTTTCGGTATGAAGTACCTTGGCTTTTCTACTCCAAGTCCATACACCTTTGCAGAGGACGTGCCTGTTGAAATCGTTTCAATTATCATGGAAATGAGTGAAACCTATCCGGGTGTTAAATCTGAAAGCGTCAGCTACAGAGAGTATGACGACACCATCAGCTATTCGCATATTTTGGGTGTTGTTGGTTCAATCAGTGCTGAGGAATACGACAACGAAAAAGTAAAGCTTGACGAAAAACTCAAAGATGAGTCTCTTACTGCAACAGACGTAATGAAGTTGAAAAACAACGCTTATACCTTGAATGATAAGTACGGTAAAAGTGGTATTGAGGCTGCTATGGAAAGCTACCTTCGTGGTAAGAACGGCATAAAAACCACCACAACTGCTTCCGATGGTACTGTTACAGAGGACTTTCTTACAAAGCCCGAGCAGGGTGCAACTGTCGTAACTACCATACGTTCCGATTTGCAGAAGGTTGCTGCACAGGCATTACAGGATATGCTTAAGGATAATAGAAAATCAGCATATTTTGAGTCTGCAGGTGCTGTTGTGGTTATGGATTGTAATACAGGTGCAATTCTTGCCAGTGTGTCGCTTCCAACCTACGATATAACACGATATTTTGAAGATTATAATGAATTATCAAAAGACCTTTCAAGCCCCTTGTGGAATAGAGCAATACAGAGTGCATATGCTCCGGGTTCAACCATGAAGCCTGCAATTGCTCTTGCATCTCTTGAGGAAGGTATTATAGATATTAACAGCGCAAGGTATTGTAACAGTACCTATGTTTTGTCAGATCAACACTTTAAGTGCCTTGCATCTCATGGTTACCTTAACGTTACCCATGCCCTTGAGCAATCCTGTAACATTTTCTTCTTTGAAATGGGTAAGGAATTGGGCATTGATAAGATGAATAAATACTGTAACCTTCTTGGCTTGGGTCAGAAAACGGGTGTTGAGATTCCTGAAGCCGAGGGTATGCTTGCGAGCGTTGCTAATAAAGAGGCAGCAGGTCAGGTGTGGAACCCTGGTGACACCGTACAGGCAGCAATCGGTCAGTCGGATAACTTGTTTACTCCACTTCAGCTTTGTAACTACGTTTCAACTCTTGCTAATGGTGGTACAAGGTATCAGCCATACATTATTAAATCTGTTCTTTCCTCCGATATGACGGAGATTATATATGAAACAGAGCCTAAGGTTATAAATACACTTAATTGTAGCAAGGAAAACCTTGATATAGTAAAACAGGGTATGCGACAGGTTGTCTTGAACACTGCTTGTAGATATCATTTTGAAGGCTGTAAAGTTGATGCAGCAGGTAAAACCGGTACATCACAGGTTAAAAGAACAACACAGTCGGGTGTAACAATGACCTGTAACAACGGTTTTTTCATTTCCTTTGCACCATATGAAAAGCCTGAGATTGCCGTTGCCGTAATTGCCGAAAATGCAAATACGGGTAGTGCAACCTCTGCAGTTGCTGCAAAGGTGTACAATTATTATTTTAGTCAGAAAGAATATGTGGATGTTATGGAAACCCCAAACACACTTATAGGATGATGGTATGAAAATAATTACTGTTACTTCGGCAAAGGGTGGTGTAGGTAAATCTACCTTTTGTTGTGGAGTTGCTAAAATGCTTGCTTTTGACGGCAAACGCATTTTGCTTGTTGATATGGATATTGGCGTAAGAAGTCTTGATATACTTCTTTCGGTTTCAGAAAAAACAGTATACAACTGGGGTGACGTGCTTAAAGGCAACTGCGATTACAGAAAAGCAGTGCTTGAAGCGTCAAAGGACGTTTTTCTTTTGCCTGCACCAATTGATTTTAATGATGAATACACAACTGAAAAATTTTCTGCAATGATTAATGAAATCAAAAAGGATTTTGATTATATCTTTCTTGATGCTCCTGCAGGTCTTGAAAAAGGCTTCGAGCTGTCATCCGGTGTTGCAGATATCTGTGTTGTTGTTTCCACACCTGATGCAATAAGTATACGTGCAGCAGCCTTTGCAACTCAATGTATGAAAAAAGAAGGAGTTCAGGATGTAAGACTTGTTGTTAATAAGTTTAACAAGAAGTTTCATAAGGATATTAATGTCGATGATTTTATTGATAACGTAGGCGCTCGTCTTTTAGGTATAATTCCTGAATCTACTGAGATATATCAATCTGTCAACGGTAAGAAAATACCGTACGATTGTAAGGGTAGTCAGGCTTTTTTGCGAATTTCAAAGAGGATTTCAGGTAAAAATATTCCTTTAAAAACAAAGTTGTTGTGATTACTTGACAATTTGTAAAGAAAATGTATAATAATGTTGCAGATTAAATGGATCCAACTTCTGCTCGAAAATAAAACAGGGGAGCTGACGGACGTCGCCTGAGAAAGAAAACAACCCTTTTCTGACCCTAATAACCTGATGCGGATAATGCCGTCGTAGGAAAAATATCTTCTGAGAGTCTCTCCCTATGACGTTGTTGCCGTCGTAGGGAGATTTTAATTCGGAGGAAAACTTATGGAAATTTCAAGTAAAAATCAAA
Source organism: Acutalibacteraceae bacterium (assembly GCA_045605085.1). Lineage (GTDB taxonomy): Bacteria > Bacillota > Clostridia > Oscillospirales > Acutalibacteraceae > DTU089. Next base: position 64,179 of record JAZUPI010000065.1, read on the forward strand.
AAATAAGACGACTTGTAGAAACAGCAATAATGCTTGCTTTGTCAACAATTCTTGCAGAGATACCTGTTCTTTCTTTGCCTTATGGTGGAAGTGTAACCATCTTCAGTCAGGTGCCTATGGTAATTGTTGCTTACCGTTACGGTCTTAAGTGGGGCGCATTTTCAGGACTTGGCATGGGCATAATACAACTTCTTTTCGGTTTGGGTAATTTCTCGTATGTAAAGGGAATTGTGTCATACCTTATTCTTGTTTTTGCTGACTACATAATTGCTTTTGGAGCATTAGGTCTTAGCGCAATGTTTAAAAACAAAATAAAAAGCACCACCGTTTCTTTAGCGTTGGGTAGTGCTGTTGTGTCTGTTATAAGGTTTATATGTCATTTTATAAGTGGTGTAACAATCTGGGGTGAATACAGCAATGGCGCAAAGGCAGTATGGCTTTATTCACTTACGTATAACGCAAGCTATATGCTGCCTGAGCTTATAATTACGGTTGTGGGCTGTGTGGTGCTTTCAAGCATTTTTGACCTGACTTCGCAGGAAATAAAGGTAAAAGCACGTAAATAATCTGTGTAAAAAGTAAAAATAATGTAAACCTCCTTTCTAATTTTTCATTTTATTTGAATTTTGTAAAAATAAGTGTTACAATAAAATGAAGAATTTTCGAAGGAGGTTTTTCCTTGAAAGACGAAAATATATTAAACGAAGAAACCAAAGAGGAAATATTGCTTGAAAAGGCGAGTGCAGAAAAATCATATTCAAACGATGCACTTGCTGACGAGCTTGAAAGTCTTGCCCAGACCTTCCGTGAGGAATTGAAAAAGGCACAGGAGCTTTCCGACGAGGAGTTTATTGAGGCATATGCTGACGATTTAGGTATTATTCCAGACGAAGAGCTTTGCGAGTGCTGTGGTGAAAGACGAAAAGACAAAGCACATGGCGAAAACTACCAGTACTGCTCAGTTTGTCGAGAAAATATGAAAAACTTCCCATTGAGCGTGCCTAACACTGTTGTTTCAGTTATACTTGTTGTTGTGTCAATTCTTTCGGTTGTGCTTTTCTGCAACGATTTTTACGGTTATAATATGATGTACAAAGCAGATAAGGCAATGAATGAAAATAAGCTGACCTCTGCAATCAAGTATTATAATACCGTAATAGATGAGTTTTCCCAGGGCGAAATAACTGCTAAAAAGGCATATCTTTACAGTGCCCTTCTTATGTACGACACAATGGAGGGTGGCACAAATAGTATGGGAGAAGTTGCAGATCGTATAGACGTTGCACTTTCTGCTTTTGAAAAGAAGCTTCCTATATATAAGCCTGTTGCAGACGTAGGTATCAACAGCAGAATTCTTTATGCTACTATGAATGAGTTTTACAATATTATCAGTGCAGAAGAGTATATGGAATACTCTGCTGAAGATAAAGAAACTTACGAGGAAATAATGACAAAAATCGGTGCCCTTATAGACAAAGAGGTTTCAATCGTTTCCAAAGACGGCAAAACTACACAGATGTATCCTGCAAGTGAGGTTATGGTGCGCTTCTGTCAGTATATGTTTGCGTATATTTCTCAGAATTACGATGATTCTTACCAGTATATGCTTGAGGTAGAAAAGCTTGAGCCTGACTTTTTGTGGCTTTATGCATACGAGCTTGGTATTGTAGAAACACAGACAGGTGACGTTAATAAGGCTAAGGAACTTGCAGAAGCAATCATAGACCTTAACGTTGAGGACCCTGACGGCTATAGCCTGTATACTTCAGTAGAGCGTCTTAGTGGTAACTTTGAAAAAGCAAAGCGTTGGGCTGACAAGGGCTTGGAGTATAACCCTGAAAATGCAGAGTTAATGCGACTTAAAGCAATGGCAGTTTGCTGCACAGGTGACTATGAAGCAGCTAAAGAAATTGTGGATGAAGCATTGGAGATTCAGGAATATGCCGTTCTTTACTTTACGTCTATGGTTATAGAAAACGAGCTTGGCAACGATGAGCAGGTAGAAACCTTAAAAAATGCTCTCGCAGAAGAAAATATTGAAATTTCTGACAGAATGAATAAGTACCTGTCAGGTAAACTGACGGTGAAACAATTGTTTACGGAAGGAACAGGTGAGGTAGAATGACAATTTTATATGTTATAACACGTGGACTTACCTTTTTCGGTGCCGTTTTAAGAAATTTTTGGGAACACGTTGCATGCAGAATTTTAAAAATTCCTGTTGAAGATACAAGGGTTTTCAGAAAAGATGAAATGTGTGGTCACGTAGAGCATGAATTGTGTGAAAGCCTTAAACAAAGCTTTTTTGTTGTATGGTTTCCATTTACAATGAGTTTTCTTATGGGTGTAGCGTGCTTGCTTACAGGCTCGTACAGATTGTTTTTTATTGGCGAAAAGGATTCCTTGCAAACCTATGCTTTAGTATGGTTGGGCGTTTCCTACCTTGCAAACTGTGCGCCTTCTTTTGAGGATATGTTAACCTTGAAGGGTTATCTTTTTTCGGAGAGAAGCAAGGTAAAAAAGGTGGTGTTATCACCATTCTTTGCTGTTGTGTGTAGCTCAGCTTATCTCGAGAAATATTCTTTAACATTTATACTCTCGATTGTCTTTGCAGTTGTTTTTCCGAAGATTTTTAATATTTTATTCCCTTTGTTTGATTTAATAGATCAAATGATGTATTGAATTGTGTTGCAAAAAAAAGTGCTTAAGAGTTCAACTCTTAAGCACTGTTTTTACATTATGTTTTCTGACAATAAAATTTCGTCATCATCTGTAAAGTCGGCAATTATTCCATTTCGGTGTGCAGTTGAAAAAACAGGGACCTTTGCGACCATCGTTAAATTCCATTTTACGTTGGGGTAAATTTTGCCGATGTAGTTTGTGCAAATTGCAATTTCTGGCTTAAGCTCCTTTAAAAATCCTGTTGAAGAAGAGCCAAAGTATCCGTGGTGACCTATTTTCAAAAGGTCAACGTTACCAATTTCCTTTGCGTAAAGCATTTCAAAGCCTGAATCGTTTGTGAAGTCTGCTCCGAGGAATGCAGTTTTTTTACCTTTTGAAAGCAAGATACCAATACTATTTGTGTTTTCACCTGCTTTTTCAAGACTTTTTGGTGTAACAGTATTTATGAATTTTAAAGTGAAATCCTCAAATGAGAAGGCATCTTGTGGCAAGTTGTGGATAACAGGAACGTTGCTTTTACTTAAAGCGTTAAGAATCTTTTTGTATGTTTCTGCGTTGCCCCAGCTTTCTGAGTCTATTTCAGAGGTCTGTGAGCCATCATACTTCTTTATATAGGCTTTGCCAATTGTGATGTCTTTATCTTTTATAATTGTCTCAAAGTTACCTGAGTGGTCGTAGTGCATATGGGTTGCAACAATGAAGTCAATGTGAACCTTACCGTTTTCGTCGCTACATATTTTTTTGAGGTATCCTAGTACCTCTTTTTCGTAGCCCTTGTATTCAGTCTTTCTTCGGGGGTTATTATTGCCTTCACCCGAGTCAACAAGCACAAAATGTCCGTTGCTTTCTATGAGTATGCAGTCGGAGTTTGCAGTGTTAAGAAAATGAATTCTGTCGTCACCATTTTTAAGTGAAAAATCTTCTTGCGAAATGGGTACGTTTGCAACATAATGGTTTGCAAGTGCAACACATATTATGTCAAGAATAAAAACCGAAGCCATTATTCCTGTGATTACCCAGGTGGCGATGATACGTGCGATTTTTTTTCTATCCTTTTTCTGTGCCATTATTTTGCCTCCCTTCTTATTGCTTGGAAAGCAAAAACCATAGCAAACGTCGCAATGAATACATCTGTAAAAATGAAAATTACAATACTGCAGATTGATAGTGTAAGCGTCAGCAGCTTGTTTTCTTTAAAAGCTGTTGAAAGCTTTTTGTAAGGGATTGATTGCCAACCACTTACAATAAGCAGTGCACCTATGGAATGAAGTGGTATTCTTGAAAAAATGCCAGGACACAACAGGGTTAGTAAAATGCTCATTATTATAAAGGTTATAGCTGAAACAGCTGTGTAACCATTTATGGTGTGCTTTACTACAGGAAAGCAAGAGAAAAGGTTGCATACACCCATAGCTGTATTTTCTTCTTTTTTATTTTCCTGAGAAAAAGCTATGAGCATTATGAAAATTACTAAAGCAGTGGTGATGATTTCATCTGCGTGTGTTAGGGTTAATTCTTCAATAGCGGAGCTGAGGCTCCATGTTGTAAAGACGGAAAGTGAAGCCGCCTCGTTAATTGTTGTGTATGCTTTGTCGGGATTTAAAAACAAATTTAATACGTATGGAATTGCTATACATATAAAAGGTGTAGGAATAATTTTACTGAGCTTTTTGAATTTGAATGGGTACGTTATTGTGGTGAAAAGTGTAATTGTACCTGTAAGAAGACCCATAAAATGTGGATGGAAGCCTAATGAACGGTAGCTTCTGAGCATTTCCAACGGTGTTTCTCCATGTGCACCTATGCCGAAATAAGTGTTGGTTAAAAGAATTGTAGTTGCTACACACATACCAAGTGAACATGCTGATATAACAAGGTCGGAAAATATTATTTTGTTTTTGGATTTGTTGACAATTAAATATAATAATGCAGCAACTGAAACAGAGATAATCATAGCAACAGGTGGGGTAGTGCCGCAAACGTAAATTAAAGGAACGGCAAAGAATGGATGAGGTGCAAAAACAGTGTTTTTTGTTTTTAGGGACAATAGGGCGCAAGCAACACAACAAACGCAAGAAAAAAGCAGACCTTGACCTGATACTGCTGCAAAACACAAGGCGTAAGCACCTGTGTATGTTAAAGCAGTAAAGCCGAAGCCCACTTGTGTCAATAATGAGTTGTTGCGAATCTTGTTATCCATAAGACGTATATTCACCTCGAATTTAAATAGTATTCTACATTATTTTTAAAAAATATACAATACTCAAAATAAAGTTGCATTGTATGTAATTAAAAATGTTGACATTTTCTTAAATCTGGAATATAATAATGAGGATTAAATGTCAAAATGGAAATGGAGTGGGCAAAATGTTGTCAAACTTATCACCAATTAAAAAATTAGTTATCGCAATATTAGCTGTTTGCCTTGTTATTACAGTAATCACAGCTAACAACCTTTCATCTATTATGATGCTTATTGCTGCGAGAAACAATATAAAGAACAATGCTGTTCAGCAGCAGTACGTTCAGCAGGTTCCTCAGCAGAATAATGCAGGTTCTCAGCAGAACCAGGGTTCAAGCACAAATTCAGGTTCAACAGCTACAAATACACCTGCAGCAACAACTGCGCCTGCAGCAACAACTGCACCTGCAGCAACAACTGCTCCTGCAGCAGATGCAAGCAAGCCTGCAGACGAAGCAACAACTGCACCTGCCTCAGCAGATGAAGCAACAACTGCACCTGCAGAACAGGGTGGCGAAAAGACAGTTGCTGAAATTGCAGATATGTACAATAAGGCTGTTAATAACGCAAAAGCAAACGCTTCAAAAATCATCAGAGTAAAAGACGGTGCCACAAACTACAACAACATTGTTGAAGCAGGTGGTCTTTCAAGTGCTGCATCTACACTTATGGGTATGTTCATGGTTGGCAGCAAGGACGAAATTGAAGCTAAGAACGAAGAGTGGACAAAGGAAAAGTTCCCACCGGAAAATGCTCAGGCAGCTCTCACTGCAGATGGAATTGCTTCTGCTGAGTGCAAAGAAGAAGGCGATTACTACATACTTACTATTAAGGGTAAGGATGAAGTTAATCCTAAGTCAGGCGGTAACGGTGTAGGTTCTCTTTGTGGTGTTATCCAGGAAGAAACAATCACAGGTTCTATCAGCTCTGTTCCAGGCCTTACTTTAAGTGATATTTCAATTGCTTACGAAAACGTTGTTACTGTAGCAAAAATTGAAAAATCAACAGGCAACCTTGTTGCTCTTACAGTTGATGCACCATGTATCCTTCAGCTTTCTGCAAAGCTTGCGATCATCAGCATTGACAATGCTAAGGTTGGTATCGGTGTTTACACAGAATACACACTTGAATATTAATCTGTATAATTTATATAATGTAAAAGCAAAACACCGTCTCAGGACGGTGTTTTCTTTAACTATTACGGTAGGATAGTGTGTTATACAAGTTCTGTGCATAAAAGGAGATTGTTAAGATGACGGATGTTATTTTTGCTGAAGGAATACAGAAAAATCTCAACGATAGCATTAAAAACAGTATAAAAATTCAGGTAGAAGAATGTGTTTCGTCTACAAACAAAGAGCTTAAACGTATGGCTGTAGCAGGTGAGGTGGAAGAAAATTTTCTGCTTGTTTCACGTTGTCAGACAGAGGGTAGAGGTCGACTTGGAAGGGCGTTTTTTTCACCGGACGGCACAGGTATCTATATGAGCTTGTTGCTTAAGCCCTTATGTTCACCTGCAGATGCTACCCTTGTTACATCTGCAGCAGCAGTTGCCGTGAGCAATGCTGTTGAAAAAATATGCAAAAAAACACCTGGAATCAAGTGGGTTAACGATATTTTTGTTGATGGGAAAAAGGTTTGTGGCATATTAACGGAAACAGTTTTCGACTCCACCAAGAACACCCTTGACTACGTTGTGCTTGGCGTAGGTGTGAATATGTACACCCCTTCTGATGGTTTTCCCGAAGAATTGCAAACTATTGCAGGTGCCCTTTTTGAAAAAGAAAGGTCGGGTGTAGGCAACGCTTTAATTGCAGAATTCCTTAACAATTTTTATGAGATTTATAAAAACCTTACAAATCGTGGTCATATAAAGCAATACAGAGAAAAATGCTTTGTTTTAGGCAAGGAAATAAACATTATCTCTGCCGGTGAAACGACACCTGCAAGGGCAATTGACGTTGACGAAAACTGCAATCTTGTTGTGGAGTTGAGTAATGGCAAAAAAGCCACAATAGGCACAGGAGAAATATCAATAAAAGGCTCTTGGTGAATTTATAGGCTAAATGAACAAAAAAGTGGTCTTAAAATCGTCAAAGTAAGGTGTAAATTTTAAACTTTTCTATTGCAATTGTTGTAATTCTATGATAAAATCTGTTTGTATATATAGTAGTGTATTCTGCTATTGGTATCTAAATTAGGAGGATTCGTAATGAAAGCAATTAAAAGAATTGTTTGTCTTACCCTCGCTATTATAATGGCAGGTCTTGCTTTTGTTATGCCGGTTTCGGCTGCAGGCGCAACACCACTCATTATGATCGATGGTATTGGTACAACAAAATTGTACAAGAATTTTGGTACAGATAAGGAAGAGTTAGTCTTCTCTGGCGACGATGCATTTATCGAGCAGATGATTAAAGACATCGGTGGTGCATTGTTCAATGGTTTCCTTAGCTACGGCATTGGTAACAAGGACTATGCAGCACTTGCTGATAAAATTCTTCCAACTGTCAACGAATATATTAAGGACCTCGGCTTTAATCCTAATGGTACACCTGTTAACCCAACAGTTGGTTTCTACAGAACAGAAAAGCCACTCTCCGAATATTCAAAGAAGGAAAAAGAAGGAATCAGCACTTTTGCTCAGGCATATGCTAAAAAGCATGGCGAAAAATATGTTTACAACTTTACATATGACTGGCGTGATGATCCTGTTAAAATTGCAGATCAGCTTAACGCATTTATTACAAATGTTAAAGCAAAAACAAACTGCAAGAGACTTAATATGGTTGCTATGAGTATGGGTTCAACAGTTGCCCTTGCTTATATGAATAAGTACGGTGGAGGCAGCTTAAAGAATGTTGTTTTCGCAGCACCTGCATGGCAGGGTACAAGTATCGTAGGTAACGTTTTAACAAACAACCTTGAAATCGATATCTTTGCTGTAGAAAACTACCTTGTACAGCTTGCAAACGGTAGTGCAACAACTCACATTGCTGCAACCTTTATTTCTTACCTCGCAAGTGACGAAGGTCTTTCAAGAGAGTACTTTGCTGAATTCAACGAATTTGCAACAGGTCTTCTTCCATACACATATACAAAGACATTCCTTCCGTACTTCGCAGGTATGCCGGGTCTTTGGAGCCTTTGCCCTGCAGAAGACTATGAGAATGCTAAAGACTTTATCTTTGATTCTCACAATGTGAAAATCAATACAAATTACGAAAAGAAGATTGACAAATATCACAATATCCAGGTTAATGCTAAGAAGACAATTAAAAAGGTATTAAGTGATGGCGCAAACTTCTACATCGTTTGTGGTTACAACTGTCAGATTACTCCAATTTCAAATGAGTACTATTCAAGTGACGGAGTTATTGATACAGTATATATGAGTGGTGGCGCAACTTGTGCAAAGTACCTTCAGTCAGGTAAAGACTGGGGTAGAATTTATACACAGAAGATCAAAGACGGTCACAACCATGTTTCATGGGATGCTAAGGTTGATGCTTCTACATGTATGTTCCCAGAATATACATGGTTCATTAAGAATCAGCAGCACAACAACTACAAGCTTGAAAATGGTACAATGGATATCGTTTTATGGCTCCTTGGTTCAAGCAAACGTGTGAACGTTAGAACAGATATAGAGAAATATCCTCAGTTCTGGCTCCACAACACATACAGAAGAACATCAAAGCCAATGCCTATCGATGAAGTTTTAGGCGACCTTGATAAGAGTAGCGCTGTTAACACTCTTGATGCAAGACTTGCTCTTAAGTTAGCATCAGGTCAGGCAAATCCAACAGAAGCTCAGCTTGTTATAGGTGACATTGATGAAGACGGCAAATTCACAACAGAAGATGCTCGTGCAATTCTCTGTTATGCAGCAGGTTTACCTTGCTGATTTAGATACCAATAAATAATAAATATCCTGGTGTTTATTAAACACCAGGTATTTTTTTATAGTAATAAAAACTAGTGTATCAGATGATACACTAGTTTTTGTTTGTAGTTATTGGTTTACCTTCATTGAAAGCTCCACAACTCTACGCGCTGTTTGTTGCATTTCACCTAAGGTAATACCTTCGGCTTTACCGTAGGTTTTCAGTAGCGTGCCATCGGGCTTTCTTTTGCCTGTTCTGTTTCCACCGGGCATAAGTACATCAACACCTGCTCTGACACGGTATGCCTGATTTTTCATTTGTGGGAATTCAGGACTTTCGGAGCTTTGCATCCACCAGTCTGTCATAACAAGACCTTGGAAATTCCATTCATCACGAAGAATCTGCGTGCAAAGGTTGTAGTGGTAATGTCCCCAAACACCATTGATTTTGTTGTATGATGTCATAATTGTCAATGGACTTGCTTCCTTAACACAAATCTCAAAGCCTTTAAGGTAAATTTCACGTAATGCTCGCTGTGAAAGACGGGAGTCAGTTTTGTTTCTGTTTGTTTCCTGGCTATTACAAGCAAAGTGCTTAGGGCAAGCACCAACACCGTTTTTCTGTACACCTCTTACAACAGCTGCTGCAGTTTTTCCTGTAAGGAATGGGTCCTCGGAAAAATATTCGAAATTTCTGCCACAAAGGGGACTACGGTGGATATTCATACCCGGTGCAAGAAGAACGTGTGAGCCTTTTTCTTTCATTTCAGCACCAATCTTGGTGTAAACCTCTTCAAGCAAATCAGTGTTCCACATAGATGCAAGACTTGTTCCGATTGGTATAAGTGAACAACAAGAACGGATTCTTATACCTGAAGGTCCATCTGTAGTTGTAACAGGCTTAATTCCCTTGTCACGTAATGATTTAAGAACACCACCCATTACGCCTGCATTACCCTTGTTACCTAAAGGGCTATCCATAGTGTAGTCACCACGGCTTATTGCCTCAAGCTCCTTTGGTGAAAGCTGAGAAATGAATTTTTCCATTGTTTCCTTGCCGTTTTTAACGTCGTCTAAGGTTATTCCACAATCACCGTTGTAGCCGTAATCTTTTGGAAGATTGTCAAGTATAACATTTTTCAAATTAACAGTTGAGGTAGCAACAGGTGTTGTTTTTCCATCTTTTCCTAATATATCGAAATTTCCAACAGGTGCACAAACCTCTGTAAGCTGTTCTATGGCGTATGTCTTTTCAACCATAAAGTTGTAAATCAATTTTGCGTCACGTACGTTTTCGCCAACGTAAACGTTATAGAGACCTTCTTCAATAACGTAAGCGTTTTTGTAGCCTGTGACACCACTGTCATCAAAGCTTGCAAAGCTGTAAAACGGAACATCAATTTTTACAGTATCTTCTTCGCCGGGTGCAAGCTTTGTTGTTTTCATGAATCCACATAACACTCTTGCTGCTTTACCTAATTTACCTTGCGGCGCTTCCACATATACCTGCAAAACGTTTTTACCACTTAATTCACCAACGTTTTTTGTCTGAATTTCAAGGGAGATTGTTTTAAGGTCATTTTTTACGTCAATTGTAGCAGCTTCAAAGCTTGTATAGCCTAAACCAAAGCCAAAAGGATACAAAACATTATCTTTTGCGAATGTCTCAAAATATCTGTAACCAACGTAAATATCTTCAAAGAAATTGTTATATTCTTTCTCACCAAAATACTTAGCACAAGGGTAGCTTTCGTAGCAGTCTGCGATTGTGTCGGTAAGTCTGCCTGATGGCTCCTCCTTGCCGAAAAGTACGTCAGCTATAGCATTACCACTTTCCATGCCACCCTGGTAAGGAATCATAATTGCACAGTTATTTGAAATAAGGTCTTTTTCCCATGCCATATCCATAATACTGCCGATGTTCATAATGATTACAGTGTTTTTGAAGCTTGAGGCTACTCGTTTTATGAGTGAAGTTTCGTCATCTGTAAGGTAGTAGCTCCCTTTTGTCAGGTGATTTTCTCTGTCTTCTCCTGCAGAGCGACCAATAACAATTATAGCGCAATCACTATTCTGAGCAGACTTCTCAATAAGCGCATCGTCAATAGGCATTTCGTTGTAATAATGAGGCCAGTGCCCCCAGAAGCCGTGGTCAGGTGGGTTGCTTTTACACCACTCTGAATAAACGTCGGCAAGCTCTTCGTTAAGAAGTGCATCTGCGTTTCTTAAACCCTCCATAAGGCTTACTGTGTATGGCTTTATAACGTCACCACCGGAGCCGTATCCCACATACATATAGTCATTCTGTACTCTACCGAAAACAGAAATACGAGTATCCTTGCTTAAAGGTAAAACGTCGTCATTTCTTAATAAAACAGTACCTTCAGCTCCTGCTTTTCTTAAAAGCTCAGGCATACCATCGGTAACAGTTTTAACTAAATCACTTGTATCGCCACTTTCATTCTGCGAAAGTCGATTAATTAAAAGACCGATAGTATTAAAGGTTTTTCTTTTTGCTTTTTCAAAGAAATCCAAAAAAATCACCTCAAAGTTTATTGTTGTATGAAATTATACATTATTTAGTTGTGTGTGGTCAAGAGGGAGTGCTGACTGCAACCGGGACTTTATTTTACAATTATCAGGTTTTGCTCCTTTGGCTTATGAGTGTGTGATCTGAGCAGAACCACAGTTTATAGGTGTATACATCTTTTACAATAACGTAATCAGAGCAAAGAAATAAGAGGCGGTTTCGGTTCCGCCTCTTTTTATGTTATTACAACTATAAAAATTTGTGATGTTTTTGGATTTTTATCTTACTGCATATGTATAGTAAAAAGCGCTAACATCAAGACTTTTTTCTTTGTTTTCAATAATTTCTTGAGGAACAGCAATAAGCATCGTAAAAGTATTTGCGCCACTTGTTACTTTCTCTAAAACAAAACCACCCGGACAATTCTCATAACCGTCACTTGCTGTATGGTAAAACAGTAAATCTGATTTGTATGTAATACCATCATCGTAATCTACAAATATCCTTTCAGGATATATAGTAAAATCTTCTTTCCCTATATTTTCAATTGTAAATTCAACCTTTACAAAACCTTCGTTTTCGTAATCACCTGATATTCCGTAACCATCTTCGAATAAATCCAACTTATTTTCATATACAGAAATATCATTTACAACAAATTCAGCTATATCGTTATATTTAACTTTTTCTCCAATTTCTGCTTTTTTAGGTGTTGTTATGATTTTAAAACCAACAACCACAACAGCAACTACAACCAAGAGAATTGTTATTTTTTTAAAAAACTTTTTCATGTTTTTCCTCCAGCATTAAATATTAAAGCGATTTTTAACGCAACAAGTCAATTGTAATGTTTTTCACCCCCACAAAAACAAAAAGTGTGTGCAACTGAAGTTACACACACTGAAAAATGCGGAACTTCAAACTGCTTTTTAACTAAATTCATATATTAACCGATATTGGTTAATATGATTATATACCATTTTCGGTTAATATTCAAGTAGGGAGTGATAAAAATGATTTCCTACGATAATTTGTGGAAGGTTATGCAAGAAAAAGGCATAACACAGTACGCGTTGATAAAAAAATATAAGATTAGCCCTGCTCAAATCACAAGATTGAAACGAAACGAAAGTGTCAGCACTCACACTATAGAAACATTTTGCAAAATCCTTGATTGCAGGGTTGAAGATATAATGGAATATATACCCGATGAAATAAACAAAACAAAAAATTAGACCGCATTCCTTTCTTGAAATACTCATTTTAGGGATGCGGTTTATTATTTGTTGCAGAGCGAATATAAATTGTCGAAAATCTCCTTTTTAAAGAATAAATAATAAAGAATATAGAATAAAGAATAATACAAAAACGGCGGAAAGCGGAGCTCTTTATTATTTCTTATTTATTCTCTATTCTTTATTATTTTATGCAACAAACTGTTGCTGCTTTTCATTTATTGCCTTTTGCGGTGTTTAATGTAGAAATTAAAATTCGCTTGATTTCAAGACAATCGTCAAGTAAAGATTCGCCTTCTTTTTCGGTAATGTTTTCTGAAAGAACAAGGAGTCTGAGCCAATATTCTGTTTCTGCGGTTTCTTTCAGGGAGATGTGGAGTTTAGCTATAAAATCTGCTTTGCTGGCGCCATAAATGGCTTCGTTGGCATTTGCACCAATTGATGTGGCACTACGAATTATTTGTTTTGAAATGATATGCTCTTTCTTTTCTTTAATTAAATATTTGTGCAGCTTCATTATTCTTGCTGCGAAATTCAATGATTTGTCTAATAAGATGCTATCTTGTGCCATAAAGATACCGCCCTTCAGATAATAGATAAGAGATAACAGATAATAAAGAATAGAACAAAAGCGACACTAACCGCATCTTATCTATTATCTATTCACTATTATCTATTATCTCTTATCTTAGACAATCGCAAGATTGTCGCTTTTGGAGCTGATAACCGGATTTGAACCGGTGACCTCATCCTTACCAAGGATGCACTCTACCTACTGAGCTATATCAGCATTGAACAAATGATATTATACATATTTAGCAATTTATTGTCAAGGTGTTTTCCTTAAAGAAGAAAAGTGTTTTTGCGATTTTTTTCTCTTTTCCCTATTTCATTTTTACTATATATATGGTATACTACAATAAATATATATAAAATAGGAAAATAGGGCATTTATGTACTGAAATAAATGACAAAATATAAAAATCTTTTACCTTATTTAAAGGAAGGAACGCTTTAAATGGCAAAAATTATTTCAATTGTTAACCAAAAGGGTGGCGTAGGTAAAACTACAAGCGCAGTTAACCTTGTGGCTTGTTTAGGTGCTATGGGCAAAAAGGTTTTGCTTGTAGATATTGACCCACAGGGCAACACCACAAGTGGTTACGGCATATCAAGAAAAAACCTTAAAGCTACGTCCTACGAGCTTCTTATCGGCTCCTGTACGGCACGAGATGCAGTAATAAAAACAAAGTTTGCAGGTGTAGACATTATTCCCTCAAATATTAACCTTGCAGGTGCAGAAATAGAGCTTTCTGTTATGGATAAAAGAGAAGCTCTTTTGAAAAACGCCCTTGCAATAATACAAAATGATTACGATTACATTTTCTTTGATTGTCCACCTTCGTTAGGACTTATAACTCTCAATGCGCTTACAGCATCAGATAGCTTTATTGTTCCAATTCAGTGCGAATATTATGCACTTGAAGGTCTCTCACAGCTTATGGCAACAGTAAGAACAATTAAAAGACTTTATAACCCTTATGTAGAGCTTGAGGGTGTGCTTCTTACGATGTATGACGGCAGACTTAACCTTACACAGCAGGTTGTTACAGAGGTTAAAAACTTCTTCCCTAAAAAGGTTTATGCAACAGTTATACCAAGAAATGTAAGACTTTCTGAGGCGCCATCCTTCGGTGAACCTGTTATATACTACGACAGAGGCTCTAAGGGTGCTGAGTGCTACACAGCGTTAGCTGAAGAATTTTTAAAAATGCAGAAATAAGGTGAAATAAATGGCGAAAAAATTGACCGGTCTAGGTAAAGGTATAGATGCAATTTTTGCAGACAATTCCGTTGAAGAATTGTCATCAACCTCAGGTGCAGTTAAAGTGAAGCTTATGGATATTGAGCCCAACAGGGATCAGCCTCGTAAACAGTTCGATGACGACGCACTTAACGACCTTGCAAACAGTATTGCTCAGCATGGTATTTTACAGCCCTTACTTGTAAGACCAATGAGCGACGGTACCTATCAGCTTGTTGCAGGTGAACGTCGTTGGCGCGCTTCACGGCTTGCAGGACTTACAGAGGTACCTGTTGTAATAAGAGATTTAACCGACGCACAGGTTGCAGAGTTAGCCCTCGTTGAAAACCTTCAAAGAGAAAACCTTAACCCTATGGAAACTGCCAGAGGATTTAAGGAGCTTGCAGATAAGTTCGGTTACACTCAGGAAGAAATTTCCAATATAATTGGTTGCTCTCGTTCAGCAGTTGCAAACGCCTTAAGACTCCTTTCACTTCCCGAAGCAATTCAGGATATGGTTTTTGAAGGTAAGCTTTCTGCAGGACATGCTAAGGCAATATTAACAGCAACAGACGAAGAATATCAGATACAGCTTGCAAAGCTTGTTGTGAAGGAAGAGCTTTCTGTAAGAGAAACTGAACGTCTTGCAAGAAAAAGCATAGCAGTTGAGCCTACAGGCAAGAAAACGAAAAAAAGAAACCCTTATTACGATGAGGTTGAGCTTGCACTTTCTGATGTGTTAAAAAGAAAAGTAAAGGTTACAAAGTCAAGTAAAAAAGGTTCTTTGGAAATAGAATTTTTTGACGATAGCGACCTTAAAAAGCTTATAAAAATATTTGATAACGAATAATCGGTACAGGAGATAGAAAAATGATTGATATTAAATTTTTAAGAGAAAACCCTGAAATAGTAAAGCAAAACATTAAAAACAAATTCCAGGATAAAAAGCTCGGTCTTGTTGACGAGGTTATTGAAATAGATGCTGAAAGCCGTAGAGTTAAGGGCGAGGCAGATAACCTTCGTGCATCAAGAAACAAAAACAGTAAAATGATTGGTGCACTTATGGCACAGGGCAAAAAGGACGAAGCCGAGGCCATGAAGGCACAGGTTGCTGCAGATGCAAAGCGTCTTGCAGAGCTTGAGGAGCAGGAAGCAGAGCTTTCAAAGAAGGTTAACGATATTATGATGGTTATTCCTAACATCATTGACCCATCTGTTCCTATCGGCAAGGACGATTCAGAAAACGTTGAGGTTGAACGCTACGGTGAGCCTGTTGTGCCTGACTTTGAAATTCCATACCATAGAGAAATTATGGAAAGCTTCGATGGTATTGACCTTGACAGTGCAGCTCGTGTAGCAGGTAACGGATTCTACTACCTTTGTGGTGATATAGCAAGACTTCACTCTGCAGTTATTTCTTATGCGAGAGATTTTATGATTGACCGTGGTTTCACATACTACATTCCACCATTTATGATTCGTTCAAACGTTGTAACAGGCGTTATGAGCTTTGCAGAAATGGATGCTATGATGTATAAAATTGAGGGTGAAGACCTTTACCTTATCGGTACAAGTGAGCACTCTATGATTGGTAAGTTCATCGATACAATCGTTCCTGAGGAAAAGCTTCCACAGACACTTACAAGCTATTCACCTTGCTTCCGTAAGGAAAAGGGTGCTCACGGTATCGAAGAACGTGGCGTGTATCGTATACATCAGTTTGAAAAGCAGGAAATGATTGTTGTTTGTAAGCCTGAGGAGAGCCCATACTGGTTTGACCAGCTCTGGAAAAATACAGTTGACCTTTTCCGTACACTCGACATTCCAGTAAGAACTCTTGAATGTTGTTCAGGTGACCTTGCAGACCTCAAGGTTAAGTCAATTGACGTTGAAGCATGGAGCCCACGTCAGCAGAAATATTTTGAGGTTGGTAGCTGTTCAAACCTTTCAGATGCACAGGCAAGACGCCTTAAAATTCGTGCAGGTGGTAAGGATAAAAAATATTTCCCTCATACTCTCAACAATACAGTTGTTGCTCCACCAAGAATGCTTATTGCATTCCTTGAGAACAACCTTAATGCGGATGGTAGTGTAAACATCCCTGAAGCATTAAGACCATATATGGGTGGTAAGGAAAAGCTTATTCCAAAGAATTAATAAATTGGGAGTTAGGAATCAGGCTTTTTGGGGCTACGCCGTAATCATAAGCTTTGCGAAGCTTTTACATCCCGATTTTGTGTAGCAAAATGGGGGTGGACCATCGCTTGCGATGGTGGGTAGTTCTCTTGCTCCTTTACTTCAGTTGGAATGAAATTTATAAAATAAACGAATAGGAAAATTCCATGTATAAAGATAAAAACGACAAACGCTTTAACGACAAAAAAAGAGATTTTGACGACAGAAAAAAATCCTTTGATGTTGAAGAAAAAGAAAACGATAAAGACATAATCTTCGGTAGAAATTCCGTTACAGAGGCAATTAAAGCCCAAAGACCTATTGACAGCATTATGGTTGCAAGGGGTGAACGCTCAGGCTCCATTCCTAAAATACTTGCCGATGCAAAAACTGCAGGCCTTCCCATAAAAGAGGTTGATAGAAAAAAGCTTGATTTTATGTGTGGTCATGGTAACCACCAGGGCATAATTGCTGTGGGTGCAGTTAAGGAATATTCAACTATTGAAGACATTTTCAATACTGCTCAGGAGCGTGGGGAACCACCATTCATCATTGTCTGTGATGAAATTGAAGACCCTCACAACCTTGGTGCAATCATAAGAACTGCAGAGGCTTCTGGTGCACATGGTGTAATCGTTCCCAAAAGACGTAGTGCATCCTTGAGCTATACCGTTTCCAAAACCTCTGCAGGGGCAGTTGAATTCATGCACGTTGCGCGTGTTACAAATATTCCACAGACACTTGAAGAGCTTAAGGAAAAAGGCTTGTGGATTTACTGTGCCGATATGGATGGTGAAACATTCTACAACGCAAACCTTAAGGGCGCCGTTGCTCTTGTAATCGGCTCTGAGGGTAAGGGTGTAGGAAGGCTCGTAAAAGAAAAATGCGACATTGTCCTTTCTATGCCTATGAAAGGTAAAATTAACTCACTTAATGCTTCTGTTGCTGCAGGAATTCTTATGTACGAAATTTCAAAGCAACGAGATTTATGAAATTTTAGGATGATCTAAAATGTTTGACGAACAAAAAACGCCAAGAAACTGGTCCTTGGAGGAAATAGACGCTCTTTTGCAGGACAGTGGTATGCTTCCACGTGACGACAATTCTGCAGACGAGGTTGAAAAGGTTGCTCCCACACCTAAGGAAACACCTTTTAATCCAAGACCTGCCCATAACGAAAACATTAAACATAACATAATTACTGAAACTGTAGAAAAGTCTGACAGTGTGGCAGAGCCACAGGTTTACGGTAGCTTTGTAAGTGAAAAATATAGAGATAAATTCTTTAACAAGCCCATTCAGAATCTCGAAAAAACTCAGGAGCACAGTTTTATTCCCCCTGAGGAGCAGAAGTTTGAACGTGGTGGCTTCGTGAAAAGAAAAAGCAACTTTTCTGCAACTACAGATTTCACCCCTGTTCCGAATCTTGTGCCTGACACACAGGCTACAGACGAGGTTAGTGAAAAAACAATGGTCTTTGGTGAAAAGGCTCACACAAAAACCATTGCTTTAAGGTCACTTGCCGTAACAGACGGTGACGCTCACGATATTGAAATTATTGAGGAAGACGATGCCCAGCTTACATTTGAGGGCTTCCACACCTCTGAAGTGGAAATTGTAGACGAAAGTCAGGTTGAAGAGGAGCTTGTAAAGAAAAGAAAGGCAAAGGTCAGCACCTTTACCATTACAAGCGACGTTACTGACGAGCAGAAGGGTGAAGAAACGAAACGTTACGGTACAGATGAATATCGTACTGCAGACGATAAATTCAAGGTTAAGTATTACCTTAAAAAGAAACAGGCAGCAGCCTTTGCAGGTGCTATTGTAAGTGCTGTTTTTACAGCTGCATTACTCGGGATTTCCGTGTTTTTGGACGATGCAGGCAATGGTGGCGCAGGTTTCATAATTTTTTCATTGTTATGTACACTTGTGCCTGCTTTAGCTAACCTTAATGTTGTTTCCGACGGCATAAAGGCTATAAAAGGCTTTAAGTTTAACAGAAACACCGGTTGCGTTTTTGCAATAATTGCAACTGTTATTCAGGCGATTGTTCTTTTAGTAACAGATGCACCATTTGAAACAGGTGTAAGTTTGTTTTCTGCATCTGCCGTTTTTGCATTGCTTCTTAACGTGGTCGGTGAGTACCTTGAATTAAAGCGAATTGCAAAAAACTTCGATTATTTATCATCACAGGAGAGCATTTATTCAATAAATCATATTGAAAAGGAAGAAACTGCCTTTGAAATCGGTAGAGGTTTACTTCTTGAAGCTCCTCTTGTATTATCATCACAGAAAACACTTTTTCCGAGAAGATTTATTGAGCTTTCAAGAAAGTATTATCCTTCTGACGAAATAAGTAAAAAGCTTATTCCAATAGGTGTCGTTGCAGCAATTATTGTTGCAGTGGTAACACTTCTTGTTACACAGGACATAAGAAATGCAGTAACCTCCTTCTGTGGAATAGTTTGCATATGCATACCATATTTTTCCTGCATTGCAGACAGCTTCGCTTTAACAAAGGCATCGGACAAGCTTTTGGAAAATGGTGGAATGCTTTCAGGATGGCAGGCATTTAAAATGTGCGATAAATCAAATGCTGTAGCAGTTGATTCACGTGATGTGTTTGACGCTAATGGTGGTAATGTTTACGGAATCCACCCATTCTACGACATACAGATTGATGAGGCTATTATTTATACTGCAACGCTTGCTATTGCGTCGGGTGGACCAATAGGAAACCTCTTTAAGAGAGTTATTGTTGGTGAAACGTCACTTCTTCCACCTGTTGACACATTAGCTTATGAAGATAAGCTAGGTCTTTCAGCGTGGATTTTCAACAGAAGAATTCTTGTAGGTAACGAAAATTTACTTACAAACCATAATGTTGAAATTCCCGATACAGCTCTTATAAACAAGCATCTTAAAGAGGGCAGATATCCTCTTTACCTTGCAATAGACGGTAAGGCGGCAGCTGTGTTTATTATTTCTTACGATGCAGACCCTGAAAACTCTCGTGTTTTAAGAGCTATTGAGGGTAACAGTATAAGCCTTCTTATTCGTTCAGATGATGCAAATATTACAGACGAAATGGTTTCACGAAAGCTTTCTGTCCACCAGAGTGGTGTGAAAATATTGTCGGCTGTTTCAGGTGATATATATAAATCCTATGTAAAAGAAACTACTACTGCTTCCGATGCACTTCTGGTGCATGATGGTGAGGCTCGCAGTTTCCTTTATGCAATAAAGAGCGCACTTTCATTGGGGGAGACAAAGCAGGTGCTCAATACCTTCCAGATTTGTGCAATGGGCATAGGCTTTGCAGTTGTTGCAATTTTGTCCTTTGTGTCAGGTCTTCAGAATCTCAGCTGTGCAGGTCTGCTTGTGTTCCAGGGGTTCTTTACTGCAGTTTCTCTTTTTGTTGTTTCGGGAAGCAACGCTTTTAAAAACAGAAAAAACAAAAAGAAAAAATCATAAATCATCAGCATCTTGTACCGGCACACCACCATCAAGTGGTACGCCTGTGTAGGATCCGTTAACGTCACTGAGGATGTTTTTGTCGAAATTCTCTTTCGCGTTAATTATTTCATCTACCTTACTGTTTTTGTTGTTTTCCATAACTTCACCTCGTGAATATTGTTTGAAAAACAACGTTATATATACAAAACAAATTAATCTTATTAGCAGAAAGGAAAATATATATGAGCAAAGTTCGTTTAGGTATAATCGGTGTTGGTAATATGGGTTCAAGCCATATCAAAAACTATCTTAAAGGCGCTATGCCGGAAATTGAAATTACTGCAGTTGCAGATATTAAGCCTGATAGATTAGCTTGGGCAAAGGAGCAGCTTCCTGAGGTAAAAACTTATGATACTGCAAGTGCTCTTATGGATTCAGGTGATGTTGAAGCAGTTCTTATTGCTACACCCCATTATGATCACCCACCACTTGTAATTGAAGCTTTAGAAAAAGGTCTTCACGCTATGAGTGAGAAGCCTGCAGGTGTATACACAAAGCAGGTTCGTGAAATGAACGCTGCAGCAGATAAGAGTGATAAAAAGTTTGGTATTATGTTCAATCAGCGTACAAACTGCCTTTACAGAAAAGCTAAGGAGCTTGTAGACAGCAAGGAGTTCGGCGAGCTTAAGAGAGTAACCTGGATTATTACTGACTGGTACAGAACTCAGGCTTACTATAATTCAGGTGGATGGCGTGCAACCTGGTCAGGTGAAGGTGGTGGCGTGCTTCTCAATCAGTGCCCACATCAGTTGGATTTATGGCAGTGGATTTGTGGTATGCCTGAAAAAATTACTGCAATCTGTCACGAAGGTAAATGGCACAACATTGAGGTTGAGGACGATGTAATGATTTACGCTCAGTACCCAAATGGTGCTACAGGTACATTTATTACAACAACAGGCGACTATCCAGGTACAAACAGACTCGAAATTACCCTTGACAGAGCAAAGCTTATTTGTGAAAATGGCAAATTAAGCGTTTGTGAATTGGTAACAGGTACAGATGAGTACACCAAAACTGCCCAGGAAGGCTTCGCAAATATTGAATATAAGGAATATGAAGCAGAGCTTGATGGCAGAAATGACCAGCATATTGAGGTTATGAATAAATTTGCAGCAGCAATTTTACGTGACGAGCCAATGACTGCAGCAGGTCAGGAAGGCATTAATGGTCTTACAATTTCCAATGCAGCATTCCTTTCTTCATGGCTTGGTGAAACCGTTGCATTACCTATTGATGAAGACCGTTTCTATGCTCTTCTTCAGGAAAAAATTAATAATTCCACTTTCAAAAAAGAAGTTAAAGAAATTGTTAACGAAAATATGGATTCAACATATTAAGCTAAACTCAATTTTCTAAGGTGAAACGAATTATGAAAAACAACTTTAAATTTATTACCGTTATAATGGTTATTCTGTGTATTTTCTGTGGTTCCGTTACAGCTTTTGCAGAGCCTGTGGAGGAGCAGAATTTCGACAAACAGGAAGTGGTAGAAACAGAAAAGAAACCGGAAAAAACTACGGAGAAAACTACTGAAAAAGAAACAGAAGTAAAGCCTGAGAAGACAACTGAGAAAACAACAGAAAAAACAACGGAAAAGAAACCTGAAAAAACAACGGAAAAGAAACCCGAAAAAACGACGGCTAAAGAAACAACAGAACCCAAAACAACAAAGCCTCACACAACGCAGGAGTCTACAACAAAGAAGCCTCAACAGGAAACAGAAAAAACTACTGAGCGCGAGACAGAAAAAAAGACAGAGCCTGCAACTGAGGAAAAAACAACAAAGCCTGCAGAAGAAAAGCCTGTAGATGTAACAACAACACGTGCACCTGAGCAGACCGAAGCAACAACTCGCAGACCTGAAGAAGAAAACAGGGATGAAGATGAACACGACGAGGAAGAGAGCGAAACAACTACCGAGGAAGAATCTTTACCCGATGGCTCCTTCTACGTGTATCTTGAAAGAAACAACGGTATGCCTCGTCTTAAAGCAATTCTTACAAAGCCAGAGCTTGTTACAGAGCCAAGCGTTCCTGTAAGAGATGGCTTTATCTTCGATGGCTGGTACGGTGATCCTGAGTTTACAAAAAAATGGGATTTCTACAAGGATTTTGCTCAAGAAGGTACAGTTATCTATGCTAAATGGGTAGTTGATCCTTCGACAACAGTTTTCAATGTTATTGTAAAGGCTGCAAAGGGTGGTAGCATTGAGGTTAACCCGGGTAAAGCAAGTCCTGGTGAGCCTGTTACAATTACCATTAAGCCTGAAGAAGGTAAGCGTCTTGTGGCAGGTAGCTTAACTATCAATGGTAAAAAGTCAGACATTTTAAACTTTACAATGCCTGCAAAAAATGTTGTTATTACTGCTAAGTTTGAAGATATTCCTATTATGGAAGAGGTAGAAGAGGAGAAGTCATATGCGCCATTTATTATTGGTGCTGTGCTTCTTGTTCTTATTATTGCCGGTGTTGTTTTCTACGTTGTAAGTCATCGTGATGATTTCGACGAAGATGAAATTGATGAAAATGGTACTGTGATTGATACAGACAACGATATGTCCTGGGTAGATGAAAGTATTGTTGTTGAAGATGGCTTTAAAAACGGTGAAAAGGTTATAGGCAATTTTACACCTGAGTATGATGCCGAGAATGATTCTGGCGAGGACGAAGAATAAAAGTAGTCAACCTAAGGCTTGTAATCTTAAGAATAGTACAGCAAAACATCCACAGCTTTGAAACTGTGGGTGTTTTATTAATAATTTCTTTGTTTGCCACACAGGCTATGCTATAATACAACTAACCAATAAATATGTTTTTTAAAAATCGACATTTTCATTATTTCGTGTTATTTATTAAATCTCCTTCGATATGTAAACTATAATTACAAAATAAAAAGGAGGTTTCTATAATGAACACAGACAAAATTTTAGCAGAATCAATTGCAAAGGAGTATGCTCCGAAAGAGAACTCAAAAATTATTGCCCTCAAAAAATTAGATAACCGTGTAAAACTACCAGCTATAATTTTCACTTATTCCTACGGCATTGTGTCGTCACTTGTTTTTGGTGTAGGATAAAATTAAAGGAAACACGAGAAGCTCGTGTTTCCTTTTTTTGCATCCATAATGGTGGTTTTGTTATTTGTAATTAATAGCAACCATTAAAAGCATTATAAGTGCTGAGAAAATAAATTCACCAACAAACAATTTCCAGGTCCATTTTAACCATTTTCCGAAGGATACGTTAATAAGACCAATAGCAATAATTATTAATCCGTTTGTAGGGTACAGAAGGTTTGTGAAGCCGTCTGCAAGGCAGAAGGTTGTTACAACGCTTTGTTTGGTAAGACCAATAAGGTCTGCAAGAGGTGCTACAAGAGGCACAATCAAAAACGCCTTTGCAGTACTACTGCCCACAACAAATTCCAATAAAGCAACAATTCCAAGTATAAGGAATATGGCTGCATATGGTGAAATGTCCTGCATAGCATTTGAAAAATGGTAAAGAATGGTGTGCATTATTTTACCTTCGTCAAGGACGTACGTAATTGCTATAACAAAAAGTATAAGAAGTACAGCAGGGGAAATAGCCTTTACACCGTCAATAAAGGTTTTGACAATTTTCTTTGCACTGTAGCCCGTGAAGTGACCTGCAAGAAGACCACCTGTTGTAAAAAGGATTGCCATAGCAGGAAGTGAAAGAGCACCACCTGTGCTAAGAATAAAGTCAAGTACAATAAAAATAACGTCAATAAGCATACAAATGAGGTACGCTTTTGTAGCTTTTTTAACCTTAGGGTCGTCCAAAATAGCTTCTGCATCATCAAGGGAATATTTTTTTCTTAATTCCAAATCAGATTCATACACTAGTGATGCCTTGGGATTCTTTTCAATTTTCTTTGCATAGGTGTAAAGGAAAACAAAAAGAATAAGGTAAACACCAATGAAAACAATAAAACGAAGCCATGTACCCGAGAAAATTTCAAGTCCCGAAAGCTTTTGCACGGTAACAACGTTGAATGGATTAAAGGTTGCTGCCGTAAAGCCCCATGCAATTGAAACAATGCTCATACCAAGACCGACCAGAGAGTCCCAGCCCAGCGCCAGGGAAACTGCAACGGCAATAGGTATAATTGTCAAAGATTCTTCTAAAACACCTGCTGTAGAGCTTAGTGCCATAAGAACGAAAGTGACAATAGCCATAAGGGTATATTTTTTATGACTGTACTTCTTAATAAGGGTTGCCATAATAAATTTAAGAACGCCACATTTTTCCAATATTAAGAACGAGCCACCTATAAGCACAATAAGAAGAATTATAAGTACACCTGTGCCTGCGTGACTGCTTGAAAGACACATAATAGGTGAAAATATTATTTTCCATATAGGTAGCTTGTAATCTTCTAAAATGTGATAGGTGCCGTCAACAATTGCACCGTCGACAACATCATACTCGCCGGGAGTTACTGTTTGTGTTAATACGCCTACAATACCAAGAATAATTACAAGTAATCCTATAATAGCAGAAACGGTTTTACCATCTAGCTTTAATCCGGATTCAGCTGTTTCTGTTTCTTGCGATAATGTTTTGTTTTCGTTTTCCACAAAATCACTTCTTCATAAAAAATAGTAGTTAGATTATACACATATACATTGTAAAATACAAGTCTAATTTATTTGACAAAATAATTAATAAAAACTATAATATGCTTTGTTGAATTAATAATCCCGAGCATTTTTTGAGGTGTAAAATGAGAGTACATAAAAAGAAACACGGTGCAGAAAGACTTGAAGCGTGTGGTAATATTGTTATTAAAGATTTAAGGGCAGAGGGCAATTCATCTGCTCAGCTTTTTCATAACGACAAGCCATTGAGAATAGAAATTGGTTGTGGTAAGGGCGATTTTATTGTTGGTACAGCTGCGAAAGAGCCTGACGTTAATTTTCTTGCAATAGAAAAGGTTTCGGACGTGCTTGTTATTGCAGCAGAAAAGGTAAAAGCAAGTGGTCTTTCAAACGTGCGTGTCTGTTGTGTTGATGCAAAAGAGCTTACAGAGATTTTTGAAAAGGGTAGCATAGACAGAATTTACCTTAATTTCTCTGATCCCTGGCCAAAGTCACGTCACGAAAAGCGTAGACTTACCTACAGAAGCTTTTTAGCTATTTATAAGCAGATTTTAAAGCCTGATGGCGCAATTTATTTCAAAACCGACAACAGAGGTCTTTTTGATTTTTCTCTTGAAGAATTTAAAGAGTTTGGCGTAAGAATGGAAAAGCTTACTTTTGATTTACATAACTCCGAATATATGGAAGGAAATGTTATGACCGAGTACGAAAAACGCTTTTCTTCTATGGGCGTGCCGATTAATAGAGTAGAGTGTTATTTTGACTAAGCTTGCCCTGTCAGGTAAGTGAAGGTTGCTTCGTAAGTGGTATTGGCAAGCTTAGCTATGTTCATAGGAACAAAACATCACTTTTATCAGAAGGTTAAAAACTTCACCACTCAAGAGGAAAAGTATCCTTTTGGGTGGTGATTTTGTGATTATGCCATAAGTTTATTTCATAAATACTCTATATTTTCGCAAAACAAAATACGGAGTAATGTAAAAGGCAAAAAAATAGCCACCCTATTGGGTGGTTACTTTGTTTGTGTCGGCATCGCCCTATTTTCCCAAGCGGCTTCCCACTAAGTATCTTCGGCGTAGTTGAGCTTAACTACCGTGTTCGGGATGGGAACGGGTGGACCCTCAACGCCATCAACACCGACTGCGAAGAACTGTTCGTCCTCCGAAGAACATTGACTATTATAACAGAAAAAATAAGAATGTCAACACTTTTTTTAAAAAAAATCAAAGAAAAAATGGTTGTTTCAAAACTTCAATACTTACCACTAAAATTTGTGCAACTTTTTGATGAAATAATGTTGATTATTACCATAAAATAGTGCATAATTAGAATGCATATATTTGTGGTAATATGTAACGGAGGAAATGATATGGGTAAATATGCTATTACATATGATATAGGTACAACAGGTGTAAAAACCTGCATTTTTGAATTAGGTGAATCAATTAAGCTTGTTTCCGACGCGTCCGAGGGCTACAACCTCTACGTTTTTCCTGACGGTGGCGCAGAGCAGGAACCACAGGAGTGGTGGGATGCCATGTGCTCCACAACAAAAAAGGTTCTTTCAAAATGTGACGTAGATACAAAAGATATTTGTGGTATTTCCTTCTGCTCACAAATGCAGGGCCTTGTTCTTGTTGATAAGGATGCAAAGCCTGTAAGAAGGGCAATGAGCTATATGGATCAGCGTGCTCGTAAAGAGCTTAAGAAGGGTATTGCTTACGGCCCACAGATTGCAGGAGCATTCATACCAAAGCTTTTAAAATCACTTATGATAACAGGCGCAGTTTCAGCCTCAGTTAAGGACCCTGTGTGGAAATACAAATGGGTTGAAGCAAACGAGCCTGAAAATTTCAAAAGAGTACATAAATGGCTTGACGTTAAAGAGTATTTCATTGCAAGAATGACAGGCAAATTCTGTATGACACACGACTCAGCCTTTGCAACACTTCTTTACGATATTAAAAAACATGAGTTCAGCCCTGCAATGTGTAAAATGTTAGGTGTTAACGTTGCTCATCTTCCTGACATTAAAAAGTCAACGGAAAAAATCGGTGAGCTTCTTCCTACACCTGCTGCAGAGTTAGGTTTAGCGCCCGGCACGGCAGTTTTCGGTGGTGGTGGTGACGCATCACTTATCGGTGTTGGTGCAGGCTCAGTTGCTTTAGGTGATACACACGTTTACAGTGGTACTTCAGGTTGGGTTTCAACAGTTGTTGACAAGAGTATTGTTGACGCTTCTGCTATGATTGCAGCTGTTGTTGGTGCAGAGGAAGGCAGGTACAACTACTTCGGTGAGCTTGAAACTGCAGGTAAATGTCTTGAGTGGGTTAAGGATCACCTTGCTCTTGATGAAATTGGCATTTACCTTGAAAAGAAAAACATTACAGACGGCTATGAGGCTAAATACAAGAGCCTTTACGACTATATGACACACGCTGTCAAGGATGTTCCTGCAGGCTCAAACGGTGTTATTTTTACACCTTGGCTTCACGGTAACCGTTGTCCTTTTGAGGATCCTAATGCGCGTGGTATGTTCTTCAACATCAGCCTTGAAACAGGCAAGAGTGAAATGATTAAAGCTGTTCTTGAAGGTGTTTGCTACCACCTTCGTTGGTTCCTTGAAACAGAGGAAAAGAAGGTTAAATCATCCGACCATCTTCGCTTTGTTGGTGGTGGCGCATTGTCAGATTTAACTTGTCAGATTTTGGCTGACTGTACAGGTAAGGTCGTTGAAACAGTTGACACACCACAAAACGTTGGTGCTATGGGTGCAGCAGTTCTTATTGCAGTTGGTATAGGTCAGTGTGCATCAATTGAAGATGCAAAAAAGCTTATCCCTGTTTCAAAAACCTTTACCCCAGATATGAAAGCAAAAGCGATTTACGACAAGTACTTTGAGGTTTACAAAAACCTTTATCCTTCTAACAAGAAGAATTTTGCGGCAATTAATTCATAATCTAAAAAAACAGATAATTTTTTGGCAATATATGTTGAAAAATAAGGGCTTTTCTGTTACAATGTTTTATATAGTTTTTCAGTTTCCAAGGAGTGTGATTTCATGAATATAGCATTGATAGCGCACGATTCAAAAAAAGAGCTTATGACACAGTTTTGCATTGCATATTGTGGCATTTTAAGTAAGCATAAAATTTGTGCTACAGGCACAACAGGTAAGCTTGTTTCCGAAGCAACAGGACTTGACATTGAAAAGTATCTCAGTGGCTCTCAGGGTGGTGCTCAGCAAATCGGTTCAAGAATTGCCTGCGACGAAATTGACTTATTGCTTATTTTCCGCGATCCACTCAACCCGAAGCCTGGTGAGCCGAATGAAGCAAACCTTTTAAGACTTTGCGACGTGCACAATATTCCTGTTGCAACCAATATCGCTACTGCAGAGGCTCTCATTCACAGCCTTGAACGTGGCGACCTTGATTGGCGTGATATTGTTAACCCAAAGTAATAATATAATTTATAATCGGGTGAGTGTGTTTCACCCGATTTTTTATTGATTGTATATCATTTAATTTACTATATAAGGAGCTTAATATGGCAGTAAATATTAAAGCAATTAAAGGTACAAAGGATACTTTACCAAACGAAAGCTATAAACTTCAGTACATTGAGCAGGCAGCTCTTGACACTGCAAAGGCTTATGGCTATCACGAAATGAGAACACCTGTTTTTGAGTATACAGAGCTTTTCGACCGTTCTGTAGGTGAAACAACAGACGTTGTCCAGAAGGAAATGTACACCTTTAACGACAAAGGTGACCGTTCAATAACACTTCGTCCTGAAGGTACAGCAGGTGCTGTACGTGCTTTTTTGGAGCACGGACTTTTTAACGAGCCACTTCCACAGAAGGTTTGTTACCTTACCTCCTGCTATCGTTACGAAAAGCCTCAGGCAGGCAGACTTCGTGAATTCCATCAGTTTGGTATTGAGTGTTTTGGTGCTGCATCACCACTTGCAGATGCAGAAATAATTGCTCTTGCAAAGCAGTATTTTGATTTTATAGGCATCGAAAAGTTAGCAGTTGAAATTAACTCAATCGGTTGTCCTGAATGCAGAAAAAAATATTCAGATGCGCTTAAAGCATTTTTTGATAGCAAGAAAGAAGATTTGTGCGAAACCTGTCTTTCAAGACTTGATAGAAATCCAATGAGAATTCTTGACTGTAAAAGTCCTGTTTGTTCAAAAATTGCGGCAGACGCCCCTGTTGTGCTTGACTATATCTGCGACGATTGTCGAGACCACTTTGAAAAGCTTCAGAAGTACCTTGGTGCAATGGATATAGAATACGTTGTTAATCCACAGATTGTACGGGGCCTTGATTACTATACAAGAACAGTTTTTGAGTTTGTTTCACTTGACCAAAAAACAAAAGGTCTTGTTCTTGGCGGTGGTGGCCGTTACGATGGTCTTATTGAAGAATTAGGTGGCGCATCCCTTCCTGCTTGTGGCTTTGCTATGGGACTTGAACGACTTCTTATTTATATGGAAGAAAGTGGAATTCCGTTCCCAGAAGCACCTAAATGCAACCTTTCTATTGTTACGGCAGGCGAGGGTGCAGTTTTAAAAGCTCTTGAGCTTTCTTCAGAGCTTCGTGCACAGGGCTACAGTGTAAACGTGGATACTGTTGGCAGATCAATTAAAGCACAGATGAAGTACGCTAACAAAATCAATTCAGAGTTTACTGTTGTTATTGGTGACAACGAGCTCAATGAAGGTGCAGCAAAGCTTAAATGTATGGCAGACGGTACTGAAACCGTTGTAAGCCTTGGTGCTTTCGATGAAGGCTTTGAAAAAGCATATATGAACAATGTTGTTTCAGCCTTTAACGGTGCAGACTTTACGGCACTTACTCAGGTAGATATAAACAACCTTTTAAAATAAACTAAAGTATTGTAAGGTGTAGTTATGGAGATTATAGACATTTCCAGAGATTTATTGAAAACTCCGGTTTATCCTGGTGATCCGGAAGGGTATGTTGATCCTATTCAGAGCTTGCGTGGTGGTGATCATTGTAACCTGAATTCTGTTTACACGTGTCTTCACGCAGCAACACATATTGATGCACCACTTCACTTTATTGAAGGTGGCAAAACAATAGACCAATTCCCACAGGATATTTTTATTGGTGAATGTGCAGTTGTTGAAGCACCACCGGGACCTATTACAGGTGCCTTTGCAGAGGATAATTTTCCGTGGCAGGATTGCGAAAGACTTCTTATTAAAGGTAACGGTCTTTCATATCTTATGGAAAGTAGCGCATATTATATTGTAGATTCAGGTGTCAAGCTTCTTGGTACAGATGCACAGACAATTGGTAACAGCACGTCAAACAGCCTGATTCACAAAGCAATTCTTTCTGCAGATATTCCTATTATTGAAGGTCTTGACCTTTCAAACGTTGAGCCCGGCAGATATTTCCTTATGGCTCAACCACTTAAGGTGTCAGGAGTAGAAGCTGCACCTTGCAGAGCAGTACTTATTAAAGACCACCTCTTTTGGAGTGGCAAATAACGAGTAAAACAAAAGAGTAGATTTATGCATCCTTACGCTTTTAGCCACAATGTAAAAGGAGAATTTATGAGATTAGATAAATACTTAAAAGTATCACGTATCATAAAAAGACGCACAGTCGCCAACGAGGTTTGCGATGCAAAGCACGTTGAAGTTAACGGTAAAATTGCCCGTGCGTCATACGAAGTTAAAACAGGCGATATTATTGCTATTCAAATGGGCAGTAACCTCACAAAATACAAGGTTTTGTCTGTTAATGAGTATGCAAAAAAAGATGAAGCAGCAAATATGTACGAGGTAGTTTCGTAAGAAAAAACAAAAAGAGCCATTTCATTGAATGGCTTTTTTATTTTTGCTATTGTTATGAAATGTGACAGTTTAATCAAAAATATCAATAAAATCCATAAAAAACATAAAATTCTATTGATATTGCACAAAAGTTATTGACAATTCGGGTTTTAGATGATAATATAAAGTTGAAAGGAGAGCAAGTTAAAGAAATTTAACCTGTTCTCCTTTTGGGCTAATCTTAATCCGAAAGGGTGTTACTATGAATATTACTATTGTTGGTCGTAAATGTAATCCACGCGAAGATTTTCGTCAGCGTGCAGAAAAACGCCTCTCAAAGGTTGAAAAGCTTTTCGGTGAAGAGGCAGCGGCAAAAATTACTGCCACAGTTGAGAAAAATTGCCATATAGTTGAAGTCACAGTAACCAAGGGTGGTATGATTTACCGCGCAGAAGAAAAAGAAGACAATATGATTGATGCTCTTGATAATTGTGTGGATTCACTTATAAGGCAAATAAGAAAAAACAAAACAAGGTTAGATAAAAAGCTTCATGCTGCTGTGTTAGACGATTTCTTTACAGACGAAATTGAGGAAGAGGCAGAGTTTGACGTTATCAGAGAAAAAACCGTTGCGTTGAAGCCTCAGAGTGTTGAGGAAGCAATTCTGCAGATGAATCTTTTAGGACATCAGTTCTATATGTTTCTTAATGCAGCTACAGATGAAATAAACGTTGTCTACAAGCGTAATGCAACAGGTTACGGACTTATTTCACCTGATACAGACAAGTAAAAGTTCAACGCCTTTCATATAAAGAACGGCTGCGTCGTGAGACGTAGTCGTTCTTTTCTTTGTGGAAACACATATATTTTAAAAGATTGTTAAAAAATATACGTTATTTTTCTCTTTCGGTATTAAAACAATGTTTTAATGGTATATAATTTTCAGTATATTTATTTTATCAAGTATTTATTTTCTTATATATGGAAAGGGGTAATCGTGTTATGGCACGAGTTTACAATTTCTCTGCGGGTCCTTCAATGCTTCCCGAAGAGGTGTTAAAAAAAGCGGCATCAGAAATGCTTGATTATGAAGGCTCTGGACAGTCCGTTATGGAAATGTCCCATCGATCCAAGGTTTTTGAAAGCATTATTAAATCTGCAGAAGCACTTTTAAGAGAACTTATGGATATTCCCGAAAACTATAAGGTGCTTTTCCTTCAGGGTGGCGCATCAACTCAGTTTGCAGCTATTCCACTTAACTTTATGAATGGCTCAGGTAAGGCGGATTATATCATTACAGGTCAGTGGGCAAAAAAGGCATATGCAGAAGCTCAGAGATATGGTGACGTTAAAGCCGTTGCATCCTCTGCAGACAAAACCTTCTCATACATTCCTAAAACAACAAAGGAAGATTTCCGTTCTGATGCAGACTATGTTTACGTTTGTCTAAACAACACAATCTACGGTACAGTTTACCATCAGATTCCAGATACAGGCGATATTCCTCTTATTGCAGATATTTCAAGCTGCTTCCTTTCAGAGCCTCTTGATATTTCAAAATTTGCAATGGTTTACGGTGGCGCACAGAAAAATGTTGCACCTGCAGGTCTTACAATTGCCATCATTCGTGAAGATATGTTAGGCAAAGCAAGAGATATTACTCCTACAATGCTTAATTACCAGATTCATGCTGATAACGCATCACTTTACAACACACCACCATGCTACACAATTTACATTTGTAAGCTTGTGCTTGATTGGATCAAATCTCTCGGTGGTCTTTCAGCAGTTGCAGAGCGTAACCGTAAAAAAGCAGAAATTCTTTACAACTTCCTTGACAACAGTAAACTCTTTAAAGGTACAGTTGTTGCAGAGGACCGTTCACTTATGAACGTTCCATTCGTTACAGGTGACGAGGAGCTTGATGCGAAGTTTGTTAAAGAGGCGACTGCAGCAGGCTTTGTTAACATCAAGGGTCACAGAACAGTAGGTGGTATGCGTGCATCCATTTACAATGCAATGCCAATTGAAGGTGTAGAGAAATTGGTTGAGTTTATGGCTGATTTCGAAAAAGCTAATTCATAAATTATTATACAAAGGTTGATTTTAATGTACGATATTTTAACTTTAAATAAAATTTCTCAGATAGGTCTTAAGGAATTAGATGAGAAATATACAGTAACAGATTGCTGCGATTGTCCTGACGGTATCATTGTCCGTTCAGCAGCTATGCACGATTTTGCTTTCAGTGAAAAGACCGTTGCAGTAGCACGTGCCGGTGCAGGCGTAAACAACATTCCTATTGACGAATGCACAAAGAAGGGTATTGTTGTTTTCAACACACCGGGTGCAAATGCAAACGCAGTTAAGGAGCTTGTAATTGCAGGTCTTATGCTTTCTTCAAGAAGAGTAGTTGCGGCTTATGACTGGTGCAAAACTCTTAAGGGCGAGGGCGAAAATGTTGGTAAGCTCGTTGAAAAAGGTAAGTCACAGTTTGCAGGTCCTGAAATTCTTGGTAAAACACTTGGTGTTGTTGGTCTTGGTGCAATCGGACGTCTTGTTGCAGTTGCAGCAAACAACCTTGGTATGAAAATTGTGGGTTACGATCCATATTTCAACGAAGCACTCAAAGATCAGCTCCCTGCAGATACAGAGTATGTTGATACTCTTGATGAAGTTTACGCAAAAGCAGATTACATAACACTTCACCTTCCTTGCACAAAGGATACAAAGGGTATGATTAATGCCGATACTATCGCGAAAATGAAAGATGGCGTTCGTATTCTTAACTTTGCACGTGGTGAGCTTGTTAATGGTGCTGAACTTGTAGCAACTATGGAAAGTGGTAAGGTTGCAGCTTACGTAACAGACTTCCCAAGTGACGAGGTTATTGGTGTTGATGGTGTTACAGCACTTCCTCACTTAGGAGCTTCAACTCCTGAAAGTGAAGAAAACTGTGCATACATGGCAGCAGTTGAAATAAGAGAATTCCTTGAAAAGGGAAATATCAAGAATTCTGTTAACTTCCCTAACGTTGAGCTTGATGCACAGGGTGAAAGAGTTGCAGTTATTCACCACAACGTGCTTACTGTAATGAATGATATTCTTGGTGCATTCACAAGTGCAGGCGTTGAAACAACAGGCTTCTCATCAAAAGCCAAGGGCGACTTTGCATACACACTTGTTGCAGCAGATAAGATTCCTGACAGCGTAATTGCAAAGCTTTCAGCAAATGAAGATATAATTAAGGTTAGAAAGATATAACAAAAAGCTCGGTCGAAAGACCGAGCTTTTTTTTAAATTAGGAATTAGGAATTGAGGGTCTGGGACGCTGTTTTTGCTGCCAGTCGCCAGATGCCAGATGCCAGAGCTTCGCAGAGTTAGGAGTTAGGCGTGAGGAGTGAGGAGTTTCGGGGAAGCTACGCTTCCGAACATTGTAAGCTTCGCAAGAGTTTAAAGTGATGCGATAGCCTACCCCTTTTTCGAAAAAGGGGGGACCATTCTCTGACAAAACAGTTGTATTAACAAACCATACCACGGGTAATATACTTATTGTTTTTGTAATGTTCGGTCGGAATGGTGGGATATTCTTAATATAACGAGCCGGAAAGAATAATGAATAAATAAAAAAAGAATAAATAATAATTTTGGAACTGCGTTGAGATAAGGTTATTATGAATTTACAGCACGGCTGATATCCGTGTCCTTGCCGCTTTGCTGTGGTACATAACAACGGAAAACATATTTGCAAAAGAAAAATTGGTTTGTTATAATAAATAAGAGGTGAATCTTTTATGGATTTTGAGTTATTTGTCGCTTTATCTGATTCATATAAATATACAGATACATTGTGGATAATAATTATTGTAATGCTTGTTGTTTTGCTTGTTATAGCAATAATTAACGAAGTGTTACGAAGAACAAACAGAGAAAGATACCTCAAAACACTTTCATACTTTTACCTTATTTTGTGTGGCGGTATTTCATTTTGTTGCCCTCTTATTTTTGTGTGGTGGGTTGCTGCATTTACTGTAATAGGTGCTTTGTTTTTTATACGCTTTGAAGAGAAAACAGATTTATATAAATTCTTTAAGAGTGAAGAAACACAATCCACAGACTATTCGCAATATATGACAAAAATTCCTGCAACAATAGCTGTTAGTGTTGTGTCTTACTTGTTAGGAGGTCTTGTTTTTTATAATATATGCATTAAATGAAAACGGCGTTGTATAAATCTTAAGCGAGGTTTTTATATGACTATTGGTGAAGCTGTAAGAAAAAGAATTATTGAATTAACAGAGAAAAATAATATTACAATAAACAAACTTGCTACAATTTCAGGCTTGACTCAGTCTACACTTAATAATATTACAAGTGGCAGGAACAACAGTGCAACCGTTTCTACAATAAAGAAGATTTGTGACGGTCTTGAAATAGATATACGTGAATTTTTCAATTCACCGTTGTTCGATAACTTGGAGCAAGAAATAAAATGAGAAAAGCTCGGTCGAAAGACCGAGCTTTTTTTTTGACAATAAATCACATCACGGAATAACATTCCCTGCGCTTGAGAAAATCTCGTACCACTCCTGCTTGGTGAGGGTAATATCAGCCGCTTTTGCACATTCAAGAAGTCTCTCAGGATTCATTGTGCCTGTAAGTGGCTGCATTTTTGCAGGGTGGCGAAGAATCCAGGCTATAACAATTGTGGATTTTGTAACACCATATTTATCTGCCAATTCCTGAAGCTTTGCATTAATTTCAGGGAAATCAGGGTTGTCAACGTAAACGCCCTCAAAGAAGCCGTACTGGAATGGTGACCATGCCTGTATTGTAATATCCTCGTATCTGCAATATTCAAGCACACCACCGTCACGGTCAATGGCGTTGTCCTCACGCATATTAACGTAAAGACCCTGCTTTACAATGTGACAATCTGTAATACTGAATTGAAGCTGGTTTGCACAAATAGGCTCATCACCTAAATATTTCTGTAAAAGACGCATCTGCATTGGGTTTTGGTTAGAAACGCCAAAGTGTCTTACCTTGCCACTTTCCTTTAAGTACGCAAATGCTTCTGCAACCTCTTCAGGCTCGTAGAGAGTGTCAGGACGGTGCAAAAGAAGAAAATCGAGATAATCTGTATTAAGTCTTTTAAGACAACCCTCGGTAGATTTAATAATATGTTCCTTGGAAAAGTCAAACATCACTTTACCCGGACAAATACCACATTTTGATTGAAGAATGATTTTTTCGCGTACGTCGTCATTCATGCCAATTGCTTTTGAAAAAACTTCCTCGCTTTTTCCACTACCATAAAGGTCTGCGTGGTCAAAGAAATTAAGTCCCTGTCCCATAGCAGTATCAAGAAGTGCCTTTGCCTCTTCAACAGTTTTGTCGGCCATTCTCATACAGCCAACGGCAATAACGGGTACGTCAACACCGCTTTTACCAAGTTTCAATGTTTTCATATTTTTACCTCCTGTTAAGATGCCAGATACCAGATGCCAGATGCCGGTTTTCATAACAGTAGATGTGTTTTCTTGGTTTGATTATCCGTAGATAAACACAACTTAATGAAAGATATGTATTGCAATGGTAGTGGTATCCGCTATTTATGTTAATTTATTTTTATTAATAATCCATTTATCATTTTTCCTAATTCATGACAATTATTTAAAATTTGTGTGCTTTGATTTTTGTTAATATATTCTAACTTTTCTGCAATAATAACTTGTGTTTCAAGTTCTGATAATGATCCTCTTGCTATGCATAAGAAATGGGCAAATTCTTTTTTTGAATTTCTCTCATTTCCTTCTGCAATATTGCTGGGAATTGATACAGCTGCTCTTTGCATTTGTGAGATTAGTCCGTAAACCTCTTCTGATGGAAACGTTTTAGTTAGTTCATAAATATCTGTTACAAGTTGGATAGATTTTTGCCAAACTAATAAATCTTTATAATTACTCATAATTAATTATCCTTTTCTAGTGTAAAACTATGGCATCTGGTATCTGGCATCTAGCATCTGGTATCTGGCATCTGGCATCTGGCATCTGGTATCTGGTATCTGGCGTCTTTTAATATACCTCACACAAAATCCTTATTCTATCTTTCCTTGTTGTTCCCAAAACTTCAGTATAACGAAATCTTCCGTAGCCTCTCACAGAAATCATCGAGCCGTTTTCAATGTTTATGGAGTTGCTTTTTGTGAGCTTTCCGTTAATAAAGACCTTTTCTCCGTCAATAAGTGCCGAAGATTTGCTTCTTGAAATATCGTACACTCCTGAAATTAACACGTCAAGTCTTAAGGATGATACAATAACCATCTTTTCCTTTGGTTGAGGCAAATCCTCCAGGGGTATTTCATTACACTTTTCACAGCTGACACTTGTGTGGCGTACTTTTGTAAGGTTTTCTATAATAAACTGTGAAATTGTTTCCATACAAACGAGATAACCTTTGTTTTTGTTTATAACAATGTCACCTAGGGTTTCGCGTTTTATTCCAAGTCCCATAAGCGAGCCTAAAAAGTCGCGATGTGTAAGGTCATCTGCAAATTTTTCCGAAAGGGGAGAAATGCAGATGATTTCAACGGGTGGACAAGGTGCGTAACCAAATTCGTTTTCGTTACCGAAACAGACGATTTTTCTTTCTGCGTCAGGGTAACCACCGGAAAGTGTGTAGCCATAACGAATTTCTTCTTCAAGCAGAGCTTGTTCATATGCATTAAGAAAATCACTATAAATGTATATACCATGATTCTGTGAACGATTGTAAAGCTCACGGAAGCGTTTTTTTAATATCTCTTTTTCGTCTGCCACTTGCTCACCACCTAGTTTTTTCAGTATAGCATATATAATAGTATATATCAAACAAAAAATTCCCTATGCAGAATTAACTGCATAGGGAATAGTTGCGTTAAGCGAATATTACTTATTCAGCATCTGGAGCATAAAGATCCTTAAGTCTGAGAAGGTGAGCATATCTTTCCTGAGCTGCTTTCTCTGACTGAGCGAAGAGTTCTTCTGCTCTTGCAGGGAATGAGCGAGTAAGAGATGCATAACGAGCCTCGTTAAGAAGGAATTCTTTGTATGCGCCTGTTGCAGGCTTAGAATCAAGTGTGAATGGGTTCTTGCCTTCTGCCTTGAGAGCTGGGTTGAAGCGGAACATATTCCAGTAACCACAATCAACAGCCTTCTTCATTTCGTTCTGGCAGTTAACCATACCACCCTTAATAGAGTGCATTTCACATGGTGAGTAAGCAATGATAAGTGAAGGACCATGGTAAGCTTCAGCTTCCTTGATTGCCTTAAGAGTCTGGTTCTGGTCTGCGCCCATTGCGATCTGTGCAACATAAACGTAGCCATAGCTCATAGCGATTTCTGCAAGGCTCTTCTTTGCGATAGCCTTACCAGCAGCTGCGAACTGAGCAACCTGACCGATGTTAGAAGCCTTAGAAGCCTGTCCACCTGTGTTTGAGTAAACCTCAGTATCGAATACCATGATGTTTACG
>JAZUPI010000066.1:0-4856 GCA_045605085.1 Acutalibacteraceae bacterium
AAGAGTTTCGGGTTTATTAAAAGAATTTGAATTGTAAGGTGGTACTATGAACCAAAATGAATATTGGAACTCCGTAGCAGAGGAAAAGAAGTTCACAACTGTTTTAGATGTTGAATTGTTTTCAAAATACGTTTCCAAGGATTGTAAAATTCTTGATGTGGGTTGCGGTTACGGCAGAATTTTGAATGAGTTGGCAGAATCAGGTTTTACCGATTTAACGGGTGTTGATTCTGCTGAAAATATGATTAAAAGGGGAATGCGAGAGTATCCGAATTTGAATTTGGTTGCAAATCCCGATGGTAAATTACCATTTGAGCAAAACACATTTGATGCGGTAATATTGTTCGGAGTTCTCACTTGTGTTCCTGACAACGAATCTCAAGAAGTGCTTTTAAACGATATCAAAAAAGTGTTGAAGCCCGGTGGTATAATTTATATTAACGATTTTCTTTTGAATTCAGGCTTTAAAAGATGGTTGTTTTATAAAAAGGCACAAAAGGAAACAGGTATATATGGAGCATTTAAAACTTATGATGGTGCAACAGTACGCCACCACGCAGAAGCTTATATCTTGAATCTGCTTTCAGATTTTAAAACACTTGATTATCAGAAATTTGTAATACCTACAATGAATGGAAACAAATCCAATTCATTCGGGTTTATTGGTGAATTGAAAAAGTGATAGGAGAAATATTATGAGTTATATTGGTGAGATGAGAAAATTTGTGGGACACGCACCCATTATGGCAGTTGCTGCAATGGCTATTCTTTACAATGAAGAAAAAGGTATGCTTCTTGAAAAGAGAACAGATACAGGTGAATGGTGTACTCCCGGTGGCGCTATAGAGCTTGGGGAATCATTGGAAGATGCACTTAAAAGAGAAATCAAGGAAGAAACAAACCTTGATTTTGCAAACCCGAAGCTCTTTGATATTAAAGCAAATGTGCATATGGTTTATCCTAACAAGGACGAGGTTTATTATACCGATGTTGTATATATAATCAATGAGTTTTGGGGCGAACTTAAACCTGATGGCGAAAGCACGGAGCTAAGATTTTTTCAGTTAGGTAATCTCCCTGACAACATTATGCCGACACAAATCGGTTATATTAAAAGGTTTGTTGAGGAAAGCTTATGTGATAAATAATTATCTTAAATTGTTTGAGGAGTAGTTTTATGAAAAAATTAATTTCTACTTTGTTGATAATTGTATGTATCATTAATTTAGTTGGGTGTGGTATTGCTGATAATCAATCCGCTTCATCTGAAAATGATACATTTTATCCGGTCGAATGCGAAGTTGAATTGCATTCAAAAAAGCAAAATAAATATCTGACAGGTGATTGTGAAAAAGTACCTTTTGGTGTTAAGGGTGAAAAAGAACTCAGTCATCCTGAAGAGGTAGTATTATCCTGGCCCTCTGAAGAGATTGCTGACGGTAAAACAGAATATACGGTTTCCATCAGCAAATCTGAAGATATGAGGAAAGCACAGACATATTCAACAACCGAAAACAGCTTATCTGTTTATAATCTTGAAATTGCTACCGATTATTATTGGACTGTAAGTTATGACGGTGAAACAAGTGATGTGATGTATTTTACTACTTCGTCTGCTGCACCAAGAAACATCTATGTGGATGGTATTACAAATGTCCGTGATATTGGCGGTTGGGTAACTGAGGATGGAACTCGCACAAATCAAGGTCTTATTTACAGATGTGGCAGATTGAACGAGAGTAAGGACAACGGTTGTGCAGTTATAATCACTGAAGACGGAAAAATAGAAATGCTTGAAGGTTTAGGTATAAAACCGAAATTGATTTGCGTCAGATTCACACAGGAGAAACCGGTGGTATAACTGAAAGTCCCATAGGGGAAAGTGTTAATTACATAAGCTGTCCAACGGACTGGTCAGGCGATTTGCATGGTGAAAACAATGCTCAGCTTTTAAAGGTATTTGAAGTTTTATCTGATGAAGAAAATTATCCTATGATTATTCACTGTAGCGTAGGAACAGACAGAACGGGTATGTTCGCTTTTCTCATAAATGCCCTTTTAGGTGTGTCTGAAGAAGATTTGTGTCGTGATTACCTTTTCTCAAACTTTGGTGCAATAGGTAGTAAACGAAAAATTAACCAACTCAAAGAAAGTGTGTATTACACAGAAGTAATGAATGCACAAGGCAACACCTTAAGCGAAAAAGCTTACAACTATCTTGCAGATTTGGGCGTGCCCACAGACCAGCTTGATAGCGTTATTTCAATATTGAAAAAGTAACGCTGATTGCAGAGGTGGTTTCTAATGAAATATTCAGAATTGCTCGATTATTGTCTTTCGAAAAAAGGAGCGTATATTGACCATCCCTTTGGTCCTGAAAGTGATATAGTTAAAGTTGAAGGTAAAATCTTTGCACAGTTGTTCGTTCTTAAAGGTAAAGAAACTGTAACTCTGAAATGCGAGTGTATGACAGGGGATTTTTACAGGCAGATGTATCCCGGAGTTATCGTGAGAGGTTATCATTGTCCTCCTGTTCAACAACCATATTTTAATACTTTTCCTCTTGAAAGTGTTCCTGATGAACTTATTATTGAAATGACAGACCACAGCTATAGAACTGTAGTTGATAAGTTACCTAAATATAAACAAAAGAAATTGTTGGGTGAAGAATAAAACAAAAATCTGACAGGAGCTGTTTTTATGAGTTTTGATTTTAAAACTGCGGTTAAGCTTTACAAAGAAAATCCTACAACTGAAAAATTAAATGAGGTTGCGGAGAAGCTTCTCTCTGAAATGACTCTTAAAGAAAAAATACGTATGATGCGTGGCCATGCTATGGGAGTAACCATCAAAAATGTTTTCACTCGTGGCAGGTACTATAATGGTGAGGCTTATCCTGCAGGCGGTTGCAAAAGGCTTGGTATTCCACCTGTCCTTTTCACAGATGGTCCTCGTGGTATTGTTATGGGTAAATGTACTTGTTTTCCCGTTTCAATGCTTCGTGGTGCAACCTTTGATGATGAATTAGAATATGAAATCGGTCAGGTTATGGCTAAAGAAGCAAGTGCTTTTGGTGCCAATTTATATGCAGGTGTGTGCATAAATCTTCTTCGCAATCCCAGATGGGGCAGAGCGCAGGAAACCTATGGCGAAGACCCGTTCTTGCTTGGCAAAATGGGAGTTGCTCTTACAAAGGCGATGCAAGAAAACGGCATAATTGCTTGCCCTAAGCATTACGCCCTTAACAGTATTGAGGATTTGCGATTCAGCGTTGATGCCAAGGCGGATGAAAGATATCTCCACGAGGTTTATCTTCCTCATTTCAAAAAGTGCATCGATGCAGGTGCAATGTCTATAATGGGCGCATATAACAAGGTGAACGGCACCTATGCTTGTGAAAACAAGGAGCTTTTAACCAATATTCTTCGTGATGAATGGGGCTTTGAGGGCTTTGCACTTTCTGACTTCGTTTATGGTATTTATGATGCCGCAAGAAGTGTTAAAGCAGGTATGGATGTTGAAATGCCATACACATTCAGATATGCGTTTTTGAACAGTAAGCTGAAAAAAGGTGAGCTTACCGAGGCTGATATAGATTTATCAGTAATAAGAGTTCTTAAAGCACTTATTAAAACATTGCCCGAATATAAAACGCAACCTAAGTCCGTTATTCTTGCAAAAGAGCATACCGAATTATCACGCAAGGTTGCAGGAAAAGGTACAGTTCTTATTAAAAATGAAAATAAAACTCTGCCCGTTGCCAATGGTAAGAAAATTGCCGTTGTTGGCAGATATGCAGATAAAATAAACGTTGGCGACCACGGTAGCAGTAGAGTTTACAGTCCATATACTGTTACTGCATTTGAGGGCATCAAGAACCGATTTGGTGCAGAGAATGTAGTTGTATATAATGGTTGCGATATAGCTAAAGCTACTGAAACCGTTAAGGATTGCGATTACATAATTGCTTGTGTTGGTAGCGACTACAAGCAAGAGGGTGAGTTCCTTGTAAACAGAGGTAACATTAAGCAAAAGCCTATCGGTAAGGGTGGCGACAGAGTGAATTTGAGAGTGCCTGAAGAGGATGTTGCTCTCGTTAAAGCCTTGTCAGAAATAGGTAAAAAGCTTGTGGTTAATGTAATGGGCGGTAGTGCCTATGTTATCAAGGAATGGTCTGATTCAGCAGATGCAATTCTTTTCTCATTCTATAGCGGTCTTGAGGGTGGTAACGCACTTGCAGATGTTATAAGCGGTGATGTGAACCCAGGCGGTAAATTGCCATTTACTATTGCAAATGATGCTAAAGATTATCCTTCATTCTTACGCATTGAAGATAGCACAAGAGAAATTGATTATGGCTATTACCACGGCTATACATTATTTGATAAGAAAGGTATTGAGCCACAATTCCCATTCGGTTACGGACTTTCGTATACTGATTTTGAACTTCAAAATATGAAGGTGTCGCAAACTGAAAATGCACTTGAGGTTTCAGCAGATGTTAAAAATATCGGCTCTGTTGATGGTGACGAGGTTCTGCAGATTTATGTTTCAAGCGAAAATTCAAAGCAGGACAGACCCGTTAAGCTCCTTAAAGGCTTTAAACGAGTTAGCGTTAAAGCAGGTGAGAGCGTAAGCACAAATAACAAAATCGACCTTGAAGATATAAAATTCTCCAATGCCGAAAAAGGCGAATGGGAGCTTGACAAGAGCTACACCATCCTCGCAGGTACAAACAGCCAAAATGCAAAGCCTGTTGGCAGAGTTGAGTTTTGAAAGGTGAATTATGAGCTTACTTGATGTTTTAAAGAAAATACCATCAGCTAAAGAGTTGAAAGGCGGATTTGGTGAATATC
>JAZUPI010000067.1:0-7506 GCA_045605085.1 Acutalibacteraceae bacterium
AGCTTACTCAGGTGGGCTTGATACATCAATTATTATTCCTTGGCTTAAAGAAAACTATAATAACTGCGAAGTTATTGCAGTTTCTGGTAACGTTGGTCAGGCAAGTGAGTTAGAAGGTCTTGAAGAAAAAGCTCTTAAAACAGGTGCTTCAAAACTTTACGTTGAAGACCTTACAAAAGAATTTATTGAAGATTACGTTTTCCCTTGTGTTCAGGCTGGTGCAAAATACGAAGAATATCTTTTAGGTACAGCATTTGCTCGTCCGTCAATTGGTAAAAGAGTTGCAGAAATCGCTTTACAGGAAGGCGCAGATGCAATTTGTCACGGTTGTACAGGTAAAGGTAACGACCAAGTTCGTTTTGAACTTGCTATTAAAGCTTTTGCACCGGATATGCCAATTATTGCTCCTTGGAGAGAGTGGG
Organism: Acutalibacteraceae bacterium; assembly: GCA_045605085.1. GTDB lineage: Bacteria > Bacillota > Clostridia > Oscillospirales > Acutalibacteraceae > DTU089. The sequence goes on from JAZUPI010000067.1 coordinate 423, forward strand.
ATATTAAATCTCGTGAAGAAGAAATTGATTACGCAGAAGCGCACAACGTTCCACTTAAAATAAGCAGAGAAACAAACTACTCAAAAGATAAAAACATCTGGCACCTTTCTCACGAAGGTCTTGACCTTGAAGACCCAATGAACGAGCCTCTTTACAATAAAGAAGGCTTCCTTGAAATGGGCGTTTCTCCCGAAATGGCACCCGATAAACCCACTTATGTTACAATTCATTTTGAAAAAGGTGTTCCTACAGCAGTTGATGGCGTAGAGATGGGCGCAGTTGAGCTTGTTACAAAGCTTAACGAGCTTGGTGGCGCAAACGGTATTGGTCTTCTTGATATCGTTGAAAACAGACTTGTTGGTATGAAATGCCGTGGCGTATACGAGACCCCAGGTGGAGCGATTCTTTATAAGGCACACAGCGTTCTCGAAACAATTTGTCTTGATAAAGAAACTGCACATTATAAGGCACTTGTTGCACAGAAGCTTGCAGAGCTTACTTACAACGCACAGTGGTACACACCACTCACAAAGGCGATTCTTGCTTTCGTTGATTCTACACAGGAAACAGTTACAGGTGACGTTAAGCTTAAACTTTACAAGGGTAATATGATTAATGCAGGCGTTTGCTCACCTTACTCACTTTACGACGCAGATATGGCAACCTTTGACGAAGATGAAGTTTACGATCAGAAGGATTCAGCAGGCTTCATTAACCTTTACGGACTTCCAATCAAGGTTATGGCAAATATGAGAGAAAAGAATGGTCTTGCATCTCTCGATAAATAATTAATCAAATTTTTGCACATTCGGTGCTTTTTCCGAATGTGCAAAAGTGATTTTTGAAAGGGTATAATTACTATGGATAAAATGTGGGCAGGCAGGTTTTCAAAGGCTCTTGACAAGGAAGCAGATGACTTTAACTCATCACTTCACTTCGATTGCAAAATGTATCGTCAGGACATTCAGGGCTCAATCGCACATGCACAGATGCTTGCAAAGCAAGGCATTATAACACAGAAAGACTGCGAAGAGATTATTGACGGTCTTTCAGGTATTCTTGACGACATTGTTGCAGGTAAGCTCAGCTTTGACGATGGTGCTGAAGATATTCATATGTTCATTGAAAGTGAGTTAACCTCACGCAAGGGAGACGTAGGCAAACGTCTTCACACAGCAAGAAGCCGTAATGACCAGGTTGCAGTTGACATCAGACTTTATCTTCGCGACGAGGCAGAAAAAGTAAATGACCTTATTTATTCTCTTGTTGAAGTGATTCGCGATAAGGCTGCAGAAAATCAGGATGCAATTCTTCCCGGCTACACACATCTTCAAAGAGCACAGCCTATAACCTTTGCTCATCACCTTTTAGCATATGCACAGATGTTTATGCGTGATGCATCAAGACTTCAGGACGCAGTTAAGAGAATGAATTATTCCCCACTTGGTTCTTGTGCTCTTTCAGGTACAACTTATGATACGGACCGTGAGTACGAGGCAGAAAAGCTTGGTTTCTATGGAATAATGCAAAACAGCATTGATGGTGTTTCCGACAGAGATTTCTGCGTAGAGCTTATGTCAGCTTTTTCAATAATAATGATGCACCTTTCAAGATTTTCCGAAGAAATTATTCTTTGGAGCTCATGGGAATTCAAGTTTGTTGAGCTTGATGATTCTTACACAACAGGTTCATCAATTATGCCGCAGAAGAAAAATCCTGATATGGCAGAGCTTGTAAGAGGTAAAACAGGTAGAGTTTATGGCGACTTGTTTGCGCTTCTTACTTCCCTTAAAGGTCTTCCACTTGCTTACAATAAAGATATGCAGGAAGATAAAGAAGCTATTTTTGACAGCATAGAAACAGTTCAGAAATGCCTCAGCATTTTTGCTCCAATGGTAGCAACAATGACAGTTTTAAAGGACAATATGTACTCTGCAGCACAGAAGGGCTTTATAAATGCAACAGACCTTGCTGACTACCTTGTGAAAAAGGGGATGCCTTTCAGAACAGCGTACAAAATTGTTGGTCAGACGGTTGCTGAGTGCATAGAAAAGGATAAGGTTCTTGAAACCCTTACCCTTGATGAATATAAAGCACACAGTGAATTGTTTGAGGACGATTTATTTAACGAGATTTCTCTTGAGACTTGCATTTCGAAAAGAATTTCTGCAGGCTCAACAGGTTACAAATCTGTTGAAAAGCAGATCAGATATGTTACGGAGTTTTTAAATGACAAAAAAAGTATTTATTGATGGTAAGGCAGGTACAACAGGCCTTAGAATATATGAGAGGTTAGAAAGCTTTCAAGGAATTGAGCTAATAACTCTCAGCGATGAAAAAAGAAAAGATCCTTCAGCGCGTAAGGAGGCTCTTAATTCTGCCGATATAGCGTTCCTTTGCTTGCCTGATGATGCAGCAAAGGAGTCTGTATCACTTATAGAAAATGACAAAACGGTAGTTATTGATACTTCTACTGCACACCGTACCTTGGATGATTGGGCATACGGCTTTCCTGAGCTTTCAGCAACGCACAGAGAAAAGCTTCTTTCTTCAAAAAGAATTGCAGTACCAGGTTGCCATGCAAGTGGTTTTATTTCGCTTGTCTACCCATTGATTGAGGCAGGAGCGTTGGATGGTAGTGAAAATCTTTCCTGCTTCTCACTTACCGGCTACAGTGGTGGTGGTAAAAAGATGATTGCTGACTACGAGGAAGAGCCTGACATACTTTTAAGTGCACCAAGACAGTATGGTCTTACACAAGCTCACAAGCACTTAAAGGAAATGGTTAAAATAACAGGTCTCAAAAATGCTCCTGCATTTTGTCCTGTTGTAGGTGATTTTTACTCGGGTATGGAGGTTACAGTACCTTTGTTTAAGTCAGACCTTAAAAACGGCTTTGATTTAGAAAAAATCAAAGAAATATACAAAGATAAATACACAGGTCCTCTTGTCAGTTATTCTGAAGAAAGTGAAGACGGCTTCCTTTCTGCAGGAGTTCTTTCAGGGAAGGATTCAATGATTGTTTCAGTTTACGGAAATGAAGACAGAATTCTTCTTGTTGCAAGGTACGACAACCTTGGTAAAGGCGCGTCAGGTGCAGCAGTCGAATGTCTTAACATAGTACTCGGAAACGAAGACATAAACGGACTTGAAATATAAAGTTTAACGGAGTAAATATATGAACATAATAGATGGTGGCATTTGTGCCGCAAAAGGCTTTACTGCAGGTGGTGTACACTGTGGTATAAGAAAAAACAAATCAAAAAGAGATTTAGCACTCATTTTCAGTGAGAAAAAAGCAAATGCAGCTGCAGTTTACACTACAAACTTGGTAAAAGGAGCTCCTCTTGCCGTAACTAAAATGAATCTTATGGATGGCAAGGCACAGGCAGTTATCTGCAACAGCGGTAATGCTAACACCTGCAATGCAGACGGTATTGAGATTGCACAGAAAATGGCAAAGCTTACTGCAGATACTATGGGTATAAGTGCAGACGACGTTGTTGTTGCTTCAACAGGCGTTATTGGTCAGCCTCTTGATATTACACCAATTGCTAATGCAATGGAAAAGCTTAAGGCATCTCTTGGTGCAAACAGTGATGCTGCTGCAGAAGGCATTATGACTACAGATACCGTTATGAAAGAGGTTGCAGTTTCTTTTGATATTAACGGCGTTGAGTGTAAAATCGGTGGTATCGCTAAGGGCTCAGGTATGATTCATCCTAATATGGCAACAATGCTTGTGTTTATAACAACAGACTGTGCAATTTCCTCCGAGATGCTTCAAAAGGCACTTTCAAGTGATATTCAGAATACCTTCAATATGGTAAGTGTAGACGGTGACACCTCAACAAACGATATGGTTACGGTGCTTGCTAACGGAATGGCAGGTAATGACGAAATTACTTGTGAGGGTGATAGCTTCAATACGTTTATGAAGGCTCTTAACACTGTTACAGTTCACCTTTGCAGAATGATAGCGAGTGATGGTGAAGGTGCAACAAAGCTTCTTGAATGTAAGGTTACAGGTGCCGAAAGTGAATGCATTGCAAAGGTTGTAGCAAAAAGTGTAATCTGCTCATCACTTACAAAGGCTGCCATGTTCGGTGCTGATGCTAATTGGGGTAGAGTTCTTTGTGCAATAGGCTACAGTGGTGCAAAGGTAGACGTTAACAAGGTTGATGTTTCTTTTACATCAGCTAAGGGTACAATTCCTGTTTGCAAAGACGGCTCGGGCATTGAATTTTCCGAGGAATTTGCAAAGGAAATTCTTCTTGAAAAGGAAATTACAATAAACGTTGAACTTAATTCAGGTGACTCAGGTGCTACTGCGTGGGGCTGCGACCTTACGTATGAGTACGTTAAAATCAATGGTGATTACAGAACCTGATTGAATAGAGGTAAAATTTATGGAACTTACAAATCTTCAGCGTGCTGAGGTTATTACTCAGGCGCTTCCATACATACAGAAATACCACAACAAAATAATTGTTATTAAATATGGTGGCAATGCCATGATAAGTGAAGACCTCAAAATGCAGGTTATGGAGGATATTGTTCTTCTTTCGCTTATTGGTGTGAAGCCTGTGCTTGTGCACGGTGGTGGTCCTGAAATTTCTGAAATGCTTAAAAGAGTGGGCAAAGAAAGTGTTTTCGTTGACGGCCTTCGTGTTACAGATAAGGAAACTGCAGAAATTGTGCAAATGGTGCTTGCAGGTAAAATCAATAAGCATCTTGTAAATCTTTTGGGTGAATTCGGTGGCTCTGCAATTGGTATTTCAGGTATAGATGCACACCTTATTGAAGCTGAGGTCAAGGACGAAAGATTGGGCTTTGTAGGTGAAATTACAAAGGTTAACGTACAGCCTATTATCGACCTTCTTGAAAAAGATTATATTCCTGTTGTTTCAACTGTCGGTTGTGACAACGAAGGTAATGCATATAACATTAATGCTGATACAGCTGCATCATTCATTGCAGGTGCACTTAAGGCAGAAAGACTTATTACGATGACCGATATTCCCGGTATTCTTCGTGATGTTAACGACCCTGATTCCCTGATTAAAAAGGTGAATACAGAAGAAGCTCGTCAGCTTTTTGCAGATGGCGTTATTTCCGGTGGTATGATTCCTAAAGTACAGTGCTGTATTGATGCTATTGAAATGGGTGTAAATAAGGTCACAATTCTTGATGGCAGAGTGCCTCACGCAGTTCTTCTTGAGCTTCTTACAGACGAAGGTGCAGGTACAATGGTAAAGGGTGTTTAAACAATGAACGTAAAAGAACTTGATTCTCAATATATAGCAAATACATATGCTCGCTTTCCTATAGAAATTGTCAGTGGTAAAGGCAGTAAGCTCTATGATGCTGACGGTAAAGAGTATATAGATATGGGTACGGGTATTGGTGTAAGCATTTTTGGCGTTGGTGACGAGGAATGGGTCAAGGCTACAACCGAGCAGTTAACAAAGCTTCAGCACACCTCTAACCTTTATTATACCTCACCCTGTGTAAAGCTTGCAGAGCTTTTGTGTCAGAAGACCGGTGCAAAGAAAGTGTTTTTCTCAAACTCCGGTGCAGAGGCAAACGAGTGTGCAATAAAGGCAGCACGTAAATATGCTGCCAACAAAAAAGGTATTGAATATAACAAAATAATTACTCTTAACAATTCATTCCATGGCAGAACAATTACTACTCTTGCAGCAACAGGTCAGGATACCTTCCACACAGATTTCCTTCCTTTGACAGAGGGCTTCCTTTATGCAGATGCAGGTGACCTTGATACTATTAAAAAGTATATTGAAGAAGAAAAAATTGCTGCGATTATGATTGAAACTGTTCAGGGTGAGGGTGGTGTTGTACCACTTTCACAGGAATTTGTCAGTGGTATATATGACCTTTGTCAGAAGAATGACGTTCTTCTTATTGTTGACGAGGTGCAGACAGGTAACGGCAGAACAGGTGCCCTTTACGGCTATATGAAGTTTAATGTAACACCTGACATTGTTTCAACTGCAAAGGGTATAGGTGGTGGCTTACCTTTAGGTGCTACTATGTTCTTTGAAAAGACAGAAAACGTGTATACACCTGGTTCACACGGTTCAACCTTTGGTGGTAATCCTGTTGCAACAGCAGGTGCATACAACATTATAAGCCGTCTTGATGATGAGTTTTTAAATGAAGTTGAAAAGAAGCACGATTATATTGTGTCTGAGCTTTCTTCTTGTGAAGGCGTTAAGGGTGTAACAGGCTTAGGTCTTATGCTTGGCGTTGAAACCGTCAAGGACGTAAACCAGGTTCTTAAAGCTTGTCAGGAGAATGGAGTTTTACCTATTAAAGCTAAAAACAAGCTTCGCTTACTTCCACCACTTAACATATCTTTTGAAGAGCTGGAAAAAGCAATTAATGTTATAAAAAACGCGTGTGTTTGAGGTGAACAAAATGAATCTTAAAGGAAAAGACTATTTAAAATTACTTGATTTCACATCTGAGGAAATCGATTATCTTATTAATCTTGCAGCAGATTTGAAGAAAAAGAAAAAAGCAGGTATCCCTCACGATACGTTGAAGGGTAAGAACATTGCTCTTATTTTCGAAAAGACAAGCACACGTACACGTTGTAGCTTTGAGGTTGCCGCAAGAGATTTGGGTATGGGTGTTACTTACCTTGATCCTACAGCATCACAGATAGGCAGAAAAGAAAGCATTGCAGATACTGCAAGGGTGCTTAGCTCAATGTACGACGGAATTGAATACCGTGGTTACGGTCAGGAAATTGTGGAAGAGCTTGCAAAATACTCAAAGGTTCCTGTATGGAACGGCTTAACAAACGAATTCCACCCAACACAGATTCTGGCAGACTTTTTAACAATTAAAGAGCATTTTGGTAAGCTCAAGGGTATCAATTTCGTTTATATGGGTGATGCAAGATATAATATGGGCAATTCTCTTATGGTTGGATGCGCGAAGATGGGCATGCACTTTGTCGCTTGTGCTCCTGAAAAATACTTCCCGTCACCTGAACTCGTTGCCGAGTGTGAAAGGATCGCCGCAGAAAACGGTGGAAGCATCAGTCTTATTACCG